>JAZKHQ010000001.1:0-5175 GCA_040385285.1 Pseudomonadota bacterium
ACGAGGAAGCCGTAGTTGTCGCTGAGACACGGGAACTGGTGAACGGTCAGGGCCATGACGGGCTTGTAGCAGCGGGCGGCGGCGCAGGCCTATAGTGGGCCCATGCGGCGCAGCATCGAAGAGCTTCGGACCTTCTACGGCGAGCCGGCCGGGGCGTTGGTGCGCCGCCTGCTGGCGCGGCGGCTGGACGATGCCTGGGGAGAGGCCGTCGGCTGCGACGTGCTGGGCCTCGGCTACGCCACGCCGTGGCTGGATGCCTTCGTCGGCGCCCGCAGGGTGGTCGCCGCCATGCCGGGCGGACAAGGCGTCGAGCTGTGGCCCGCCGCCGGCCATAACCGCACCCTTCTGGTCGAGGACCGCCGCCTGCCCTTCGCCGCCGGGACGTTCGACCGCATCCTGCTGGTCCATGCGCTGGAAGAGGCCGACGACGTCCGCGCCCTGATGGCCGAAGCGGTGCGGGCGCTGGCCCCCGCTGGCCGGATCATTCTGGTCGCCGCCGCGCGCGGAGGTTTCTGGTCACGGGCAGAGTCCACGCCGCTGGGCCATGGCCGGCCGTTCACGCGGGGGCAGATGGAGCGGCTGGTGCGTGAGGTGGGGCTGGAGCCGACCGCCTGGTCCCAGACCCTCTACGCTCCGCCGTGGCCGCCGCTGCTGGGGATGGCCGACCTGTTCGAACAGGTGGGAAGCCGCATCGCCCCCGGCGCCGCCGGCCTGATCCTGATGGAAGCCACGCGTCAGGCCTATGCGCGCATCCGGCCCCAGGCCGCGGCCCAGCCTGCTGTCGGCGCCGCCGTTCTCATGCCCCAGCCTGCCGCATCACGCGCAAGGCTGGAAGCCGAGGGCGAAGCGCCTTAAACGCCCCGCCATGCATCGTCTGATCCTCATGCGCCACGCCAAGGCCGAACGGGACGCGCCGTCGGGCCGCGACCGCGACCGCCCGCTGTCCGACCGGGGCCGCGCCGATGCGGTGCTGATGGGTCGGGCCCTGGCCGAGCGGGGCCTGCGCCCCGACCACGCCCTGGTCTCCGCCGCCGTGCGCACGCGCCAGACCTGGGACGGGCTGCACGACGCCTTCGGCGATGTCGAGGTGCGGGTCGAGGATCCCCTCTACAACGCCTCGCCCGACACGCTGCGGCGCTTCGTCGAGGCGTCCGAGGACGAGGCAGGCTGCCTGATCGTCATCGCCCACAATCCGGGCGTCCACATGCTGGCGGTCGAGTATCTGATCGAAAGCGCCGCCTCGCCGTCGGTGCTGGACCGGATGGCGGGGGGCTTCCCCACCGGAGCGGCGGCCATCTTCACCGTCGATGCCGCCGGACGCTGCGCCTATGAGGGCTTTCTGACGCCCAAGGCCGTGGGCGGCGGGGCCGAATGACCTACAAGATCCTCAGCGCAGACAACTGGGCCGCTTTCCAGGCCGCCGGACGCTACGGCGGCTCCGCCGTCGATCTGGCTGACGGCTACATCCACATGTCCACGGCCGCCCAGGTCGCCGAGACGGCCCGCAAACACTACGCCGGGCGCGACCGCCTGATGTTGCTGACCGTCGATCTGGACGCCTTGGGCGAGGCCCTGAAGTGGGAGCCGTCCCGGGGCGGCGATCTGTTCCCCCATCTCTACGCCGATCTGCCGCTCAGCGCCGTCACGGCCTCGCAGGGGTTCGCGGTCGCGGCGGACGGGGCCTTCCGCTTCGAAGGCGAGGCGCCGTCGTGGGCCTGACCGATCTCGGCGCCTGGGCCCTGCGCCGGCTGGATCCGGAGACCGCCCACGGCCTTGCCATCGCCGCCCTTAAGATCAGTCTGTTGCCTGCGCCGCCCGCCGACGACCCGATCCTGCGCACCTCGCTGGCAGGCCTCGACCTGCCTAATCCGGTCGGTCTCGCCGCCGGTCTGGACAAGAACGCCGAGGCTCTGTCCGGCCTGTCGCGGCTCGGTTTCGGCTTCGTCGAGTGCGGCTCGGTCACCCCCCTGCCCCAGCCCGGCAATCCGAAGCCCCGCCTGTTCCGCCTCAGCGAGGACCGGGGGATCATCAACCGCATGGGCTTCAACAACGCGGGGCTCGAGGCCTTCGCCGGCCATTTGTCGCGACGTCCGTCCGGGTGCATCGTCGGGGCCAATCTGGGGGCCAACAAGGACCAGGACGACCGCGCGGCCGACTATGTCGCCGGCCTGAAGCGCCTGACCGGTCTCGCCGACTATTTCACCGCCAACATCTCCTCGCCCAACACCCCGGGCCTGCGCGCGCTTCAGGGCCGCGCCGCCCTCGACGACCTGCTGGGCCGCATGGCCGAAGCCCGCGCGCCGAACAGCGGCCCCCTGTTCCTCAAGATCGCGCCGGACCTGACCGCCGACGAGATCGCCATGATCGTCGAGGCGTCTCTCGCCCACCGCGTCGATGCCCTGATCGTGTCCAACACCACGCTGGACCGCCCCGACAGCCTGCGCTCGCGCTTCGCCGCCGAGGCGGGCGGCCTGTCCGGCGTTCCGGTGCAGGCGCGCGCCCGGGCGGCCCTGTCCGCCGCCGCAGAGGCCGCGAACGGCCGCCTGCCCCTGATCGCGGTCGGCGGCATCGACAGCGGGGCCGAGGCCTATGCCCGCATCCGCGCCGGAGCCACGGCCGTGCAGGTCTATTCCGCCCTGATCTACGAAGGCCCGGGGCTGGTCAGCCGCATCAAGCGCGATCTGGCGGCCCGGCTGCGCGCCGACGGCTTTTCCACAGTCTCCGAGGCGGTTTCGGCGGGCCCGTTGACGGAGCGTTAGGGCAAGATCGGCATGATGGGCGAAACGGGCCTCAGAGCGCCCGGTCGTGGGGATCATTGATGTCGCTGGCCTACGCCGAAGTCTCCAGCCCGTGGGCCGTGGCGATCCGCCAGCGGCGCAAGGCGCTGTTGCAGCGGCTGGGCATGGGCGCGGCCAGCGCCATGGTCTTCAGCCCCATCCTCGGCTGGAGCTTCGGCATCCTGTGGATGAGCGGCTATTTCCTCATCCAGCTGCTCGACCTTCTGGTCTTCGCCCCCATCAATGACGGCAAGACCGAGCGCATGGGCCCCCTGCGGAACACCGCGGGCTGCGTCATGCTGATCTCCAACGCCGGCTATTTCGGCAGCCTGTCGATCCCCTTGTGGATCGTGGGCGGGCCGATGGGCGGGGTCTGCGCCGCCATCCTGCTGTCGGCCGGGTCGATCTATTCGGTGATCAACGCCCCCCGCTCGACCACCGTGATGATGCTGACCGCCTCGGTGCAGTTCGCCTATCTGGCCTCGACACCCTTCTTCATGGCCATCAACGGCGCCACCAGCCCGATGATCGCCGCCGCGACCGTCGCGGTCGGGGTCTATGTCGCCTACTGCCTGTCGACCTGGCAGCGCATGGAGCTGGCCCGCAAGTCGGAAGAGTCCGCCCGCCTTGAAGCCGAGAAAGGCCAGGCCAAGGCCGAACAGGTCATGGAAAGCCGCAGCGCCTTCCTGGCCACGATCGGCCACGACCTGCGCACGCCCATCAGCGCCATCCTGACCGGCGCGGCCGAGCTGGAGCGTGGCGCCGGCGACGCGGCCGCCCGGGCCCAGGCCCAGCTGATCACCGACGCCGGCCTGATGATGAAGGCCCTGCTGGACGACCTGCTGGATCACGCCAAGCTCGAATCCGGCCGCATGAGCGTCGAGACCGTCGATTTCAACCTGCGCAGCCTGATCGCCCAGACCATCCGCCTGTGGCAGGCCCCGGCGCGCGCCAAGGGGCTGAAGCTGAGGGTCGAGGGCGCGGCGTCCCTTCCCTGCATGGTGCGCGGCGATCCCATGCGGCTGCGTCAGGTGCTGAACAACCTGGTCTCCAACGCCATGAAGTTCACCGAGTCGGGCTCGATCACCCTTGGGCTGCAGGCCTGGGACGATGAGCCCGGCGGCCACGCAGTGGTCATCGACGTGATCGACACCGGTCCCGGCATGACGAACCAGCAGATGGGCCGTCTGTTCACCGCCTTTGACCAAACCACTGAAGGCGTCAGCGCCCGGCACGGCGGCACGGGCCTGGGCCTGGCGATCAGCAGGCATCTGGCCGGACTGATGGGGGGCCGCCTGACCGCCCGCAGCGCGCCGGGCGAGGGCGCCAGCTTCACCCTGGCCGTCATGTTCGGCGCCAGCGATGTGGCGCCCGTCATCGCGCCCGCCCTGGACCGCGAGAGCCGCGACGTCACCGCCCGCGCCCTCAGCAACGTGCGTATGGCCGTCGCCGCGCCCGCCCCTGTCGTCGAGGCCGTTCACACGGTGTCCGTGGCTGAACCCGCGGAGGCCGTCGCCGATCAGGAAGAGGGCGAGGAGGAAGGCCGTCCGATGCGGGTGCTGGTCGTCGACGACCACGACATCAACCGCCGCGCCATCCAGCTGATCCTGCTGCCGCTGGGCTGCGACGTGACCACCGCCGCCGACGGCATGGCGGCGCTGAAAGCCTGCGAGGTCGAGGCCTTCGACATCATCTTCATGGACGTGCGGATGCCCGAGCTGGACGGCCGCGAGACCACGCGGCGGCTGCGCGCCGGCGGCGGGCCGAACGCCCATGTCCCGGTCATCGCCGTCACCGCCGACACGGCGCCCGAAGACATCGCCGCCTGCACCGCCGCCGGCATGACCTATTTCGTGCCCAAGCCGATCACCCCGCCGATGTTGCTGGGCGCGGTGCAGCAGGTGCTGGCGGGCGAGACTCAGGTCTTCGACGACGAGGACACCGTCGCCGCCTGATCGCGGACGGTCCCGACCAGCCGGTCGGCGAACTCCGGCGTCTTCATTTCGCATTCCCAGACCGTGATCACGCGCCAGCCGGCGTCGGCGAGCGCCTGATCGTTGCGGGCGTCACGATCCCGGTTGCGGCCGATCTTGGCGGTCCAGTAGTCCGCGTTGGCCTTGGGCTGTCGAGATCCCCGGGGGCAATCATGCCCGTGCCAGAAACAGCCGTGGACGAAGACCACGGCCCGGCGTCCCTGCATCACCAGATCGGGCCGCCCGGGCAGGCCGCGGCCGCCCAGGCGATAACCGATCCCCGCGCCCTTGAGGATGCGCCGCACGGCCATCTCCGGCCCCGTGTCACTCCCCTTGATCCGCCGCATGACGGCGCTGCGCTTCTCTGGCGTGAAGACGTCGGTGGTCAAATCCTCCCCCATTGGGGGAGGGGGACCACGGAGTGG
>JAZKHQ010000001.1:5185-5690 GCA_040385285.1 Pseudomonadota bacterium
CCCCCCCCCCCCCTGGCCACGGACACCAGCGCTTGCCGCAGGCCCCCTCCGTCACGGCGCAAGAACGCCGCGCCACCTCCCCCAACGGGGGAGGATCTAGTCACTTACAGCTGCGCGAGCAGGTGTTCGGCCGAGGACACCTTGAACTCTCCGCCCTGTTCGACATTCAGCTGTTCGACCACGCCGTCCTTGACCAGCATCGAGTAGCGCTGCGAGCGCTCGCCCATGCCGAAGCCCTTGCCGTCCAGGGCCAGGCCGACCGCGCGTGTGAAGTCGCCGTTGCCGTCGCCCAGCATCAGGATGTCTTCCTTGCCGACGCCCTGGCTGTCGGCCCAGGCGCCCATGACGAAGGCGTCGTTGACCGAGAGGCAGGCCACGGTGTCCACGCCCTTCGTGCCGAATTCCTCGCGGGCATCCTTGAAGCCCGGCAGGTGCCGCGCCGAACAGGTGGGGGTGAAGGCGCCGGGCACGGCGAACAGGGCCACGGTCTTGCCCGCGAAGATGT
>JAZKHQ010000002.1:0-16881 GCA_040385285.1 Pseudomonadota bacterium
ACTTCCTGGAGCTGAACCGCCGCCACGGCGTGACGCTGCAGATGGGCGGGTCGGATCAGTGGGGCAACATCGTTTCGGGCGTCGATCTGGTGCGGCGCGTGGACCAGAAGGCCGCCTTCGGTCTGACCACGCCGCTGCTGGCCACGGCGTCGGGCGCCAAGATGGGCAAGACGGCGCAGGGGGCGGTGTGGCTGAACGCCGAACAGCTGAGCCCCTACGACTACTGGCAGTTCTGGAGGAACGCCGAGGACGGCGACGTCGGCCGGTTCATGCGCCTGTTCACCGACCTGCCGCTGGACGAGATCGCCCGGCTGGAAGCGCTGGAGGGCGCGGCCATCAACGACGCCAAGAAGGCGCTGGCGGACGCGGCGACGACCATGCTGCACGGGGCGGATGCGGCTGAGAGTGCTCGGAAATCAGCGGAGGCCGTCTTCGAAAGTGGCGTTACAATCGCCCTCGTCACCAAAGACCTGCTCTGGAGTGGCACAGCAGAAGAAATCGCCCGTAATGACGGCCACCACTTCACGAAACGGTCTGCCAGCACCTTGGTCAAGGAAGCTGGGCTAGCCCCTTCAATGAAGCAGGCCGGCAATCTGATCAAAGGTGGCGGCGTCAGAATTAATGGCAACGTCATCACTGACCCTGAGCGAAAGTTTGATCTCTCTGAGGTTGAGCAGCCCTCGGGCGCGTTCGAGGTCCAAGCCGGAAAACGGGGGCAAATTATTCTGGTAAGGCCAATCTAGTTTTCCGCTCATCCCCGCGAAGGCGGGGACCCAGAGAAATCGGAGTGCCGACGATGGCGTTCTACACCTACATCGTCGCCAGTGGTCGGAACGGGACGCTCTATACGGGCTCGACGGATGATCTGCTGAACCGGATTGCACAGCACCGGGCGAAATCACTTGGCGGGTTTACGGCGAAGTATGGCGTGGATCAGTTGGTCTGGTTTCAGGTCCATGCCACGCGCGAAGAAGCGTTCCGCAAGGAGCGTCGTATCAAGAAGTGGAACCGGCTCTGGAAGCTTCAGATGATTGACGCCTTCAATCCGGATTGGCGCGACCTGTTTGACGAGTTCCGTCTGGGTGGCCTTAAGGATGCGGCGGACTGGGTCCCCGCCTTCGCGGGGATGAGCGGAGAAGAGAATGATTGAAGTTGGGTCAAAAGCCCCCGCTTTCGATCTCGCCACCGATGGCGGCGGGCGCGTGTCGCTGGACGGGCTGAAGGGCCAGGCGGTGGTGCTGTATTTCTATCCCAAGGCGGACACGCCGGGCTGCACCAGCGAGGGGCAGGATTTCAGCGCCGTGATCGGCGATTTCGAGAAGGCCGGCGCGACGGTCATCGGCGTGTCCAGGGACACGGTGAAGAAGCTCGACAAGTTCAAGGCCAAATACGACCTGAAGGTCATCCTCGGCTCCGATGAGGACGGCACCGTATGCGAGGCGTACGGCGTCTGGGGCGAGAAGGTCCTGTACGGGCGCACATACATGGGCGTCGAGCGGGCGACCTTCCTGATCGGCGCCGACGGCGTGGTGCGCCGGACCTGGCGCAAGGTGCGGGTCAAGGACCACGCGGTCGAGGTGCTGGAGGCCGTCCGCGCCCTGTGAAAACAGATGGTCAGGCGCCGGACACTGGTCAGAAACGACGGGAAACAGATTCGCCAATACCCCTCAGAGGCGAGAATCTCGTCAAGAGACCGCTGTTATTCGCGTGATGACCAGTAAAGATGGTTAAGAATGCGTGAACAGTATTGCTGTGGCGCCACGGCGGCCGCATAACGTCGTCCAACGTTGGGGCGTTGCGTATGGACGATCAGCAGAGTTCCGGGAAGCGGTCGCTTTTGGACCGGTTTTTCCCTGTTCGGTACCTCTATCTTCGCAGCGGCGACGATGTGAAGGCGGTCGCCCTCACCCCCGGCCGCCAGATCCTGATCACGCTGGGCGCCCTCGCCTTCGCGGGGTGGACCGTGGTGGCGTCCGGCGGCTTCCTGATCGACATGGTCAACCGGGCCCAGGCCGGCAGCGCCCTGTCGCAGGCCCGCGCCGCGTCGGAACGGCTGAACGCCGACCTGCAAGCCCGGCTCGACACCGCCATCGTGCGCATGAGCGCCACGACGGGTTCGCTGGACGAAATGGCCCAGATGGTCGAGCGCCGCCACGCGGCCCTGACCACGGTCATGACCATGTTCCATGGCGTTGACGGGGCCGAGCGCGAGCTGCGACCCGCCTCGCCCAGCGCCGACGGCACGCCGATCCAGCGGATCGTGGCCGTGCGCATGGATCAGGAGCGCCTGATCGACCGCGCTGAGACCGTGGCCCACACCCGGGCCGAGCGCCTGCGCCTCGCTTTCCGCCTGGCCGGGCTGAACCCGTCCGCCTATTCGCCGCAGGGACAGGCGCTGGGCGGGCCGCTGGTCGATGCGGGCGATCCGCGGGCGCTGGCCGCCATTCTGGACGTGGACGAGCCCTTCGCGGTGCGCATCCGCCATGCGGCGGACAATCTGTCGGACATGCGCAACCTCGCCGACGCGGCCGAGGGCCTGCCCTTCCACCGTCCGACGCCGGCGCGCACCACCTCGGGCTTCGGCGTGCGCTTCGATCCGTTCAACGGCCGCCCTGCCCTGCACCAGGGCCAGGACTTCGCCGCGCCGCTGGGTTCGCCCATCTATGTGACCGCTCCCGGCGTTGTGAGTTTTGTCGGCGTCCGTTCAGGGTATGGCAACACCGTTGAGGTAGACCATGGTCGCGGTTTCAAGACGCGCTACGCCCATCTGAACTCCATGGCTGTCCGCGCAGGCCAGACGGTCGCGCTTGGCCAGCGCATCGGCGCCATGGGAACCACCGGACGTTCGACCGGCGTCCACCTTCATTACGAAGTGTGGATGGACGGCCGCCCCCAAAACCCCGCCCGCTTCATGAGAGCCGGAGACCAACTTGTTCAATAAGTCCAAATCCCCCGCCCCGGCCAACCCGGCCCGTCCCAGCAGCCCGGCGATCCCGCCGCTGCCGGACCTGCCCAGCCCCGGCGCCGCGCCGGCGCGCTCGGCCGCCCCGTCGCCCGCTCCCGGCCCCGCGCGCGGCCTGTCGACCCTGTCCGGCGACCTTCAGTTCGAAGGCAATGTCTCGGGCGGCGGCGACCTGCAGATCGACGGCCAGATCAAGGGCGACGTCCGCGTCGGCCGCCTGATCGTCGGTGAGACCGGCGCTATCGAGGGCGGCGTCACCGCCGACTACATCGAAGTGCGCGGCCGCATCGTCGGCGCCGTCAACGGCAAGCAGGTGAAGCTGGTCTCGACCGCATACGTCGACGGCGACATCACCGCCGAGCAACTGTCGATCGACGTCGGCGCCTATTTCCAGGGCCGCTGCATCCAGGGCCGCCGCGACGCCCCGCGTCCGTCCAGCCCGGCCCCTTCGGCCGCTGCTTCGGCCGAGGCCTCGCCGCAGGTCATCAGCATGGGCCCGGCGGCGTAAGCCTTCGAAGCCTGAAAAGACAAAAGGCCCCGGAGCGATCCGGGGCCTTTTTCTATTCCACCGTGCTCCCGCGCGTCTCGCCGACCCGGGCAGCAAGGGCCGCGCCCATGAAGGCGTCGAGGTCGCCGTCGAGGACACCCTGGGTGTCGGACGTCTCGACGTTGGTGCGCAGGTCCTTGACCATCTGGTACGGCTGCAGGACGTAGGACCGGATCTGGTGGCCCCAGCCGATGTCCGTCTTGGCGTCGGCCAGGGCCTGGGCCGCGGCCTCGCGCTTCTGCAGCTCAAGCTCGTACAGGCGGGCGCGCAGCATCTTCCACGCCTGTTCGCGGTTCTGGTGCTGGGAGCGGCCGGCCTGACAGGCGACGACGGTGTTGGTGGGGATGTGCGTCAGGCGCACGGCCGAGTCCGTCTTGTTGATGTGCTGACCGCCCGAGCCGGAGGCGCGGTAGGTGTCGGTGCGCACGTCGGACGGGTTGATGTCGATCTCGATGGTGTCGTCCACGACCGGCGAGACGCCGATTGAGGCGAAGCTGGTGTGGCGCTTGGCGGCCGCGTCATAGGGGCTGATGCGCACCAGACGGTGGACGCCCGATTCCGACTTCAGCCAGCCATAGGCGTTGGGGCCGGTGATCAGGATGGTCGCCGACTTGATGCCGGCCTGATCGCCGTCTTCCGAGGCTTCCAGCTCAACCTCATAGCCATGCGCCTTGGCCCAGCGAGAATACATGCGCAGCAGCATCCCGGCCCAGTCGCAGCTTTCGGTGCCACCTGCGCCGGAGTTGACTTCCAGATAGGCGTCGTTGCCGTCGGCCTCGCCGGACAGCAGGGCCTCCAGCTCGGCGCGGCCGGCGCGGTCCTTGATGGCCTTCAGCTGGGCGCGCGCCTCCTCCAGCGTCGCCTCGTCGCCTTCCTCGTCGGCCATTTCGGAGAGCATGACGCCCTCCTCCAGCCCGGTCTCCATCTCGCGGACGGTGTTGACCGAGGCTTCCAGCTTGGAGCGCTCGCGCGACAGGGCCTGGGCGGCCTCGGGGTTGTCCCACAGCGTCGGGTCCTCGACTCGGGCGTTCAGCTCATCGAGCTTTCGTAGGGCGACATCCCAGTCAAAGACGCCTCCTGAGCAGAGCGATGCTCTGCTCGATGTCGGCCTTCATGGCCTCGACATCCGGTCTCATCGCGATCTCCGTGCGACAGGAAAGAAAGACGCGCCCCGCGATGTCACGGGGCGCGTCGGATGGGCTTACCTAGAGCGTCAGTAGAGGCCGCTCAAGTCCTCGGCCGGTTCCTTTCGGGCCGGAGGCGGCGCGGTGGTCGGCGGCGGGCCGGCTTCCTGGCGGGCCTTCTCCTCAAGCTCGCGACGGACGACGTCCTCGTAATTCTGCGGCCCCGGGGGCAGAGGCATCTCGGCGGGAGCCTCCCGATGGCGGTTCTCGGTGCCCTTGCGGAAGGCTTCCTCGACGCCGTTGACGGTGCGGAAGACCGCATCACGAGGACGCACGAAGGGCCGCGCCGGACGGCGTTTCAGCGCCACCTGCATGAAGTCGGTGAAGATCGGCACCGGGGTCGCCGCGCCGGTCTCGCCGGACCCGAGCGGACGGTTGTCGTCGAAACCGATGAAGACCCCCACCACGATGTCGGTGGTGAAGCCCACGAACCAGGCCGAGCGGTATTCGTTGGTGGTGCCGGTCTTGCCGCCGACCCAGCGGCCGAGGCCCCGGGCGCTGGCGGCGGTGCCGCGCTGGACCACGCCTTCCAGCATCGAGCTCATCTGGTAGGCGGTGATCGGGTTGATGACCTGCTGGCCGCGCGGGGCCAGACGGGGCGATTCCTGACCGTCGAAGGGCCGGCCGCATTCGCGGCACTGGCGCTGGTCGGCACGGTAGATGGTCTCGCCGTTCCGGTCCTGGATCATCTCGATCAGATAGGGCTCGATACGGCGGCCGCCGTTGACGAAGGCGGCGTAGGCGGCGGTCAGCTTGTAGGGCGTGGTCTCGCCCGCCCCCAGCGACACCGACAGATTGGGCTGCAGGGTGTCCGACACCCCCATGCGCGAGGCCAGGCTGACGACGTTCTTCATGCCGATGTCGTCGGCCAGACGCACGGTCATGACGTTACGCGACAGCTCAAGCCCGCGGCGCAGGGTCTGCGGGCCGTAATATTCCCTGCTGTAGTTCTCAGGGCTCCAGCGCTGGCCGTTGGGGCCGCCGGCGAAGCTGATCGGGGCGTCCAGCACGATCGAGGCCGGGGTGTAGTCCCCCTCCAGCGCCGTCGCATAGACGAAGGGTTTGAAGGCCGAGCCCGGCTGGCGGTTCGCCTGGGTGGCGCGGTTGAAGCTGGACAGGGCGTGGGAATAGCCGCCCACCATGGCCAGCACCCGGCCGGTCTGGGGGTCCATCGCCACCAGGGCGCCGTTGACGGCGGGCACCTGCTTCAGGGCGAACTGGCCGCCCTGGGGCTCGACGAAGATCAGGTCGCCGCGCTTCAGCTGCCGGTTGGCGTTGGCCCAGGCGGCGTCCGAAGCGATCAGAGACCCCGTCTCGTTGTCCTTGGCCGTGCGGATGCGGACGCTGTTGCCCGAGACGCTCTCGATGGCGGCGGCGCGCCAGGCGCGGCGTTCGGCGGGGACCGTCTTCCTCAGGGCGGCGGCCTGCCAGCCCTCGGCGAAATCGGTCGTGCCCCAGGCGCCGCGCCAGCCGTGGCGACGGTCGTAATTTTCGAGCCCCTTCATCAGGGCGTTGCGCGCCGCCGATTGAAGTTCGGGATCAAGCGTGGTGCGCAGGTAATAGCCGCCGCCGTTGACCTTTTCCCGGCCGAAGCGGGCCGTGGCCTGACGCCGGGCCTCTTCGACGAAATAGTCGGCGTCGCGGTAGGCGGCGCGTTGCGGCGCAGCGTTGGCCTTCAGCGGCGTGTTCAGGGCCAGGGTCAGTTCGGCGTCGTCGATGAAGCCGTTCTGGTTCATCTCGCGCAGAACCCAGTCGCGGCGGCCCTTGGCGGCCTCGGGGTGCTTGCGGGGGTCGTAATTGTTCGGCCCCTTGGGCAGGGCGGCGAGGAAGGCGGCCTCGGCCGGGGTCAGCTGCTGCAGCGACTTGCCGAAGTAGTTGTAGGCCGCCGAAGCCACGCCGTAGGAGCGGTAGCCGAGGAAAATCTCGTTCAGATAGAGCTCGAGGATCTGCTCTTTCGACAGGGTCGCCTCGAGCCGGCTGGAGAGGATCGCCTCCTTCAGCTTGCGGTTCAGGCTGGCCTCGCTCGACAGGACGACGTTCTTGGCCACCTGCTGGGTGATGGTCGAGCCGCCTTCCAGCCGCCGGCCGGTCAGGACGTTGAAGACGTTCTTGAACATGGCCCGACCGATGCCGGACACGTCGATGCCGCCGTGGGTGAAGAAGTTGCGGTCTTCAGCCGCCAGGAAGGCCTGAACCACGGTCGTCGGGATCTGGTCGTAGGAGACATAGATGCGGCGCTCGTCCGAGAACTCGCCGATCAGGGTGCCGTCGCCGGCGTAGACGCGCGTGGCCGTCGCGGGACGATAGTCGGCCAGCTCGCCCGCATCCGGCAGGTCATGGAACAGCCAGGCGGCGTAGATCGCCAGCACCAGCCCGGCCACGGCGATGGCGCCCAGCAGGCCGATACCGGCCATGACGAGCCACCGCTCGGCGATCTTCACCTTGAAATCCGACAGACGCATACGAGCGGTTTAGCCCGCGTCGGGCGTCGCGGAAAGAGCTAGCGGGCGCCGCCCGTCTCAGGCGTTCCGGCGTACATCACCGGGGCCGACAATTCGGCGAAATAGGCGTCAATTCCCTCGGCCACTGCGCGCATCAGCTGACGGCGGTGGCCGCTGTCGTTGAGGAAGCGCTCGTCCTCGGGATTGGTGATGAAGCCCATCTCCAGCAGCACGGCGGGCACGTCGGGGGCCAGCAGCACGGCCAGGCCCGCATCGCGGTGGCTGCGGCGCAGCAACGGATGGTCCGCGTCCTCGATCTCGGTCAGCAGGGTGCGGGCGAACTGGGCCGAGCGGTTCTGGGTCGCACGCTGGGTCATGTCCAGCAGGATGCGGTCCACCGACGGGTCGCGGCCCGGCAGGTTGAGGCTGCGGTGCCAGTCGTCGCTGCGGGTGAACTCGCGCACCGCCCGACCCGCGCCCTGTTCCGACAGGGTGTAGACCGAGGCCCCGCGCGTGGCCGGATCAGCCCCGGCGTCGGCGTGCAGCGAAATGAACAGGTCGGCCCCGGCGTTCCGGGCGATGCGGACCCGCTGGTACAGGTCGACATAGACATCGGTCTCACGCGTCAGGCGGACACGGTAGCGGCCCGTGCGCTCCAGCTCGGTCTTCAGGGCCAGGGCGGCGGCCAGGGTTACGGCGCTTTCACGCGAATGGGCGCCGGTGGCCCCGGGGTCGTGGCCGCCGTGGCCGGCGTCGATGATGATCAGCGGCCGCTCGGCGCGCGGCGCGGGGCGCGAGGGGGCCGCCGGAGCGTTCGCAGGCGCGCGCGGCGTGGCGCGGCCCGTGGATTTCAGGTCGATGACGTAGCGGTAGTGGTTCACCCCGTCGCCGGGCGGCAGCAGGAAGCGGCGCTCGATCTCGGCGGCGGAGGCGAGGTTCAGCTCGATACGTGCGTTTCCGGCGGCGCCCGCGACGCGCCAGCCGCGCACCAGGCCAGAGCCCTGCCCGCCCCGGGTCCGGCCCGGTTGAACACCGCGCAGGCCCACGACGACGCGTGCGGCGGCGCCGGCCTCGACGACCTCGCCCCGCGCGGATGTCTCCAGATCGATCACGACGCGGGTGCGCTCTGCATCGCCGCCGAAGCGGATTTGCAGCACATCGCCCGCCGCGCCGGACGCCAGACCCCGGCCCGCGACGAACACGGCGAGCAGCATGACGGCCATGGCGAGCGCGGTCATCGACCACTCGCGGACGCCCCACTGCGACAGGTTCAGACGCGCTTGCCCGTTCATTCTGACGGAGACCCACCTTATTCGTTGGGGTCAATCTGGCAGAAGAGCCTGTCCATTCGGTTAAGGCCCATTCGGTTGAGAGCGCGCCTTTCAATTCGCGTATCGCGTCACTATGCTTTGTTTTGTCGGCGCCTGATCGCGTCCGTCTGAGCCTCTCAGGCCCGGATGCGCCCTCACCGCCGACGAGACTTCCACCGATCCGAGAACGTCGGGCATTCGCCAGACGCTTCGACGACCGGGATCGGGACGCCCTTATCGGCGCGTCCGGTCCCAGGACGCTGAACAACCCATGGGCCTGACCGCCTGCGCTCCCACCCGGTCTGACACGACCATCTTCGCCCAAGGCTTCGCGCCGGGCGACGGGACTTCGCGCGCATTCGCCCATCCCCCCCTACCCATTCGGCGAGCCGCCGCTGCCCAAGAAGGCACGGCCCGAGCGCGCCAGAGAGAGACTATACATGTCAAAGACCATGTTGATCGACGCCGCCCACGCGGAGGAAACCCGCGTCGCGATCGTCGAGGGCCGTCAGATCGAGGAATTCGACTTTGAATCCCGCGCGAAGCGCCAGCTTCGCGGCAACATCTATCTCGCCAAGGTCACCCGCGTAGAACCCAGCCTGCAGGCTGCGTTCGTCGAATACGGCGGCAACCGCCACGGCTTCCTGGCCTTCAACGAGATCCACCCCGACTACTACCAGATCCCGGTCGCCGACCGCGAAGCCATCATGGCCGAGGCGCATTCGGACGACGATCAGGACGACGAGCACGCCCGCGACAGCGACGATGGCGATTCCGAAGGCGGGATGGCCGAGGAAGAGCGCCTGAAGCGCCGCCTGATGCGCCGCTACAAGATCCAGGACGTCATCAAGCGCCGGCAGGTCATGCTGGTGCAGGTCGTCAAGGACGAGCGCGGCGGCAAGGGCGCGGCCCTGACCACCTGGCTGTCGCTGGCCGGCCGCTACTGCGTGCTGATGCCCAACACCGGCAAGGGCGGCGGCATCTCGCGCAAGATCACCCAGGCCACCGACCGCAAGCGCCTGAAGGCCGCCGCGGCCGCCCTGGACGTGCCGCACGGCATGGGCCTGATCATCCGCACGGCCGGCGCCAAGCGCACCAAGGCCGAGATCAAGCGCGACTACGAATACCTGCTGCGCCTGTGGGAGACGATCCGCGAGACCACCCTCGCCTCCCACGCCCCGTCGCTGATCTACGAGGAAGAGAACCTGGTCCGCCGCGCCGTGCGCGACATGTTCGACAAGGATTTCGACGGCATCCAGGTCGAGGGCGTCGAGGGCTTCAAGGAGGCGCGCGACTTCATGCGCGTGCTGATGCCCGCCCAGGCCAAGAAGGTGCACCTGTACCAGGGGTCCAAGCCCCTGTTCGCCGCCAACGGCATCGAGGAGCTGCTGACGCAGATCCACCAGCCGGTCGTGCCGCTGAAGTCCGGCGGCTATCTGGTGATCAACCAGACCGAGGCCCTGGTCGCCATCGACGTCAACTCCGGCAAGTCGACCAAGGAGCGCAACGTCGAGGCCACGGCGTTCAAGACCAACTGCGAAGCCGCCGTCGAGGCCGCCCGCCAGTTGCGCCTGCGCGACCTCGCCGGCCTGATCGTCATCGACTTCATCGACATGGATGAGTCGAAGAACAACCGCACGGTCGAGAAGATCCTGAAGGACGCCCTGTCCACCGACCGGGCCCGCATCCAGATGGGCAAGATCTCCGGCTTCGGCCTGATGGAGATCAGCCGCCAGCGCCGCCGTCTCGGCGTGATCGAAGGGGCGACCGAGGTCTGCCCGCACTGCCAGGGCGCGGGCCGCATCCGCTCGGCCGAGAGCGCCGCCCTGATGGTGCTCCGCGCCGTGGACATCGAGGCCGGCCGCAACGGCGCCGGTTCGATCAACCTGCGCGTCTGCACCAACGTCGCCCTCTATATCCTCAATCACAAACGGGATTATCTGCAGCGCCTGCTGGAGCGCCGTGGCCTGAACGTGGTGATCCAGATCGACGACCGGCTGGCCCAGGGCGACCACGCCATCGAGCGCACAGAGACCAACGAGGACTTCGTGCCCGCCGATCCGGCCGCCGCGATCGACCTGCACGATGACTTCGACGACACCTTCATCGACGAATACGAGGACGAGGAAGACGACGAGGACTTCGCCCTCGACGCCGACCTGGACCGCGAGGACGGAGACGACGACGAACCGCGCGAGCGGGCCGAGGGCGCCGAGGGCGAAAGCCGCGGCAGGGATCGCGGTCGGGGCCGTGGACGCGGCCGGGGCGGCCGGGGCCGCAGCGAAGGCGGTTCCGTCGACGCCGAGGGCGTCGCACCCGTCGCCGCCTTTGACGACGATGACGACAGCGAGGCTGGACGCCGCCGGCGCCGGGGCCGCCGGGGCGGACGCCGCGTGCGCGAGGACGGCGACCGGGACGGCTTCACCTGGGTGCGCGGCCGTACGCCGTCGCTGGAAGACCCCTACGTCTGGTTCGACCCGATCAATCCGCACGGCGATGCGCCGCAACGCTCTGAAACCGCCGCCGAACCGGTCGAGGGCCTCGCGGCCGTCGCCGACGCCGGACCTGACGGCGAACGCGAGGGCGGCCGTCGCCGCCGCCGCCGTGGACGTGGCCGGGGCGAACGTGGCGCTGGGCAGGAAGCCCGCGCCTCCACCGAGGGCATGACGCTGGAAGGCGACATCGACGCCCCCATCGCCACCCGCGTCGAGGAGCCGGCCGAGGACGCCGCTGCGCTCGAGATCGCCCCCGTCGAGATCGCTGAAGCGCCCAAGCGCCGCCGTGTCCGCCGCAAGGCCGCCGCTGACGTGAGCGCCGAGGTTGCGCCGGAGATCGAGGCCCTGCTGGACGTCAGCCCCGCCGAAGCGGCGGAGGAGATCGCCGCCGAGGCCGAGCCGGAACCCGTTCCCGCCCCGGAGCCGGTCGTGGTCTCCGAACCGGTCGCCAGGCCTGAGCCTGAGATCGATATCGCCGCCATCATCGCGGAAGATCCGGCCCAGATCGCCGCCCCGCCCGAAAAGCCCAAACGTGGGTGGTGGCGTCGGTGAGAATGGCGGACTAGATTGGTTCGGCGGGACGGGGGCGTCAGTCGCTTAGGAGGTCCGTCATGACCTGGCTTTCCCGCGTCGCCGCCCGCACGGCCGCCGCTGTCGGCACGGCCGTCGCCATCCTGGCGGCCGCCGCCCCGGCCTCGGCCCAGTCCTTCATCCGCGACACCGAGGTCGAGGGGATCATCCGGGAATGGTCGGATCCCGTCTTCACGGCCATGGGCCTGGAGCCGGACGAGATCGAGATCCTGCTGATCAACGACGCCGAGTTGAACGCCTTCGCCACGCGCGGGCGGGTGCTGGGCCTGAACACAGGCCTGATCCTGCAGACCAAGAACCCCAACCAGCTTCTGGGCGTCATCGCGCACGAGGCCGGGCACATCAAGAACCGCCACACCCTGCGCGACGGGGCCCAGCAGGCCGGCATGCAGCCGATGCTGATGACCATGGCGCTGGGCGCCCTGGCCGCCGCCGCCGGCGCGCCGGACGCCGCCGCCGTGTTGTTCGGCAACAGCCAGTATTTCGGCACCCTGAGCGCGCTCCGCTACATGCAGGGCCAGGAGGGTGAAGCGGACCTGAGCGGCCTGCGCGCGCTCGACCGAGCGGGAGAATCGGGCCGCGGCCTGCTGGAGTTCTTCGAGAATTTCCGCTCGCAGGAGGTGTTCTCCGACGCCCGCCGCTATCCCTATTTCCGCAGCCACCCGCTGTCGTCGGCCCGGATCGAGGGTCTGCGCCGTCCGGTCGAACAGGCCGACAACTACGGCCATGTCGACAGCCCCGAGCGTCTGGCCCAGCACGCCCTGATCCTCGCCAAGATCCGCGCCTTCATGAACCCGCCGACGGAAACCCTGTGGACCTATCCGTCGTCGGACACCTCGCCCGCCGCGCGCTACGCCCGCACCATCGCCTGGTACCGCGACGGCCAGACCGACAAGGCGCTGGACGCCATCGACGCGATGCTGGCCGAACAGCCCGAGAATCCCTACTTCTGGGAGCTGAAGGGCCAGATTCTGTTCGAGGAGGGCCGCGCCGAGGAAGCCGTGGTCGCTCACCGCCGCTCGGTGGAGCTGAAGCCCGACGCGCCGCTCCTGCGCATCAACCTGGGCCACGCCCTGATCGAGACCAACAAGCCCGAGAACCTTGAAGACGCCGTGGATCAGCTGAAGCGCGCCTCGGCGCTGGAGCCTGAAAACTCGATGGCCTGGCGCCTGCTGGGTCAGGCCTACGCCAGCCAGGGCAAGGAGGGCGAGGCGCGCCTCGCCTCGGCCGAATACTACTTCTCCGTCGGCGCCCAGGAGCAGGCGACGCAGTTCGCCCTGCGCGCCCGTGACATGCTGGACCGCGACACCATCGAGTGGCGCCGCGCGATGGACATTGTCCTGGCCTCCGGCGCGACGATGGACGATGTCGAGGCCATGGACGAACGGCGTGAACGCCGCCGGCCGCAGGGCGTTCTTCCGCCCGGCTCCAACTGATCCCAGCAAGGCTATTCATGACCGACGAGACCCCCCGGCCCGCCGCTCCGCCCGCATGGCTGGGCTCGCCCTGGCTGGCGCCCGCCGCCCTGATCATCGCCGTGCTCGCGCTGGTGCTGGCGGGGACGCAGGCGTTCGGCGGGTTCGACACGCGCGTTCGGTCCTATCTGCTCAAGAACCCGCAGATCCTGGTCGAGGTGAACACGGCCCTGCAGCAACGCGAGGCCGAGCAGCGCGCCGAGGCGGTCAACACGGCGGCGGCCGCCAATCCAGCTCTGCTGAACATCGATCCGCGCGATCCGGCCTACGGCCCGGCCAACGCCAGGGTGACGGTGATCGAGTTCTTCGACTACCGCTGCCCGGGCTGCAAGTCGGTGGCGCCGGAGTTCGTGGCCCTGATGCAGGCGCACCCGGATGTGCGTTTCGTGTTCAAGGACTGGCCGATCCTGGATTCGCCCGACGACGACACCTCGCAATATGCCGCCCGCGCGGCCCTGGCGGCGCACCAGCAGGGCAAGTATCTGCCGGTCTATCAGGCGCTGCTGGCCGAGCCGGGCCTGACGCATGAGGCCGTGGACCGCATCCTGGTCGAGAACGGCGTGGACATGGCGGCGGCCCGGACGGCGATGAGCGCCCCCGAAATGACCCGCCATCTGGTCGACATCCATACCGTCGGCCGCACCCTTGGCCTGATCGGCACACCGACCTTCTTCATCAACGGCCGTACGACGAAGACCATCGCCCCCGACGAGGTGAACGCGGCCATCGAGGCGGCGAAGAAGGGTTAGGCATGGTTGTCCTTCTCCCCTCGGGGAAGAAGGAATGGGATCTTCAGGGCAGGCGATAGGCCAGATCGTAGTGGTGCGCGCCATCCGGACCGACGGTCAGGCCGAACTCGCCCTCGATCCCCTCCAGCGCGCCGGTTCCGGAGTTCGGGACCACGCTGATCGTCAGGGTGTAGCCGTCGGGCGTCATGTCGCCGCGATGGGCCAGCAGGAAGGCTCCTTCCTGCCCGTCCAGCGAACCGACGAAGCGCTCGATCGCCACATAGGTCCCGGTGTCCTGCGACCCTTCCGGACCGCCCGTCAGCATCTGCCCCCTGGCCGAGCCGACCATGCCGCCGGTGAACACCTTGCTGAGCCTGTAGCTCGCCAGACCCAGGCCCGCCTCGGCGGCTTCCGGATCGTCAGGGGTCATCGACACCACGAACTCGCCCGTCGCATGTCTGACCGGCAGCGCAACGCTTTGCGCGAACGCCGAACCGGCGAAGCTGACGCCCGCGATCACCACACCCAGCAGCAGGAACAGGGCCAGATAACCCCGCATGGTCAGCGTCCGCATCACATCATCCTATAGAACATTTCGGGAACGATGCGCCGCAGAGGTTCGTAGGTCAAGCCTCAGATCAGGCCGGCCAGTGGTGACGACGGGTCCGCATACATCCGGCGCGGCATGCGGCCCGCCAGATAGGCCTCGCGGCCGGCGATGACCGCGTGCTTCATCGCCCGGGCCATGCGGATGGGATCCTGGGCCCCCGCGATGGCGGTGTTCATCAGCACGGCGTCGCAGCCCAGCTCCATGGCGATGGCGGCGTCGGAAGCCGTGCCGACGCCTGCGTCGACCAGCACCGGCACCCCGGCCTGTTCGACGATCAGACGGATGTTGACGCGGTTCTGGATGCCGAGGCCCGAACCGATGGGTGCGGCGGCGGGCATGATGGCCGCGGCCCCCGCCTCCTCCAGCTTCTTCGCAAACACCACGTCGTCGGTGCAGTAGACCATGACGTCGAAACCGTCGGCGACCAGCAGCTCCAGCGCCCTGAGGGTCTCGGTCATGTCGGGATACAGGTGCGCGGTGTTCGACAGCACCTCCAGCTTGACCAGGTTCCACCCCCCCGCCTCACGCGCGAGCCTGAGTGTCCGCACCGCATCCTCGCCGGTGAAGCAGCCCGCGGTGTTGGGCAGGAAGGTGAAGCGGTCAGGCTTCACATAATCGACCAGCATCGGCTGGCTGGGATCGCTGAGGTTCACCCGGCGCAGGGCCACCGTCACGATCTCGGCCCCGGCGGCCTCGGCGGCGGCGGCGTTCTGGGCGTAGTCGGCATATTTGCCGGTGCCGACGATCAGGCGGGACGAGAAGGTCCGTCCGGCGACGGTCCAGGTGTCTTGGGGAGCGGTCATATTCAGTTTCTAACGGAGGCCGCCGTGGCGCCGAAGGTAATTTTCAATGGCAAGCTTCAGCTCCTCCAGAAACTCACGAGGCGTGAACACCCGGGCGTATTCGAGGCCCCACGACTTGCTTGTCGCCCGGTTCAGCAAGCCCTTTAGTTCGGTGTTCGTGATCGACGTGTCCCCCAACACGGCCGTGAGCGCTTCAAGAGCGAGTGGGAGGGCCTGCCCCCCCGAAAACTCGGCGCTGTTGCTCATAAGGTCGTCGGCCAGAACGATGTGCTGTCCGCTTTCGTCAGGGTCCGCGCAGACCAGCAGGCGCATGGCGAACAGCAAGTATGGATTGTCCAGCTTCACCGTCTCACCCCCCGCCCACGAACTGCACCACCTCGATGCGGTCGCCGTCGGCGAGGTGTGTCGTGGCGTGCAGGGACCGGGGCACGATCTCGAGGTTGCGCTCGACGGCCACCTTGCGGGGGTCAAGGGACAACGCCTGAACGAGGTCAAGGATGGTGAACGCGTCGACTTCGCGGGGTTCACCGTTGACTTGAATGCGCATCACGTTAGGTCAACCTCATCTACGGCGCAGTTTGACCCGCGCCGCCCGTCAGCTAAAAGGCCCGCCCGATCAACGCGGCGCTGGAGCGCATGACCGAGACGCCCGTCCTCTACGTCCTGAACGGCCCCAACCTCAACCTGCTTGGGGTGCGTGAGCCGGACATCTATGGGCGAGAGACGCTCGCGGACGTACAGGCCCTGTGCGAAACAGCGGCTGACGGCGTCCGGGTCGAGTTCCGGCAATCGAATCATGAGGGGGTTCTGGTGGACTGGATTCAGGAGGCGCGGACGAAGGCCGTCGCCCTGGTCATCAATCCCGCCGCCTACTCCCATACCTCCATCGCCCTTCTGGACGCGCTGAAAACCCTGACCATTCCGGTGGTTGAGTGTCATCTGTCCGATCCGAAGACGCGCGAGGACTTCCGTCATCGCTCCTATGTCTCGTTGGCCGCCGATGAGGTGGTCGCGGGACTGGGGGCTCAAGGCTATGTTGTGGCGGTGAAGACCGCCCTCAAACTGGCGCAGGAACAGGCGACGGCCTGACGCCGTTCGTCTAGAGACAAAGAAAACGAGGCTTCGAGCTTATGGCCGACGACAAGAAGACCCTGAAGAACGAACACGCCGGCATCGACGCGACGCTGGTGCGCCAGTTGGCCGAGATCCTGAAGGACACAGACCTGACCGAGATCGAGGTCGAGCGCGACGAGTTGCGCATCCGCGTGGCGCGCGAGATCACCGTGGCCGCGCCGATGCAGTACGCCGTGGCCCCGCAGCAGCAAGCGCCCGCCGCCGCACCGGCCGCGCCCGTTCCGGCCTCCATGCCCTCGGACCCGGCGACCATCGTCTCCCGTTCGGGCGAGGACGTGAAGTCGCCCATGGTCGGCACCGTCTATCTGTCACCCGCCCCCGGTTCCGATCCGTTCGTGAAGGCCGGTGACAAGGTCAAGAAGGGCCAGACCCTGCTGATCATCGAGGCCATGAAGACCATGAACCCGATCCAGGCCCCGCGTGACGGCGTGCTGCTGGAAATGGTCGTGGGCGACGCCCAGCCGGTCGAGTTCGGCGAACGTCTCGCCGTGCTCGAGGCCTGAGTCCGCGATGTTCACCAAGGTCCTGATCGCCAACCGCGGCGAAATCGCGCTGCGCATCCACCGCGCGTGCAAGGAGATGGGCATCTCCACCGTCGCCG
>JAZKHQ010000003.1:0-99322 GCA_040385285.1 Pseudomonadota bacterium
CCTCCAAGGTCATCGACGGCGCCTTCCCCGACTACATGCGCGTCATCCCCAAGGGCAATGACAAGCAGGCCGACATCGACCGCGCCGTCTTCGCCGCCGCCGTCGACCGCGTCGCCACCATCTCGGCCGAGAAGAGCCGCAGCGTGAAGCTGGCCTTCGATAACGACCGGGTGAAGCTGACCGTGCGCAACATGGAGGCCGGCCAGGCCGAGGAAGAGATCGAGATCGGCTATTCCGAAGAGCCGTTCGAGATCGGCTTCAACGCCCGCTACCTGCTCGACGTCGCCGGCCAGATCACCGGCGACACCGCCGCCTTCCGCTTCGCCGATCCGGCGTCACCGACGCTGGTCCTCGATCCGGGCGACCCGGGCGTGCAGTATGTGCTGATGCCGCTGCGGGTGTGATCGCGCTCTACCTGTCCTAGAGAGCGGCTGTGATCACCGCCCTCACCCTCACCGATTTCCGCTCCTATGCGGCGGCGACCCTGACCGTGGGGGCGGGGCCGGTGGTGCTGTTCGGGGCGAACGGGGCGGGCAAGACCAATGTGCTGGAGGCGCTGAGCCTGTTGACCCCCGGCAAGGGGCTGCGCGGGGCCACGGCGCCCGAGATGGGGCGGCGCGAGCCGGGCGAGGCCGGCGGGCGGGCCTGGGCCGTCATGGCGACACTGGAGACGCCCGATGGCGAGGTGCGGCTGGGCACCGGGGTGCAGGCCGCCGGAGCCGCGCGGCGCATCGTCCGCATCGATAGCGAGACGGCCCAGCCAGGGCGGCTGCTGGAGCATCTGCGGCCGGTCTGGGCCACACCCGAGCAGGACCGGCTGTTTTCTGACGCCCGGGCCGCGCGGCTGAAATTCTTCGACCGGCTGGTCTTCGCCGCCGACCCCGACCACGCCGCCAGCGTCAGCAACTACGAGAAGGCCCTGCGCGAGCGGCTGCGCCTGCTGACCGACGGGCTGGAAGGACGCGCGGCCGATCCCCTGTGGTTGGACGCGCTGGAGGTCCGGCTCGGCGAGGCGGGGGCCGCCGCCGCCGCGTCCCGCGCCCGGGCCCTGACCGCGCTGCAGGCCGGGATCGACGCCCGCGCCGACCGCCCCTTCCCCCAGGCCGACCTCGGCCTGTCGGGCGAGGCCGAGGGGATGGCGCTGGCGGGCGCGGAGCCGGACGAGATCGCCGCCGCCATCCGTGACGGCATGGCCCGGTCGCGGGCGCGCGACGCCGCCTCGGGCCGGTCGCTGTCGGGGCCGCACCGTTCGGACCTGACCGCCCACCATCGCGAGAAGAACCGCCCCGCCGCAGAAGGGTCTTCGGGCGAGCAGAAGGCGCTGGTCCTGAACCTGATCCTGGCCCAGATCACCCGGCTGGCGGGCCAGTCGGCGCCCCCCGTATTGCTACTGGACGAAGCCCCGGCGCACCTCGACACGGCCCGTAGAGCCGCCCTGTTCGACGAGATCGAGGCGCTGGGGCTGCAGGCCTTCATGACCGGCACCGAGGCGGACCTGTTCGCCCCACTGAGGGGTCGCGCACGCTTCGTCCGGGTGGCGGACGGCGGGTTCTCGGAAGCCGGCTAAAACGGGCCGAAACGCTCGCTTTTACCCTGCGAATTCCTATATAAACGGCGCATCGAATCCGCCTGAATCGGCGGCTTATCCCAGCGGGCCGGGTCCGGCGTATCGGACCCTTTCGCCGCCCGCGTCTCCGGACGATTGAATGACCGACCAGAACGACACCGCTCGCAACGAAGACACCGCTGAAGAAGCGGCCTACGGCGCGGAATCCATCAAGGTTCTCAAAGGGCTGGACGCCGTCCGCAAACGCCCGGGCATGTATATCGGCGACACCGACGACGGCTCGGGCCTGCATCACATGGTGTACGAAGTCGTCGACAACGCCATCGACGAGGCCCTGGCCGGTCACGCCGATCTGGTCGAGGTGATCCTGAACGCCGACGGCTCGGTGACGGTCACCGACAACGGGCGCGGCATCCCCGTCGACATCCACGAGGGCGAGGGCGTCTCGGCGGCCGAGGTCATCATGACCCAGCTGCACGCCGGTGGTAAGTTCGACCAGAACTCCTACAAGGTCTCCGGCGGCCTGCACGGCGTCGGCGTGTCGGTGGTCAACGCCCTGTCGGACTGGCTGGAGCTGAAGATCTACCGCAACGGCAAGGCGCACCAGATGCGCTTCGAGCGCGGCGACACGGTCAAGTCGCTGGCGGTCACGGGCGACGCCCCGATCCGCACCGAGGGCGAGAAGGCGGGCCAGCCCCTGTCGGGGACGCAGGTCACCTTCTATCCGTCGGTCACGACCTTCAGCCACATCGACTTCGACCTGAAGACGCTGGAACACCGCCTGCGCGAGCTGGCCTTCCTGAACTCGGGCGTGGTGATCAAGCTGGCCGACCATCGCGGGGCCGAAAAGTTCGAGGAGATTCTGCACTACGAGGGCGGGGTCGAGGCCTTCGTGCGCCACCTGGACAAGTCCAAGACGCCGATCCTGAAGGACGTCATCGTCATCCGCGGCAAGCGCGAGAACATCGAGATCGACCTGGCCCTGTGGTGGAACGACAGCTACCACGAGACCATGCTGTGCTTCACCAACAACATCCCGCAGCGGGATGGGGGCACGCACCTGTCGGCGTTCCGCGCGTCCCTGACGCGGGTCATGGGCGCCTATATCGAGAGCTCGGGCGCCGGGAAGAAGGAGAAGGTCTCCGTCAGCGGCGAAGACGCGCGCGAAGGCCTGACCTGCGTCCTGTCGGTCAAGGTGCCGGACCCGAAGTTCAGCTCGCAGACCAAGGACAAGCTGGTCTCCTCCGAGGTGCGGCCGGCCGTCGAGGGCCTGTGCACCGAGGGCCTGGCGCAGTGGTTCGAGGAGCATCCGCTCGAGGCCAAGATGGTGGTTGGCAAGATCATCGAGGCCGCCACGGCGCGCGAGGCGGCCCGCAAGGCCCGCGACCTGACCCGGCGCAAGTCGGCGCTGGAGATCTCGAGCCTGCCCGGCAAGCTGGCCGACTGTCAGGAACGCGATCCGGCCAAGTCCGAACTGTTCATCGTCGAGGGCGACTCCGCCGGCGGCTCGGCCAAACAGGCGCGCAACCGCGAGAACCAGGCGGTCCTGCCCCTGCGCGGCAAGATCCTGAACGTCGAGCGCGCGCGCTTTGACCGGATGCTGTCGTCAGAGCTGATCGGGACGCTGATCCTGGCGCTGGGCACCGGCATCGGGCGCGAGGACTTCAACGCCGACAAGCTGCGCTATCACAAGATCATCCTGATGGCCGACGCCGACGTCGACGGCGCCCACATCCGGACCCTGCTGCTGACCTTCTTCTATCGCCAGATGCCCGAGTTGATCGAGCGCGGGCACGTCTATATCGCCCAGCCGCCGCTCTACAAGGTCGCCAAGGGCAAGCAGTCGCGATACCTCAAGGACCAGTCCGAGATGGACTCCTACCTCATCGAGGAGGGGTCGTCCGAGGCCGAGCTGGACCTGGCCGGCGGCGAGCGCCGCACGGGCATGGACCTGCAATCGCTGGTGCGTGAGGCCAAGGCCTTCAAGGCCGGGGTGGATCGCCTGTCACAGCGCGCGCCCGCCTTCGCCATCGAACAGGCGGCCCTGGGCGGCCTGTTCGCCGACGCCGGGGGCGACCCGGCCCAGGCCGCGGCGCGGCTGAACCTCTATGCGGAGGAAGGCGACGGCGACTGGACCGGCGTGGCCGGCGAACAGGGCGCCGTGGTGTTCGAGCGCGTCCGCCGCGCGGTCACCGAGCGCGTCGTGCTGGAGGAGACCCTGATCCGTTCGCTGGACGCCCGCCGTCTGGCCGAGCGCGTCGCGGCCTTCGAGGGGCTGTTCGACAAGCCGGCCGTCTATCGCCGCAAGGACAAGTCCACGACCATCCGGGGGCCGCTCGACCTGCTGAACGCCGTGCTCGACGCCGGCAAGAAGGGCATCGCCATCCAGCGCTACAAGGGTCTGGGTGAGATGAACCCCGAGCAGCTGTGGGAGACGACGCTGGACGTCAACGCCCGCACCCTGCTGCAGGTCAAGGTGGACCACGCCGACGACGCCGACGACCTGTTCGCCAAGCTGATGGGCGACGTGGTCGAGCCGCGCCGCGAGTTCATCCAGGAAAACGCCCTGGACGCGGCGGTAGACGTCTGACGACTGACCGGGCGGTTACGGCCGCCCGGCGTCGATGAAGGCCTTGATGGACGGGAACAGGTCGCCCGCCGGCACCGATTCCTTGCACGCCATCATCTTCACCATCTCGTCGAAGGTGCCTGTGCGGATCGGGGTCCAGGGCTCGTCGGCGGGATAGCTTTCACCCGTTGCGCCGTCGGCCTCGATATCCGTGGAGGTCACCATGTGCGACTGCATGCCGTCGCACTGGACCTCGAAGACATCCACGACATGGCTGTAGTCACCGGCCGGGGTGTCGCGGCGCACCCGCGCGACCTGGGCCCGGGCGATGTCCCCGTCCTTGGTGATGTCCGCCGTATCGACCAGATAGATCATGCGGCTGTCGCGCGAGAACGCCCCCCACTGCGGCCCCGAGGGCGGCATGGGCGTCTCCGCCATCACCTGGGCCGCGGGCGCGTCCTGCGCCGCCGCGCCGTTCGCCCACAGAAGGGCGGCGACGCCCGCAACGATCAATGCCGCATGTTTCATTCTGGTATCCCCGAAACCTCAACCCCGCGACAGTTTCGCGCCTGCCCGCGCCGGATTTCAAGACCCCTGTTTCAACGTCGACATATTGGCCCGAGAAACGCCGCGATCCCGGGTTAGCGGCGATCCATGCTCCGACTGTTCCTGATCCTCATGGCCCTGGTCGCCGCGCCCGTGGCGGCGGCCGCCCAGACGCCGTTCCAGTCGACGCGCATCGCGGTCGAGGTGCGGGGGCACGGGCCCGATGTCGTGCTCATCCCTGGACTGGCCTCGACGCCCGAGGTCTGGCGCCGCCTCGCCGAGCGGCTGGAAGATGATCACCGGGTGCATCTGGTGGCCATCCGCGGCTTCGGGCCGCTGGCGCCCGGCGCCAACGCCCGGGGCGCGGTCAGCGCGCCGGTGGCGGCTGAAATCCGGCGCTACATCAGCAGCCAGAACCTGCGCCGTCCGGCCCTGATCGGCCATTCCATGGGCGGCCAGCTGGCCCTGCGGGTCGCGGCGGACATGAGCACGCAGATCGACCGGGTCATGGTCGTGGACGCCTCTCCCTTCTTCCCCGGCCTGGTCCGCGCCGACGCCACCGTCGGCGACATCGAGCCCATCGCCAGCATCGCCTATCAGGCGGTGCAGTTCCTCGACGACGAGACCCTGCGCAGTCAGGGCCGCTCCCTGGGTGTCGAGCTGGGCGGGGCGGCGGACACCCTGTTCAGCGCCATGGGCTGGCAGGGCGGTGATCGTCAGGTGCTGGCCCAGGGGCTTTACGAGGTGATGACGCTGGACCTGCGTGGGCGGCTGCGCGACATCCGCGCGCCTGTGACCGTGGTCTATGGCTCCAGCACCGAACGCAACTCGCCGCGTCGGGAGCTCGGCCGCCTTCTGCGCGCGGCCTACGCCAACCTGCCCGCAGCCCGCTACGAGCCCATCGCCGGCGCCGAGCACATGGTCATGATCGACCAGCCGACCCGCTTCGCCGCCGCCGTGGACCGGTTTCTGCGCTGACAGCCACGCTTGACGCCGCGATGGCCACCCGGACAAGTGACGCCATGATGCGCGCCATCCTTCTCGCCCTGTCGCTGGCCTTGGCCGGTTGCGTCACCGCCCTGACGCCGAGCGAACGGCTGGCCCCGCTGCGGCTGGCCTTCACCGAGCCGGTGGAGTCGCTGCAAGCCCGCGCGGCGGCGAAGGAGCCGGCCGCGCTCTATGCCCTGTCGTTTCTGACGTTGCACGGTCTGCGCGGGCTCCGCGCCAACTCCTATCAGACCATGACCCTGCGACAGGACGCGGGACCGCGCCCGACCATGATCACCCAGTATATTCCGGGCGTGAATGGAGGGTCGGGCCGCACAGCCATGATCCCGGTGAACATCGGCGGCTGGCCGTTCTCGCCGACGCTGCTTGATCTATGCGGCCAGTCGGTCCTCAGCGGCATCGCCGAACTGGGCGCCATCCAGTGCGGCGGGTCCGAACTCTATGACGAACTGGTGGCGCTCGCCGGCGAGGAGCCCGCGCGATATCGCGCCCGCTACCCCAGAACGACGCCGAGCACCGCCGAGCCGTAGCGTTCCAGCTTGCCCGCCCCCACCCCGGGGATGCGGGCCAGCGCATCCAGGTCGACTGGCGGGCGCTGGGCGATGGCCAGCAAGGTCTTGTCCTGGAAGATGACATAGGGCGGCACGTGCTGTTCGGCGGCGCGGTCGCGGCGCCATGCGCGCAGCTTCTCGAAGCGTTCGCGCACATCGCCGGACAGGGCCTCGACGGCGGCGTTGCGACCGTCGCGACTGCCCCGTTGGCGCGGATTGCCGGAGCGGGTCGAGGCCATGGGAGCGGGTTCGCGCCGCACCTCGATCGTGCGCTCGCCGCGATAGACGGCGCGGACGGCCTCGGAGTCGCCGAGCCTGACCAACGGCTTGCCCTCGTTCGGATCCTCGACCAGCAGGCCCTCGAACATCAGGTGGTCGAGCACGTCGCGCCAGCCGTTGGGCGACAGGTCGCGGCCGACGCCCCAGGTCGAAAGCGCCTCTTCCCACGACTGGACATCCTTCGTGCGGCCGGTCAGGTGGTCGACGATGCGGCCGCGGCCGAAGCGCTCGCCCAGCCGCTGCACCGCCGCCAGCGCCTTCTGGGCCGGGACGGTGGCGTCATAGAGGGCGGGCGGATCCTGGCACAGGTCGCAGACGCCGCAGGGCTCGGCGCCCGTCTCGCCGAAGTAGCGCCGCACGGCCTGGGGGCGGCAGGCGGCGCCGTCCAGCATGGCGAACAGTTGGCGGGCCTTCCGCACCTGCACCGCCTTGACCTCCTCGGCCATCGGGCGGCCGTCGAGACGCTTCAGGGTCCAGGCGATGTCGGAGGGGCCGTACAGGGTGATGCCCTCGGCTGGTTCGCCGTCGCGGCCCGCGCGGCCTATCTCCTGCCAGTAGGCCTCCAGGCTGCCCGGCGGATCGGCGTGGATGACGAAGCGCACGTCGGCCTTGTCGACCCCCATGCCGAAGGCGATGGTCGCCACCATCACCGCGCCGTCCTCGGCCAGGAACCGCTCCAGCAGCCGGTCCCGCGTCCGGGCGTCCATGCCGGCGTGATAGGCGATGGCGTTGACGCCGGCGCCGCGCAGGGCCTCGGCCACCCGTTCGCAGCCGTCACGGCTGCCGCAATAGACCACGCCCGAGCGGCCCCGGCGCTCGCGCACCAGATCGATCACCGCCGCGTCCGTCCTGGCCCTCGAGGCGCTTTCCTTGCGCAGGGCCGAGAGCTGCAGGTTCGGCCGGGCGAAACTGTCGACGAAGACCTCGGCGCCTTCCAGATGCAGCGAAGCGACGATGTCATCGCGCGTGCGGGCGTCTGCGGTGGCCGTCACCGCGATGCGGGGCACGCCGGGGAACATCTCAGCCAGGCGGCCCAGAGTGCGGTAGTCCGGGCGGAAGTCGTGCCCCCACTGACTGACGCAGTGGGCCTCGTCGATGGCGATGAGGCTGAGCGGCAGGTCCTGCAGCCGGTCAATCAGGTGGGGCTGGGCCAGACCTTCCGGCGAGACATAGAGCAGGTCCAGCTCACCCGCCTGCGCCTGCCGCCAGATGGCCGAACGCTCGTCCATCGACACGCCGGAATCCAGCCGGGCGGCGGCCACCCCCTGCTGTTTCAGCGCCTCGACCTGATCGGTCATCAGGGCGATCAGGGGCGACACCACCAGCCCGAGGCCGGGGCGCAGGATGGCGGGGATCTGGTAGCAGACGCTCTTGCCGCCGCCGGTCGGCAACACGGCCAGCACGTCGCGCCCGGCCATGACCTCGGCCACCACATCGGCCTGCAGCCCACGGAAGTCGGCGTGGCCCCAGACGCGCTCCAGCGCGGCGCGGGCCCGGCCCAGGTCCGTAGCCATGGCGGCGGGCATGACGGTGGCTGAGTCGGCGGGCATCAGCCGCTTGTGCCCCATCCGTTTGGAACTGTCATTGCCCGCACCGCTTTCACCCCCGCGCCGCATGGGTTAGGCAGTGGAAAAGCTCAAAGGGTTGGTCATGCGCGTACTCATTCTCGGCGGCGACGGCTTCTGCGGCTGGCCCACGGCCCTGCATCTGTCCGCCCGGGGCTGGGACGTGACCATCATCGACAACCTGTCGCGCCGGAACATCGACAACGAGCTGGAGGTCCAGTCCCTGACCCCCATCCGCACCATGGGCGAGCGCATCGCCGCGTGGAAGGAGGTGTCGGGACGCGAGATCGGCTTCGTCAACATGACGGTGGGCAAGGAGTTCGACCGGCTGGTCGCCCTGATCCGCGAGGTGAAACCCGACAGCGTGGTGCATTTCGCAGAACAGCGGGCCGCCCCCTATTCGATGAAGTCGGCGCGGCACAAGCTCTACACCGTCGACAATAACCTGAACGCCACCAACCACCTGCTGGCCGCGATCGTCGAGAGCGGGCTGGACGTGCATCTGGCCCACCTGGGCACCATGGGGGTCTACGGCTACACCACCGCCGGCCTGCGCATCCCCGAGGGCTATCTGAAGGTCACGGTGGACACCGACTTCGGCCCGACCGAGCAGGAGATCCTGTTCCCGCCGAACCCGGGCTCGATCTATCACATGACCAAGACCCAGGACGCCCTGCTGTTCCAGTTCTACGCCAAGAACGACGGGCTCAGGATCACCGATCTGCACCAGGGCATCGTCTGGGGCGCCCAGACAGAAGAGACCCGCAAGGACGAGCGGCTGATCAACCGGTTCGACTATGACGGCGACTACGGCACGGTGCTGAACCGGTTCCTGATGCAGGCGGCGGTGGGCTATCCGCTGACGGTGCACGGGTCGGGTGGCCAGACGCGGGCCTTCATCCACATCCAGGACACGGTGCGCTGCGTCGAGCTGGCGCTGAAGAACCCGCCGAAGACGGGCGACCGGGTCAAGATCCTGAACCAGATGACCGAGAGCCGCCGGGTCCGGGACCTGGCCGCCATGATAGCCACGATGACCGGGGCCGAGGTGCACAACGTCGCCAATCCGCGTCAGGAAGCGGACGAGAACGAACTGGTCGTGGCCAATGACCAGTTCCGCGAAATGGGCCTGAAGGCCATCACCCTGGCCGAGGGGCTGATGCAGGACGTGACTGAGGTGGCGCGCAAATACGCCGCGCGGGCTGACCTGACCAAGATCCCCTGCGTCTCCAGCTGGAACGGCAAGCGGGCCGAGGCCCTGAAGGCGGAGCCGGTCAAGCCGGCCCCCGCCGCGCCCCAAGCCCGCATCGCCTGATCGTTCGCATGACTGACGCACCGCCCGTGTCGCTGCTGGTGTTCGGCGGCGGCTGGCTGGGACAGGCGGCGGCCCGTGAGGCGATCCGCCGGGGCGGGCGGGCCACGGCGACGTCACGCGATCCGGCGACCCGCGCGGCCCTGACCGAAGCGAGCATCACGGCTGTCGATCCGGCCGATACCGAAGCGATGGCGGAAGCGGTCGGCGCCGCCTCCGCCGTGCTGATCACAGCCCCGCCCGAGCCCGGCGGCTGCCCCGGGGCCAAGGTCCTGATCCCGGCCCTGACGGCGTCCGGCGCCTGGCCCGACTGGATCGGTTATGTCTCGTCCACGGCCGTGTACGGCGACCGGGCGGGCGGCTGGGCCTTCGAGGATGATGCACTGAACGCCGCCACCATCGAGGGCGCGCGGCGGGTGAAGGCCGAGAAGGAATGGCTCGACGCCGGGCGGGGGCTGGGCCTGACGGTGCAGTTGTTCCGCCTGCCGGCGCTTTATGGCCCCGGCCGCTCGGTCATCGACCGCCTGCGCGACGGCTCGGCCCGGCTGGTGCGCAAGCCCGGCCAGATCTTCAACCGCATCCATGTGGAGGACGCGGTCAGGGGCCTGTTCGCCTCCATGGCCCGGCCTGAGCCCGGCGCCGCCTACACCCTGGCCGACGACGAGCCGGCGGCGGCCGAGGTGGTCATGGAATGGGCCGCGCGGCGCATGGGCCTCGGCCTGCCGCCCGAGGTCGACTGGACCGATCCGTCGGTCAGCGACGCCATGCGGCGGTTCTATCTCGACTCGAAACGCCTATCGAACGCCCGCGCCAAGGCGGCGTTGGGGTGGCGACTGAAGTATCCGACCTATCGGGAAGGGCTGGAATCCCTGCTGGGCTAGAACGGCCAGATGTTGCGCTGGCGGCTGTAGCTCATGGTGCCGACGTTGGCGCCGAGGCGGACGCCGACGCCCGTGCGGACCGGGGCCAGGATAATGCCGTCGGCCTGCTGGTAGTTCACGCCGAGGCCGGCGACGAGATAGGCCGAGCCCTCGACCCCCGGATAGCGGCGGTACAGCATGTCGGGGTGATAGAGGCCGTAGACCAGGGTGAAGACCCGTGACGCATTCCCGCCCACGTCCCAGCCGATCGAGGCGCCCTGCCAGAACACCTCCTGCGAGGCCGACAGGTCCTTCATGTGCAGCGCGCCGCGGCCGTAGCGCAGGCCGACGCCGGCGGCGCCCGAGGCTTCCTCGCCGGCGATGTAGGCGGTGGGGCTGTCGCCCTGGTCGGAGAAGATGCGCTCGATGACGCCGCCCATGGCCTCGGCCGCGATGCCCAGTTCGCGCGATCCCGCAGCCACCAGCTCGTCCGACGTGTAGGCGCGGGCGTTTGCGTCAGAGGCGATCGGATAGCTGGGGTCGGACGGAGCGTTGGTGGCGCAGGCGGACAGGCCGCCCGCGGCGGAGGCGGCGAGGCCGGTGAGGATCATCTGGCGGCGGTGCATGGCGGCTCTCTCGGCTGGGACGGCGACTCGAACAGGGTCGCCGCCTTTTGCGTCAGCCTTGCGGCGGCAAGGTTAACGGGAGCTTTCCCTTAGCCGGGACAATCCCATGACCAGGACGAGACCGTCAGGGAGGGCGTCATATACTGGATGTCGCTGGCCTGGCCCGGTTCAAGCCAGAACTCGGTTTCATAGCCCGACGACCAGGTCATCTTGAACGTGCCCGCCAGGGAGCCGCGATTGGTCACCCGGGCATAACCCTGGTTGTTGCTGACGCCCTGCTCGCCCCAGCCCTGACAGTCGCCGTCGCCGAAATACATCGAGTCATAGTCGTCTTCGAAATACTGCCCGTTCTCGGCCGCCATCTGGTCGGCCGTCATCGCCATGACGGTCGCCATTTCAGCGCAACCGCCGAGCGCCGGCATCAACGCCGCAATGGCGAGTGTTTTCAGCTTCATGCAATCCCCCGGATCGCTCGATGATCGGCGATCACCCAAGCTTCCACGGAGCAGCGGAACGGTCAAGCTGGATCAGGCCCGGAGGCGCGCGCCCTGCTTTTCCGCCGCCGCCACGATCCGGGCCGACAGGGCCTCGATCTCGGCTTCGGTCAGGGTGGCCTCGCGCGGCTGGATGACGACTTCCAGCGCGATGGAGGCGTGACCGTCCGGCACGCCCTGGCCGCGGTAGACATCGAACACGCGCACGTCCTGGATCAGGGCCTTGTCGGCGCCGGCCACGGCCCGGACCAGATCGCCCGCCGCCTTGCCATCCTCGACCAGGAAGGCGAAGTCGCGGGTCAACGGCATCAGATTGGGCAGGTCGGCGGCGGCGCGCGCTTTCGTCGCCTTGCCGCGCGGCTCGGGCACCGCGTCCAGAACGATCTCGAAGGCCAGCATCGAGCCGTCCGCGTCCAGCGCCTTCAACACGCGCGGATGCAGGGAGCCGAACTCGGCGACCACGACCTTGGGGCCGAGTTGCAGACGGGCGGACCGGCCCGGATGCCACCAGGCGCGGTTCTGACCCTGGGCCAGTTGCAGCGAGGCGACCGGCGCGCCGATCTGGGCCAGCAGGGCCATCAGGTCGCCCTTGAGGCCGAACAGGGCGTCGCCCTCCGCTCCGCCCCAGTGGCGCGCGGCGTTGGGGGCGATCAGGCCGGCGATGACCGTGCGCTGGCCGTTCGGCTGGTCGTCCAGATAGATGGGTCCGATCTCGAACAGGGCGGCGTCGGCGTGGCCGCGCGCGGCGTTCCTCGCCGCCGCCTGGATCAGGTTCGGCAGCGCGGAGGGGCGCATGCAGTCCAGTTCGGAGGCGATGGGGTTTTCCAGCACCAGACGCTCATCGCCGCCGCCGAACAGGGCCGCGATGGACTGGCTGGTGAAGGACCATGTCACGGCCTCGGCGTATCCCATGGCCGCCAGCGCCCGACGGGCGAGGCGCACGCGCGACTGGCGCGGATTCAGCACGCCCTTCGACGGGGCGCCGAGGTCCGGCAGCGGCGTGGACGGCAGGGCGCCGTAGCCTTCGATCCGCGCAACCTCCTCAACCAGATCGGCCGGGCCCTCGACATCGCGCCGCCACGACGGCGGCGTCACGGTCCAGGGATCACCCTTGGTGATGAGGAAGCCGAGCTGGCCCAGGATGGTCCCGATCCGATCATCGGGCAGGTCCAGTCCTGTCAGGCGCTTCACCCGGGCAGGGTCGAAGCTGAAGGGCGCGGGATTGGCCGGGGGCTCACCCGCCAGCACGATCTCGGACGGCTCGCCGCCGCACAGGTCGAGGATCAGGCGCGTCGCCAGTTCCAGCCCCGGCACGACCGAGACCGGGTCCACGCCGCGCGCGAAACGGTACTGGGCGTCGGAGTTGATCGTCAGGGTCCGGCCGGTCTGGGCCGTGACGATGGGATCGAACCAGGCGCATTCGACGAAGACGTCGGTGGTCCCGTCCGAACAGCCCGTGCTTTCGCCGCCCATGACGCCGCCGAGGCCGATGGGGCGCTCGCCGCCCGCGTCGGCGATGACGCTCATGCCCGGATCGACCGTGTAGGTCTTGCCGTCGAGGGCAATAAGGTGCTCGTGCTCACCCGTAGTCGTCGAGACCTGACCGGCGCGCACCACGATCTCGTCGCCCACCAGCTTCGCCGCATCATAGACGTGCAGCGGCCGGGCACGATCGTAGGCGATCAGATTGGTGACATCGACGAGGGCGTTGATCGAGCGCAGGCCGATGGCCGTCAGCCGCTGCTGCAGCCAGGCCGGCGACGGGCCGTTCCTGACGCCGCGGATCAGGCGGCCGGCGAAGACCGGGCACTGTTCAGGCGCATCGAGCCGCACCTTGATCGGACAGGGGAAGGCGCCGCGCACCACGGCGATGTCGAAATGCTTCAGCTTGCCGAGGCCGGTCGCGGCGAGATCCCGCGCGATTCCGGCGACGCCGAGCCAGTCGGGGCGGTTGGGGGTGACCTCGAAGTCGATCACCGGCTGGGCGCCGAACAGGCCGGCCACGGGCGTGCCCACCGGGATCTCCGGCGGCAGTTCCTGGATGCCGTCGCTCTCGTCGGCCAGCTGAAGCTCCGAGGCCGAACACAGCATGCCGTTCGACACCACGCCGCGCACCGGCTTCTCGACCAGGGTGACGCCGAGGCCAGGCACGTATGCGCCGATGGGGGCGTAGATGGTGGTCAGGCCCGCGCGTGCATTGGGCGCGCCGCAGACGATCTCCTTCATCCCGTCGACGGTCTCGACCTGGCAGACCTGCAGCCGGTCGGCGTTGGGGTGCTGGGCCGCCGAGATGATCTTCGCCACGGTGAAGGGCGCGAGCAGGGCCGCGGGATCGTGGACCTCCTCTACCTCCAGACCGGCCATGGTCATGGCCTCGGCCACGGCGTTGATGTCCGCGTCCGTCTCGAGGTGATCCTTCAGCCAGGCGAGAGTGAATTTCACGCAGTCGCCCCGCTCGCACGCTTGGCCGACAGGGTCTCCTCGACCGACTTCAGGAATTCGGGATGCCCCGTGAAGCTGACCAGCACGAACCGGCAGCGCACGAAGCGGGTGTTGGAGACGGCGATCCCGCCCGCCACCTTGGGGCCCATCGGTTGGACCAGCAGGCTGCGCGGCTCCAGGGCCTCGCCCATGTTGCAGTTCTCGAAGGTGACGTTGTCGATCGCGGCCAGCAACGCCGGCCCCTCGATCAGGCAGTCGGTGAAGGTCTTGCCCTCGATCACGCTCTTGCCGGCGTTCAGATGCTGGACCGCCATGGCCGGCAGCCAGACAGCCTCGGTGTCGAACGTCGTGCGCTCCACAAGGGCGCCGTCGGCCGCGCCTTGGGAAGGGGTGGTGGGCTTGGTGGTCATGTGCGGTCTTTCGTGGCTTGCGGCTAACCGGTCGTCTTGACCTGGTCGATCAGCATCTGGAGCAGGGTCTCGCTGCCGGTGATCCCGAGGGTGTGGAATTGGCAGTTCCGGAAGGTGCAGTTCTTCACCGGAATGGCGCCGATGGCCCGCGCGCCGCTCATCGGGGTGAACAGCATCGAGCGCAGGTCGCCGGCGGTCGGTCCGAAATTCACGCCCTCGAACGAGGTGCCCTCGAGCACCAGCATCACGGCCGGTCCCTCGATCAGGCAGTCGGTGAAGGTGCGGCCCTCGATCACCACCCCGCCGCCCGCATGGACGTTGGCGCGATAGAGATCGAACAGGGCGAAGTGACCGCCGCCGATCTCTGTGGCCAGCGGATCGATGGTGCGGGATTTCGGCGGCGCGCCGGCAGGCTGGTCGGTCATCAGGACAATCCGCTGGCGGGGTTGGGGGCGACGAAGGCCGAGAAGCCGTGGTGGGCCAGCCACCGGGTGTCGGCGTCGAACATCGGGCGCAGGTCGGGGATGCCGTATTTCAGCATGGCCAGGCGATCCACGCCCATGCCGAAGGCGAAGCCCTGGTATTCGTCCGGGTCGATGCCGCAGTTCCGAAGCACGTTCGGATGCACCATGCCGCAGCCCAGGATCTCCATCCAGCTGTCGCCCTGGTTGAGCTTCAGCTCGCCGCCCGAGCGGTCGCAGCGGATGTCCATCTCGGCCGAGGGTTCGGTGAAGGGGAAGTGGTGCGGGCGGAAGCGGGCGTCCACATCATCGACCTCGAAGAAGCGGGCGACGAAGGTTTCCAGCGTCCACTTCAGGTGGCCCATGTGGATGTCGCGGTCGATCACCAGCCCCTCGACCTGATGGAACATCGGCGTGTGGGTGGCGTCGGAATCCTTCCGGAAGGTCCGGCCCGGGGCGATGATCCGGATGGGCGGCTTCTGGGTCATCATGGTCCGCACCTGCACCGGGCTGGTGTGGGTGCGCAGGACCTTGCGCTCGCCCGTCTGCGGGTCGGGCTTGAGGAAGAAGGTGTCGTGCATCTCCCGCGCCGGATGCCTGGGCGGGAAGTTCAGGGCGGTGAAGTTGTGGAAGTCGTCCTCGATGTCCGGGCCTTCGGCCACGGCGAAGCCCATCTCGGCGAACAGGGCGATCATCTCGTCCATCACCTGCATGGTCGGATGCACTCCGCCCTTGCGGCGCGGGCGGGCCGGCAGGGTCAGATCGACGCGCTCGGCCAGAAGGCGCGCGTCCAGCTCGGCGGCCTCCAGTTCGGCCTTTTTGGCAGCCAGCTCTTCTTGGACATCCGATCTTAGCTGGTTGATTGCTGGTCCAGCGATTTGCCGTTCCTCTGGATCCATCGATCCGAGCTGCTTGGTCAACGCCGTGATGGAGCCTTGCTTACCGAGTGCGGCGACGCGAAGGGCTTCGATTTGAGGCACATTGATCGGCGTCGGGAGTTCAAGAGAGAGTTGCTCGGTAACTCGTCGAAACTCTTGCAGCCAAGATGGGTTGGCTATCGCGCTCATTTCCTTCGCCCAGCGAAGGTGTTCTTGAATTTGCTCTAGCGGACGGGTCGCCTCGCGAAATCTGTCCGCAACCTCCTGAATAGGACGAAGGGCATCCTGTAGGTCACGCAGAGGCCTCGTGGCATCGCGAATTGCGTCCGCCGTTGAGTTTATCTGCCTGAGGGCTTCGGAAAGTGATCGATCGGTCATTGCGACAGTCGTCTAGCGGCTGCGGCGGCATTCGTCATCCCGTACGGCGCTTAACGACGTTTGTCCGCCCATTCTCAACGCTCGCCTGACAGGGATGGGGCCCAAGGAGGCCGCCATGCTCGGATACAAGGGATGCACGACCCGGCGAGATTTCGTCGCCGGCTGCGGACTGCTCTACGTCGGGACCGCCGCCGTCTCCATGGCGGCGAAGCTGGCCATCCCGTGGATCTTCGCTGTGTTCGACCGGACCACCGCCGTCGTCATCGCCATCGGCCTCAGCGTTCTGCTGTGCGGGGTCGTGCTGCTGTGGTTCTGGGGCTGGACCGTGCTGGCGACCCGCCGCGCGCGCGACATCGGCCTGCCGGCCTGGGCCGGGGTCCTGTCGCTGGTGGCCATGGTGGCCATAGGCCGCTGGACGGCGGGCATCCCCGACCCGGCCTCCACGATCATCGGCTGGGGCGTCATCGCCCTTTGGGTCGGCGCGCTCAGCGGGCCGCCGTCGGGCGCCGTCGCCGCCAGGCCCGCCGTGGCGGCACCTGCCTGACGGTCAGTTCAGCGCCGCTCCTGAAATGAAAACGCCCGCCCCGGACGAACCGGAGCGGGCGTTGTTCTTGATGCGCTATCGCTCGACGCGCGGCGTCTCGTTGCTTGAGCGCGTCAGGCCGCCTTCAGGGCGTCCCGGACCTTGTCGGCGATGGCCTTGAAGCCGGTCTCGTCGGCGGCGATGGCCGACATGACCTTGCGGTCCAGCTCGATGCCGGCCAGCGACAGGCCGTGGATGAACTGCGAGTAGGTGAAGCCTTCCAGACGGGCGGCGGCGTTGATGCGCTGGATCCACAGGGCGCGGAACGAACGCTTCTTGGTGCGGCGGTCGCGGTAGGCGTATTGCCCGGCGCGGTCCACGGCGGCCTTGGCCGTACGGATGGTGTTCTTGCGGCGGCCGTAGAAGCCCTTGGCCTGCTTGAGAACCTTCTTGTGCTTGGCGTGGGACGTTACGCCCCGTTTGACGCGAGCCATTTTGTCATTCCCTTCGGGAGGCCCCTATCGTTCGCGCCGCGGGCGCTCACTGCTTGAGGGGCTTTGTTCAAATTCAAATGCGGTGGAGAAGTTCAGGTCTGCGCTGCGCCTCAGGCGTAGGGCATGTAGGACTTGATCTTCTTGGCGTCGGCGTCGGCCATGACCGAGGTGCCGCGGTTCTGGCGGATGTATTTGGAGTTGTGGCTGATCAAGCGGTGACGCTTGCCCGCAACGCCGGCTTTCACCTTGCCAGTCGCCGTGAATTTGAAGCGCTTTTTGGCGCCCGACTTCGTCTTCAGTTTCGGCATTTTCCACTCTCTGTCTTAGAGGGCTCCCACGCCCGGCCCGAGGACCGAGGGAGAACCTGATTAAGACCGCCCAGGCATGCCTGTTCGCCCGGCGGTCCGGTACGCGAAGGCGCGGCTTGTAGGGGAACCGTCCCCGCGATGCAAGATGAGTCTCAGCGCGGCGGGTTGTGTTCCTCCAGGAAGGCGATCAGCGCATCCAGCATGCGGCGGCGCGTGGCGGCGTAGGAAAGCCAGTGATCCTCGCCGTCCAGCGTCACCAGCTCGACGGTCTTGCCAGAGTTTTGCATGGCGCGCTGCATGATGATGCTCTGCTGATAGGGCACCACCGTATCGTCACGGCCGTGGATCAGCAGAACCGGATCCTGAATATTCGCGGCCAGGCCGGCCGGGGACCGTTCGCCCAGGGTGTTGTCGGCGCTGCCCCGCGCGCCCATGAACCGGTTCCAGTAGCGGATGACCGGATTGCGCGATTCCCGGCCGCTTCCCGCCGCGCGCGTCTCGCTTTCCAGCATCGCCCGCAGGTCATAGACGCCGGCCACGCCGACCGCACAGCGATAGACGTCCGGCTCCATCGCCACGCCCGCCAGGGCGGCGTATCCGCCGTAGCTTGCACCGACGATGCAGACGCGGGCGGGGTCGATCATCCCCTGCGCCGCCAGATAACTCACGCCGTCGGACAGATCGGTCTGCATCTTGCGGCCCCATTCGCCGTAGCCCGCCCTGAGGTGCGCCTCGCCGAAGCCGTCCGAGCCGCGGAACTGCGGCTGAAACACCGCATAGCCCCGTGAGGCCATGGCCTGGGCCCACCAGTCGAAGAAGGGATAGTCGCGCGACGCCGGTCCGCCGTGCGGAAACACCACCAGCGGCAGGTTCTTGATGTCCGCTCCGGCGGGCGTGGTCAGATAGCCGAACAGCTCCATGCCGTCCCCGGCCGTGTATTCGACCGTGCGGACCGAGGCGATCGCTTCGGCAGGCACTCCCGGATAGCGGCGGCCGACGACGGACACCGAACGCGCGGCCCCGTCATAGAGGTAATAGGCCCCGGCGTCGGTCGCGCCTTCGGCCCGAACGACGATCGTCTGGAAGTCGGCGCTGTAGGACACAAGGGCCAGCCGCTTGCCCGCGAGGCCCTGGCGCATCACCCGCCAGGCCGCTTCCAGGCGGGGTTCGAAAAAGACGTAGTCCTGATTTTCCCCGACATAGGCCATGCCGACCAGTCGGCCTTCGTGGTCGTAGAAGGGCCCGGCGGCCGCCGCCGGCAAGGGCGTCTTGGCGCCGATCTCGCCGGTGGTGAGCGACACCTCGCTCAGATAGGTCTGGTCGCCCTCGGTGGTGGAGATCATCACCTTGTCGGGATCGCGGGCGAAACCCCAGACGGCCGGTCCGTCCAGCAACGCCACCAGCTCGAACACCGTGCGCCAGCCGCCGCCGGCGTTCGGGGCCGTCAGCCGGTAACGGCCGGTGTCCGGTGAAGAGGCGATGCGGGCAGCGACGTCGCCGTTGGGCCGCAGCAGATAGCCGGCCGTGTCCTCAAGGCCGGTCTCCACCCGCCGGCCCCGGCCGGTCTCCAGGTCGATCCGGTAGATGTCGTCCGTATAGGCATGGTTCTCGCTGGTGACCGCCTCGACATAGAGGGAGGGTTCGCCACGGTGGGTCACGCGCCAGGAATCGAAAACGGCGTTGATGACCCCCTTGTCGGCGCTGCGAAGCACCCGGGCGACGTTGCGCGTGCGGACGTTCACGACATCGAGCTGCGGCAGATACTCACGACCGATGACCAACTGACTGTTCAGCACCAGGGACTCGATCGCCACATGATCCGGCGACGCCCAGTACACGCTGCTGATCCGGCGGTCGCTGACGTCGATGTTCACCAGCATCTCGCCGGTGCGCTTCTGGACCACGACGAAGGTCTGCTCGCCCTCACGACGGATGTAGGCCAGTTCGGTTCCGTCGTCAGACAGCTCGACGTCCTCGACCGCGGGCAGGGCGGCGTAGGCGGCGATCGGCGTCTGGGCGGCCGCGGCGGACATGCCCAACGCGGCGACGGATATCAGCGCGAGACAAAGCGCGGTCAGGATGCGTGTCATTTCAAACCCCCGGGTTGTCCGAAGGATAGACTCGCGCGACGGGAGTGAAAAGACGTCAGGCGGGCCGGGTCTCGGCCTGGCGCTTGCGGAAAGCCCGCCCGGCGTTGATCGCCATCACCGCCGCCGGAACCGTCAGCATGGCTCCGATCAGGAACGGCCAGTCGTGGCCGAGGCCGGAGAAGATGGCGCCGGCGATCAGGGGGCCGAAGATGCGGGCGATCGAACTGGAGGCCATGTTCAGCCCCAGCATGGCGCCCTGCCGGTCCGGCTCGACCGAGCGCGAGATCAGGGCCGAGATGTTGGGCATGGTCATGGCCATGCCGAAGGCCCCAAGCGCCATCATCACCGGCACCATCCAGGCCACGGGCGACAACACCTGGCCCACCAGCCCGGCGCCGAACAGCAGACAGCCGCAGGCCAGCACGCGGCTTTCACCAAACCGCCGCGCCAGCCGCCCGGCGATCAGCCCCTGGGTGATGACCGAGACGATGCCCACCGCCATGAAGGCCAGCCCGACCTCGCGCGCGCCCCAGCCATAGCGGGCCTCGGTCCACAGGCCGAAGGTCGATTCCATGCCCGAGAAGCCGGCCATGTAGATCAGGGTGACCAGCAGGACGCGCGACACCACCGGGTTCTTCGCGGCGTCCTGCACGCCGCTGAGGAAGGCCGGGCGCGGCGCGGCCGGATCGGCCCTGGCGCGGCTTTCCTTGAGGAAGAAGACGACGCCCAGCGCAGCCAGCATGGCGATGCCCGCCGCCGTGAAGATCGGCAGCTGATAGCCCAGCCGCCCCAGATCCTCGCGCACCAGCAGCCCGCCCAAACCGGGGCCGACGATGAAGCCGAGGCCGAAGGCGGCGCCGATCAGGCCCATCCGGCCCGCGCGCTTCTCCGGCGGGGTTACGTCGGCGACATAGCCCTGGACCGTCGAGACGTTGCCGGCGCCGAGGCCGGTGAACAGACGGATCGCCACCGCCGCCCAGATGTTCGGTGCGAAGGCCAGCATCACATAGCCGATCGCATTGGCCGCCACGGTGATGAGGATGACGGGCTTCCTCCCGATCCTGTCCGACAGCCGGCCCCAGAACGGCTCGGCGAAGAACTGGCCCAGCGAATAGGCCGAGAACATCACCGCGATCTGCCACGGCGCGGCCTTCAGGCTCTGGCCGAAGAAGGGCAGCAGCGGCACCACCAGGCCGAACCCGACCAGGTTGATGAACACCACGGCGAACAGCACCGCGAGGGCGGACTTCTGGGATGCGGCGGGGGCGGTCGGGCTGGACATGGTCGTGAACTAGCGCCGTTCGAGGCAGCTGAACAGCGAGGCGGAATGAGTCCCAATGAGGAAATGTTCCTGATATGTTCTTTTTTATGCGTAGCGACGGACAACCTGATGACGACCCCCGCTGGCGCGACGGCGCCGGTCTGCGCTGGCTGTTCATCGACCTGAACAGCTATTTCGCCAGCGTCGAGCAGCAGATGAATCCCGACCTGCGAGGCCTGCCCGTTGTCGTGCGTCCCGCGCCCAGCGAGCACACCTGCGCCATCGCCGCGAGTTACGAGGCCAAGGCGTTCGGGGTGAAGACCGGCACGCGCATCTCCGACGCCCGCAAACTGTGCGCCGACAAGGGGGTGAAGCTGGCGGTGATCGAGGCCCGGCCCGACGTCTATGTGGATGTGCACAAGAAGATCGTCGCCGAGATCGACCGCCACCTGCCGGTCTGGAAGGTCTGCTCCATCGACGAGGCGGCCTGTCGGCTGGAGGGTCCGGACCGGCTGGAGGTCAATGCGGTCGAGGTGGCCCGGCGGATGCAGGCAGGCATCCGCGACAATGTCGGCGACTGGCTGGGCTCGTCGGTGGGTCTGGCCCCCAGCCGGTTCCTGGCCAAGGCCGCCTGCGGGATGATGAAGCCCAACGGCCTGACGGTGCTGCGCGCCGACGCCCTGCCCGGGCGGCTGCTGGACCTGCCGCTGCGCCATTTTCCCGGCATCGGCTCCCGTATGGAGAAGCGGCTGGCGGCGGGCGGGATCCTGACCACCGAGGACCTGTGGAATCTCGACGGCCATCAGGCGCGGCGGCTGTGGAACAGCATCGAGGGCGAGCGGCTGTGGCGCGGCCTGCATGGGCTGGACAGCATCGAGACGCCCGAGGCCCCGCGCGCCAGCATCAGCCACGGCCATGTGCTGGCCGGGTCCATGCGCTCGCCCGATCAGGCGCGGACGGTGGCGCGGCGGCTGGTGGTGAAGTGCGCGGCGCGGCTGCGGCGGATGGACCTGCGCGGCGCCGGACTGGGGCTCAGCGTCGATCTGGAGCGGGACGCATCGGGCCGCTGGCGCGGGGCGGGCCGCGACCGGCGCTTCGCGCCGACCAACGACACCTTTCCCATGCTGCGGGCGGTGGAAGAGATGTGGGACGAGCTGGCGCCGGAGATGCGAGGAAAGCGCCTGCGCTATGTCGGGGTGGCGGTGTTCCACCTGAACCCGCCCGGCGCCTGGTCTCCCGACCTGTTCGGCTGGACCCCCGAAGTGGAGCAGAACCCCCGCTCGATGAAGCTGTCCCGGGCGCTGGACGCCCTGAACACCCGTTTCGGCAAGGACACCGTCAGTATCGGCCCCAAACCCGATCTGCCCGACTTCGTCGGCGCCAAGATCGCCTTCGACCGCATCCCGGAAGAAGCGGAGTTCAACGAATAGGCAGGCTTGTCTGGCTACCGCTCGCGCCGCGGGCGCTCACTGCTTGAGCCTGTTTTGCCTGGGCTACCGCTCGCGCCGCGGGCGCTCACTGCTTGAGCCTGTTTTGCCTGGGCTACCGCTCGCGCCGCGGGCGCTCACTGCTTGAGCCTGAAACGCAAAACGCCCCGGCGCGAACCGGGGCGTTGGAAATGCGAATGAAGCCTGAGCCTACTTCGGCGCCAGGATCATGATCATCTGGCGGCCTTCCATACGCGGGGCGTATTCGACCTTGGCGATTTCGTCGAAGTCGGCCTGGACCTTGTTGAGCAGCTTCATGCCCAGTTCCGGGTGGGCCATCTCGCGGCCGCGGAAGCGCAGGGTCACCTTGACCTTGTCGCCCTCCTCGAAGAAGCGGGTCATGGCCTTGGCCTTCACGTCGTAGTCGTGGACGTCGATGTTCGGCCGGAGCTTGATCTCCTTCAGCTCGACGACCTTCTGCTTCTTGCGGGCGGCGGCCTTCTTCTTCTGCTCTTCGAAGCGGAACTTGCCGTAATCGAGGATCTTGCACACCGGCGGTTCCGAGGTGGAGACGATCTGAACCAGATCCATGCCGGCCTCCTCGGCGGCTTCCAGCGCGGCGGACGTGGGCATGACGCCCTGCTTTTCGCCGTGCTGGTCGATCAGCAGCACGCGCGGCGCGCGGATATCCTGGTTCATGGGCGGCCCGTCCTTGACGGGCGGCTGGTTCATCGGACGGCGAATGGGCGTCGTTTCCTTATGTGGACGAATGTCATGAGAAGACGCGCGGCGACGTCGCCGCGTTCCCCTCTGGCGCTATATGACCGCGAAAGGCCCTGCATTCAAGGCGCGGCGGGGGTGACGTAGAGATCGTGCAACGTGAGCACGGCATCAAAGACACGATCCACGGTCAGGTCCTCGATCGGCGCGAACTCGCCCTTCGTCTCGTTCGAGGCCGCGATGGCGGTGCGCGGACCCCAGGGGCCGTAGAGCCACCACTGGGTCGGACCGAACAGCCCCAGCGTCGGCCGGCCCGCCGCCGCCGACACATGCATCAGGCCGGAATCGTTGCCGACGAACAGCGCCGCCCGGTCGATGGCGGCCGCCGAGGCCAGGATGTCGCCCTTGCCGATGAAGTCGATCCCGCGCGGCCCGGCCGCCTCCAGCGCGGGGGTGGCCGGCGGCCGGTCGCCCGGGCCGCCCACGGGCATGAAGCGCCAGCCGTCGAAGCGCGGCTCGGCCTTCAGCTTTTCGACCAGTTGGCCCCAGCGGTCGGCGGGCCAACTCTTGCCCGGCTGGTGCGCGATGGGGGCCAGCGCGATGATCGGGCCGGGGCCGGCCCCGCCCGCCAGCTGCGGATCGATCACCGCCGCCGCCTCGGCGCGCGCCCGGTCGTCGATGAACAGTTCGGGGTCCAGATTGTGCGGGGCGCCCAGCTCGCGCGAGACGGTCTCGACCTTCGACAGGCCGGCCTTCTCCCAGCCCCGGTTGTAAACGACCCGGCGCTTCGCCCGCAGCTGCCAGGCGAGCGCCGAGCCGCGGATGTCGATGACCATGTCCCAGCGGGGGCGCCAGGTCTGCTTCAACAGGTCGAGCCAGTGGCCGGCGAACTTCTTCTTGTCGAGGATGATGACGCGCGCGACCCCCGGCGCGGAGCGGAAGAAGGGCGCGGGCGGACGGCCGCAGGCGACGGTGATCTCGGCCCCCGGATACTGGCGGCTGATCTCGCGGATCACGCCCGAGGATATGACGCAGTCGCCGATCCGGTTGGAGCTGACGAACAGAACCTGGGGGGCTTTTCCGGCTTCGGCCACGCGTTTTCGCCTTCGCTTCCTTGTGTGTCGTCAGCTAACAGGCCCGGACGATTTGCGCGAGAGGAGCCGGTGATGACCGACCAGATCCAGCGGCTGGAACGGCCCGACGGCGAGACCCTGGCGTTCCGCCGCGTCGATGGCGGCGGCCCCGTGGTGCTGTGGGTCGGCGGCTTCCGCTCGGACATGGAGGGGACCAAGGCGCTGGCGCTGGATGCGGCGGCGCGCGAACGCGGCTGGTCATACGTCCGCTACGACCACTTCGCCCACGGCCAGTCGTCGGGCGACTGGCGCAAGGCGACCATCGGCCGGTGGCGCGAGGATGCGATCGCCCTGATCGACAGTCTGGACGGGCCGGTCATTCCGGTGGGTTCGTCGATGGGCGGCTGGGTCGCACTTCTGGCCGCGCTGGCGCGACCGGAGCGGACCGCGGGGCTGGTGCTGGTCAATCCGGCCCAGGATTTCACCGACAAGCTGATGTGGCCGGGACTGGCCGACCATGTGCGTCAGGCCATCCTGCGCGACGGCGAGGCGCAGATCACCGAGGAGGGGCTCGGCGACTACGTCCTGACCCGGGCGATGTTCGACGAGGCCAAGGCGTGGATGCTGCTGGACGGGCCGGTCGGGATCACCGCGCCGATCCACATCCTGCAGGGCCGCGAGGACGATGTCGTGCCGTGGCGGCATCAGACGGCGCTGCTGGAGCGGCTGCGTGGCGGCGACGTGCGGCTGGACCTGATCGAGGGCGGCGACCATCGGCTGTCGTCACCGGCCGAACTGGCGCGGCTGATCGCGGCGGTGGAGGCGATGCGCTCACGCAGCGAGACACCGCGCGTCGAGCGTTAGCGTCCAAAAAATGCGCTCAAGCAGCGAGGCTCCGTGAGCCGAGCGTTAGCGCAAAAAGGACCACGCTCAGGCAGCGAGCGACCGCGTCGTGAGCGATAGCGCCAAAATCAGGTGCGCGGGGCGGCCGGACGCAGGGTCGAGGGAGCCGGGCGACGCTCGCCGCCGGCGGCGATGATGCGGTCGATGCGGGCCTTCTCGGCGCGGAAGGCGGCCAGATCGGCCCCGGCCAGAATGGTCCCTTCCTGGGTGCGGACGCCGGACGGATTGATCCGCTGGCCGCCGCGCCAGATTTCATAGTGCAGGTGCGGGCCGGTCGAGGCGCCGGTCGAGCCGACATAGGCGATCACCTGGCCCTGACGGACGCGCTGGCCGGCGCGGATGCCCGAACCGTAGCGCGACAGGTGGCCGTAGCCGGTCTCCAGCCCGTTCGAGTGGCGGATACGCAGCCAGTTGCCGTAGCCGCCCCAGCGGCGGGCCTCGACGACCACGCCGTCAGCGGGGGCGACGACCGGCGTGCCCATGCCCGCGGCGAAGTCGATGCCCTGGTGCATCTTGCGATAGCCCGAGATCGGGTGACGGCGGAAGCCGAACGACGAGCTGATGCGGGTCGAGCGGTCCAGCGGCGTGCGCATGAAGGCCGTGCGCATGTTCTTGCCGGTGGCGTCGAAATACTGGGCCTCCGAGGCGCCCGGCGCCTTGAAGCGGTAGAAGACCACGCCCTTCATCTCGGCGTAGAGCAGCTCGCCCGCCTCGACTGTGCGGCCGGCCTCGGTCACGGCGCGGTCGAACACCATGGTGAACTCGTCCGTGCCGCGCACATCGCGGTCCATGTCGAACTTGTGCGAGAACAGCTGCACGGCGCGACGGGTGACCTTGGCGGTCGAGCCCATGCGCTGGGCCGTCGCATAGAGGGAGCCGTTGACGTCGCCCTTCAGGACGACCGTCTCGTAGGTGACCTTCTCCTCGAGCGCGCGCAGACGCAGGGCGCCGTCGAAGGTGCGCGACACGGTCAGCTGGCTGGCCGGCCCGGTGCGCATGGTCAGGCCGATCAGGCGGGCGTCGCCCCGGCCGCCGCGCGGCTGGGAGATGGCGGTTTCGAAGCGCAGGCCGGCGCGCAGCTGGCTGACGTCGAAGGCGTTGGAGATGGTGTTGACGACGGCGCGGGCCTCGTCGGCGCCGATGCCGGTGCGGGCCACGGCCTGCTCGAAGGTCTCGCCCTTGCGGATCTGGACGTCGATCGCTTCCGGCGCGGTCAGGCCGGCGGGCGTTCCGGCGCTGGCGAACGCCCTGGCCTCAAGCGCGTTGATCTGCTGGGCGGTCAGCTCGGGCGCCTCAGTGGCGTGAGCGACCGGCTGGTACACGCGTCCGGCGAGGAGCGTCACCGCCAGGGCGGCGACCGCGGTGAACAGATGCGGCGCAATGCGCATTGGCTGGCGGCGCGGATCGAACTGGGCCATCGGTCCCCGAGAAAACGACGACGCCATTCGGCGCCCGTAAGCCACTAGGTAAGCAAGGATCGCGCCCAACGTCCCCGAGTGCGCAACGCGGTCCCTATAACGTCTCGGGCTCAGGATGTGAAGGCAGATGGTTACAAGCGGTTAATCCGGTCCGGCTTTGCTTGTATCGAGGCCTTGAATTCGCCGCCTCAGCTTGGGAGCGAACAGTCTATCGGATGCATTCAGCCCCCGTTATGGCTCCGCTCGATAGGGTGCTTTGCGCACTGCATTGAAAGTGTCTCTGGCGCCACTCTGTAGTGCTTTGAGTGCAACGATAGTATAGCGACGCTGTTCTATAGTGGTCGTCCGTCCCACCCAGTCCCGCTTCGGGACGCCACCCCCGCCGAGGCCTTGAGCGAAAGCGTTCCGTCCGTCCCGTCGCCCAAGCCGCGCCGCCGTCTGTCGCGGCCGCTGGCCGTCGCGGCCGCCGTGCTGATCCTGCTGATCGCCGTGCTGGCGGGGGTTTGGCTGAACCGCCGGGCCGTGGCGCGTGACGCCCTGGTCGGCTGGCTCGACCGGAAAGGCATCGAGGCGGACGTCGAGATCGAGCGCATCGAGCTGGACGGCGTCACTGCCCGCATCCGCGTCGGCGACCCGAAGAAGCCCGACTTCACCGTCGAGCGCGCCGAGGTCGATTATGTGATCGGTTGGCCATGGTCGGGCGGGCTCGGCGTCACCCCCAGCCGCATCCGGCTGGTCCGGCCGCTGCTGCGCGCCAGCTGGAGGGGCGGCGAATTGTCGCTAGGGTCGCTCGATCCCCTCGTAAAAGAGTTCACGGCCCGCCCGCCGCGACCCGATGCGAAGGGTCCGCTGGTCATCGTCGAGGGCGGCCGCGTGGCCCTGACCACCGAATATGGCCCGGTGCAGGTGCGGGCCGACGCCCGGATCGACAACGGCAAGCTGATGTCGCTGGATGCCCGGATGCCCGCCGCCTCGCTGAAGAGCGGGGAAGTGGAGGCGCACGGCCTGACCGCCGCGCTGCGCGCCACGACCACCGGCGACCGGCTGGCCTTCAGCCTGGGCGCGTCGGCGGACCGGTTCGAGACGCCGTCGGCCGGTGGTCGGACTGCGCGCCTGACCCTGTCGGGCGAGGTCGCCTATCCGGACACGAAAACCCGGCGCGGCGACGGCGCGGCCCGCATCGAAGCGGTCCTGACCGGCGACACCCTGCGGCTGGCGACGGCTTCGGCCACCAACGCGACCGCGCGTCTTAACTTTGACGGCAAGACCACGGGCTGGCTCGACGCCTTCCGCATCGAGGGCCAGGCCGACGCCGGCCTGCGCGCGGGGGGCCTGACCGGCCCGATGAAGGCGACGGGCCTGTCGGTCGCCGTCGACAACGGCGACGCCGTCTTCGCCCGGGACGCCCAGGGCTTCACTTGGCGGCTGGATGGGCCCGCCCGCGTGAATGCCGCCTCGTTCGACGCCGGAGCCGTGGCCGGGCGTGGCGCCAGCCTGACCAGCAGTCGCCTGAGCCTGGGCGGACGCGGCGCGGCGTTCGAGGCTTCGGGGCCGCTGATCCTCACCGCCGACCGGCTGTCGAGCGGCGAGCTGTCGCTGGGCGGCGCGCGCGGCGCGGTCGATCTGGATCTGGTGCAGGACGGAAGGCTGCGGATCGAGGCCGACGGCTCCCTCAACGCCGCCCACGGCGCCTGGCCCCTGTTCGGCGCCCCGGCCGGCGACGACATCCCTGAGCTGGGCGCCATGAAGCGGGCTCTGGGAGACTTCTCCTTCAGCGCTCCGGCCTTCCGCTTCGCCCTCGGGCCCAACGGGTCGCAGGCAGACCTGCTCCGGCCCGTCCGCATCGCCCCGGCCAACGGCGGCGCCATGACCATCACCCAGGGACGCGGCCCGGTCTTCCTGGCCACAGGCGGGCGTCCGGGCGGCGGCGCCCTGACCGTCACGGCCACGCGCGGCGAGGGACTGCCCGAGGCGACGGTCTCCGTGCCGCGCTGGTCGCTGACGCCCGGAGGTTTCACGGCGACCCTGGACGGGCGGGCGGCGCTGGACTTCGGCCTGGCGCGCGGGGTCACGGTGGCGACGCGGGGCGAGCTGGCGTCCAGCAACGGCCGCCTGACCTACGCCGCCGGCGACTGCGCCGCCGTGAGCGTCGAACGGCTGGAGCTGGACGAGAACGACATCACCGCGATCAGCGGCGGCTTCTGCCCCTCGGGCGGGCCGCTGGTGACCGTCGCCGACGGCGCCTGGCGCGCGGGCGGGGCGATCCGGGGCGTCTCGGCCTCGGCCCCGTTCCTGGCCCTGGACTTCAGCGAGGCGGCGGGGCGGCTGGACGCCTTCGGCGGGCCCGGCGGCCTTGGCCTCGACGCCCGCATCGACACGGCCCGGGTCGAGGACGCCACCACGCCGGACCGCTTCAACCCGGCGATGGTCAAGGGCGCGGCCCGGTTGCGCGGCGAAAGCTGGTCCGGCGCCTTCGACATCCTCGCGGGAGAGCGGCGCATCGGCGGCCTGACCCTCGCGCACAACGGCGAACTCGGCGCCGGCGGCATCGTCATCAGTTCGGAGGATCTGGTGTTCGCCGAGGGTGGTCTGCAGCCCGCCGACCTCAGCCCGTTGCTGGAAGGCGTGGTCGGGTCGCCCGCCACCGGCTCGGCCCGCTTCGACGGCCGCGTGGACTGGACCGCGGACGGCGCCGGCTCGTCCAGCGGCGTGCTGTCGATCCCAGGCCTCGACTTCGTCAGCCCCGCCGGGCCGGTGAAAGGGCTGAAGGGCCAGATCGTCTTCACCAGCCTGACGCCGCTTGTCACCGCGCCGGGCCAGAGCCTGACCGCCGACCTGCTGGAGACCATCGTCCCCCTGACCGGGGTCGAGATCGACTTCGCCGTCGACAAGGCCGCCCTCACCGTCGCCGGGGCGCAGCTGAGCGTGGGCGGCGGGACCCTGAGCATCGAGCCATTCTCCGTGCCGCTGGACCCCGACCAGCCGGTCAGCGGCGTCATCGTTCTGGACCGGGTCCAACTGGGCGAGCTGATCGCGGGCTCCGGCTTCGGCGACAAGGTCAATCTCGACGCCGTGGTCTCGGGCCGCGTGCCCTTCATCTGGCAAAGAGGCGTGGGCATCCGTGTGGCGGACGGCCGCCTCGCCGCTGTCCAGCCGGGCCGCCTGTCCATCGCCCGCGAGGCCCTGAGCGGGCTGGAGGCCGGGGGCGGAGGCGACGGCGTGCCGCCCAACACGGTTCAGGACCTGGCCTATCAGGCGATGGAGAACCTGGCCTTCGACCTGCTCGACGCCGAGGTGAACAGCCTCGACGAGGGACGGCTGGGCGTCCTGTTCCACATCCGCGGGCGCCACGACCCGCCGGAGCACCAGGAGCTGCGCCTGTCGGTGTCCGAGTTCATCAGCCGCGAGTTCCTGAACCGCGCCCTGCCCCTGCCGTCCGACACCGGCATCGACCTGACGCTGGACACCACCCTGAACATCGAACAGCTGGTCAGCGACATCATCGCCGTGAACCGCGCCCGCAACGGCCAGCCGGCGGCCGCGACAGAGTAACGACACGCAACCTTCGCCGTTCAGAACCCGTTCACCCTGCGCCGCGTTATATGGCGTCACCTCGAGACCCGGAGACTGCAGCATGTTCAGCAAGAGAGAATTGGCGGCGGCCTTCGGCATCGCGGCGGTGACCATCGCCGCCTGCACCCCCACGGTGCGGCTGCAGGTCGACCCGATCCAGATCTACGCCAAGCTGGATGCGGACGTCCGCATCCGTCTCGACCGCGAGCTGCAGGACCTGCTCGCGGAAAACCCCAACCTGTTCTGAGGAACGCGTCATGACCTTCCGCAAACTCTTCGTCGTCGGCGCCGCGATCCTGGCCCTTGGCGTCGCCGCGGGCGCGGCCTTCGCCCAGACCTCCGAACAGAAGGCGATGATCGACGCCGCCAAGGCCCAGGGCACGGTCGGCGAACAGGCCGACGGCTTCATCGGCATCCGTGAGCCGGGCTCGATCTCCGCCGAGCTGCGCGCCGCGATCACCGCAACCAACACCGCCCGCCGCGAGGCTTATGCCCGCAGCGCGGCCGAGGCCGGCGACGGCGCGACGGCGGAAGCCGCCGGGGCCCGCATGTTCGAGCGCCTGCTGTTCCCGCGCGTCACCACCGGCCAGTGGTTCCGCAACAGCGCCGGCCAGTGGCAGCGGCGCTAGGCCGCGATCCGGCCCGCTGAATTCAAGGCGGGCCGCAGCAGCCCCTCGCTGAGCACCCGCACCACCGGCACGGCGACGGCATCGCCCATCAGCTTCAGCGCCGCGCTTTCGCTGGAGGGCAGGACGTAGTCTTCCGCCACCCCCATCAGCCGGGCGGCCTCGCGTCCGGTCAGGCGGCGGACGCGCGTCCGGCCACCTTCGCACACCACGATGTACTGCCGCGACGACCCGCCCGCGGGCGTGCGCAGGCAACCGGCCAGGCCGTCGAAGCGGATCTCAAGCCGCTGCGACTTGATCCCATGCTCCATCCGCACCCGGCGATAGGCCGCGCCGACGCGGCGCTCGCCGCTCGCCAGCGCCAGATCGAGCCGCGTGCGGTGCAAGGGCGCGGCCATGGCGAGAACCGCCGACGCTTTCGCCTCATCCAGCCATTCCACCGCGTCATCAGGCTCCAGCACGGCGGCGAGGTCGATGTTCCGCTGGGCCGGCGCAGCCAGCGACCACCAGGCCCAGTGCGCGCGCACTTCGGGCGGCAGGCGGTCGACCGCCGCGACCAGCCTCGGCGTATGGAAGACGTCCTTCGGACCCGCGCCCTCCGGCCCCGCCGCCTCGCGTATGGCGACGATGAACAACCGGGGCCGCGACTGGGGCAGCCACAGGGCGGCGTCCATCTCGAGCGCGCCGACGCGGTAACCCGCCTCGACCATCGCCCCGCAGACGGCGGCGAAATCGGCCCCGCCGCCCGAGGTCAGCAGCCCGGCGACATTCTCGATCACCACGATGCGGGGCATGCGCTGGTCCAGCGCCCGCATCAGCCGCCAGAAGCCCCAGAAGGCGCCGGACCGCCGCGCCTTCAGCCCGCCCCGCGCCCCGGCGAGGCTGACGTCCTGACAGGGGGACGAGGCCCAGGCGAGGTCGGGCGCCGGGGGCAGGTCGGCGGGATCGATGTCCCAGACATCACCCTGATGCAGGGGCACGCCTGGATGGTTGGCGCGGAACGCCGCCGCCTTCATGGCGTCGATGTCGTTGGCGAAGCCGATGCGGAAACCGCTCAGGCCGAGGCCGGCCAAGCCGCCGCCGGCGAAGAACTCCCACGCCACAGGCGCGTTGTCAGAGGGATCGGGGCGAATCGCCATGACCGAGCATAGGCGCCCCCGCCTCGCTTTCGAAGCGCGCGGCCTTGACCCGGGGCGAACCGCCGCGCTTCCTGCCCTTCCAGAACGATAACGGAGACGACCCATGCGCCTCGCCCAGCTCGCCCTTCTGGCCCCGCTCGCCTTCCTGGCCGCCTGTCAGCAGCCGGCCCCCGAACCCGACGAACCCACGCCCCCGCCGTCGATCACCCTGGGCGGCGTCGATCTGGGCCAGGCCGTCGCGGTGCGTGGCAACGAACCTTTCTGGGCAGTCGACATCACCCCGGCGCAGCTGAAGTACTACGGCCCTGACCGGCCCCAGCAGCTCGCCAACAACCCCGGCCCGGTGGTTCAGGGCACGACAGCGGTCTTCACCGCCATGACCGACCAGAACAACGCCCTGGTCGTCACCCTGATCGACACGGACTGCTCGGACGGCATGAGCGAGCGGCTGTATCCCCTGACCGCCCAGGTCCAGATCGGGTCGGAGACCCTGTCCGGCTGCGCCATCTCCCAGGCCGGGTTCGACGCGGGCGGCGAAGGCGGCGGCACGGCCGAAGTCACACCGCCGGTGGAGTAAGTTTCCGTCTCCTTCTCCCCCGAGGGGAGAAGGAATTTCCGCACTCACTCCTTTAACGCTTCTCCAAGCGGTTTTGCGGCACGATGTCGGCATGACCGCTATCGAGACTGACGGACCCGCGCCCGCAGACCTGCGGCCCCTGACCACGCTGCGGTTCTTTGCGGCGGCGTGGGTCGTGCTGTTCGCCTGCTGGCCGCACCTCGACGTCGGCTTCATGCCGAACCTTGTGGCCAAGGGGTATCTGGGGGTCGAGACCTTCTTCATCCTGTCGGGCTTCATCCTCAGCCACGTCTATCTGGAGCAGGCGGGCGGGAAGCGGCTGAACTACGCCGGCTTCCTGTGGGCGCGGATCGCGCGGGTCTATCCGCTGCATATCGCCACCCTGTTCGGCGTCATGGCGCTGGGCCTCGCCGCGACCTTCGCCGGGCTGACCATCGATTCCAACGTGCTGAGCTGGAAGAGCCTGCCGGCGCAGCTGCTGATGATCCACGCCTGGGGCTTCGCGCCCGAGGCCGGTTTCAACCATCCGTCCTGGTCGATCTCGGCCGAATGGTTCGCCTATCTGGCCTTCCCCCTGTTCGCCGCCGTGGCCTGGGCCCTGCGCAAGCGCCCGGGCGCGGCCGTGGCTGGCGCCGGCGCCTTCATGATCGGCCTCTATCTGGCGTTCGAGGCCGTGGCCGGCTTCCCCCTGACGCGGGCGACCTTCGCCTGGGGCGCGCTCAGGATCGTGCCGTGCTTCGCCCTCGGCTGCGCCCTCTACCTCGTGCATCGCCGCGGCGCCCTGCCGCGCCCCGGGCTGATCGCGGCCCTGTGCGGCGCGGGGATGACGGCGCTGGCGTCGATCAACGCCTGGGACGGCTTCATCGTGCTGCTGGCGGGCGGGCTGATCCTGGCGCTGGGATCCCTGCCCAACATCCGCGCCGGCTGGCTGTCGTCGAGGGCGGGCGTCTATCTGGGCGAGATCAGCTACTCGATCTACATGGTCGCCGTGCCGGTGAAGCTGGTGGGGGTGAACCTGGCGGCGCGCCTGACCGGGGCCGAGGACAAGCTGCTGCATCCCCTGGCGTGGCTTGCAGTCGTGGCCTGCATCCCGCTGGCCGCCGCCTGTTCGTATCATCTGATCGAAAAGCCGGCCCGCAAGGCCTTGAGATCGTTGGCGGATCGCCGAGCCATCCACAAAAGTGCGACGAAAGCCCGCACCCGACTCGCCTGAAAGGGTATCTCAACCCGCCGATTTATCGTAGAAGGCTGCATCGGAAACGGGGCGAGCACGCCAAGATGATGAAACGGCTCACAGCCGCGGCGGTTGCCGTGACCCTCGGGTTTTTTGCGTTTTCGACGCCGCAAGCCCGTGCTGACGAGCCCTACTGGCAGTGCGTGACTTTCGCCCGGATGTTCTCGGGCATCCAGATCTTCGGCGACGCCTGGACCTGGTGGAACCAGGCCGTGGATCATTTCCGGACCGGCCGCGATCCCGAAACCGGCTCGGTTCTGGTGTTCCAGCCCGAGGGCCGGATGAACCGGGGCCATGTGGCCGTCGTGTCCGACATCCTGACCGACCGCGTGATCCGCGTGACCCACGCCAACTGGGGCGGCAGCCGCGGCAAGGTCGAGGAAAACGTCACCGTCGTCGATGTTTCCGAAGGCGGCGACTGGAGCCGGGTGAAGGTGTGGTATGCCCCCATCCATGATCTCGGCACGACCGTCTATCCGACCTACGGCTTCATCTACAAAGGCGCGCGCGACGCCTTTGACAGCGCGTCCGCCGGGACCGCTTCGAGCGGCCAGCAGTAACACCCTGACGTCAGGAGCCGCCGCGTGATCCGGGTCTACCGCTCGGGCTGCGCGGTCAGCGAGCCGATCGACGGCGACGTCTCGGCCTGGACCCTGCCCGCCGACGCCATCTGGATCGACCTGGTCAGCCCCACGCCTGACGAGGACAAGGCGGTCGAGACGGCGCTCGGCCTCGCCATCCCCACCCGCGAAGAGATGGCCGAGCTGGAGGCGTCCAGCCGCCTCTACCGCGAAGGCGGGGCCACCTATGTCACCGCCGACATCATCCACCACGGCGACACCGACACGCCGACGGTCGATCCCGTGACCTTCGTCCTGACCACCGGGCCGCTGGTCACCATCCGCTATTTCGACCCCAAGCCGTTTGCCCTGGTGATCGACAAGCTGGAGCGCGCGCCGGACCTGTGCGCCACGGGGGCGGACCTGTTCCTGCACCTGATGGAGGCGATCATCGACCGCGCCTCGGACATCCTGGCCGTCAACGCCGCCAAGGTGGACGCGGTTTCCAACACCGTCTTCGCGCAGAGAAAGACGGTTGGGTTCGACCAGTTGATCACCAAGCTGGGGCGGGCGCACATCACCAACGCCCGCATCGAGCAGAGCCTGGCCGGTCTGGCCCGCATCTTCGCCTATGTCGGACTGGACGACCGCATCGAACAGGCGCCGGACGCCCGCGATCACCTGCGCTCGCTCAGCGGCGACGCCGCCAGCCTGATCGGTCACAACCAGGCGGTGGCCGCCAGCATCAATTTCCAGCTCTCGGCCGCGCTGGGCCTGATCAACATCGAGCAGTCTTCGATCATCAAGATCTTCTCGGTGGCGGCCGTCGCCTTCCTGCCGCCGACCCTGATCGCCTCGATCTACGGCATGAATTTCGACCATATGCCCGAGTTGCACTGGATGGCCGGCTACCCGCTGGCGGTCATCGCCATGGTGATCTCGGCGATCCTGCCGCTGCTGTGGTTCAAGAAGAAGGGTTGGCTGTGACCGACATCACCTACGCCGGCTACCTGACCCTCGACCGGCTGCTGTCGTCGCAGCATCCGCTGTCGGACGAGCATGACGAGATGCTGTTCGTCATCATCCACCAGACCAAGGAGCTGTGGCTCAAGCAGATCCTGCACGAGGTGGGGCTGGCGCAGTCGCTGGTGCGGGCGGGCAACCTCGTCCCCGCCTACAAGAGCCTGGCGCGGGTCAGCCGCATCCAGGCGGTGATGACCATGAGCTGGGACATCCTGGCCACCATGACGCCCGCCGACTATCTGCGCTTCCGGGGCGTGCTGGGCTCGTCCTCGGGCTTCCAGAGCGATCAGTTCCGGCGTTTCGAATCCATGCTGGGGCTGAAGGACGCCCGCTTCCTGCGCTTCCACGAAGACCGGCCCGAGGCCCATGCGGCGCTGAAGGCCGCGCTCGACGCGCCCAGCCTGTATGACGACGCCCTGTCACAGCTCGCGGCGGCCGGCCTGCCCGTGCCGGCGGCCGTGCTGAGCCGCGAGGTCAGCCAGCCCTATGAGCCGTCAGAGGCCGTCGAGGCCGCCTGGCTGGAGGTCTATCGCGACACCGAGCGCTGGTGGCCCTTCTACCAACTGGCCGAGAAGCTGGTGGACCTGGACGACGCCCTGCTGACCTGGCGGCACAAGCATGTGGTTACGGTCGAGCGCATCATCGGCCGCCGCCGCGGCACCGGCGGCACCGAGGGCGTCGCCTATCTGACCGAGACGCTCAGCCGCCGCTGCTTCCCCGAGCTGTGGTCCCTGCGCACAAAGCTTTGAACGGCCAAGCTGAAACCAATAATGGCCCGGGCGCGCTGTGGTGGCTCCCCACAGCCGCCAGAGGTTTCCATGAGCACCCCCCTTCACAACGACATCCATCTTCTGAACAGCCTGATCGAGACCACGCTCGACAGCGCTGACGGCTATCGGGAGGCGGCGAAGGAATCGGACAATCCCCGCTTTCAGAGCCTGTTCGAGCAGCGCAGCTTCGAGCGCCAGCAGGTGGCCGAGGATCTTCGATCGACGGTGACCTCACTGGGCGGAAAGGCCGAGGACGACGGCTCGATCCTGGCCAAGGCTCACCGCGCGTTCCTGGACATCAAGCACGCCCTGCTGCGCGATGAGCAGGCGGTCGTGAACTCGGTCGAGAACGGCGAGGACTTCATCAAGGCGAAGTTCGAGAAGGCGCTGGAGGATTCAGACGTCTCGCCCTCGACGCGCGATGCGATCCGGCGCGCCTATGATTCAGTCCGGTCAGGGCATGACCAGATGCGGGACCTGAAGCACAGCCTCGAGGGCCAGCAGGACGCCTCGAACCGCCTCTTCCCGCAGTAGGCGTGAAAAAGGCCCCGGCGTTTCTGCCGGGGCCTGATTCAGTCGCGCTCAAGCAGCCCGCAACCGCGTTGCGGGCGTTAGCGCCCTTCTTATGCTTCGCCGTCGCTCGGCTTTTCGGCCTTGCCGGTTTCCGGCACCACCACGCCCTTGGGCGTGCGGGCGGTCTGGCGCTCGGCGATGCGGGCCGATTTGCCGCGACGATCGCGCAGGTAATAGAGCTTGGCGCGCCGCACGACGCCGCGGCGCTTGACCTCGATGGACTCGATCATCGGCGACAGGACGGGGAATTTGCGCTCCACGCCTTCACCGAAGGAAATCTTGCGGACCGTGAAGGTCTCGTTCACGCCGCCGCCCGAACGGGCGATGCACACGCCCTCGAAGGCCTGGACGCGCTCGCGCTCGCCTTCCTTGATCTTGACGTTGACGCGGAGGGTGTCGCCCGGCTGGAAGACGGGGATTTCGCGCACCGCGACGAGGCGCGCTTTTTCTTCGGCAGCGAGCTGCTGGATGATGTTCATTCTATTCTCCTCGGGCTTTTGCGCCCTTTAGCTTTGAATTGGCGGACTCGGGTTCCGCATTTGTCTTGTCCAGATGCGCCGCCCAAAGGTCTGGCCGCCGCTCCCGGGTCGTCTCTCGCCGCTGTTCCTCGCGCCATGCGGCGACCTTTTTATGGTCGCCCGACACAAGCACCTCGGGTATCTCCAGCCCCTCGAACGTCCGCGGCCGCGTGTATTGCGGGTGTTCCAGAAGGCCGTCCTCGAAGCTTTCCGAACTCAGGCTTTCGGCCTGGCCCAGAACCCCGGGGATCAGTCGCACGCACGCCTCGATCACCACCATCGCCGCCGCCTCGCCGCCGGCGAGCACCGCGTCTCCAACGGAGACCTCCTCGAACCCCCGGGCGTCGAGCACCCGCTGGTCCACCCCCTCGAACCGGCCGCACAGGACGGTGATCCCGTCCGCCCTGGCCCATTCCTTGACGCGCGCCTGGGTCAGGGGCCGACCCCGGGCGCTCATGTACAAAAGCGGCCGTTGCGGCCCTGAAACGCTGTCGAGCGCCCTGGCCACCACGTCCGCCTTCAACACGGCTCCCGGCCCGCCACCCGCGGGGGTGTCGTCCAGGAAGCCGCGCGTATCTGTGGAAAAGGCCCGAATGTCAACCGTATCGAGGCTCCACAGCCCCCGCTCGCGCCACGCCGTGCCGATCAGCGACACGCCGAGCGGGCCCGGAAAAGCCTCGGGAAACATGGTCAGGACGGTGGCGGTGAAGGGCATGGCGCGCCTTCTAGCCCAAAACCGCGACGGACCGCGACTGCCCGCGCGTTCCATGTTCGGGTGAGGGAGACGACCATGGTTCAGGACGAGACCAGGCTAAGGGCCGCCGTCGCCGTCACGCGTTTCGGACTGGGCGCCCGCCCCGGCGAGATCGAGGCGGTCGCCGCCGATCCGCAGGGCTGGCTGCAGGGCCAGGTCCGCCGCAGCGGCGCGCCCCAGCCCGGGGGCGAATTCCCCGACACCGAGGCGCGGCTGGTCGAGTTCAACGTCTATCTGCGCGACATCCGCGAGGTGCGGCAGGAGCGGCGGCAGACGCCGCCGCCCGCCATGCCCATGGCCGGCGCGCCGATTGAGCAGGAGGCCCGCACGCCTGAGGAGAACGCGCGCCGCACGATCAATCAGGGCACGGCAGCGCAGTTCCTGGCCCGGGCGCAGCTAGGGGCCACGACGCCCGACGGGTTCGCCGAGCGCTGGGCCCTGTTCTGGTCGAACGCCCTGACGGCCTCGGCCACCAAGTTCCAGAGCGCGGTTTTCCTCGGCCAATACGAGCGCGAGGCGATCCGGCCGCACGTCTTCGGCCGGTTCGAGGATCTGCTGGTCGCGGCCGACAGCCACCCGGCCATGCTGCTGTATCTTGACCAGGCCCAGTCGATCGGGCCGAACAGCATTCTGGGTGAGCGCCGCGACGCCGGGCTGAACGAGAACCTGGCCCGCGAGATCATGGAACTGCACACGGTCGGCGCCGACGCCGGCTACACCCAGGCCGACGTCACTGAACTGGCCCGCGCCCTGACCGGCTGGTCCGTCCCCGGGCCGCGCGATCCCGCAGACCCCGGCGCTAGCACGGCGCGGGGACGAGGTCTGGCGCGCGGCGGAAACGGCGGCGCCCGGGCGCAGGCGAGGGCGGCGGCCCTTGCGGTCGAACGCGGCCCGCGCGGCTTCGCCTGGCGTCCCGGCATCCATGAGCCCGGAAGCCGCACCGTCATGGGCCGCCGTTACGATCAGGGCGGCGTCGCCCAGGGCGAGACCATCCTGCGCGATCTGGCCAACCATCCCGCGACCGCCCGGCGGCTGGCCCGGCGCATCGCGGTGCATTTCGTCGCCGACGATCCGCCCGCCTCGCTGGTCAACCGGCTGGAGGCGGCGTGGACTGGATCGCGCGGCGATCTCGCCGCCGCCGCCCTGGCCCTGATCGCCGCGCCCGAGGCGTGGGATCCCGCCCCGGCCAAGATCAAGACACCCTATGAGTTCATCGTCTCGACCCATCGCGCGCTCGGTTATCCGCCGCAGCGCATCCAGCCGTTGCAGCAGGCGCTGACCGCCATGGGCCAGCCGGCCTTCGCGCCGCCCTCGCCCGAGGGCTGGCCCGACACCGCCGCCGACTGGGCCGGGCCCGACGCCCTGGTCAAGCGGCTGGACTGGGCCAAGGCCGTCGCCGACCGCGCCGAGATGCTGGACCCCGACGCCATCGCCGCGACCGCGCTCGGCGCCCGCCTCAGCGAACGCACCCGCATGGCCGTGACCCGCGCCGAGAGCCGGCCCGAGGCCCTGACCCTTCTTCTAATGTCGCCGGAGTTCCAGCGCCGATGACCCGTTTCGACCTCAACCGCCGGAGCCTGATGGCCGCCGGCCTGTCCCTGACCTTCGCCGGGCGCGCGGCGGCCCAGACCCGAGGTCCGCGCCGCAAGCTGGTGGTCATGGTCGCGCGCGGGGCCATGGACGGCCTGTCGGTCACCGTGCCCGTGGGGGATGCGAACTATCGCCGCCTGCGCGGCGACCTGGCCGTGGAGGGGGCACTGCTGCTGTCGGACAGCTTCGGTCTGCATCCGTCGCTGGCGGGGCTGCACGCGATGCACGCCGCCGGGCAGATGCGCTGGGCGCCGGCGGTGGCCATCCCGGCCCGCATCCGCTCGCATTTCGACGCCCAGGACGTGCTGGAGAACGGCGGCGAGGGCCTGCGTCAGGCGACCGACGGCTGGCTCAACCGGGCGCTGGCGCTGACCGGCGGAACCGGCCTGTCGATCGGGCCGCAGACGCCGCTGATCCTGCGCGGATCGGCCCCGACCACGTCGTGGGCGCCCGGCGGCCAGGTCGAGGGCGGCGACCGCATCGCCTCCCTGCTTCAGGACCTCTATGTCGACGATCCCATGCTGGCGACCAATCTGGCGCGCGGACTGGAGACCGAGGCCATGGCCATGCGGGTCGGCGACGGAACACCCCTGCGCCGCAACGACGTCAACGGTCTGGGTCAGGCCGTCGCCCGCCTTATGACCGGGGAGGCCGGAGCCGATATTGTCGCCCTGTCCGTGGACGGATGGGACACCCACGCCCGCCAGAGCGCCCAGATGGCCCCGCGCCTGACCGGGCTGGACCAGATCATCGGCGGCCTGCACGACGGGCTCGGCGGTGAATGGTCGAACACGGTCGTGGTCGTCGTCACCGAGTTCGGCCGCACCGCCCGCGCCAACGGCACTGGCGGTACCGACCACGGCACGGCCTCAACGATGCTGCTGGCCGGCGGCGGTCTGAGCCCCGGTGGCCCCATCGGCGACTGGCCGACCCTGGCCGACAACCGCCTGTTCGAGGGCCGCGACCTGGCGCCCACGCTGGACGTGCGCTCGGTGTTCAAGAGCCTGCTGCGCGACCATATCGGCGTCGACCGCGCCGCGCTCGATGCGCGGGTGTTCCCCGACAGCGCGGCGGAAGCGCCGGCGCTGGACGGGCTGGTGCGAGCCTAGATCACGAAACCCAGGTGTTACGGCAAGACCCCTCGGGCACGGTCCATCCGGCGAAGCCCGAGATCACGCGGCACTCATAGCCCATGCCCGCCAGCGGCCCGTGCAGGATGCCCGTGGCGACCGTGGCGCCGCGCCCGTCATACACTGGCCGATCGAAGCTGACCCAGCGCACCCGCTCGCGCGGATCACCCGATGTCGCGCTCGGATCGAAGGGCGTGAAGGCGAGGCCGTAGCGGCTCCAGTCGCAGTGCGGGTTGTAGCCGTCCTCGAACTTCAGCGGCGGCGGGCGGTTGTCGGTGGTGTTGAAGCGGTAGTGCTCCTTGGCCACCGCCGCGATCACGGCGCAGTCGTTGCCGTTGTCCGCGACGGGCGGAGCGCCCGGCTCAGGCATCGTCTCGCAGGCGGACAGGGTCATGGCGGCGACGCCGGCCAGAATGACAGCAGCACGCATTGTCAGGCTCCCTTAGCCGCCGCGCAGGGCGGTGATGGTTCGGCCGGGGGCGATGTCCTCGGCCGATGTGATCAGGTGAACGAGGGCGGGGCGGCCCCCGTTCCCCTTGGCGGCGTTCCGTGCGGCCGCGAACGCCGCCGGGAAGTCCTCGGTCCGCTCGCAGCGCACGCCGAAGGCGCCGAAGGCCTGGGCGTAGGCTACGAAGTCCGGGTTCTTCAGGTCGGTGGCGATGGTGCGGCCGGCGCCCGGATAGTGGCCTTCCTGGTGCATGCGGATGGTGCCGTAGGTCCCGTTGTCGACCACCACGACCACGACATTGATCCCGTACTGGACCGCGGTGGCGATTTCCTGCCCGGTCATCAGGTAGTCGCCGTCGCCGGCGATGCAGATGACGTCGCGGTCGGGATGCACGCTCTTGGCCGCGATGGCCGCCGGATAGCCGTAGCCCATGGCCCCTGACGTCGGCGCCAGCTGGGTGCGGCGGGCGGTGTGCTTGTGGAACCGGTGCAGCCAGGCGGCGAAGTTCCCAGCGCCGTTGGTCAGGATGGCGTCGGCGGGCAGCACCTCGCCGAGGTGGCGGATGACCTCGCTCATGTTCACCGCGCCGGTCACCGAAACCGGCTGGATGAAGGCCTCGAACGCGGCGCGGGCGGCCTCGGCTTGATCCTTCCAGTCGCGGCCCGGGTCGATCTGCGACAGGGCCAGCGCGGCCAGCGAACAGTCGGCCGTGGCGCCCAGCAGCGTCGGCCAGACGCGGCCCAGCTCCTCTGGCCCCGGGTGGATGTGGATCAGCGTCTCCGCCGTCCGCTCGCGCGTCAGCAGAGTGTAGCCTTGGGTCGGATTCTCCCCCAGGCGCGCGCCGATGGCGAGGATCAGGTCGGCGTCCTTCATCCGCTGCACCAGCTTCGGATTGGGGCCGAGGCCGAGGTCGCCGGCGTAGTTCGAACGGTCGTTCGAGACCAGGTCTTTCCTGCGGAACGACAGGGCGACGGGCAGGCCGATGCGCTCCGACCAGTCGGCGATGGCGGTCGTCGCCTCGTCGCTCCAGCCCGATCCGCCAAGCACCAGCACCGGCCGCTCGGCCTTCGCCAGCCGCGCCTTCACCTGCTCGACGAAGGCCGGGTCCAGCGCCGCCTTCGCGGCCACGACAGGCCGCTTCGGCGCGGGGCCGCCCGGCTCGTGCAGGATGTCCTCGGGCAGGGCGATGACCACCGGCCCCATGCGGCCCTGTAGCGCGGTGGCGAAGGCGCGCTCGACCACCTCGACGGTGCGTTCGGGGCTCTCGATCTCGGTGGCCCACTTGGCCAGGCCGCCGAACACCTCGCGATAGTCGACCTCCTGAAAGGCGCCGCGGCCGCGGTCGGTCAAGGCGATCTGGCCGACGAACAGGATCATCGGGGTCGAATCCTGATGCGCCGTGTGCACCCCGATGGAGGCGTGGGTCGCGCCGGGGCCGCGCGTGACCATGCAGACGCCCGGCCTGCCCGTCAGCTTGCCCCAGGCCTCGGCCATGTTGGCGGCGCCCGCTTCGTGGCGGCAGGCGATGACCTCGATCCGGTCGCGCACGTCGGCCAGCGCATCCAGCACCGCCAGATAGCTCTCGCCCGGCACGCAGAAGACCCGGTCGATGCCGTTCATCACGAGGGTTTCGACGATGCGGCGGGCGGCGGTATCGGGCGCTTGGGTCATGCCCGCCCGGTTAGCAGATCAGGAGGCGGAGCGCCCACCCCCTTCTTCTTTCGTCATCCTCCGGCGAGCGCAGCGAGACCGGGGGATGACGAAAGGAAGGCAAGTCAGTCAGTCGGAATACTCGACCCCCGTCAGATACAGCCCTTCCGACGGCGCCACGGTCCCGCAGGCCGAGCGGTCCTTCGCCTCCAGCGCCGCCGCTACATCAGCCTCGGTCCAGCGGCCCAGCCCGACCTCGACGAGGGTTCCGGTCATCGACCGCACCTGCCGGTGCAGGAAACTGCGGGCCTCGAAGACCAGATGCACCTCGTCGCCGACGCGGGCGACGATGGCGACGTCGAGCGTCTTCACCGGGCTGGCCGACTGGCAGTTCACGTCGCGGAAGGTGGTGAAGTCGTGCAGCCCCACCAGCGCCTGGGCCGCGCGGTGCATGGCGGCGGCGTCCAGCGGCCGCTTCACATGCCAGACCCGACCCCGGTCCAGCGCCGGGCGGCCGGGCCGGTTGAGAATGCGGTAGAGATAGCGACGCCCGACGGCCGAAAACCGCGCGTGGAACTCCGGGTCCGCCTCCACGCAGTCCAGCACCGACACGGCCTCGGTGACCATGTGGGCGTTCATGGCGTTCATGACCGTGGCGGCGGGCCAGGCCTTTTCCAGATCGACGCTGATCACCTGACCGGTCGCATGAACGCCTGTGTCGGTGCGGCCGGCGGCGGCGAGGCGCACCGTCTCGCCGCTGAAGGCCGTGATCGCCGCCTCCAGCGCGCCCTGCACCGTCGGCTGGCCTGTCTGGACCTGGAAGCCGTTGTAGCTCGAGCCGTCGTATTCGATGGTCAGGCGATAACGCGGCATGGTTCTGGCCCTACCGCTCGCCGCGCGGCGGCTCGCTGCTTGAGGGCAGCATGGTGTGGCGGGAAATAGGGAAGCCCTTCAGCATCTCGGCGGCCGGTTGAGCGGCCCGGCCCTCGCGCTGCACCCGGATCAGCCGCACGGCGCCGCTTCCGCAGGCGACGGTCAGGGCGTCGTCCAGCACCTGACCCGGCTCGCCCGCGCCATCCGCCAGCGCTGACATCAGCACCTTCATGCGCGTGCCGTCGGGGGCCTCGAACCAGGCGCCGGGGAAGGGCGACAGGCCGCGGATGTGGGCGTCGACCTCAGCCGCCGGGCGGGTCCAGTCGATGCGGGCCTCGGCGGGCGTGATCTTCTTCGCATAGGTCACTTCGCCGACCTGTTTGGTCGGGGTCATGCCGCCGCGCTCGATGGCGGCCAGCGCCCGGGTCCACAGGGTCGCGCCGACCGTGGCCATGCGTTCGGACAGGCTGCCGGCCGTGTCGTCCGGCCGGATGTCCATCACCTCGCTAAGCAGGATGGCGCCCTCGTCCAGCCCTTCCGACATCTGCATGATCTGCACGCCAGTCTGTTTGTCGCCCGCCATGATGGCGCGCTGGATGGGCGCCGCGCCGCGCCAGCGGGGCAGCAGCGAGCCGTGCAGGTTGAAGCAGCCGAGGCGCGGCGCCTCCAGCACCTCGGCCTTGAGGATCTGGCCGTAGGCGACAACGCAGGCGGCGTCGAGGTCGAGGCTGCGGAAGGTCTCGATGGCGTCCGCCGACTTCATGCTCTCGGGCGTGAAGACCGGCAGGCCCATGGTCTCGGCGAAGGCGTGGACCGGCGACGGGGTCAGCTTCTGGCCGCGCCCCTTGGGTCGGGGCGGCTGCGAGTAAACGGCCACGACCTCGTGGCCGCTGGCGATCAGCTCGGCCAGCGAGGGCACGGCGAATTCGGGAGTTCCCATGAAGGCGAGGCGCATAGGCACGCTCCTGTCAGAGACGGAGCCCGCACTCAACCCCGTCGCTCAAGCAGCGAGCGACCGCGTCGCAAGCGGTAGCGACAAAAAGCCGATTATTCCCAGCGCGTGTGCACGCCGCCGCCCTCGTCCCACTCGCCGCCGGTGTCGAGGGTGTCGTCGAAGTCGAGCAGGCGGTCGAGCAGCACCCCCGCGATCACCCCGGCGACGCCGACGGCCAGCAGGGTCGCCAGACTGCCGATGCCGATCTTCTCGCCGCGGGTCAGGCGGCGGCGGCCGGAGGGATCGATGATGCGGGTCTTGCCCCGGACGCGCGCCATCAGGCGGCCATCCGGGCGTTCTTCTTGACCTTGGCCACGGCCCGGTCGCGCTTCAGCCGCGACAGGTGGTCGATGAACAGCACGCCCTCGAGGTGATCCATCTCGTGCTGGATGCAGACGGCGAACAGGCCCTCGGCCTCTTCCTCGATCCGCTCGCCGGCGTAGTTCATGTAGGTCAGGCGGACGCGGGCCGGGCGCTCGACCGCGTCATAATACTCCGGCACCGACAGGCAGCCTTCTTCGTAAGAGAACAGCTCGTCCGAGGCCCAGGTGATCTCAGGATTGACGATGTAGCGCGGGTTGCGGCGGGCCAGCTCGGCCTCTTCGCTTTCGTCTTCCTGCACGTCGCCTTCGACGATCTTGTCACCCAGGTCCATGACGATGACCCGGCGCGTGTCGCCGATCTGCACGGCCGCCAGACCGATGCCCGGCGCCGCGTACATCGTCTCCAGCATGTCGTCCATCAGCGCGCGCAGGCTGTCGTCGACAGCCTCCACCGGCGTGGAGATCTGCTTCAGCACCGCCAGATCGGCGGCGTTGTCGATGGTCAGGATGCGACGGACGGCCATGTGCGGGAGGTAGTGTCCAGAGCCCGAAAGGTCAAGATTTCCCACTGTCGCAGTGGGAGATCAGCCGCCGCCCGGCAGAGGCCTCGGCTTGCGCTCGGCGTCAATGGCCACATAGGTGAAGACGCCCTCGGTCACCCGTTCCGCCTGGGCGTGGGCATCGTTGCGGGCGCGCTTCCAGGCCTCGACATGGACGCGGACGGAGGTGCGGCCGGTGGCCAGCACCCGGGCGTAGATCGACACTTCGTCGCCCACCGATACCGGGCGGTGGAAGACCATGCCGTCCAGCGCGATGGTGACGCAGCGGCCCTGGGCCAGTTCGAACGCCGGGGTCGCCCCCGCGAGGTCCATGTGCGCCAGCAGCCAGCCGCCGAAGATGTCGCCTTCCGGATTGGTGTCCGCCGGCATGGCGATGACCCGGCCGACGGGCTGTCCGGTCGGTGCAGTCGGTGTCTCGGCGTTGCTCATGGCGCTCTCCGTATCGCCTTTTCAGAAGCACGGGCAGGCCGCCGCTTCAACTCGTGCGTCGAGCAATTTGACACACTCATAACTTCATGGTTATACGCTAACTCATAGCCAGAAAGTTATACGTTATGCCTTCCCTGCCTTCTGACACCCTGTTCCGCGCCCTGTCGGATCCGACGCGGCGCGCGATCTTCGAGGGATTGTGCCGCGACGGCGAACAGACCGTCGGCGTCATGACGGCCAAGGCGGGTGTGTCGCAGCCGGCTGTTTCGAAGCATCTCGGCGTGCTGAAGCAGGCCGGGCTGGTGCGCGACCGCCAGGACGGACGGCTGACCCACTACAGCCCGCGGCTCGACGCCCTGTCGCCGCTGCTGGACTGGACCACGCAGATGGCTTCGTTCTGGGAGAACCGCTTCGACCGGCTGGATGATCTTCTGACAAGGATGGACCAATGACCGAGACCCGCAGCGTCGTCGTCGAGCGCGACTTCTCCCACCCGCCGTCGAAACTGTGGCGGGCGCTGACCCAGCCGCATCTGATCGAGGCATGGCTGATGCGCAACGACTTCGCGCCGACGGTGGGCCACCGCTTCAACCTCACCGGCGACTGGGGCGGGATGCTGGACTGCGAGGTACTGGAACTCGAGCCGGAGCGGCGGCTGGCCTACAGCTGGGATTACGCCCACGAGGACCCGGCGTTCGATCTGCGCAGCGTGGTGACCTTCACCCTGACGCCCACCGACAACGGAACGCACCTGCGCATGGAGCAGGCGGGCTTCCGCCCCGACCAGAAACAGGCCACCGGCGGCGCGATGCACGGCTGGCGCTCGTTCTTCGACAAGCTGGAGGGAGTACTGGCGCAATGAACGCATTCATCCGAAAGACCCACCGCTGGGTGTCGCTGGCCTTCACCGGCGGGGTGATCGCCTATATCGCCGTGATGACCCGGGGGGCGCCGCCGTGGTGGGTCGGTCTGTTCGCCCTGATCCCGCTGATCCTGCTGTTGATCTCGGGCCTCTATCTGTTCGTGCTGCCCCATGCGCAGCGTTGGCGGAAAGGCTGAGGCATGGGCGACGCGACGCTGCTGTCGGGCGGCAATCCGCAGATCCCCAAGGGCTACGGCGACGCGCCGGTGCAGGCCTACATCGCCGCCATGCCGGGCTGGAAACGCGCGGTGGGCGAGCAGCTGGATGCCCTGGTCACCGCCGCCGTGCCCGGCGTTGAAAAGGCGGTGAAATGGAACTCGCCGATGTTCGGGCTGGAGCGCGATGTCTGGTTCATGAGCTGGCATTGCTTCGACCGCTACGTGAAAGTCGCCTTCTTCCGCGGCGCGCAGATGGACCCGCCGCCGCCCGTGGGCTCGAAGCAGAAGGACGTCCGCTACCTGCACATCCATGAGGACGACACGTTGGACGAGGCGCAGGTCACCGACTGGGTGAAACAGGCCAGCCGCCTGCCCGGCGAGAAGATGTGAGGAGACGGCGATGAACCGGATTGAGGACACAGCCCCCGAAGACGCCACCGCCGCCGAGCGCATCGACGCCCGAATCAACACGCTGGGCGACTGGCGCGGCGAGACCCTGGCCAAGGTGCGGGCGCTAATCCACGAGGCTGATCCGGAGGTGGTCGAGACGTGGAAATGGCGCGGCACGCCGGTGTGGGAGCACGACGGCATCCTGTGCACCGGCGAGACCTACAAGACCTATGTGAAGCTGACCTTCGCCCGGGGCGCGGCGCTGGATGATCCATCCGGCCTGTTCAACGCCGGCTTCGGCGGCGGCACGCGACGCGCCATCGACATCCATGAAGGCAAGACGATCGATGCGGCGGCCTTCCGCGCGTTGATCCAGGTCGCTGTGGCGCTGAATACGGCGAAGCAGGCGCGGAAGTAACGGCACCTGCGACCGATCTGGAGGAAAATGGCGCACCCGAGAGGATTCGAACCTCTGACCCCTGCCTTCGGAGGGCAGTACTCTATCCAGCTGAGCTACGGGTGCGTCTGGCCGGCGTCGCCGGAGCGGCGGTGCTTACACGACGGGACGGGCGGCCTCAAGCGTTCAAGCAGCGGGCAGCCGCGTCGCGAGCGGGCGGATCCAGAAACACGCTCAAGCAGCGAGGCTCCGCGAGCCGCGGCGTTAGCGCAACAACCCCCGCGCCCTTTCATTGATGTAACTTGGCGCGAGCGGAGCGACCGCCTAGCGTGACGCGTTCATTTGTCGGAGCCTTCATGCGCGCGCTTCTCGTCTCCCTGCTGTGCCTGATCGGCGCCTTCGTCAGCCCCGCCGCGGCCCAGACAGGGCACGGCCCGATGGACCCCATCGCGCGGGAATACGTCGGCCTGATCCTCGAAATCGGGGTGCTGGAGCCCGGCTATGTCGACGCCTATTACGGCCCGGCCGAATGGAAGACGGAGGCCGAGGCTCATCCGCGCGATGCCGCCGCATTGACGGCGGTGGCCGCCGACCTGACCGCGCGGCTGAACGCCATTCCGGACGCGGGGCTGGACCCCCTCCTGCTCCAGCGCAAGCGCTACCTTCTGGCCCATGTGTCCTCGGCGGCGGCGCGGCTGCGCATGATCGCCGGCGAGAAGATGGGCTTCGCCGACGAGGCCGAGGCCCTGTTCGGCGTGCGGCCCGAGCTGAAGCCGATCGAAAGTTATGACGCCGTGCTGGCCCGCATCGACGCCCTGCTGCCCGGCGAGGGCTCGATCCAGCAACGGCTGGGCGCCCTGGGCGGAACGCCAATCGTGCCGCCCGAGCGGCTGGAGGCCGTGACTCGCGCCGGCATCGCCGAGTGCCGCCGCCGCACCGCCGAACACATCACCCTGCCCGGCGACGAGCGCTTCACCCTCGAGTTCGTCAAGAACGAGCCCTGGGGCGCCTACAATTACTACAAGGGCGACGCGGTCAGCCTGATCCAGGTCAACACCGACCAGCCCAACGGCATCAACCAGGCCGTGACCTACGGCTGCCACGAGGGCTATCCCGGCCACCACGTCTACAACGCCCTGCTGGAGCAGACCTTCACCGACGGGCGCGGCTGGGTCGAGATGAGCGTCTATCCGCTCTACAGCCCCATGTCCCTGATCGCCGAGGGCAGCGCCGAATACGGCGTCGAACTGGCCTTCCCCGGCGACGAGCGCGAGGTGTTCGAGCACACGGTGCTCTATCCGATGGCCGGGCTGGAGCCGACGCCGGTGGAGCCGCGCCCCGAACTGGAGGCCGCGCTGCACGATCTGGAGGGCGTCTACTACACCATCGCCGACGACTATCTGTCGGGTCGGGTCGACCGGGAGACGACCATCCAGCGGATGATGCGTTACCAGTTTCACGGCCGCGCCAGCGCCGAGCACAGCCTGAGCTTCCTCGAGACCTACCGCAGCTACATCATCAACTACGACCTCGGCCGCGACATCGTCTCGGACTGGGTCGAACGGCAGGGGCCGGATCACTGGGCGGCGATGAAGACGCTCCTGTCCAGCCAACTTCTTCCCGCCGATCTGCTGAACTGAATTAGAGGGCGCTCAAGAAGCAAGGCTCCGCGAGTCGAGCGTTAGCGCCCAAAATGGAGACCGCCATGCGCGCATTCCTGCTGTCCGTCCTGATGCTGCTCGGCGCCTGCGCCATGAACACGGCGGCCCCGGACCGGCCCGATGCGGGCGAGGCGCTGAACGGCGTGGCCGAGGACTATGTCGCCCTGATCCTCGAGATCGGCGAGCGCGAGCCGGGCTATGTCGATGCCTATTACGGGCCGCCCGAGTGGGCCGAGGCGGCCAAGGCCAATCCGCGCACCCTCCCCCAGCTGATCCAGGGCGCCGCGACCCTGACCGAACGGCTGAACGCCATCCCGACGGAGGACGCCGCGCCGGTGGTGGCGCAGCGCAAGGCCTATCTGCTGGCCCACATCTCGGCGGCGTCTGCGCGCCTGCGCATGCTGTCGGGCGAGAAGATGAGCTTCGCCGACGAGGCCGAGGCCCTGTTCGGCATCCGGCCCGAGCTGCGGCCCCTGTCGTCCTACGATCCGGTGCTGGCCGAGATCGACGCGATGCTGCCCGGCGAAGGCTCGCTGACGGACCGGGTCACGGCCTTCAAGTCGCACTACGTCATTCCGAAGGACCGGCTGCAGGTGGTCATGGACGCCGCCATCGCCGAGTGCCGCCGGCGGACGCTGGCCCACATCACCCTGCCCGCAGACGAGAACTTCACCCTCGCCTTCGTCGGCGACAAGCCGTGGTCCGGCTACAATTATTACATGGGCGGGTCCCAATCGAAGATCGAGATCAACGCCGACTTCCCGATCTACACAGAGCGGGCCATCGACCTGGGCTGCCACGAGGGATACCCCGGCCACCACGTCTATAACGCCCTGCTGGAAAAGACCTTCGTGCGCGATCGCGGCTGGGTCGAGATGAGTGTCTATCCGCTGTTCAGCCCCATGTCGTTCGTGGCCGAGGGCAGCGCCAACTACGGCATCGACCTGGCCTTCCCGGGCGATGAGGCCACGGCGTTCGAGCGCGACGTGTTGTTCCCGCTGGCCGGTCTCGACCCCGCGACGGCGGAGAAGAAGGCGGAGCTGCAGGCCCTGATGCGCCAGCTTGCGCGTGCCGAATACACCATCGCCGACGACTATCTGTCGGGCCGGGTGGGGCGTGAGGAATCCATCGAGCGGCTGATGAAATACACCCTGGCCCCGCGCGACAAGGCCACCCAGCGGCTGCGCTTCATCGACACCTACCGCAGCTACATCATCAACTACGGCCTCGGCCGCGACACGGTGCAGGCCTGGGTCGAGCGTCAGGGTCCCGATCACTGGCGCGGCATGGAGACCCTGCTGGCCAGCCAGATCCTGCCGGTGGATCTGGTGGACTAGCCAGCCGCAACGCGCGTCGCTCAAGCAGCGAGCGACCGCGTCGCGAGCGTTAGCGACACCCTAGATGTGTATCGCGTGTCCCAGCGCCCGCAGGCTCGCCTCGTGGAACGCCTCGCCCAACGTCGGGTGCACGTGGATGACGCCGGCGACATCCTCCAGCACCGCGCCCATCTCAAGCATCTGGGCGAAGCTGTTGGACATTTCGGCGACGTGCTGGCCGACGGCCTGGACGCCCAGAAGGCGGTGGTCGGTCTTGGACGCCAACACCCGCACGAAGCCGCCGTCGTCGCCGGCCTCGATGGCGAGGGCGCGGCCGATGGCGGCCAGCGGGAAGACGGCGGTGATCACGTCGTCGCGGCCCTCGACGTCCAGCGGACCGAGGCCGGCCGAGACGATCTCCGGCTCGGTGAAGCAGACGGCGGCGATGGTCAGCGGATCAAACCTGCGGTCGTGGCCCGCGATGATTTCGGCGACGACTTCGCCCTGGGCCGAACCCTTGTGCGCCAGCATGGGTTCGCCGGTCAGGTCGCCGACGGCCCAGACGTTCTTCATGCTGGTGGCGCAGCGGTCGTCGATCTTCACGAACGGCCCGGCCATGGCCACGCCCATGTTCTCGAGGCCCCAGCCCTTGGTGCGGGGCTTGCGGCCGACGGTGACCAGCACCTTGTCGGCATTCAGCTTCAGGGCTGAACCGTCCTTTGCGGTGACATTCAGCGCGCCCTTCTCGAACGACCCGGCCCTGGCGCCCAGATGCAGCTCGACGCCGTGCTTCTCCAGCCACTTCGCCACCGGATCGGTCAGGGCCTTGTCGTAAAGCGGCAGCAGCCGATCGGCCATTTCGACGATGGCGACCTCGGCCCCCAGCTTGCGGAAGGCGATGCCCAGCTCCAGCCCGATATAGCCGCCGCCGACGACGACCAGCCTGCCCGGCACCGCATCCAGCGACAGGGCCTCGGTGGACGAGATCACGTCCCCGCCGAACGGCAGGAAGGGCAGCTCCACCGGCTCGGACCCCGTCGCCAGGATCACATGCTCGGCGCTGATGATGATGTCGCCCTCGGCCGTCTTCACGGTGCAGGTCTTGGCGTCGGAGAACTCGGCCCAGCCCTTGATGACCTTGACCTTCGACTTCTTCAGCAGGGCCGCGACCCCGGCGTTCAGCTTCTTGACGATGCCGTCCTTCCACGCCGTCGTGGCCTTCAGGTCGATGGAGGGCTTCGACGCCGTGATCCCCAGTGTGCCGCCGTTCGCGGCCTTGGACACCGTCTCGAATTTCGACGCCGCATGGATCACCGCCTTGGACGGAATGCAGCCGACGTTCAGGCAGGTCCCGCCCAGCCCGTCGCCGCCGTCCACCAGCACGGTCTCCAGCCCCAGCTGGCCGCAACGGATCCCCGCCACGTAGCCGCCGGTGCCGGCGCCGATGATGAGGACTTTGGTTTTGAGGGTCTGCATCTTGTCACTTTACCTTGTCGCCGCCCGTCAGGGGGCGGAGCACATAGCTGAACCCGCCGCGAGGAGACGGATTGGTCAGGTTGGAAATCTGGATGAAAACGGAGACGGCGGCTGACGCTTCTTCAGGGCTCGACGGATCGAGGCCAAGGCTCTCTGGCACGACGACGATGCCGGTGAACCTGATCTTCCTTTCGATCTTGAACTTGAAGCGAGGCAGCGGCCCAGGCTGGTCGCTCGCTACGTGGCCTCTCAGACGAATCCGGAAATCCGCGCTTCGTCCGACACGTTTGAGGGTCAACTGGTCGAGATCGAGCGACCAGTGTTGCCCGTCGATATAAGCGCTCGCCTCAACGCGGTCTGGTCGCAGAACATCGGCAGGATCCGCCGCATTGAGTTCGGTCCACGAGCGAACATTGAACGTCAGCCATTCCACCCCGATGAGACGTCCGGTGAACGGGAGCCATCCTGTCCGCGCGCTGAGATTCCAGTAGATGTTGCGCTCAAGGCCGGTCCTGGGGTTCTCGAACAGGTGGCCGTAGATCTCGTTGCCCTTAAGCGACGAGAAAACGAGCGCGACCTTTTCTAGGATAGAGACCCCCCCAGCCAACGCCTCACCCCATCCACAGGGTCGCGGGATGCTCCAGCAGGCCCTTGATGCGCTGCACGAACACCGCCGCATCATGGCCGTCGACGATGCGGTGATCGAAGCTGGACGACAGATTCATCATCTTCCTCACCACCATCTGGCCGTCCTTGACCACCACGCGCTCGGCGATCTTGTTGGGGCCGACGATGGCGACCTCGGGGTGGTTGATAATGGGGGTGTGGACGACGCCGCCCAGGGTCCCCAGCGAGGTGATGGTGATGGTTGAGCCCGACAGTTCGTCGCGCCTGGCCGAGCCGTCCTTGGCCGCGCCCGACACCCGCGCGATCTCCAGCGCCGTGTCATAAGGGTCGCGCGCCTCGGCGTGGCGGACCACCGGCACCATCAGGCCGTTCGGCGTCTGGGCGGCGATGCCGATGTGCACGGCGGCATGGGTCGTCAGCACCCCGGCCTCGTCGTCGTAGTGCGAGTTGATCGTCGGCTGGTCGCGCAGGGCCACGACGATGGCGCGGGCGATGAAGGGCAGGACGTTCAGCTTGGGCTGGTCCTTCTTCTTCGTCGCGTTCAGGTGGGCGCGGAGCTCCTCCAGCGCGGTGACGTCGATCTCCTCCACATAGGTGATGTGGGGGATGCGGCGCACGCTCTCGGCCATCTTCTCCGCGATCTTGCGGCGGACGCCGATGATGCGCGTCTCGGTGGTTCCTTCGGCCTTCGCATAGGTCGAGTCTGATGATCCGCCCACGGACGAGCTGCGGCCGCCGCTGGCGACATAGGCGTCCAGATCACTGTGCTCGATGCGGCCGGCTGGGCCGGAGCCGGGTACGAACGGCAGCTCGATCCCCAGGTCGCGCGCACGATTGCGCACGGCGGGCGAGGCCAGCGGGCGCTGCCCGGCGGTGCGGGTGGTGAAGGCCTCGGGAACAGCGCGGCTGCTGCCGCCCCCTCCACCACGCTTCGCGTGGTCCCCCTCCCCCGCGCGCGGGGGAGGATTGGCGGCGGCGGACGGTTTGGATCCTCCCCCGTCCTTCACGGGGGAGGGGGACCGCGAAGCGGTGGAGGGGGCGGACACAGGCTCAGACGCAGTCTGGTTGCCCTTGCCCTCGACATTGAAGCTCACCAGCGGACCGCCGACGGCGATCTGCCTGCCCGGCTCGCCGTGCAGCGCCGCGACCACGCCCGCGACGGGGCTGGTCAGCTCGACGGTGGCCTTGTCGGTCATGACCTCGGCCAGCAGCTGATCCTCGCTGACCGCATCGCCGACCTTGACGTGCCAGCCCACCAGCTCGGCTTCCGCCGTGCCTTCGCCCACGTCAGGCAGTTTGAACACATAGTTGCCGCCCGCAGCGGCGGGAGCGGAAACAGGCGCGGCTTCAGCCTTGGGCGCCTCGACCTTCGGCGCGGGCGCTTCGGCCTTCACCGGCGCGGGCTCGGGGGACGCGGACGCGGACGCATTGCCGGCCCCCTCAACCTCGAACTCGACCAGAGGCGAGCCGACCGCCGACATGACGCCGGGCTCGCCGTGCATGGCGATGACCTTGCCGGCCACGGGCGACGTCAGCTCCACCGTCGCTTTGTCGGTCATGATGTCGGCGAGGATCTGGTCCTCGGCCACCATGTCGCCGACCTTGACGTGCCATCCGACCAGTTCGGCCTCGGCCGTGCCCTCGCCCACGTCGGGCAGTTTGAAGACGTAGCGACCCATGATCAGCGTCCTCCCGTCATGACGGCTTTCAGCGCCGTTGCGACCCGTTCGGGCCCCGGGAAATATTCCCACTCGAAGGCGTGCGGATAGGGGGTGTCCCACCCGGTCACCCGCGCGATCGGCGCCTCCAGATGATAGAAGCAGCGTTCCTGCACCAGGGCCGACAGCTCCCCTCCGAACCCGGACGTTTTCGGGGCTTCGTGGACGATGACGCAGCGGCCGGTCTTCTTCACGCTGGCCTCGATGGTCTCGATGTCGAGCGGCACGAGGGTGCGCAGGTCGATGACCTCGGCGTCGACGCCGGCGTGCTCGGCGCCGGCCAGCGAGACCCACACCATGGTGCCGTAGCAGAGGATGGTGACGTCGTTCCCCTCGCGCATGATCCGCGCCTTGCCGATCGGCTCGACGTATTTGCCGGTCGGGACCTGGGCCAGTTCCTGGGCCTTCCACGGCGACACCGGGTTCTGGTGCCAGCCGTCGAACGGGCCGTTGTAGAGGCGCTTGGGCTCGAAGAAGATAACCGGGTCATCATCCTCGATGGCTGCGGTCAACAGGCCCTTGGCGTCATAGGGATTGCTCGGGATGACGACCTTCAGCCCCGCGATATGGGTGAACAGGCTCTCCGGGCTCTGGCTGTGCGTCTGGCCGCCGAAGATGCCGCCGCCGTAGGGGGAGCGCACCGTGATCGGCGAGGTGAACTGACCGCCCGAGCGGTAGCGCAGCTTGGCCGCCTCCGACACGATCTGGTCGTAGGCCGGGTAGATGTAGTCGGCGAACTGGATCTCGACGACCGGACGCAGGCCATAGGCGCCCATGCCGATGGCGGCGGCGACGATGCCGCATTCGCTGATCGGGGCGTCGAAGCTGCGGGTCAGGCCGTGCTTCTTCTGCAGGTGGTCGGTGACGCGGAAGACGCCGCCGAAATAGCCCGCGTCCTCGCCGAAGCTCAGGACGTTCGGATCCTCACCCATCTTGATGTCGAGGGCCGAGTTCAGGGCCTGGATCATGTTCATCGGCTGCACGGCCGGCGCGGCGACGGCCTCCGATTTCGGCGCGTGCTTCTGGTCGATCATGTCCGGCTCGATGCCGTCGGTGCGGTCCGCCTCGGTGAAGGTTTGCTGGCTCATGGTCAGACTCCCACCTCCCGCCGCTGTTCGGTGATGCGCCAGTCCTCGGTGGCATAGACCTCCTCGAACATCGTCTTCACGCTGGGGCGCGACTGGCCGAGGGTGCCGATGGCCTCGGACTCCTTGCCGGCGGCGCGGACCTGTTCGACGGCGTCGGCCTCAGCGGCCGTCTGCTGCTCGTCAGACCATTCGCCCAGCGCGATCAGGTGCTGCTTCAGACGCGCGATCGGGTCGCCCAGGGGCCATTTGTCGTGTTCGTCGGCGGGGCGGTAGCGGCTGGGGTCGTCGGACGTCGAGTGCGGGGCGCCGCGATAGGTGAACAGCTCAATCACCGTCGCGCCCTGGTTGGAGCGGGCGCGCTCCTCGGCCCACAGGGTCGCGGCCCAGACGGCGAGGAAGTCGTTGCCGTCCACTCGCAGCGCCGGCAGGCCGTAGCCGATGGCCTTGGAGGCGAAGGTGGTTTCAAGCCCACCCGCGATGCCCTGGAAGGAGCTGATGGCCCACTGGTTGTTGACGATGTTCAGGATCACCGGCGCGCGATAGACGGCCGCGAAGGTCAGGGCGTTGTGGAAGTCGCCTTCCGCCGTGGCCCCGTCGCCGATCCAGCTGATGGCGATCTTGTCGTCGCCCTTGTAGGCGCTGGCCATGGCCCAGCCCACGGCCTGCGGCACCTGGGTCCCCAGATTGCCGCTGATGGTGAAGAAGCCATAGTCCCTGGCCGAATACATGATCGGCAGCTGGCGGCCTTTGATCGGGTCGGAGGCGTTGGAATAGATCTGGTTCATCATGGTCGCGAGCGGATAGCCGCGCGCGATCAGAAGGCCCTGCTGGCGGTAGGTGGGGAAGCCCATGTCCTCGCGGGACAGGATCATGCCCTGGGCCACCGCGATGGCCTCCTCGCCCGTGCATTTCATGTAGAAGCTGGTCTTGCCCTGGCGGTGGGCGCGATGCATCCGGTCGTCGAACGCCCGGGTCAGGATCATGGCCTTCAGGCCGCGCCGCATGGTCTCGGGATCCAGCCTCGGATCCCACGGGCCGACGGCCTTGCCGTCATCATCCAGCACCCGGATCAGGCGGAAGGCGTGATCGCGCATGTCGTAGGGCGTGGTCGCCACGTCGGGCCGCTCGACAGCGCCGGCGGGATCCATCTTCAGATGGCTGAAGTCGGTCGGGTCGCCCGGGCGGCCCGAAGGCTCCGGCACGCGCAGAGAGAGGGGCTTGGTGTTCCTGGTCATTCCTGCCGTCCGGTTGATCCGCCAGCGTTATAAGTCAGGGCGATGTAGCACGACATCCCGCGCGAAGGCTCGCTCGATTCTGACCTTGCACTGTGCTGTTCGGGGGTATTTTATTGCGCGAGACTGTGGCTTGGAGAAACGCCTTGGCTGACGAACTCGATCCCATCGACGCGCGGATTCTCGACATCCTGCAGCAGGACGCCGGGCTGTCGGTCGCCGAGGTCGCCGATCGGGTCGGCCTCTCCGCCTCGCCCTGCTGGCGCCGGATCAAGCGGCTGGAAGACCAGGGCTACATCGTCAAGCGGGTGACCATCCTCGACGCCGCGCGTCTGGGGCTGGATTTCGAGGTCTACGCCATCGTCAAGCTCAGCCTGCCCTCGACTGAAAACCTCGAAGCGTTCGAGAAGGCCGTCGCCGACTGGCCCGAGGTGGTGCAGTGCGCCACCATCACCGGCCGCGAGGACTATGTGCTGCGCATCGTCACCAGCGACATGCACGCCTTCGACAAATTCCTGCGCCAGAAGCTGCTGAGCCTCGGTATCGTCTCGGACTGCGAAAGCCACATCGTCACCCGTGGCGTGAAGAACGTCACCGCCCTGCCGCTGGGCATCATCACCCCGCACGTGTCCTAGAAGCGCTTGGCATCCGGGCGCCCCCGGCCTAGAACGGCCCCGGCTCCGCGGGCGTGATGTAGTGGTAGCCTGAAAGCTTCCCAAGCTTTTCGTGCGGGTTCGATTCCCGCCGCCCGCTCCAGCCTCAGGGCGTTTGCGCCTCACTGATCGTCCGCACACTGATCAGTTTTTGCCTTTTTTGCATTTGTTTTGTCAAAAGGACCCGCGCGACTCTGCGTCCTTTGTCAGGGGCTTTTCGCGGAATGTTGGAGGTCCGAAAGTGACTCAAAAGCGGCCGTCCGGACCGTCCGATTGTTGGCACTAGGGACAGGGTGAAAACAGATCAGCTGCTGCTAGCGCCGCGAAGATTTCGGCTCAACCGCACGCCTCCCGAAACAATCGCCTGCGTTGGCGGCCCCGTCGCCAACCGCTTCGGCGCTGTCGAACGAGCGTCGCACAGGCCTGCGGCTCAGCCCGGGTCCAGATAGGCGATCCGCAGGGTCCGGGATGTCTTCGCATATCCACCCACGGCCAAGGATGCCACAGCCGCTCCCTCGCCCTTCACCTGGGCGTACAGCAGGCTGCGTGAGGGTGCGCGCATGAAGCGCCCCTGCTCGATCGTCATCTGCGCCCCGGCCGCGTGGCGGCGATGGAGCAACCCGGCCAGAGGCCCCGCGGCCATGCCTGTGGCCGATTCCTCCGAGATCCCGTAGCGCGGCGCAAACATGCGCGTGGTGGCTGCGACGTCCGGGTCACCGGTCAGGGTCGTGAAGACGTAGGCGCCGACCAGGTCTTCCGCCTCGCTCAGGATCTCCAACGCCTCCATGTTGGGCGCGAGCGCCCCGAGCACATCGGGGCTGTTCACGCCCACCAGGACAAAACCGTTCCCGGTGTCGACGATTTCCGGTGAAAACCGGGTATCAACATCGGACGGATCAAGGCCAAGGGCCGTCAGGGTCGCGGTTTGATCGATAGTCCTGAAGGCGGGTGGCCGCTGCTCCATGCTGGCGTAGCTCCCGCTCACCTCGACGGCGCGCAGCCCGTCGATCGTTTCCTTGGAGTGAGATCCCGACGCCAGCCGGCCGGTCGCGCCCAGAAGTCCGAAAGTGGCGATCGTGGCGTGACCGCAATGAGCAATCCGCCTGCGCGGGGTGAAGAAGTCCAGCTTGATGGAAGCCATCGTCGACCTCGAGACGAAGGCTGTTTCGGACAGCCCGGTGGCGGCGGCGATCGCCTGCCGGGCCCCTTCGGAGAGGTGATCGGCGTCGAGCACCACCCCGGCGGGGTTGCCGCCTGCCCCATCACCGGTGGTGAAGGCGCTGACGAGCATCACGTCCTGCTCCTGGATTCTAGTCACGGAATTTTCCTGTGAGGCGCGCCCGCGTTCAGCGCGCTGATGTGTGGTCGAGGTCTCGTTCAGCGGTCGCTGTTCCATCGCGCTTCATCCAGCGGCAGCGCCGCGAGGATCGACAACATGCGACGACGCGACGGCGGAGATGTGGAATTCCGAGGGAGGACGGTCACCGACGATTCCTTGTGATCAGCCCGCTCCGCGGACGCCGGATCACCTGCCGGATTCGGGCCTGGAAGTCGGCCTGTTCGCCGATCGAATTGTGCCCGGCTTCCGGGAAAACGAGCCGTTCAACGTCCAGTCCGCGCTCTACAAGCTCACGTTCGAGGGTCCGGCTCAAAGCCGGGGCCAGCGTTTCGTCCTGCCCGGCTTCCAGGACCACGACCCGGCCCGGGAAGCCGTCGAGCCAGGCCGGGATATCGACCGACGCGATCCCGTCGCCGAGGTGTGTGCGTACAAACGGCCTGAAGAAGCCAAGTTGCGCGTCGATCATCGCCTGGGCGCGGGCCGGCGTGGTCTCAAGGACCAGCACATCAGCCCCTGCCCGTTGCGCGACCTGCGCGCAGACTGCGCCGCCAAGCGAATGTCCCCAGACGATCAGGGGACGGTCTTCAGTGTCGGCGACCCTTCGGGCGGCGTCAGCCATCACGTCAGCGACCGCGCGAAAGCGGCCCATATCAGCCGGCCCGGCGGTGTCCCCATAGCCGGGGTAGTCGAATAGCAAGGCGTCTCCGATGAGCCCCAGCTTGCGGGCCGCGCGCCCTCCGCCCGCGTTGCGTCGGAAGAGATTGCCGCCGCAATAGAGAATGATCGGCTCCCCCGCCGCCGCCCCGCGCAGCCGGGTGACGCCAATCGGACCGGAGGCATACTGCAGCATCAGGGTTTCGGCGTCGGCCGGCGGCGCATCGGGGTCGAGGTCAATGCCTTCCTGGGCCACGCGTTCATCAGGCCAGAAGAACGCGTCGTCCGGCGCCGCCAGCGTCAGGCAGCCGGCAAGGCCCGTTGAGGCCGCGATAACCGCCGCCAGCCGGAGGGATATCAGTCGCCAAGCCACGCCGCTCATGCCGCGCCTCCGGCCTTCTCCGAACCCGAGCACGGGCGCAGGATCGACGCCGCGAGAAGGATACCGACCGTTACCAGCCCGGGTAGACTTGCCTCGAGGCCGAACGCGCCGCCGGTTAGCCATTCCGACGCCGACAGGAAATGCGGCGCAAGCAGGCTCGGCTCCGCTTCACCGCTGACGCCGAAGCCGAGGACCACGCCCTGCACCGCATTGGCCATGAAATGCAGACCGATCGGCAGGGTTACGACAAACATTTGGGTCATGATCAATTTTGGCAGGAAATGAAGGTCGGCGGTGTCGTTGGGATCAGCTTGCGTGAGGCCCAAAATGCAGCCCGAGCGTCGCTATAACGACAGTCCAGGTCAGGACCAGACCTGTGAGGAACGCCAGCGCGCGCCAGGGCTGCAGGCCGCGCAGATAGATGCCAGTGTGCGTTACGCGGACGACGACATAGGCGCCGAACAGCCAGGCCGCGGTGTTCGCGGCGCCCCCGGACAGGGTGAACGCCAGGGCAACGGCGAGAAAGAACGGGATGTTCTCAAGGTCGTTGCGCCAGACCGCGGCGCAGCGCGCCACGAACGGCGCCTCGCGTTCGACCACGGCGACCCGCATCAAACGGGCGTCTTCGGGGATGAGGAAGGTTCTGGCCCGGAGCCGCGCGACGACTTGAACCGCGCTGAGGAGCGTCGCCTTGAGCAGCAGGGCGGCCAAAGCGAGAACGAAGGTGGAAAGAGCGGGATAGGTGGCCACGGGGGGTATCCTTTGAGAAGACGCCCCCAATCTCGGCAGAGACGCTCCCGCCGACCAGTGGCGAAATAGACGATGTTATGGTATAAATAGCCAAAATGAGGGTGGCGGTGCGCAAGGTTGTGGTGGGGATTCTCGTGTTCCCCGGCTGTCAGGAAAGCGGCCTGACCGCCCCGCTGGATGTTTTCCGCATCCTTGATGCGATCTCTGTCTCCCGGCCGCCCGAGGCCCGGGTCGAGCTGGAGGTGCGCTTCGTCTCCACCCGGGGTGGCAATCTGCAAACCGCCGCCGGCATGGGTGTCCAGACACAGGCTGCCGACGTAGACCAGCTCGACGCCCTGATCGTACCGGGCATCCACCACCGCACGGCTGACGAGATCAGCCAGGCGACGGCCGTCCTTGAGGGCGAGGCCGCGCTCATCGCGCAGGCTGCACAGGCGGGGAAGGCAGTGCTCGCATCCTGCTCGGGCGTATTCCTTCTGGGCAAGGCCGGCGTGCTGGAGGGCCGCCGCGCGACCACCAGTTGGTGGCTGGGGCCGGCCCTCCGCGCCGCCTTCCCCGGCGTGCATCTGGAAGCCGACGGCCGCATCGTCGCAGACGACGCATGCGTGTCGGCGGGGGGCGTGACCTCCTACCACGACCTGGCGCTGTGGCTGGTCGAACGGTTCGCAGGTCGAGAGGCGCGCCACACCTGCGCCCGGTTCCTCCTGCTCGACCTGGACCGTCAGACGCAGACGCCGTTTGTCATTGACAGCTTGATCGAGAAGCCGCGTGAGGACCTCATTGTCAGAGCCCGCTCCTGGCTCAACCAGCGGCTAACAACAGCCTTCCGCATCGAAGAACTCGCGAGCCACTGCGGCGTAAGCCAGCGCACGCTCCTGAGGCGCTTCCGCGCAACGACCGAACGCACTCCCGCCAGATACGTGCAAACGCTTCGCCTGGAGCGGGCCAAGGCATTGCTTGAGGCCACTCGCCTTTCCGTCGCGGAGGTCGCAAGCGAGTGCGGTTATGCCGATCCCGCGACATTCCGGAAGATCTTCAAACTCAGGATCCGCTTGACCCCCCAGCAGTACCGTTCACGCCTGGGTCCACCGGACCTGGGCTAGGCTGGCGCGGCGGCCGACGCCACCCGTGTCGTCCTTGTGCCTCGAGCGTGCACCGCGTGCGTCGCCCGGTCTTTCGATCTTTGTCAGGCCACTGCGATGCGGCCGTCGGCGGCGATCAGCGCGATGAACTGATCGAGGGCGGCGAAGGCCGCCTCCAGCGGCGGCTTTTCGACCCGCCATTCCCGGAAATGCCCATCGATCCACATTCTGGCGACGCCATAGGAGAAGGCGCGAAGGGACAACATCAGCGTCTCCGGGTCTGTTCCCGCGCGCAACCTTCCTTCGCGTTGGGCGCGGGCGACCAGGTCGACCATGATGAGACGGATTGCCTCGTTCTGTTCGACCAAGCGCTGCGAGCCGTGGAAATCGATGAGAGAGCGCGAACTGATGACCTGAAAATGGGTCGGATTGGTGAGGGCCCAGGCTAGATAGCCGCGGCCGATAGCGTGGATGGCGATGATGGGATCAACGTCCCCGGTTCGCTCCAGCTCGGTCCGCACAGCCTCCGTGAGCCGCTCCATGGCTTGCTCAGCAACGGCCGTGAACAGCGCGGTCTTGCTCTTGAAGTGCCGGAACGGTGCTCCCGCCGACACGCCGGCGCGTTTCGCCACTTCTCGGACTGAAACCGCTTCGACGCCCCTCTCCTCGATCAAGGCAATCGTAGCCTGAATGAGCGCCTCGACGAGGTTTCCGTGGTGGTAGCCGGAGCGGGGAGGGGCGGAGGTGGATGTCATGACCTAATCATACAATTTCTAACTTCGATGTAATCACTGATTATATTTGTTGCAAGGTCTCGATCGGCGATGTAAGCAGCGTTCACATAGACGGAGCGCGCGGATGTACTCGTTCAAAACACCTCCCTTCGGCGGTTGGCCGCTGACTGGCTGGATCCTGTTGGCCTTGTGCTCAATGACGGCTGCGGCGGTCACGCAGACGCCTGATGCGGTGGAGGCGGCACGCCTCGTCGTGCGACTGACGGCCCGGACCTCTCTGGTCCTGTTCGTACTTGCCTTTACCGCCTCCAGCCTGGCACGATTGTTTCCGTCGTCACCCACTCTTTGGCTCCTGCGGAACCGGCGATACTTGGGCGTCGGCTTCGCGAGCTCGCACCTGATCCACGCGCTCGCGCTTGTCGTTTTGGCCAGGCTCGACCTGGCGCTCTTCCTCGCCCTGACCAATCCCGTCGCATACGTCACGGGAGGGCTCGCTTACTTACTGATCATCCTGATGACGCTGACGTCGTTCGACCGGACGGCGGCCATGATCGGCCCCAGGGCTTGGATGTGGCTGCACACGGTCGGCGCTTGGTACATCTGGATTTCGTTCGCGCTCAACTTCGGCAAGCGGTTCGCGATGAACGCCACCTACTGGCCGGCCATGCTCGTCATTGCCATGGCGTTGCTCATTCGTCTCGTGGCGGCCTGGCGCAAGCCAAAACGCGCTCCGATGGGCGGCGCGTCCCGCACCGCTCGACCGTCAACGCGCCGCGCCCGCTCATCTTGGTAAGCATTTATCCCGCTCACATTCACAAACTGCACGGGACCTTGCCGGGAGCGAAAGCCCATTCCGCACACCGGCCCCGTCGAACGAAAGTCTCCAGCATGACCGTTCTGAACTCACTCATGAGTGTCGCTTTGATTGTGGCTCCCGCCCAAGCAGCCCCCTCCGAAATCGGCGGTGTCTGGGAAGGAAGCATATCCGTAGAGGGGCAATCGCCAGAAGTCCCGGAGCGGCGAAAAAGCGCCCTGGCCCTCGTCGGAAATCCTGAGCGGGAGATGTCCCAGGACGATGTCACCGCCCTGTTCGGTTAGGAGAAACCATGAGCGAAGCGCGGGTTTACGCGGTCAGGAATCGCGTTTCCAAGGCTTTGAATTCGAGTGACGCCCCGGGGGCTGGAGTACTCATTTCGGAGGCCGACGCACGGGTCGCGGTTCTCGCCGAACAGATCGAAAACTTCGTCGCCGGCCAGGTAGCGCAACTCGCCATGTGGGCCGAGCAGCCAGAGGCCTCGCTGTTTGGAGGCTGTCAAGCTATCGCAGAACCCGCAATGAATATCGCCGAGGTCGCGGGAGCGGCCGAAATGGACGCTGTCGGCGCCGTCGCCCGCGGGATTTGCGTCATGCTCGATGACCTCCGCCGCCATGGAATATGGCACACGGACGCGCTGCGCGTTCATCTGCACGCCCTTACCCTCGTTCAAGGGCAGACCAGTGAGCAGACGTCCGCCGGCCTCAGGGTTGTAGAGGAGTTGCGGTGTTTGCGATCATCCCTCGGCTTCACCGGTTGAAGCGGCGGGTTACGCTTGCCCCCTGGAGCGCCCGAAATTCAGGGTCAGGCGTTCAGCGTCGCCTTGTAGTGCACCTGCCGGTAGGGCGAGGTCCAGGGCAGCCTCAGCTGCGGCCGTCCGTCCAGCACCGATTTGACGATGCTCTTCAGCGTATAGAGCGGCCCGTCAACGCGCACTTCCTCGATCCTCACCACGGTCAGGCCCAGGTCCGACAGGATGCGCGTCATCTGCTCGGGGCCCGCGAACACCAGATGGTCGGGCAGGTAAAGCCGGTCGGGGTATTCGCCCCGGCGGATGGCCCCGGCGTTGCCCGTCTCCATCCACACCGAACCGCCCGGCGCCAGCCGCCGCGTGATCTGGGCGCCGAAATCCTTGAAGTCGGGAATGTGAGAAAAGACGTTGATGAGCGAGACGACGTCATAGCCGCCGGGCAGGTCAGCCAGCGGCGTATCGACGATGGGCAGGCCCAGCGCCCGGGCCGCGGCGACCTTGGGCTGCATGGGTTCGACGCCCGTGACTTCGCTGCCGGGCGGCAGAGCGGCGATGGCGGCCTCCACCGTCTCGCCGAAGCCGGCCCCGACATCGAGCCAGCGCAGGGGCCGCCCTGCGGCGATCTCGTCCCGGAACAGGGTGCGGATGCGCGCGCTCAGGGCCGCGATGTCCGCCGGATGGCGCTTGGCCACCAGATTCAGGTTTCCCGCCTCGGTCTGATGCATGCCGATCCGCGTGGCTTCGCTGATCTGGTCGCCGGACGGCCGGGGGTTCACATAGACCAGCCCGCAGTCGCGGCAGCGGACCGCCTGATAGCCGTTCTCCGATCCCCAGGGATCGCTGTCGGTCGCCGCGCAGGCGGGGCAGGCGATGTGCTCGAGGGCCATTCCAGCTGTTCTCCCCGGATGCTGTCCCTCTTCATAGCGGACAGGCGGCCCGGACGCCTAGTCCGGCCCGAATCTCAGACCGGCCAGGTCTCGCGCGCCGCGCCCAGCACCTCGCCCGCCAGATACAGCGAGCCGCAGATCACGACCCGCCCGGCCCCGAGCCGAAGCGCCAGCTCCAGCGCCTCGGTCGCCGATCCCGTCGGCGTCGCCGCCAGCCCGTGCCCCCGCGCCACGGCCGCCAGCGCGGCGGGTTCGGCGCAGGCGCCCTCGAACGGGACAGTGAAAATCGTGGCGTCCGTGGCCTTCAGCGCCTCGAAGAAGCCGCCCGCATCCTTGTTGGCCAGCATGCCGACGATCAGGGCCAGCGGGCGGGGCGCCTTCGCCTGCCGCTCCGACAGGGCCAGCGCCAGAGCCTGGGCCGCATGCGGATTGTGGCCGCCGTCCAGCCACAGCTCGGCCTCGGCCCCCTTGGCCGCCTCGCCGAACGGCCCCTGCATCAGCCGCTGCAGCCGCGCCGGCCAGCGCGCGGCTTTCAGCCCCTCGGCGATGGCCGCTTCCGGCAGGTCCAGCTCCAGCGCCACGGCGATGGCCAGACCCGCGTTGTCGATCTGGTGCCGGCCCGCCAGGCCCGGCGCGGGCAGGTCGAGGAACCGCGTCTGATCCTGAAACGCCATGCCGCCGCGCTCGGCCCAGGCGTCGAAATCCACGCCCATGACGGTCAGCGGGCTGTGTGTCCGCGCCGCCCTCGCCTCGATCACCGCCATCACATCTCCGGGCTGGCGCGCGATCAGGCCGCGCGCGCCGGGCTTGAGGACGCCCGCCTTCTCGCCTCCGATCTTCGCCCGGTCGGTCCCGAGGAACTCGGCATGATCCAGATCGACGGGCGTGATGACGCTGAGCAAAGGCCGGTCGATGACATTGGTCGCATCCAGCGATCCGCCCAGCCCGACCTCGATCAGGGCCAGATCCGCCGGAACCTCGGCCATGGCCAGGAAGGCGGCGGCGGTGGTGCTCTCGAACACCGTGGCCTCCACCCCCGCCGCCTCGACCCGGTCCAGCGCCGCGTTCAGTGCGTCATCGCCGATCAGCGTCCCCGCCAGCCGCACCCGCTCGTTGAACCGCACCAGATGCGGCGAGGTGTAGGCATGGACACGCAGCCCGGCGGCCTCGGCGATCGCGCGGATGAAGGCGAGGGTCGATCCCTTGCCGTTGGTCCCGGCGATGTGAACCACGGGCGGCAGCCGGTCCTGAGGGTCGCCCAGCGCGGCGCACAGGGCGCGCATCCGGTCCAGCGACAGGTCGATCTTCTGCGGATGTCGGGCCAGCAGGCGGGCCGAGATCGGGTCCACGGCGGCTTAAGCCGCCCGGCGCTTGCCGCCCATCAGCATCGACAGGATCAGGCCCAGGGTGCGCGGCAGGTCGGCACGGGCGACCACGCGGTCCACCATGCCCTTTTCCTGCAGATATTCGGCGCGCTGGAACCCGGGGGGCAGCTTCTCGCGGATGGTGCTTTCGATCACCCGCGGTCCCGCGAACCCGATCAGGGCGCCCGGTTCGGCCAGATGCACGTCGCCCAGCATGGCGTAGCTGGCGGTGACCCCGCCGGTGGTCGGGTCGGTCAGCACCACGACGAACGGCAGCTGTTTCGCCTTCAGCTCCTGGATCGCCAGGGTCGTTCGCGCCATCTGCATCAGGCTGAGCGCGCCCTCCTGCATCCGTGCCCCGCCGGCGGCGGTGAAGCAGACCATGGGAACGCCGCGCTCGATGGCGGCCTCGGCGGCGGCGATGAAGGCCTCGCCCGCCGCCATGCCCAGCGACCCGCCCATGAAGGTGAAGTCCTGCACGATGGCCACGGCGGTGACGCCATCGATCTCGCCGAAGCCGATGGCCATTGTGTCCTTGCGGCCCGCGGCCTTGCGGGCGGCGGCCAGACGGTCCTTGTAGGGCTTGCCGTCCGAGAACTTCAGCGGGTCCTCGGGCACGTCCGGGGTGTCGATGCTCTCGTAGGCTCCGTCATCGAAGGTGTAGCGCAGCCGCGTCGGCGCATCGATGCGCATGTGGCGGCCGGACGGGGTGACCCACAGGCTGGTCTCCAGGTCCGAGCGGTAGAGCATCTCGCCCGAGTCCGGATCCTTGACCCACAGATTGTCGGGCGTGTCGCGCCGGCTGACGATCTTTCGCACGCCGGGGGCGAAGCGGCTCAGCCACCCCCCCCGTCGTTCCTGGGGCTGCTTTTCCTGAGGTTTCTTTTCGACCATGGCGGGGCCTTTAGACGCTTTCGGTCGCGCGTGCACCCCGGACAGCGCCGGAGAGTTCGCACACCTTGGCCAGAACGCGCGGGGCGGCGGGTTCGTTCGCCGAAAGCGCGGCCGCCACCTCGTCCACCAGCACGGACCCGGCGACCACGGCGTCGGCGACCCGTGCGATCTCGGCGGCCCGCTCGGCCGTCTTGACCCCGAAGCCCACCGCGACCGGCAGGCCCGAGGCCTTGCGCACACGCTCCACCGCCGGGGCCACCGACAGGGCCTGGGCCTCCTTCACGCCCGTCACGCCCGCGACCGAGACGTAATAGACGAAACCCGAGGTGCGCTCGGCGATGATCTTCAGCCGCGCGTCGTCCGAGGTCGGCGTAGCCAGCCGGATCAGCGACACCTGCGCCGCATCCAGAGCATCCGACAGCGTCCCGGCCTCTTCCGGCGGACAATCGACGACGATGCAGCCGTCCACGCCCGACGCCGCCGCGTCGCGGGCGAAGGCCTCATAGCCGTAGCTTTCGATGGGGTTCAGATAGCCCATCAGGATCAGCGGCGTGTCCTGATCGCCCGCGCGGAAGGCGGCGGCCAGATCGAGCGTGCCTTTCAGGGTCAGACCGGCCTTCAGGCCCCGCAGCGCCGCCCGCTGGATCGGCGGCCCCTCGGCCATCGGATCCGAGAAGGGAAAGCCCAGCTCGATGATGTCCGCCCCGGCGGCGGGCAGGCCGCGCAGGATGTCCAGCGCCTGGTCACGGGTCGGGTCGCCGGCCATGACATAGGCCACGAACCCCGCCCGGCCCTCAGCCTTCAGCGCGGCGAAGCGGGCGTCGATACGCGATGTGGTCACTGGGCGGGCGCCGCCGTGGGGCAGATGTCGCCCGGCACCGGGGCGAAGGCCAGATAGGCCGGGGCCGTCGGGGTCCGGGCCTGGTCGGGGGCTGTAAAGGCGATGTATTGCAGGCCGTCGCAGCCGCCGCCATCGCGCGGCCGGGCCAGCAGCAGGCCGTTCTCGATCGTGCTCACGCTGATCCAGCCCTTCGCCTCCAGGAAGTCGGCATAGGCGTCGAACACGGGCTGCAGGTTCACCAATGTCGTCTGCAGACATACGGCCGGATGGGCCAGCACCACGCCGCCGCAATCCGGCGCCGCCGTCACCCCCTGCGCCAGCGGCATGGTCGGCGCTTCGGCCGGCGCGGTCTGGGCCGCGGCCGAGCCCGCCATCGAGAGACCCGCCAGGGCCGCAATGAAAATCGTCTTCATGATCACAGTTCCACGCCCAGATGCTTCGCCACCGCGAAGATGTCCTTGTCGCCCCGCCCGCACATATTCAGCACGACGTCGCCGCCCTTGCCCACTTCTTTCGCGATTTCGCCGACACGTGCCAGCGCATGGCTGGGCTCCAGCGCGGGAATGATCCCCTCCAGCTTCGAGCAGAGCTGGAACGCCTCCAACGCCTCGGCGTCGGTCGCCGCGCGGTATTCAGCCCGGCCGATGTCCTTCAGCCAGGCGTGCTCCGGCCCGATGCCGGGATAGTCGAGGCCCGCCGAGATCGAATGGCCCTCAAGGATCTGGCCGTCGGCGTCCTGGAGCAGATAGGTCCGGTTGCCGTGCAGCACGCCGGGCCGTCCGCCCTGAAGCGACGCAGCATGGTCAGGCCCGTCCAGACCGCGTCCCGCCGCCTCGACGCCGATAAGGCGCACGCCCGCATCCTCGATGAACGGATGGAACAGGCCGATGGCGTTCGACCCGCCTCCGATCGCGGCCACGCACACGTCAGGCAGTTTGCCCTTGCGATCCAGCATCTGGGCCCGGGTCTCGCGCCCGATCACCGACTGGAAGTCGCGCACCATGGCCGGATAGGGGTGCGGCCCCGCCGCCGTCCCGATCAGGTAATAGGTGTCCTCGACGTTGGTGACCCAGTCGCGCATCGCCTCGTTCATGGCGTCCTTCAGCGTGCCGCGGCCGGACGTCACCGGGATCACCTCGGCCCCGAGAAGCTTCATCCGGAAGACGTTCGGCGACTGCCGCTGCACATCCTCCGCGCCCATGTAGACCACGCACGGCAGGCCGAAGCGGGCGCAGACGGTGGCCGTCGCCACGCCGTGCTGGCCGGCGCCGGTCTCGGCGATGATCCGCGTCTTGCCCATGCGCATGGCCAGAAGGATCTGGCCCATGCAGTTGTTCACCTTGTGGGCGCCGGTGTGGTTCAGCTCGTCGCGCTTGAACCAGATGTTCCCGGCTCCGTAGTGATCGGTCAGACGCTCGGCGAAATACAGCGGGCTGGGCCGACCCACGAAGTGGGTCAGGAAATCGTCCAGCTCGGCCTGGAAGCTGGGGTCCGCCTTGGCCGCCTCGTACGAACGGTTCAATTCATGAACCAGCGGCATCAGGGTTTCGGCCACGAACCGTCCACCATAGGGGCCGAACCGCCCTTCGGCGTCGGGCATGGCGTATTGATTGGGCAGGATGGCGTTCACGGTCGATCTTTCACGCGGGGAGGCGTCGGAATTACGGCTGTTTCGCCGCCTGGATGAAGGCCGCGATCAGCGCCGCGTCCTTAACACCCGCCGCGCTTTCCACGCCAGAGGACACATCCAGCAGGGGCGCGCCCGTCACTGCAATCGCCTCGCGCACGTTGTCGCAGGTCAATCCGCCCGCCAGGAACCACGGCCGGGCGAACGTCCGCCCCGCCAGCAGCGCCCAGTCGAACGAAGCCCCGACCCCGCCGGGCAGGGCCGATCCCTCCGGCGGTTTCGCATCGAACATCAGGTGATCCGCGACGCTCTCCCAGCCCGCCGCCGCCTCGATATCGTCCGCCGTCCGCACCGGCAGGGCCTTGATGACGCCGGCGCCAGTCAGGACCCGCACCGCCTCTGCCCGTTCCCGCGTCTCGGCCCCGTGCAGCTGGATGAAGTCGGGCCGCAGGTCGCGCGCGATCTGGCCCAGCAGTCCGTCGTCGGCGTCCACCGTCACGGCCACGATCTTCGCCCGGCCCCGCGCCCGCTCGAACAGCCTGCCCGCCGCGTCCGGCGCGATGTGGCGCGGGCTCCTGGGGAACACCACCGCCCCCACGAACGCCGCCCCGCCGCCGAGCGCCGCCTCCAGCGTCTCGGGCGTCGTCAGGCCGCAGATCTTCACCGCCGGGGTCATGGCTCGCTGGTGCGCGGCCCCCGCGCCGGCGTCAAGGGCGATACAGGTCGGCGTCCGGGTCGGAGCGCCCACGGATCGCGGCCGAGACCACCTGCGAGGCGATGACCGAATAGGTGATGCCGTTGCCGCCGAATCCCATGACGGCCCAGCAATGGTCCATGTCAGGCACGGGCGCGATCTGGGGCAGGCCGGTGGCGCTCTCGCCGAACGCCCCGGCCCAGGCGTAGTCGATCTCGAATTCGACCTCGGGCAGCAGCCGCTTCAGCTTGCCGGCGATGGTCGCGCACTTTCGCTTCAGCTTCGCCTTGTCGGCGTGGGCGTCCGGCGTCGCCTCATCCTCGCCACCGACGATCAGCCGCCCGTCGCCGCCCATGCGGAAATACAGGTACGGATCGGACGCCTCCCACACCAGCGTGTCGCGCAGCCAGGCGGGGCAGGGCGTTCGCGCCTTCGTCGCCAGGGCCCAGGTGGAGATCACCTTGGCCCCCGGCGTCGGCACGCCTTTCGGAAACTCATAGCCGCAGCAGAACACCACCGTCTTCGCTCGCACCGCATGGCCCGCGTCGGTCAGCAGGGTCACGCCGTCCGGATCACTGGCGGCCTGCAGCACCTCGACCGGCGAATGGATGCGCGCGCCCTTGGCCGCCGCCCGCCGCAACAGCCCCGCCGCCAGCCGCGCCGGATCCCCGCTGGCCGAACCCCGGCTCAGGATCGCGCCTGTCCGTTCGATGCCGAACCGGTCACGCAGCTCGGCCGGGCCGACATACTCGCTCTCCAGCCCCATCGCGGCCCGCGCCTCGGTCTCGGCTTCCAGCGCGCGGTGACCGTATTCATCGCCGGCCAGATACAGGGTGTCGCGATCCTGGAAATTGCAGCGGATGCCCTCCTCCGCCACGATCCGCTTCAGGGCCTCCACCGCCGAGCGCGACCGCGCATAGGCCCGGCGCGCCCTCGCCATGCCGATGCGCTCGGCCAGAGACGTCAGCGGCAGGTCGATCTCCCATTGCAGCAGGGCGGTCGAGGCGATGGTGGAACCCATCAGAGGCGGACGCCGGTCCAGCACCACCACCGAATGATCCCGCGCCAGTTCATGCGCCATGAAGGCGCCGCTGATCCCGGCCCCGACAATGGCCACATCGACGGCGACGGACTCCTTGAGCGGACGCGCCGGAACGCCCAGCCCGGGACTGTCGGCCCACAACGAGCGGCCGGTTCTCAGGTCGCGTTTGTCGGTTGCGCCGGCCATGGGAACTCCGTTGAAGCGGAGCCATAGCGCCGGGGGGCCCCGGCGGTTCCGTCAGGCGAAGATCAGCGTGATCTCATCGGACGTCAGCAGCCGCCATTCGCCGGGGGCCAGGTCGTCGGGCAGGGCCAGAGCCCCCACACGCTCGCGGTGCAAGGCGTCTACGTGGTTGCCCGCCGCGGCGAACATGCGCCGGACCATGTGATAGCGGCCCTCGGTCACGGTCAGCCGCGCCTCGGTCGGCGACAGCACCTCCAGCTCGGCCGGCGCCAGCGGCTTGTCCTCGCCCTCCAGCACCAGACCGCCCGCGGCGAACAGCGCCTGCTCGGTCCCCGCCAGAGGCCGCGCCAGGGTCGCGCGATAGACCTTGGCCACATGGCGCTTGGGCGAAATCACCCGGTGCAGCAGGTCGCCGTCGTCGGTCAGCAGCAACAGGCCTGTCGTTTCCTTGTCCAGCCGGCCGATGGTCGAGATGGCCGGGTCGCGCCGGCGCCACCGCTCGGGCAGGACGTCATAGACCAGCGCCCCGTCCTCCTTCCTCGAACAGGTCATGCCCAGCGGTTTGTTCAGCAGCATCACCAGCCCGGGAACCGGGTCCAGCGGCCGCCCGTCCACGGTCATGCGCCCGGGCAGGTCTGGCGTCACCACGATGCGCTTCGACACATCCGTCAGCTCGACCCCGTCCAGCAGGATTGCGCCCGCCTTGCCAAGCCGCGCCATCTCATTGCGCGAGCCATAACCGAGGCCGCCCAGCAGACGGTCGATGCGCGAGGTTTTCATATCTTTCGTCATCCTCCGGCAAGCCGCGTAGCGGCGCAGACCGGGGGACCCAGCGGCGCGCGATAGCGCGACCCTGCCGGGAGCGCCGCGGGTGAAAGGTCGCCTTCGGCGCCGCTGGGTCCCCCGATCAAGTCGGGGGATGACGAAAGGAAAAGGAAGCGGCTCACTTCACCGCCTCGAACAGCTTGTAGCCGCCGCCTTCCTCCAGCGGCGTCACCCGCTTGAACGCCGCCTTCAGTTCCGCCTCGTAGGGCAGGTGCCGGTTGGCGACCATCCACAGGGTCCCGCCGCGCTTCAGCATCGCCGCCGCCTGGCGGATGAAGGCCTGGCCCAGCGCCCGGTCCTCGGCCCCGCCGTCGTGGAAGGGCGGGTTCATGACGACGAAGTCGAGGTCGCCGTTCGCCTCGACCGTACGCACGTCGGCCCAGTCGAAGCTCGCGCACGAATCCTCGATATTCCTGCGCGCCGCCTCGACCGCCCGGCGGTCCAGATCGACCAGCTTCAGAGCCGTCACCGAGGGCGAGCGCAGCACCACCGTCGCCAGCGCCCCGTAGCCGCAGCCCAGATCGGCGCCTGCGCCCTTCAGCGCCGGCAGGTGTTCGGCCAGCAGCAGCGATCCGGTGTCGATCCGATCCCAGGCGAACACCCCCGGCTGCGACCAGGCGTCGAGTCCGTCCACCAGCCGCAAGGCCCCCGCCGCGATCGCCTCATCCAGCCCCGTCACCGCCTCCTGCCGGATCACGACGCAGCGGCGGTGGTGCGCCTTCGAGCTTTCGTTCACCTCCAGCCCGAAGGCCGTCAGCTCCTTCTTCAGCCGCGATCCGCCCTTGTCCTTCAACCCCATGACGTCCAGCCGTCCGCCCACCTTAAGGGCGCGCAGGGCGTGGGCCAGCGCATAGCGCCGCTCGATCACGCCGGGCGGGGCGTAGATCATGGCTTCGTCCACCGAGCCGTCCGCCAGGCTTTCCAGCGGCGTCGAGCCGGGGATCAGGGGCGAGGTCTGGATCGCGCTTCCGGGCGGATCGAAGACCAGCGGCGGCCGGCCATAAAGGATCGTGGTCATGGCGGCGCCTCTACACGCTCGCGGCCGCTAAGCGAAGGGTCAGACCCGTTCCGAGACCTTGATGGCCACGCGGCAGCCCGCCTTGATGACCGCGCTGAGCAGGCTGTAGCCCGGCGCCTCGCGCGCGCCGTGGTCGACCGCGTGGTCGTGGTGGGCCAGCTCCTCGTCGCGGAACCTGGTCAGTTCGGCGGCCAGATCCGGGTCGCGGTCCTTCAGTTCGGTGATCTGGTCGGCGTAATGCTCCTCGATCACGCTCTCGACCGCTTCGGTGCAGGCGTGCGCCGCCTTCTCGCCCATCAGGGCCGTGCCGGCGCCCAGCGCCATGGCGGCCAGCCGCCACACCGGCGTCATCACCGTGGGACGCACGCCCTCGGCGGTCAGCAGGGCCTCGAACCGGGCCAGATGCACCGCCTCCTGACCCTGCATCTCGTCCATGTCGGCGGCGATGCGGTCCTTGCCCGACCGGCCCTCGAACACGGCCTTCTGAGCGCGATAGATGTGGACGGCGGCGTATTCGCCCGCGTGATCGACCCGCAGGATCTCGGCCCGGCGCGCCCGGCTCGCGCCCCGTCCCGGTCGGGCGAGCGGAATGCGGCGTTCGGCGGTTAAATCAGCCGCGGTCTTTTCAGACTTTGGGGGCACGGGCGTCCTTGGGGCGTTTGGCGGCGAGCAGGCTGAACACGGCCAGAGCCGCCGAGATCAGCGCGTTCCATCCTGCCATGCTCAGGCCCAGCCAGCTCCACGACACGGCGTCGCACATGGCCACGCGCACCGGCGGTCCCCCGCCCACGGCCAGGGCCGCCAGACTTTCCAGATCGACGTCGCCACCGCCCATGCAGGTGGTCGGCAGCTCCCACCACTTAAGCTCGCCCCCCATGTGGAAGACGGCGGTGATGGCTCCCGTGGCGAAGGCGGCGGCCAGCAGGAAGGCGGCGATGCGCGGCGTCCCCCGGCTGGCCCGGCTGATGAGGGCCCACAGGGTGGCGACGAGTGCGATGGCCGCCGCGCCCCAGTAGGCCTCGCGCTGCTTGAGGCACAGGTTGCAGGGCGACAGGCCGGCGAACCGCTCGAACGCATGGGCCGCGGCCAGCATGGCCAGCGACGCCGCGAGCGCAAAGGCGGTCCACCACCGGGTCAGGAGACGATAGATTTCAATCATCAGACGCTCTTCCTAGCTGCTGGAAGCGCATTCGTCGATTGGAACGCCCGTGATCAATGAAGCAGCTTCAGCGCCAGGAAGCCGCCGACCAGCACCACCACCCCGATCGTGACCCACAGGGCCAGCCGTTTCTCGACCATCTCCAGCATCGCCGGTCCCCAGGTCTTGAGGATCCACGCCTCAAGGAAGAACCGTCCCGACCGCGTGATCGCCACCGCGAGGATGAACAGGCCCAGGTTGAAGTGCGCCATCCCCGCGGCGATGGTCACCAGCTTGAACGGGATCGGCGTCAGCCCCTTGCCCAGGATCACCAGAAAGCCGTTGGACGCGAACCACGACTGATAGACGCTCATGTCCATGCCGTGGCCGAAGAACTCCAGCAGCCTGACCGCGACCGGCTCCAGGAACACCCCGATGGCGTAGCCCAGCAGCCCGCCCAGCAGGGACGCGACGGAACAGACCGCGGCATAACGGTACGCCCGGTCCGGCCGCGACAGGATCATCGGCGCCAGCATCACGTCGGGCGGAATGGGGAAGAACGACGCCTCGGCGAAAGACACCGCCGCCATCGTCTTTTCCGCATAGGGCTTGCGCGCCTGATCGAAGACCCAGTCGTAGAGTTTGCGCAGCATGGATTTTCCTCGTTCCTTCGGCCTCTAGCAGGCCGCCGCCGGACGTGCATCCACGCTGTTGCGGGCGCGACACCACGACACTGTGTCTCTGGCCGGGTTGGCGAAGCGGACCCGCGCCATTAGGTTCCGCGCCACAAGCGGCATGAAGCCGCGACCTCTTTCAGGAGACGCCCATGGACGACGCGACCCCCCGCACCGCCGCTGAGCGCATCGATCACGAAAATCCGCTCGGCGTCGACGGCTTCGAGTTCGTCGAATTCACCGGCCCCGATCCGGCGGCCATGATCGCCCGGCTGGAGCTGATGGGCTTCACCCAGACCCATGTGAACCCGGCCAATGACGCCGTGCGCCTGAAGCAGGGCGACATCACCCTGATCGTCAACCGTACGCCTTCGGGCCAGGCCGGCGACTTCGCCCGCGACCACGGCCCGTCCGCCAACGGCATGGCCTTCCGCGTCTCGGACGCCAGGGCCGCCTTCGACGGCGCGGTGGCGCGCGGCGCCCGCCCGGCCGAGGGCCACGACGGCGGCGCGCTCGGGAACGGCTACCCCTATGTGCTGCAGGGCATCGGCGGGAGCCTGCTCTACATCGTCGACCAGTACGGCGAGGCCTCGCTCTATGACGGCTGGAACGAGATCGAGGGCTGGGAGGAGGCCGAGCGCAAGAACTCCGTCGGCCTCTACATGCTCGACCATCTGACCCATAACGTGCGGCGCGGCCAGATGCGGACCTGGTCCGGCTTCTACGGCGATGTCTTCAACTTCGAGGAGCAGAAGTATTTCGACATCAAGGGCAAGGCGACGGGCCTGTTCTCTCAAGCCATGATCGCGCCCGACCGCGCCATCCGCATCCCCCTGAACGAAAGCCAGGACGAGAACTCCCAGATCGAGGAGTTCCTCAAGCGCTACAACGGCGAGGGCATCCAGCACATCGCCCTGGCCACCGACGACATCTTCGAGACCGTCGAGGAGATGCGCCGCCGGGGCGTCGACTTCCAGGACACCATCGAGACCTATTTCGAGCTGATCGACAAACGCCTGCCCGGCCACGGCCATGACGTGGAGCGGATGCGCAGGAACCGCATCCTGATCGACGGCTCGGACCAGGACGGCCTGCTGCTGCAGATCTTCACCCAGGACACCTTCGGCCCGATCTTCTTCGAGATCATCCAGCGCAAGGGCAACCAGGCGTTCGGCGAGGGCAATTTCCAGGCCCTGTTCGACTCCATCGAGCTGGATCAAATCCGGCGCGGCGTGATCAAGGTGGATGCCTAAACCCCCGCACTGGATTCCCTGGCTGGGGCCGGTCGCCGCCGTCGCCGCGGGCGTGGCGGCCGCCCGGCTATGGCTGGGCGGTGGTCTGTGGACCACCCTGATCGCGGCGCTGGTGTGCGGCTTCATGCCCATCATCGGCTATCGCGTGTGGAAGCTGCTGCACCACAAGAAGACGGACTGAGGGGAACACCATGCGGGCTCTGATCGTCGCCGTTCTCGGCTGGCTCGCATGCGCCGGCGTCGCCTTCGCCCAGCAAAGCGCGCCCAGCTGGTCCTTCGCCATCCACGGCGGGGCGGGCGTCATCGAGCGCGCCGGCCTGACCCCGGAACAGGACGCCGCCTATCGCGCCGCGCTGAACCGCGCGCTGGAGGCGGGCGCGGGGGTGCTGTCGAACGGTGGGACCGCGCTGGACGCCGTCCAGGCCGCCATCGAGCTGATGGAGGATGATCCCCTGTTCAACGCCGGGCGCGGCGCCGTCTTCACCGCCGCGGGCCGCAACGAACTGGACGCCGCCGTCATGAACGGGTCCGACCTGACCGCCGGCGCCGTCGCCGGCCTGACCACGACCCGCCATCCCATCGCCGCCGCCCGCGCGGTGATGGAGCGCTCGCCCCACGTCATGCTGATCGGCCAAGGCGCCGACGCCTTCGCCGCCTCGGTCGGGCTGGAGCAGGTCGATCCCGCCTTCTTCTTCACCGAGCGTCGCTGGCAGGGGCTGGAACAGGCCCTGCGTCAGCGCGGCGACCCCGTCCCGGCCCGGCCGCAGGGCGCCCCGTCCGCCGGCGCCATGGTCGAGGGACCGCAGCCACCCCTCAACGAGAGAAAGTTCGGCACCGTCGGCGCCGTGGCGCTGGACGTCCACGGAAACCTCGCCGCCGGCACCTCCACCGGCGGCATGACCGGCAAGCGCTGGGGCCGTGTCGGCGACGTGCCGATCATCGGCGCCGGCACCTATGCCTCAAACGCCGAGGGCTGCGCCGTCTCGGCCACCGGCGACGGCGAGTATTTCATCAGGGCGAGCGTGGCGCGGGACATCTGCAGCAGGCTCGTCGCATGGCGGGCGCTCTCGTCAGACCAACAGGCCGACATTCTTCAGGCAGAGTTCGATGCCGTTTGTACGGACGGGGGCATCACCTCGCGCGGTGATATCTGTGTGCCTATTCCAAAGGGACGGCAATTCGTTGCTGCTCAGGCCGAGATTGCACAGGTCGCTGCTCTGGGCGGTTCGGGCGGCGTTATCGTCATGGACTCGGAAGGTCGGCCGGCCTTCGTAATGAACACCTCGGGCATGTATCGCGGAGCCATCTCCTCGAGTGAGCCAGCAAGCGTCGCCATCTATGCGGATGAAGGGCCTGGGCCTGATGAGTGATCCCAAGGCCGCCGTCGACCTGACCGAGAAGTTCGCCGCCATCGATGACCACTGGCGGCCCCGGATCGCCGCCCGGCTGAACGGTCAGGACGTGCGGCTGGTCAAGGTTCAGGGCGTCTTCCCCTGGCACAGCCATGCCGACGCCGACGAGATGTTCCTGGTGTGGAAGGGCCGCTTCCGGGTCGAGTTCCGCGACCGGATCGTCGCGCTCGAACCCGGCCAGTTCGTCGTCGTCCCGCGCGGTGTCGAACACCGCACCGCCGCCGACGATGAGGCCGAGGTTCTGATCTTTGAGCCGTCCGAGGTCGTCAACACGGGCGACGCCCCGGTGTCTGCCTACACGGCGCCGGGCGGGGTGATGGCGTGACCGAAGACCCCTCCGACGAACTGTCCGCCATGGCCATCGAGGAGCTGGATCAGGCCTGTTCCCTGATCTGGCCCGAGCTGGTGAAGATCACGCCCTGGGGCGACATCTACACCGGCATCGCCCCCTCGGGCCGCGAGGTCGAGGTCGAGCGCCGCTATCTGTGGGCGCATGAGCCGGCGGGCGGCATCGTCGTCGAGGTCGAGGTGCGCCAGACCGGCGCCCGCGACGGCGCCGAGGCCCGTGCGGTGCTGGCCCCGCCGCGCTGAACGCCCATATTTCCAGCAATGAAGTCTCGCCGATTCAACGGCCTGCCGCGATCGATCCGCCCTCAACCTGGCGCGTTCCGGAAAGGGCGTAGACTGCTGACCGCACCTGCATCTGTCGCTTCGGGTGGTCGATGCGCGCGATGCATGCTGTGGTTTGAATCCGGACTATCCGGACGCTTCGGACGCTTCGGACGATGTTTTTCAGGTCCGGCCTGTCCGCCTTTTCATTTGCCAAGCGGCGCCGCAGGGGCATCATGCGGTGTCTGAACGGGAGGGCCGGGCGTGTCGACCAGTTATCCAGCCGATTTTCCCGCCGAACGGGCTTTCGATCCGGTCGAGCCCGAGGTCTTCCTGTGGGTCGATCCGCTGATCATCGGCGCCCTGCTGCTGGCCGCCCTGGCCATCGGCGTTTTCGGCTGGTGGCTGGGCCGCAATCAGGCGAGCCATGATCCTGACGCCGCCGAGGACATCTGGAAGGCCATCGACGACGCCGCCAAGGCCGCCATGAAGGCCGACAACCACGCCATCCCGGCCAAGGCGCAGGCGCTGTGGGACGTGATCGAGAAGAAGCTGGGCAAGACGCTGAAGCTCGCCGGGGGCCTGAAACTCAAGGCCCTCGACGACGCCCTCGCCGGAAAGGGCCCGGCCCATCCCGTCACCGGCGGCGGATCAGGCTCGGGGCGCGGCGGTTCCGCCGATGCTTCCGCCGCCGCCGCATCGGCCGCGGCGGGCAATGTCACCATCGTCTCGGTCGGCCGGGGCGGATCGGCGACGACCGAACCACCGCCGCCGCCCCCTCCTCCGCCGCCGCCCCCGCCCGGAACCCGCGTCCTCAGCGCCGACGAGCGCAACGACGCGCTGCGTCTCGCCGTGGCGGCCATCAACGAGCACTGGCGGCACAAGTCCGACCGCATCGCCGCCATCCGCGCCGCCCACGCCGAGCTTTCCGGCCATTGAGGGCGCTTCTGAAACGGCCTAAGCCAGACGCATGAAACTCGCCTCGCTCAAGCACGGCCGTGACGGCCGCCTCGTCGTCGTCTCGGATGACCTCGCCTGGTTCACCGACGCCTTCCTGATCGCGCCGACGCTGCAGTCCGCGCTCGACGACTGGGAGCGCTGCGAGCCGCTGCTGCGCGCCCTGGCCGAAAGCCTTGAACACGGCGCCGTGCCGCGCGGCCGCTTCCATGAGCGCGAGGCCGCCTCGCCGCTTCCGCGCGCCTATCAGTGGGCCGACGGTTCGGCCTATGTGAACCACGTCGCCCTGGTGCGTCAGGCCCGCAACGCCGAGATGCCCTCCAGCTTCTGGACCGATCCCCTGATGTACCAGGGCGGATCCGACGGCTTCCTCGCCCCCCGCGACCCGATTCCGCTGGCGGACGAAAGCTGGGGCTGCGACCTGGAGGCCGAGATCGTCATCGTCACCGGCGACGTGCCCCAGGGCGTCTCGGCCGAGGAGGCGCGCGGCCACATCCGCCTCGTCGGCCTCGTCAACGACGTGTCGCTGCGCAACCTGATCCCCGCCGAACTGGCCAAGGGCTTCGGCTTCGTCCAGTCCAAGCCGGCCTCGGCCCTGTCGCCCGTCTTCGTCACGCCCGACGCGCTGGGCGGCCGCTGGAAGGACGGGAAGCTGCACGGGCAGTTGACGGTCCAGCTGAACGGCGCCGACTTCGGCAAGGCCGACGCCGGAACCGACATGACCTTCGACTTCGGCACCCTGATCGCCCACCTGGCCAGGACCCGGGCGCTGTGCGCCGGCACGGTCATCGGCTCGGGCACCGTATCCAACCGCGACGCCGGCGGCGGCCCCGGCAAGCCGGTCAGCGAGGGCGGGCTCGGCTACTCCTGCATCGCCGAGATCCGCACCGTCGAAACCATCCAGGGCGGCGCGGCCGTGACGCCCTTCCTCAAGCACGGCGACACCGTCCGCATCGAGATGCTGGACGACAAGCACCATTCCATCTTCGGCGCCATCGAACAGACAGTCGGACCTGTGTGATGGCGATCAAACTCATCTCTCACATCAACGAATAGGGCCAACCAAACAGCGTTCGTTCATCATCGGTTCAGCGCTGACCCTGCTTCATCCCCTCACTGCGCAGCTTCGCGCGAAGGAGGGGTGTCATGCGTATTCTGGGATTGGCCGCCGTGGTGGTCGGGGCCCTCTGGGCTGGCTCGGCTTCCGCCGAGGAATGGGACGTCGTCTGTCCTGCCGAGGCGCGCGGGGCCGTGACCCACAACGGCGACGCAGAATGGACGACGACCCCGCAGTCCGCCGCAGTGCGCTCAGCCTCGGTCGAACGCATCGGCGGCGCGCCCGCCCTTGTGTGCCGCTACCGCCTGTTCGGCCAGGATTACATCATCTGGCGCCGTCCGCCGATCGAGGTGCCCTATTGCCGGGTCATGCCGGGGTCGAACCGGTTGTTTCTCTGCAACAACGGCCGTCGGGACTGATTTCGCGCCTCTTCTAAGCGGGCCGGCCCGGGACTAAGCTCCCTCGCGTCGCGCTCTCGGCGTGAGGGGGAAATCACAATGCCGGACATGTCGCCACAGGTTCTGGGACCGCTGATCGGCCTGGCCATCGCCCTGCCCCTGATCTTCCTGCGCAACCGCCAGCCGCGGACCCTGAACGTCAACTGGATGTGGGTCACGCCCGCCATCATCGTGCCGCTGATGGGCCTGGCCCTGTGGGGGACCAGCATGGACCCCAATGTGCCGCACAAGCCCTTCGACGCTCTCGCCTGGGCCATCCTGGCCGTCGGCCTGATCCTGGGCGGCGTGTTCGGCTGGTACCGCGGCAAGATGACCACCATCGAGAAGCACGCCGACGGCACGCTGAAGGCGCAGGCCTCGCCCATCGGCCTCATCCTGATCGTCGCCGTGATGCTGGGTCGCCGGGCGCTGAGCGCCTTCCTCGAGCCCCACGCCGCCGAGTACGGCCTGAACGCGCTCGCCATCACCGACGCCTTCCTGCTTTTCGTGGTCGGCATGATCGTGGTCCAGCGCATCGAGATGTTCATCCGCGCCCGCCGCATCCAGTCCGGCGGCGGCGACAGCCATACGGAAGCGGTGGCGTGAGGACGGCGCTGGCCCTCGCCGGCGCGCTGGCGCTCGCCACGTCGGCCGCCGCCCAGGAAGCCGGCGACGGCTGGGAGGTCGTGGCGCGGGACGGCGAGCAGATCGCCGGCGTGTCGTTCTCCTCAGGCATCACACTGATGTTCCGTTGTGGGACCAGTCCTGTTGGAACCCGCTATTTTCAGGCCTTCGTGACCGGTCTGCCGGAGGCTGGAGGGCGGCGGCGCGTCCTCGAGGTTTCCCGGCCCGACGGTCAGTTCGAAGCACAGACCTGGAGCGTCGCGACGACCTCCACGGGCGCGCTCAGTCCCGACTCCGCCCGGCTGGCCCGGGGCCTGCGTCTCGGCGGCGGGTTTGCAATTCGCGTCCCGTCCGAGGACGGCGGGCCTGCGCGGGAATTCCGGATGGAGCTGCCCCGTGACCCGTCCGGTCTGGATGCCGCCTTGATCGCCTGTGATGCGCCTCTGACAGCAGACGCCGATGCGGTTCAGCCGCACCACACCATTCCGGGGAACGGAGTCTACTGGCGCAACCGCCCCGTGCCGAGATATCCCGAGCGAGCCGCGGCCAGCGGAATCCGGTTCGGGCGCGTGGAGATATCCTGCGCCGTCCTGCCAGACGGGCGGACCGAAAGCTGCGAAATCGTGTCTGAGGACCCGCCCCACATGGGCTTTGGCCGGGAGGCCCTGGCGGCGGCCCGTCAGGCCACCCTGGACCCGCCCACAACAAGCCCGGAACGCGGGAGGGTCACCTTCCCGATCACCTTCAGCCTGCAATAGGCCTTCGTGGCCGCTCGAGTCGCCGCCGCGCGTTGACCCGGTCCCGCCCTCCGGGCTAGGACCGCATCCGCGCGGGCGTGGTGGAATTGGTAGACGCGCCGGACTCAAAATCCGGTTCCGAAAGGAGTGTCGGTTCGAGCCCGACCGCCCGCACCACCCAGAAGCCGGCCCCGGCCGCTTGAATCCGTCGCCCCCCTTGTTCACGGCTTGTCATGAAGCGCCGCTAGACGCCGTCATGGCCCAGGGGACGGAGTGGACGATGCAACGGATGACGATCAGGTCGCTGCTGGCGGCGACATGCTTGGCCGGGTCTTTCGGGCTGGCGGCCTGCGCCACGGCCCAGACTCCACCCGACGCCCCGACGCCTTCCGTGACCGCACGCGTCAGCACGACGCCGACGCAGCGCAACGAGGCCAACAAGGCGGTCGTGGTGCTGGACGCCGCGCGCCCGGCCGACAGCGTCATCGTCGCCACCGCCGGTCTGGGCGGGCTTGAGGTCTATGGCCTGGACGGTCAACGCCGCGGATCGATCCCGGCGGGCGAGGCGGGCAGCCTCGATGTGCGCCACGGCGTCCCGGTCAACGGCCGCCCGACCACCCTGCTGGTCGCCACAGACACGACCGATAACAGCTTGCGCTTCTTCTCGGCCTCAGGCGGCGTCCTGACCGAGGTCGGCGCCCGGTCGGTCCCACTCGGCTTCGCGGTCGAGGGCGTCTGCTTCTTCCGCAACGGCGCTGACGGCGGCCTCTATGTCATCGCCGTGGGCGACGGCGGCGAGTTCGACCAGCAACTGGTCTTCACCGACGCTGACGGCAAAGTCGACGCCCGGCAGTCGCGCCGCATTGGTCTGCCGTCCCCGGCCGAGCACTGTGTTGGCGATGACCGGGGCGGTCAGGTCTATGTGTCGGAGCAGGCCGTCGGCCTGTGGCGCTTCAACGGCGATCCCGAGACGGATGCGACCCCGGTTCTGGTCGACGCTCCGCGCCTGGGCCGCATCACTGAAGAGGTCGGCGGCGTCGCGCTGTACGACGGCGGCGAGGGCGCCCGCTATCTGATCGCCTCCGACGCCTCCAGCGGCCGTCTTTATGTCTACGACACGGGCAAGGGCGACGTCTGGGTCGGGGCGGCGGCCATCGCCGGACCCGACGGCGTGGCCGTGGGCGAGCCCGGCGGCCTGTTCTCGCTCGCCGCCTCGCTGGGAGCAGGTCTGACCTCGGGCGCCGTCCTGGCGGCCGACGAGGACGCTGGAGGCGGGGCCGACTATAAGCTGATCTCCGTCCGAGACCTGCTGGCCACCCTGAATCTGCCGGCCGGCGCGCCGCAGGATCCGGCCCATGCGCCAGCTCCGGCCGTGGTCGCGGTGACGCCGACCCATGAGACTGTCCCGGTGCTCAGCCACGGCGACGCCGCCGACGACCCGGCCATCTGGGCCAATCCGACGGACCCGGCGGCCAGCCTTGTGGTGGCCACCGACAAGAAGTCGGGCCTCTATCTTTACGACATGCAGGGCCGGGTGCTGCAGCACCTGCCCGACGGCAAGATGAACAACGTCGACCTGCGCCCGGGCTTCATGCTGGGCGGGGAGCCGATCGTGCTGGTCACCGCCAGCGACCGCACGAACAAGGCCGTCGCCGTCTATCGCCTCGACACCATGGCGCGCCGCCTGGTCCCGATCGGCGACGGCGTCCAGGCGGCGGAACAGGGCGACCCCTACGGCCAGTGCATGTACCGCAGCGCCCGCAGCGGCAAGACCTATGTCTTCATCAACGATTCCAACGGCGAGATGCGTCAGTGGGAGCTGATCGACGCCGGCAAAGGCCGGGTCCGCGTGCAGCGCGTGCGCGACTTCGCCTTCGCCTCCCAGGCCGAGGGCTGCGTGGCCGACGACGCGGCGGGGCTGCTGTTCGTCAATGAGGAGGACGTCGGCCTGTGGCGTCTCAGCGCCGAGCCGGACGGCGGGACGGAGATGACCCTCGTCGACCGGATCGACGGCAACCCGGCCATCGCGGCGGACATGGAAGGCGTCGGCCTCTATGACCTCGGGAACGGTCGCGGCTATCTGATCGCCTCGAGCCAGGGCAACAACACCTATGCCGTCTACCGGCGCGAGGGCGATCAGGCCTACCTCGGGTCGTTCGCCGTCATCGCCGACGGCCCGCGCGGCATCGACGGCATCTCGGAAACGGACGGGCTGGATGTGTCGAGCGCCGACCTCGGGCCCGGTTTCGAGCACGGCGCGATGATCGCCCAGGACGGCCGCAACGTCCTGCCGGGCGCGTTGCAGAACTACAAATACGTGCCGTGGGACTCGATCGCCCGCGCCCTGAACCTGGAGATGCGCTGACGCTCCGCGCCGTTACAGCAGATCCAGCACCCGTTCCTTGGGGCGGCACAGGGCGACGCCCCTCGGCGTGACCACGATGGGGCGTTCGACCAGTTCCGGATGGACCGTCATGGCCTTCAGGATCGCGGCGTCGGTGACCCCCGGCGCGGTCAGGCCCAGTTCCTCGGCCGGGGTGTTCCGGACCCGCAGAATGTCGGCGGGCGACGCGCCCATCCGCGCCAGCAGGCCCTTGAGCTGCGCCTCGTCCCAGCCGGTCTTGAGATATTCGACCACCGTCGGCTCCACGCCCGTGTCGCGGATTATCTGAAGCACATTGCGCGACGTGCCGCAGTTCGGGTTGTGATGGATGACCACGTCGCTCATCGGCCGCCGCCCCGCCGCACGATCACGCCGAACGAGGTCGTGGCGAACCCTTCCAGCGCCAGCTTCAGGTGCGGCTCGGGCCGGTAGGGGGCGATGTCGACGAAACGGTCCACCGGCCCGTCGCCCGCGTCATAGTCGAAGGGCAGAACCTCGTGGCCGGCGGCGCGCAACCGGTCCGCCAGTTCGTCCATGTCGCGGCGCCGGAACAACACGGTGCCGCCCTCGGCCACCGTGTCCAGGTTCGAGCTCAGGTTCAGTTCGGTCGTGTGCACGGCCCAGCCGCCCGGCTTCAGCGTTTTGATCGACTGCTCCACGAAGGCCAGCCCGTGCTCGATCGAACCCAGGTGTTCGAAGGCGCAGGCCGACCAGCAGAAGTCGTAGCCGGTCAGGTCGTCGGGGATGTGGTTCATGTCCACGTTGAGAAACTCGACCCCAGCGTCGAACACCGCGTCGTCGCACAGGTTCGGACGGCGCAGGGTTTCGATGCCCGCCGCGTGCTGGGCGGTCAGGGTCCAGCCGGCGGCCTCGGCCTCGTCCGGCGCCATATCGGTCGCGGTGATGCGGCAGCCACGGCTGATGAAATACGCGCTCAGGGGCTCGCCGCCGACCCCGAAGCCGAGGCCTCGCGATCCCGTCCGCAACAGGCCGCGCTCGTGCAGCACCTGGCAGATGAAGACGAACTCCCACAGCTTGCGATGATAGCGCAGGGTCTCGCCCAGCCGGTCGGTCCAGAACGAGAACCACGGCTGACGGAAATGCACCTCGCGGCAGGCCGCGCCGTTCGGGAAGACGTCGGTCCCCGGCTTTGCGTCGGTGATCAGCGGCGGCTGGCCGCGCCACAGCGTCTCGTCGGGCATCCGTTCCCGGGTCAGCGCCAGCATCTGCTGCTCCAGCAGATAGATCCGGTCCATCAGCGGAATGATGTCGGCAAGGGTCAGACCCGGCGGTCCGGGGGGCGGTCCGCTCGGAATCGTCTCGGCCAAGGGCGCGACAGCCTCTTCGACCGGCGCGGCCTCCGCCTTGGCGAGTTTGGATCGTTTCAGGCGGAACTCCAGCATGGCGAAAGCCATAGAGCGGCGGCCGCCGCCGGTCCATGCCGGACCTTATTCGCAAGGCGGCGGTTGCGTCGGAGGGTCTGAGACCGCATCTGGGCCGGATGTCCTCCCCCGCCGCCGTCAATCCGGCCCCCCGCGGCCCGGGCTTTCCCGAATTCGTCGCCCTGATCGCCATGATGATGGCGCTGAACGCGCTCGCCATCGATTCCATGCTGCCGGCCCTGCCGGCCATCGGCCAGGCGCTGGGAATCGTCGGCGACAACACGCGCCAGTGGGTCATCACCGCCTATCTGCTGGGCTTCGGCGTGGCCCAGATCGTCTACGGGCCGCTGGCCGACCGGTTCGGGCGCAAGCCGATCCTGACCATCGGCATCGGCCTGTATGTCGTGTTCAGCCTGCTGGCCGCCTTCGCGCCCACGTTCGAGACCCTCATCCTCGCCCGTATCGGCACGGGGCTGGGCGCCGCCGCCACGCGGGTGCTGGCGGTGTCGATCGTGCGCGACCGCTACAGCGGCCGGACCATGGCGCGGGTGATGTCGCTGAGCTTCCTCGTCTTCCTCGCCGTGCCGATCATCGCCCCGACGGTCGGCCAGCTGATCCTGCTGGTCGCGCCCTGGCGCTGGATCTTCGGGGTGCTGGCCGTATTCGGCTCCGCCCTGCTGGTGTGGGCGACATTGCGCCTGCCCGAGACCCTGCACCCGGAAGACCGGATGCCGATCAATGTCGCCCGCATCGCCGGCGCCTTCCGCTTCGCCCTGACCCAGCGCCAGTCGATCGGCTACACCCTGGCCAGCACGGCCGTAGCGGGCGCCCTGTTCGGCTTCATCAACTCGTCGCAGCAGATCTTCTACGACGTCTTCCATGCGCCCGGCCTGTTCACCACAGTCTTCGCGGGGGTCGCGGGCGGCATCGCCGTGGCCTCGGTGGTCAACGCGCGGCTGGTGGAGCGGCTGGGCAGCCGGCTGATCTCGCACAGCGCCCTGATCGGCTTCATCGTCTTCGGCCTTACCCATGCGGCGGTCTCGGCCAGCGGACACGAGACGGTCGTGACCTTCGCCATCCTCCAGACCCTGACCATGTTCTGCTTCGGCTTTATCGCCGGGAATTTCGGGGCCATGGCCATGGAGCCGATGGGCCATATCGCCGGCACGGCGTCCTCGGCGCAGGGCTTTGTCTCCACCGTCTGCGGCTCACTGCTGGGCTTCTTCATCGGCCAGCATTTCGACGGCAGCGCCACGCCGATGGCGCTGGGCATGGGCCTTTGCGGCGTGCTGGCCCTCGTCGCCGTGCTGTTCGCCGAGCGCGGCAAGCTGTTCGTGGCCCGGAACGTCCCGCGAGTCACACAGCCGTCCTGATCGCACCCCTTGATCTTTCTGCCTGATCGGGGCGTTCTCCCGTCCAGAAAGTTCAACGAAGGAAACGTCCGATGAAGCGCACCCTGGCCGGTCTCGTCTCCGTGCTCGCCCTGTCCGCCGCGCTCGCCGCCTGCGGCCAGCAGGGCGAGATCAAGTCCGACATGCCGCCTCTGCCGGCCTCGGCCACCGCGCCGGTGAACTATGTGCGCGACATCCACTCCCACGCCCGGCCCGAGATCGCCCGCGTCAAGCATGTGGACCTCGACCTGACCGCCGACTTCACCGCCAAAACCCTGTCGGGCACGGCGACGCTGGACGTGACCGCCGAGCCGGGCGCGACCGAGATCATCCTCGATGTCCGCAACCTCGACATCCGCGCCGTCCATGACGACAAGGGCCCGCTGCAGTTCGCCCTCGGCGCCGACGACCCGATCCTGGGTCAGGCCCTGACCATCCGGTTCCCGGCCTTCGCCGCCGGCGAGCAGCGCAAGATCATGATCGACTACGCCACCCGCCCCGACGCAGCAGCGTTGCAGTGGCTGACCCCGGCCCAGACGGCGGGCGGCCAGAAGCCCTATCTGTTCAGCCAGGGCCAGGCGATCCTGACCCGCACCTGGGTTCCGACCCAGGACAGCCCCGGAATCCGCCAGACCTATTCGGCGAAGATCACGGCGCCGCAGGGTCTGCACGCCGTCATGTCGGCCGAGATGCTGACGCCCGAGGGTGAGGCCGCGGCCAACGGCGCGAAGTCCTATCGCTTCCGCATGACCAACCCGGTGCCGCCCTATCTGATCGCCCTGGCCATCGGCGACATCGATTTCGCCCAGGTCGGCACGCGCACGGGCGTGTGGACCGAGCCGAGCCGTCTGCAGGCCGCCGCCGCAGAGTTCGCCGAGATGCAGCAGATGGTGGACGCCGCCGAGAAACTCTACGGACCCTACCGCTGGGGCCGTTACGACCTCTTGATCCTGCCGCCGTCCTTCCCGTTCGGCGGGATGGAGAACCCGCGCCTGACCTTCGCCACTCCGACCGTGGTCGCGGGTGACAAGTCGCTGGTCAGCCTGGTGGCGCACGAGCTGGCGCACAGCTGGTCGGGCAACCTTGTCACAAACGCCACCTGGGCCGACTTCTGGCTCAACGAGGGCTTCACCACCTATTTCGAGAACCGCATCATGGAGGCGGTCTACGGCCGCGACCGCGCCCTGATGATCCAGTCGCTGGGCTGGGCCGACCTGCAGGACACCCTCAAGGCCACGGCCGCGCCTGACACCCGCCTGCACGTCGATCTGGCCGGGCGCGATCCGGACGAGGGCGTCAGCGACATCGCCTACGAGAAGGGCGCCGCCTTCCTGAGAACCATCGAGCGCATCGTCGGCCGCGAGCGCTTCGACGCCTGGCTGAAGGGCTATTTCGAGCGCAACGCGTTCCGGCCCATGACCACCGAGATGTTCCTGCAGGACATCCGCGCCAATCTGGTGAAGGGCGACGCGGCGCTTGAAAGCCAGCTGATGATGGACGCCTGGATCTATCAGCCCGGCCTGCCGTCGAACGCGGAAGCCCCGGTTTCGAACGCCTTCGTGCCCGTGGACGCCGCAGCCAAGACCTTCTTCGCCGACAAAGGTCCGGCCTCGGCCATCCCGTGGCGCAACTGGTCGACGCAGGAGCGTCAGCGCTTCCTCAGCTGGCGCCCGGCCAACGCCCGCGCCGGGACCGACTGGCTGACCAACCAGCAGCTGGCCGACCTGGAGCGCACCCTGAACCTGGCCAACGAGGGCAACTCGGAGCTGGTGTTCGCCTGGCTGCAGATCGCCGTGGCGCACCGCTACCAGCCGGCGGTGCCGAAGCTGGAGCAGTTCCTGACCAGCCAGGGCCGACGCAAATTCGTCCTGCCGCTCTACACCAGCCTGTGGGCCGAGGGCGACTGGGGCCGTCCGATCGCGACCCGCCTCTACGCCCGCGCCCGGCCCGGCTATCACCCGGTGACGACGGGCTCGGTCGATGCGGTGGTGGGCAGACCGGCGGGGCAGTAAATCTCGGGCAGGGGAGGCTTTGTCTCCCCCGCCTGTAATTTGGCTTCATCTTGCGCCATAAGCCGCGCTCAAGCAGCGAGCGACCGCGTCGCGAGCGCTAGCGCCCACTTAGAAATACCGCGATGAAGTTTCTCGACCAGGCCAAGATCTACATCCGCTCCGGCAACGGCGGCGGCGGAGCCGTGTCGTTCCGGCGCGAGAAATTCATTCCCAACGGCGGCCCGGACGGCGGCGACGGCGGCAATGGCGGCAACGTCTGGATCGTCGCGGCCGAGGGTCTGAACACCCTGATCGACTTCCGCTACCAGCAGCATTTCAAGGCCCAGACCGGCGCCCACGGCCAGGGCCGCCAGATGCACGGCGGCAAGGGCGAGGACATCGTGCTGAAGGTGCCTGTCGGCACCCAGGTGCTGGACGAGGACAAGGAAACCGTCCTGGTCGACATGGATCATGTCGGCAAGACGGAGCTGCTGCTGCGCGGCGGCAACGGCGGCTGGGGCAACGTCCGCTTCAAGGGGCCGCAGAACCAGGCGCCGAAATTCGCCAACCCCGGCCAGGAGGGCCAGGAGCGCTGGATCTGGCTGCGGCTGAAGCTGATCGCCGACATCGGCCTGGCGGGCCTGCCCAACGCCGGCAAGTCGACCTTCCTCGCCGCCGCATCGGCCGCGCGGCCCAAGATCGCCGACTATCCGTTCACGACGCTGGCGCCCAACCTCGGCATGGTGGACCTGTCGCCGTCCGAGCGGTTCGTCATCGCCGACATCCCCGGCCTGATCGCGGGCGCGTCCGAGGGCGCGGGCCTCGGCACGCGCTTCCTCGGCCACGTCGAGCGCTCGGCCAGCCTGATCCATCTGATCGACGGCACCCAGGATGATGTCGCCGAGGCCTATCGCATCATCCGCCACGAGCTCGACGCCTATGGCGCCGGCCTGGCCGACAAGACCGAAATCCTGGCGCTCAACAAGATCGACGCCCTGACCCCCGAAGCCCGCGAGGAGAAGGCCGCCGAACTGGAGGCCGTCGCCGGCCGCCGGCCCATGCTCGTCTCCGGCGTCTCGGGCGAGGGCGTGTCGGAGCTTCTCCGCGCCGCCTGGATCGAGGTGCGCAGGAACCGTGGCGAAGTCGCCCCGGAAGTCGAGGACGAGGTCGCCGCTGAAACCCCCGGCGGCTGGGCGCCCTAGGCGCCCGAATACGCTCGCGGGTCGCCTCTATGGCGAGCGCCGCCGGTCCGGGCTATGACCTCAATCTGAGCATAAGCCGCCCGAGCCCGCCTTGCCCCTGTTCCACGCCGGACCCGCGCCCAAGGCGCAAGGCCCCCGCCCGGGCGCGTTACGCGACGGGCTGGCGCTCGCCCCCGGCATGAAGGTCGGGCTGCTGGGCGGCTCGTTCAATCCGGCACACGACGGCCATGCCCATGTGGCCGAGACAGCCATGAGCCGGCTGGGCCTCGACCGCGTCGTCTGGCTGGTCTCGCCCCAGAACCCGCTGAAGAGCGCCGCCCGCACCGCGCCGCTGGCGGAGCGCATGGCCTCGGCTCGCGCGGCCGCCCACGGGCCGGACATGATCGTCTCGGATTTCGAGACCCGGGCGGGGACGCAGTGGACCATCGACACGCTCAGGGCCCTGACGGCGCGCCATCCCGGCGTGCGTTTCGTCTGGCTGATGGGGTCGGACAATCTGGCCTCCTTCCACAACTGGCGCGGCTGGACCGACATCATGCGGCTGATGCCCGTGGCCGTGGTCGCGCGGCCGGGCTCGATGCTGGAGAGCCGGACCGCCCCGGCCGCCGCCCGTTTCGCCGCGGCCCGGCTGCCGCAGGAGCAGGCGCGGCTGCTGACCAGCCTCAAGGCGCCGGCCTGGACCTACCTGACGGCGCCGCTGAACCCCCGCTCATCCACGCTGATTCGCGCCGTGCGTGACGGCGGGACCCATTCGTGATAGGCTCCCGCTTTAGTAATCGCCCCGGAGCCCTCCGCTGACCGCCTCGCCCGCGCATGACGCGCAAGACACCGCCGTTTCGAACACGGCGCATGAGATGGACCTGATCGGGTCCGTCCACTCCGAAGACGGCGACTTTGAAGGTCACGGTTCCAGTGAATCCGGCCCGCTGCCCGTCGGCGCCACGCCGCTGGAAAACGCCATCCTGGCCAAGCTGGATGACGACAAGGCCCAGGACATCGTCCTCATCGACCTGAAGGGCAAAAGCCCGATGGCCGACGCCATGATCGTGGCCTCGGGCCGCTCACACCGTCACGTCGGCGCCCTGGCCGACCACCTGCTGCGCACCCTGAAGGAGCTCGGCATGGGCAAGGCCCGGATCGAGGGCCTGCCGCACTGCGACTGGGTGCTGATCGACGCCGGCGACGTGATCATTCACCTGTTCCGGCCAGAAGTGCGCAGCTTCTACAACATCGAGAAGATCTGGTCGGTCGAGAGCGGCCACCGCGTCGACGCCCGCGCCTAAGGCCAATGAAGCTGGCCGTTCTCGCGATCGGCAAGCCCGGACGCGGCCCCGAGGCTCTGCTGGCCGACGACTACGCGAAGCGCGCCACGCTGGCCGGGCGGGCGCTGGGCCTCGGCCCTCTGGAACTGATCGACCTTGAGCCCCGCAAGAGCGGCAAGGCGCCGGAGGCTGAACTGCTTCTGGGCGCCGCCGAAAGCGCGCACCTGATCGCCTGCGACGAGCGGGGCAAGACCTATTCGAGCCGCGCCTTCGCCGACCACATCGCGATGCTGCGGGATCGCGGCGAGCGGCGGCTGGTCTTCGCCATCGGCGGGGCCGACGGACTGGACGCCTCAGTGCTGGACGCCGCCGGATCGACCCTGGCCTTCGGACCCCAGACCTGGCCTCACGCCCTGGCCCGGGCGATGCTGGCGGAACAGCTGTATCGCGCCGTGACCATCCTGGCCGGATCGCCCTATCATAGGGACTAGAGCGTGACCCCGAAAAGTGGTGGCGGTTTTCGGATCAGGTTACGCTCCAGATAATGCGTAGAGTTCTGATCATCGCCGTCGCCTTGCTGGCCGCCGCCGGTCCCGCGACCGCCCTGCGCGGCCCGCAGGACGTGGCGCGGCTGCAGGCCGAATACCGCGACGAGATGGCCCGGGCCCGGCGCCTGCGCGCCGACGCCGCAGAGGCCGCCGCCGAGGTCGCTGATCTGGAGCGCCGCCTGGCCGTCCTGCGCCGCGACGTCTCCGCCGGCGACACCGAGATCGAGGCCCAGCGCGCGCGTTTGAAAGAGCTGGGCGCGCGCGAGGCGGCCCTGACCGCCGAACTGTCCGGCGCGCGGGGCCGGCAGTCGCGCCTGCTGTCGGCGTTGCAGATGATGAGCCGCCGCCCGCCGCCGCCGCTGCTTGTGCCCGCCTCACGGGCGGTCGACACCGTCCGCGCCGGCATCCTGATGAAGGCCATGGCGCCGGAGCTGGAGCACCGCGCCGCCGCCCTCGCCGCGCGTCAGGCCGAGATGGGCCGAATCCGCCGCCTCGCCGCCCTGTCCAGCGAGAAGCTGTTCACCACGGAAAGCCAGCAGGGCGACCGCCGCGCCGAAATGGAGGCGCTGACGGCGCGCAAGACCGCCCTTGAGGCCGTGCTCCGCGCCGAAGCCGAGGCCGCGGCGCGCTCGGCCGAGGCTCTGGAACAGCGCATCCGCGCGCTGGGCGGAGCCGTTCCGGCCACGGACGAAGAGCCGATCCGCGCCGCCACCCGCCTGCCCGGCGGGCGCAGCCGCCTGACCCCGCCGACTGACGGCAGTCCGGTCGAACGCTTCGGCGGGCGCAGCGTCGGCTGGCGCTGGCGGGCCGACAACGCCGCCGCCGCCGCCCCGGGGCCCGCGACCGTGGCCTATGCCGGCCCCCTGCGCGGCTGGGGCCAGGTGGTGATCCTCGACCTCGGCCCCGGCTGGCGCGCCATCGTCGCCGGACTGGAGCAGGTCGAGGTGCAGGCCGGCGCGCGCGTGGCCGAAGGCCAGCCGCTGGGCCGCAGCGCCGCCGACGGCGAGCTCTATTTCGAACTGCGCCGCGACGAACGCCCCATCGATCCCGAGCCCTGGCTGCAATGACCCTCTTCATGGGTGGGGGGAAACGGCTTCCCATCCCGTCCTGACGCTGATTTTATCGGCGGACCGGCGCTCGGCCACGATTTGGACCCGACCGTCCCGCCATCATCGACTGACCGGGGCCTTCCCCGCCCCGCTGAAAGACACCGAATGCGTAAACTGCTTCTCGCCGGCGCCGTCGCCATCGCTCTGGGCGGCTCGGCCGCCGCCGTGGCCAGCCAGACCCCGCGCAACGAGACCTTCCGCCTGATCGGCATGTTCGGCGACGTGCTGGGCGTGGTCGAGAGCAACTACGTCGTGCCGGTCGACAACAAGAAGCTGATTGAGGCGGCGTTGCAGGGGATGATGCAGGCGCTCGACCCGCACTCCAGCTACATGAACATGGAAGGCTACGGCGAGCTGCGCGAGCGCACCGAGGGCCAGTATTCGGGCGTCGGCCTGACCATCAGCGCCGAGGGCGGCCTGATCAAGGTCGTCTCGCCCATGGACGACGGCCCCGCCGCCAAGGCCAATGTCCAGGCCGGCGACGTCATCTCGGCCATCAACGGCCAGAGCACCAACGGCCTGTCCGTCAGCGACGTCTCCGACAAGCTGCGCGGCGCCATCGGCACCACCGTCACCGTCACCTTCCTGCGTGACGGGGAGGAGTCCCGCGAGGTCGTCCTGACCCGCGAGGTGATCAAGATCGAGTCGGTCAACGGCCGGATCGAGGGCGACTTCGGCTATCTGCGGATCTCGACCTTCAACATCAACACGGGCCGCGAGCTGGAGGCGACCATCGCCCGGCTGCGGAGCGAAAACCCGAACCTGAAGGGCTTTGTCCTCGATCTGCGCAACAACGGCGGCGGCGTCCTGGGCGGCGCCATCGCCGTGTCGGACGCCTTCCTCGAGCGCGGCGAGATCGTCAGCCAGCGCGGGCGGCGTCCCGAACAGATCGAGCGCTTCTCGGCCAAGGCCGGCGACCTGACCGGCGGCCTGCCGCTGGTGGTGCTGATCAACTACGGCGCCGCCTCGGCGTCCGAGATCGTGGCCGGGGCGCTTCAGGACCACGGGCGCGCGACGCTGGTCGGCCTGACCAGCTTCGGCAAGGGTTCGGTCCAGACCGTCATCCCCCTGCGGCCCGGCGACGGCGCGGTGTCGATCACCACGGCGCGCTACTACACCCCCTCCGGCCGATCGATCCAGAAGATCGGCATCGAGCCCGACCTGGAGGTCGCCCGCTCGGCGGCCGAGGCGCGCATCATCTCGCGCTCCAGCTTCATCTATTCCGAGGCCGCCTACGCCACGGCGCTGGACGCCTCCATCGGGGCCGAGCGCAAGGGGCCGCACACGCCGCTGGAGGCCCCCGGAGAGGGCTGGCCCGAGGCCAAGGACTATCAGCTGGAGCGGGCCTTCGACGTGCTGCGCGCCGGCGGCGACCTGACGCGTCTGGCCGCGGCGCCGGAAGGCATCGTGGTCACCCGTCCGGGCGAGACGCCGCCTGCGGAAACGCCTGCTTCGGAATAGCGGGAACGTGGCTAACGGCGCGTTAGGCTTTCTTAACCGACGCCCGGCAATGTGACGGCGAAGGAGTCCGTTTCCGCGGACCCCGTTCGAGCGCCGTCCCAGCCCATGTTCGCAAAGCGTCAGTCCGCCCTCGCCGCCGCCGCCGGAGCCCCGCCGGTCAAGGTGCCCCTGCGCGAGCGTTTCGCGCCGGTGACGCGCGCGCTGAAGAAGCCGCCGGTGGCCGTGGGCGCGGCGGGCCTGATGCTGTTCATGGCCGGCGCCCTGTTCATCTCCGTGCTGGGCGACCCCCGCGCCGGGACGCCCTCGGCTCGCGTCGCCCTGAACCGCCAGCCGGCGGCCGAGGCGCCCCCGCCCACAGGCCTCGAAGCCTTCTCCGCCGGAGCCATGGGCCTGTATCAGGATCTGACCGGCGCCGAGGGCGAGGGCGGCGACGCCCTGATCACCCTGCCGGACGGGGCCACCGTCTCCGGTTCCGGCGCGCCGATCACCGCGCCGCAGCTGACGCCGTCCACGCCCCTGCCCCAGGCGCCGATCGCGGGCCTGTTCCGCCCCGGGCCCAACGGCCCCCTGCCGGTCATCGCCTCTGACGGCCGCGTCCCGGCCCAGGCCTACGCCCGGCCGTTCCATGCCAACGGCAATCCGCGCATCGCCATCACCGTGGGCGGCCTGGGCCTCAACGCTGTCACCACCCGCGCCGCCATCGAGCGTCTGCCCGCCGACGTGACCCTGGCCTTCGTACCCTATGCCGAGGGCTTGCAGGGCTGGATCGACCTGGCCCGCGCCCATGGCCACGAGGTCATGATCGAGATGCCGATGGAGCCCACCGGCTATCCCCAGACCGACCCCGGCCCCTACACCCTGCTGGCGGACGGCGGGGCCGACGACATCAACGCCAGGATGAGCTGGCTGCTGGGCCGGGCCACCGGATACTTCGCCGTGACCAACTATCTGGGCGACCGCTTCATCGCCGATGACGCGGCCATGGCGACCTTCCTGGGCGTGCTGCGCCAGCGCGGGATCGCCTTCATCGACGACGGCTCGGCCAGCCGCCGCCCCGGCGCCTGGGCCCGCGCCAGCGCCAACCGCATCATCGACGAGACCCAGAACCCCGCCGCCATCCTGGGCCAGCTGAACGCGCTCGAGGCCCTGGCCAAGTCGCGCGGCTCGGCCATGGGCGCGGGCTTCAGCTATCCGGTCACGGTCGAGGCCGTGGCCCGCTGGACCGCCGGCCTTGAGGCGCGGGGCATCCAGCTGGCGCCCGCGTCGGCCATGGCGTCGCGGCCGGGGCGGTGACGCAGGGCGTCTGAGCCTCTATGGGGACGGCATGAGCGCCCCCGACCATCCCCTGCATCGGCCCAACGTCGGCGTCGTGCTGTTCCATCCGGACGGCCGCGTCTGGTACGGCCGCCGCGCCGGAACCGAGGGGCCGCATAACTGGCAGTTTCCGCAAGGGGGCGTCGATGCGGGCGAGGACCTCGAGGCCGCCGCCCGCCGCGAACTGGCCGAAGAGACCGGCGTCACCTCGGCCGAACTGATCGCCCGCACCGACGGCTGGATCGTCTATGACTTCCCCGCCGACTATGGCGGCTCGAAACAGGCGCGCGGCTTCAGGGGCCAGAAGCAGGTCTGGTTCGCCTTCCGCTTCACCGGCGACGAGAGCGAGATCGACCTGCAGGCGCATGAGGTGGAGTTCGACGCCTGGCGCTGGGGCGACCTGTCAGACGCCCCGGACCTGATCGTGCCGTTCAAGCGCGCCAGCTACGAACAGGTCGTGGCGGCGTTCACGCCCCTAACATAGATCAAATTGCGCCTGTCAATCCGCGCGTTATGGGACGCAATCAGGCAATACTGATCTGGTTGAGCGTGCGAGAGCCACACGGCGTGGCAAGCCTCGCTTATGTTGTCATCCGAAGATTGCTGGCGAAAAGTCCTCCTGTGCGAAGCCACCGCTGAAGGCCTCGCTGATCCACAGATGCGCGCCGACTGGTCTGGGCTGGCCGAGTCGTGGCGCGCCCTTGCCGAGGATGGCGACCCCCGGCGAACCACCGCCCGCCTGATGGCTGGGATACGCAGCGCCTAGGCTCCGCACGCCGCCGAATGGGCGAAAGTCGGCCCGCAGCGTTATGGTTCAGGTGGCGAAAGCCGAATGCCCTGGAATGCCCGTGCCCAATCCCTGGACCATGAAGATGGAGCAGTTCACCGCCTTTTCCGATCGGGAGAAGGAGCGGCTGGACGAGATGATCTCCGAACGGCGCGAGCATCATGCGGTGCGCGACGACATCATCGCCGACGGCGCCCACTCGCCGGACTGCCACGTGATCCTCTCGGGTCTCGCCTGCCGCTACAAGATCCTGCCCAACGGGGCTCGCCAGATCATGGCCTTCCTGATCCCCGGCGACCTGTGCGACGCGGAGATCTTCATCCTGAAGGAAATGGACCACGGCGTCGCCGCCATGACGCCGACGGTCACCGCCCTGGTCTCGGCCGAAAAGATGAAGGCCATGCTCCGCGAGACCGGCTGCCTCGGCGAGGCGCTGTGGTGGGGCACGATGACCGACCTGGGCGTGTTGCGAGAACGGATCATCGACCACGGGCGGCGCAACGCCTATGAGCGGATCGCGCACCTGCTCTACGAGATGCTGGTGCGCTATCGGATGGTCGAACTGACCCGCGACGACAGTTTCGACTTCCCGATCACCCAGACCGATCTGGCCGACGCGACCGGCCTGACCCCCGTCCACGCCAACCGGACGCTCCAGAAACTGCGCGCCGATGGCCTGATCGAGACCTCCGGCAAGGTGATCCGGGTGTGCGATCCGCCGCGGCTGAAGGCCGTCGCCCAGTTCAACGGCGGCTATCTGCACCTCGACCGCGCCCATGCGAAGGCCCAGGTGGGACAACGCGCCGGCGACCTGGTCTGAGTTTCGTCAGGCCGTTGCGCAGCCCTCGGGCTTCAGCACCCGGTTGGTCGAGGCCGGATATTTCGCCAGCAGGTGCGCGGGCCGGATCGGGCGGGACGTGAAGCCGCCGCCGCAGTTGGGGCAGACGCCCTTCAGCGGGCCGTCCACGCACCCGGCGCAGAAGGTGCATTCGAAGGTGCAGATGCGGGCCTCGGCGCTGTCGAACAGCAGATCGCGGTCGCAGCATCCGCAGTTGGGACGCAGTTCCAGCATCAATCCCTCCGCGCGAAAGCCAGCCGCGCCAGACCGATGACGGCCACCAGCGCCCAGGCGCCTTCCATCAGCACCGCCGACAGGTTGAAGTCGAAATACAGCGATCCCAGGATCAGCAGGGCGCCGACCAGATTCAGCCCCAGCGCCGGCGCCATCTTGGGGTCGAGCTTGCCGTTGGTGGCTCCCGCATAGGCGATCAGGATCAGACCGACGCCGACGACGCCGAGCAGGTCGGGAAGGGTCATGGGATCAGGCTCGGGGACAGAAGGGTGGGCGGGCGCCCTGGGCGCGGAACACATTCACCAGCAGGGCCGGGCCCCGTCCCCGGATCTTGCGCAGCACGCCCACGACCACCGGACGATCTGCCTCGGGCGTACACCAGGCGGTGTTCTCGGCCTCGCCGTCCCGGGCCGGCATGGAGTCACCGGCCGCGAAGGTCCCGTGGGTCTTCAGCATCTCGATCGCGGCGGTCGCCAGGCCGGCGGCGTCGCCGGCTTCGAGCGACGCGGAACAGCCGCCGTTCGGCAGCTCCATGACATAGACATCGTGCCAGGATCCCAGCCGCCAGGCGGCCACGGCCATCGGCGAGCCGGTCGATCGCACGGGCACGGAGACCATGTAGCGCGCCTCGGCCAGTTCGGCGACCGGGCGTCCGTGCATGACAGCGGGCAGACAGACCTCGTCCAGCACCACCTTCAAGGCCGCGGTCGGGGACGTCAGCGACGCCCAGGGCGGCGCGCCGTCACCCTGGGCGGGCAACGGGCCCGAGGCGCAGGCGGACAACAACAGGGCGGCGGGCGCCAGGACGGCGAGGAAGCGCGACATGGCCGAAGCCTAGTCGAGAATTCAGCCGGCGGCCACTTCCGAGGCCTGTTCGGCCAGGATGGTCAGGCCGGCGGGCGTCACGTCGGCGAAACCACCGTGGACGTTGAACTGGCGGCGCGTGCCGCCGTCGATCACCGTCACCACGCCTTCGCGCAGCGCCGTCATGAACGGCGCGTGGTCGGCCAGGACGCCGAAGTCGCCCTCGACGCCCGGCGCGTCAACCTGGTCCACGAGGCCCGAAAAGACCTCGCGTTCCGGGGCGACCAGCGAAAAGCTCAGCTTTCCGGCCATGATCAGGCGGCCTCGGCGGCGAGCTTCTGGGCCTTCTCGACGGCTTCCTCGATGGAGCCGACCATGTAGAAGGCGGCTTCCGGCAGGTGGTCGTATTCGCCAGCGACGATGCCCTTGAACGAGCGGATCGTGTCTTCCAGCGAGACGAACTTGCCCGGCGAGTTGGTGAACTGCTCGGCCACGAAGAACGGCTGCGACAGGAAGCGGCTGATCTTGCGGGCGCGCGACACGACCAGCTTGTCGTCTTCCGACAGCTCGTCCATGCCCAGGATGGCGATGATGTCCTTCAGCGCCTTGTACTGCTGCAGCACTTCCTGGACCGAACGGGCGACGCGGTAGTGCTCCTCGCCGATGACCAGCGGGTCCATGATCCGCGAGGT
>JAZKHQ010000004.1:0-104941 GCA_040385285.1 Pseudomonadota bacterium
AGACGAAGTCCAGGAACACGCCCGGATCCTGGATCAGGTCGGGCTCGCCCGGACGTCCGCGGGCTGAGGACCGCTCGGACACATAGTTGACGATCAGGGTCGCCTGCGACTGGGCGGTGTCGTCTTCCCAGCCCAGCTGCAGGTTGGCCACATGCTCGGACTGACCTTGCAGGCGCGAGCCGTCGACGATGTAGAACGAGGCCGGTTCAGCGACGCCGAGGCTGTTCTGGCTGATGACCGTGTCGCCGGCTTCGACCGACACCTCGGAGTCCGAGAAGGTGTAGTTGGCCTGGACCAGCCACCGCTTGTTGGCCACGAACGACGACCCGTTGTCCGGGAACTCGAAGTATTTCTTGGCCTCGACCTCGAAGCCCTGAACAGTCGCCTGGGGCGCGTTCAGGAAGGTCTGCGAGATGGACGCGCCCTGATCGACGACGCTGGACTCGATCGGCTTGTCGAGCTGCTTCCAGAACACGCCGGCGGTCAGATACTGCTGACGGGCGAAGTACCATTCCCAGCGCGCGTCGGCGTTGGTGATCTCCGTATCGACCAGATACGGGTTGCCGATGAAGGTCCGGTCGCTTTCGCTGTCGGTGTACTGCTGCGGCGCCAGTTCGCGGAACTGGGGCCGGCCGATGGTCTTGGACGCGCCGAAGCGCAGTTGCATGTCCTCGGCGAAGTTCCAGGTCACCGTGCCGGCGGGCAGCACATACTGCTCTTCGATCTCGGTGGGGATGAAGCCCGTCGCGCCGCCGAACAGATCGCGCGGGGTGACCGACTGGCGGCCGTCCTCATAGCGCACCCCGATGGTCAGATTGACCAGCGGCATGACCTCACCGTCCATCTGGATATAGGCCGAGTCGACCTGCAGCTCGCCGTCGAAGGCGGCGGCGCCGTTCGAGCCGGTCACCTCCTCGATCTGCAGCACCGGACCGATGTTGATGTCCGAGAATAGATAGTCGACGCGCGATTCGACCTGCTCGGTGGTCAGGCCGCCCGGCGCCGTGAAGCGCAGCGACCGGATTTCGGACTCGCGGGTGTTCTTGAACGAGTCCACGCCCAGGCTGAAGGTCAGCTCGCGATAGTCCGACAGGGCCAGGGTGTATTTCAGGTCGGCTCCGCCCGAGACCAGCTCGTCGTCCAGTTCGCTGAACGAGATGCGGTTCGACTGGATGTTGTGGACGAAGGTCCCGTCGGGACGCTGGCCGTAGCCAAAGCGCGTCTCGTAGGGCGCATCGCGCGAGGTGTGGGAATAGGCGGCGCGCCAGTCGAACTCCCAGGCGCCCTCGTCGCCGAACTCATGCTCGCCGGCCAGCTGGCTGGAGAACAGCTGGCGCACGAACCATTCGGTGTAGTCGTCACGGACGACGTTGCCGGCCAGGTCGTTGTAGCCGGCCCGGCTGCGGGCTTCCTTGGTGGTCGAGCGAACGTAGAGGTTGGTCCACTTGATCTCGTTGGCGTCGTTCTCGAGGCTGAGGGCGCCGAGGACGTTCAGGTTGATGTCGTTCTGGTTGGATTCGAAGCGGTAGTCCGCGAACGGCTCCAGAACGCCCGCGTCGAGGCGGCCTTCCTGCTGCACGCCCTGACGGGTCTTCCAGCTGTTGTCGAAGCCGACGACGAAGACGCCGCCCAGGGTGCCTGCGCCGACCTCGGTCGAGGTCCCGCCGGTCAGCTCGAAGCCGAAGTTGGCCGGGGTGTCATCACGCTGAAGCAGGCGCAGCGGCGCGTTGACCAGTGATTGGCCGATCTGGCGCAGGGCCGTGTCGGAGTAGTTGGCGCCCCCGACAATGCGGTTGCCCGAAGCGAAGGCCGCGCCGAGCGGGCCGGGCACGTCGCGCGTGCCGTCGTCGAAGCCCGTGAAGTCGGTGCGCGAGCCGTAGTAGAACAGGCCTTCCTGACCGGTCGTTTCGCTGTTGGCGCCGGCCGACACCTTCATGGTGAAGAACGGCTCATTGGGCGTTCCGACCGTCTCCAGGTCGATGACGCCGCCGCCGAACTCGCCCGGATAGTTGACGGAATAGCTCTTCTGAACCGTCACGCCCGCCAGGATGTTGGACGGGAACAGGTCCAGCGGCACGACGCGTTGCAGGGGCTCGGGGCTGGGCAGCGGCGAGCCGTTCAGCATGGCCGACGAGTAACGCTCGCCCAGACCGCGCACATAGACAAAGCGGCTCTCGACGATCGACAGGCCGGTGACGCGGGTCAGGGCCTCGGCGGCGTTGGAATCGCCGGCGCGCTGGATGTCTTCCTGGGTCAGGAAGGCCGCGACCTCGGCGCTTTCGCGGTTCGGTTCGGGAATGAAGCGGCCCAGAACGACGATCTCGTCGACCTGCGATTCCTCCTGGACCGCCGGTTCCTCCTGTACGGCCGGAGTCTGCTGGACGGCGGGATTGGGCTGGGTCTGGGCGTGGGCCAGGCCGGGCGCGATCAGCGCGCTGGTGGCCATAAGGACCCCGCTCAGGGTCAGGGTTGCGGTCTTCATGATCTGCGCCTTGAAGGGGTTCAACGGAAGGAAGCGAAAGCCGGGCGGCGGCGTCAGCCGCCGCCCGCATTCCGTCGTCAGCAGTTCGAGCCGGCGGCCAGGCCGCAGGTCCAGCCGAGGTACCAGGTGTCGGCCGAGTTCCGGACGGCGCCGATGTAGGTCACCGCGACGAAGCCGGAGTAGACCGCCGGGGCGTTGGTCACGGTGACCGCCGTCTCGTTGGCGCCGTTGATGAAGTTCAGGTTCTGGTTCGAGATCGTCGCGCCGGCCGGGGCCAGCATGGTCGAGGTTCCCGTCGCCGTGTTGTTGATGTTCGTGCCGCTGATGAACACCGCCGCGGTGGCCGCGGCGTTGACGTTGGAGTCGTCTTCATAGGGACGCGAGCAGGCGAAGAAGACCGAGCGGAAGATCGGCGCGTTGGTGACCGTCTGGGCGTCGTCCATGTCCAGGCAGGCCGAGGCCGAGGTCGACGGGTTGGTGAAGATCGAGTTGATGATGGTCGGCTGGGTGCCGGTGTTCTGGACGATCAGGGCGTCGGCGGCGACCGAGGCGTTACGGCCGACGATGGTCCAGTTCGAGACCTTGGGCTGGGCGAAATAGGTGGTGCCTGACGGGGCGGCCGACCATTCGAAGCCGCGGCTGCCGTTGGTCACGGCGGTCGGCTTCTGCGTCACGATGCCGAACTGGGCGCCGCCGCGCCAGCCGGTGTCGGTGTCCAGGCCGTCGTCGTCAGCGCCGTTGATGACGATGTAGCTCAGGTTGACGGCGCCGCCGAAGATTTCGATGCCGTCGTCCGACGAGTTGTAGGACTGGATGTGGTCGATGGTCGTGCCCGAGCCCACGCCGGCCAGGGTCAGGGCCTGCAGCTCGTTGTTCGGCGACAGTTCGAAGCCCGAGTAGTTGATCTGGACGTAGCGCAGACGGCCCGAGTTATCGGCCGGGCTGTTGCCGCCGTAGTTGGCGCTGGTGCCCTCGACCTGGCCGACGCAGGCCGCGTTCGGCGCGGTCACGCCCACCGGGCAGACGGCGGTCGGCGCGCGGCCGGCCAGGACGATGCCGCCCCACTGGCCCTGCGAGGTATTGGTCGTCGTGCCCTCGATGTTCTGACGGCTGGTGAAGATGATCGGGCTGGTCGCGGTGCCTTCGGCGAACAGCTGCGAGCCGCGGTTGACCAGCAGGTAGTCGGTGCCGCCCGAGGCGAAGAGCTTGACGCCCGCCTCGATGGTCAGGACGCCTTGCAGGGCGCCCGCGATCGGGGCGGCCGGATCGGCGCCGCGGTCGTTGCCGACTTCAGTGCGGCCGCTGATGGTGTAGATGGTGCCGGCGCGCAGCGGCACCGTCAGGGCGCCGGTGATCAGCGCGGGCAGCTGGCAGGCGCGCAGGGTGCCTGCGGCCACGACGCCGACGTTGGCGAAGCCGGCCGGGCAGTCAGTCGCGGGCGTGCCGGGAGGGGGCGTCGTCGGACCGCCGCCGCCGCCCGTGCCGCCGCCGAAATCGCCCTCGCCGGGCGAAGCCACTTCGGACGAGCCGCACGCGGCCAGGGCCATCACGGCCGTACCGGCCAGCAGAATCTTGGTGAAGCGAAGCATCGGCGAAATCCCCTGCGAAAAAGGTCGGATCGCCGCGTGACACCTCGTCCGCCCAGCAACCCCGGCCGCCGGATTAGCGCCTCAATGCAATGAAAGCGTGACGTTTGTCAGACGATTTCAAACACTGTTCTGTATACGCATGATGTTACCGGAATTATTACTGTATAAGATTTGTGCAAATGGCTCCTTATGCTGAGCAACTGTTTTTCATCGTCTTGATGACGGCCGGGTGACATTTGATCCGAACACGAAAAGGCCCGCCGGTGCAAAACCGGCGGGCCGTTCGTTCAGCCTGGGTCAGCCGTGGTCAGTTGACCGGGCGGCCTTCCGTATCGACCACCTGCACTTCACCCAGGTTCAGGGCGCGGATGCGCGGCTCGATCTGGGCGCGGTCGCCGACGACGACCCAGACGGTCGGGCCGTCGCCCACCACCGCACGCGCGGCGACGGAAACGCTTTCCGGCGTCGTGGCCGCGACGCCCGCGGCGACGTTGTCGTAGTAGTCCGCCGGCAGGCCGTAGACGACCATCTGGGTCAGATCGCCGGAGACCGAGGCGTTGGTCTCCCAGTCGCCCGCCATGCCCAGGATCAGGTTGGCGCGGGTGGCGGCAAGTTCGGTCTCTGTCATCGGGCGGGCGCCGACGACGTCGGACAGCTCGCGCCGCATCTCGACCAGGCTCTCGGCCGTCTTGTCGCTCTGCACCCCGGCGGTGGTGATGAACAGCCGTTCGCCGCGGGCGTTGCGCAAGCCGGAACCGGCCCCGTAGGACCAGTGCTTGTCCTCACGCAGGTTCATGTTGATCCGGCTGGTGAAGGTGCCGCCGAGCGCCGTGTTCATGGTGGTGATGGCGGCCTCGGTCGACGGGTCGAGCGCGGGGACCAGGCGGCCGGCCGAGATGATCGACTGGGGTCCGGCGCGATCGACAATCAGCACCCGCGGCGCGGACGACTGGGCGGCGATCGGCGCAGGCGTACGCGTCGGCAGGGGCGTGGACGGCGCACGCCAGTTGGCGAAGGCGCGCTCCAGCATCGGCTGCAGTTCAGCCATGGTGGTGTCGCCGACGACCACCAGGGTGGCGTTATCGGGACGGAACCAGGCGTCGTGGAAGGCTTCGGCGTCGGCCGGGGTCAGGGCGCTGACGCTGGCTTCCGAGCCCGAGGCCGGGCGGCCGTATGGGTTCTCGGGGCCGTAGATCGCCGCCGCCATGACCTTGTTGGCGATGGCGCCGGGGTTGCGGTTGGCCTGCTGGATGGCCGAAATCTGCTGCGCCCGCGCCCGCTGGAAATCTTCAGGCCGGAAGGCGGGGTTCAGGATCACGTCGGCGTAGAGGTCCAGCGAGGGCTGCAGCCGCGAGTCGATCGCCGTCATCGAGACGGTGGTCGAATCCACGCCGGAGCCGGCGCCGAGCGTGGCGCCCAGCATCTGCAGCCGGTCGCTGATCTGCAACGCGTCAAGATGATCGGTGCCGTTCGTCATGACCGCCGGGGCCAGCAGGGCCAGACCGTTCTTGCCCTCCGGGTCGACCGTCGAACCGGCGTCGAGGATCAGGTTCATGCTGACGGTCGGCACGCCGCTGCGCGGGGCGAGGACCACCTTCAGCCCGTTCGACAGGGTGAAGGTCTCATAGTCGGGGAAGGCGGCCATGGGCGCGGCGCCCGGGGCCGGCATGTGGCTGCGGTCCGCGCCGGTCGGGGCGGCAGCGTAGTCGGGGAAGGGCAGAACCTCCAGCGCATAGCTGCCGTCAGACAGCCACTGACGGCCGGCGCTGGTCAGGGCGCCGGGGGTGGCGTCCAGCACACGCTGGTAGGACGTGCGCCACGCGGCGGGGTCGCCGTGGAAGACCTGGCTTTCAGCCAGCAGGTCGGACTTGCCGCCGAAGCCGCCGATCCGCTCCAGCCCACGCACATAACCGGCGCCGGTCGAGGTGCGGGCGCGCTCCATCTCTTCCGAGGTCGGGCCGTCACGCAGCAGGCGCGCGATCTCTTCATCGACAATGGCCTCGATGCGGGCCAGGTCCTGGCCCGGCTTGGCGGTGACGGTGACCAGGAACTGGCTGCCGATCTCCCCGTCCGAGACGCCGGCGCCGACCTGGGTCGCGATCTGCTCGTCGAACACCAGACGCTTGTAGAGGCGCGAGTTGCGGCCCGAGGACAGCACCTGGCCCAGCAGGCCGAGGTAGTCCGTGTCGGCCTCGCCCGACGGCGGCACGTTCCACACCTTGTACAGGCGCGGCTGACCGACGCGGTCGAACATGACTTCGCGCTGGGCGCCGACCATGGGCGAGATCATGCGCTGCGGATGGGTGACCGGCGGTCCGGGCGGGATGTCGCCGAAATACTGCTCGACCTTGGCGCGGGCTTCTTCGGCGGTGATGTCGCCGGCCAGAACGATGGTGGCGTTCGACGGGCCGTAATAGCTCTGGAACCAGGTCTTCACGTCATCAAGGCTGGCGGCGTCCAGATCGTCCATCGAGCCGATGACCGTGTGGCCATAGGGGTGGTCGGCCGGATAGGTGGCCTCGGTGATCGCATCCCAGACGCGGCCATAGGGCTGGTTCTCACCCTGGCGCTTCTCGTTCTGGACGACGCCGCGCTGCTCATCCAGACGCGCCTGGTCGATGGCGCCGGTCAGGTGGCCCATGCGGTCGCTTTCCAGCCACAGCACGCTGTCCAGCGCGCTGGTCGGGACGTTCTGGAAATAGTTGGTGCGGTCGTTGTTGGTGGTGCCGTTCTGGTCGGTGGCGCCCAGCAGCTCGGTCGCCTTGAAGAAATCGTTGTTGAAGTTCTCCGACCCGTTGAACATCAGGTGCTCGAACAGGTGGGCGAAGCCCGAGCGGCCCTCGGGCTCGTTCTTGGAGCCGACGTGGTACCAGATGTTCACCGCCACGATCGGGGCCTTGTGGTCCTCGTGGACGATCACCGTCAGGCCGTTGTTCAGCACGAAGCGGGTGTAGGCGATGTCCACGGGCGGCAGGGGTGGCAGAGCCTCGGCGCGGCCACGCGACTGGACGGCGACGGCGGGCGCGGCGGCCATGTCGGTCGTCTGGGCCTGGGCGGCCCCGGCGATGAGCGCGGCGGCGGCGGCCCCGGCGAAGAGGGCGAGACGGGCGGGCATGGTCATTGGAAAATCCCCCGGGATCAAACTGGCCTGAACGGCGGATCGAAGTGGTAGCCCCGCCGCGCGGCCGCGAGAAGCCTGATTCTAGGGGCGATTACGGCCAAGCCTCGCTGCGACGCCGTCCGGAATGCTGCCTCGCACCAATCAGCGGATGGATCGTGCGACCGTGACCATAAGGCGACGCCGGCCTCGCCACGTTCACGCCGCAGCTGCGGTCCGTGCGAAAGGATTTGCCCGACTCGTTCCGTTCCCCTCCTATTCATGTCCGCGGCGCGACGCGGTCGGGCCCAAGCCTCTTCCTGCTCTCCTCCAGCAACGAAGCGCCCATGACCCAGACTCTCCGCCGTTCGATCGCGCTATGCCTTTCCATGGGAGCGGCTCTGTTCGCCCTCCCAGCCGCCGCCGCGCCGCTGCTGCCGCACCAGGCGAAGCTGGCGCTGGATGGATCCGCCACGGCCTGGATCCTGACCTCAACCGCGCTGGTGCTTCTGATGACCCTGCCGGGGCTGGCCCTGTTCTACGGCGGCATGGTCAGGCGCAAGAACGTCATCTCCTCCATCGCCCATTCGACGGCGGCCCTGGCGATCGTGACGGTGCTGTGGTTCGTCGCTGGATACAGCCTGTCGTTCGGGACCAGCCCTGCGGCGATCAACGGCTTCATCGGCGGGCTCGACGCCTTCCTGCTGAACGGGGTGCGGGTCGACACGGCGCACGCGCTGGCGCCGGGCCTGCCCGAGTTCCTGTGGATCGCCTATCAGCTGACCTTCGCCATCATCACCCCGGCCCTGATCGCGGGCGCCTTCGCCGAGCGGATGAAGTTCTCGGCCAGCCTGCTGTTCTTCGCCCTGTGGCACCTGATCGTCTATGCGCCGATCTGCCATCAGGTCTGGGGCGGCGGCTGGATGGGCGGGCTAGGCGTGCTCGACTTCGCCGGGGGGGCGGTGGTGCATGTGAACGCCGGTGTCGCCGGGCTGGTCTGCGCCCTGGTGCTCGGGCCGCGCCATGGCTTCGGGCGGGACAACATGGCGCCACACAACCTCGCCTACACCGCCATCGGCACGGGGCTGCTGTTCGTGGGCTGGCTGGGCTTCAACGCCGGTTCGGCCTGGGCCGCGGACGGCATCGCCGCCATCGCCGCCTTCAACACCATCCTCGCCGCCGCAGCCGCCTCGCTGGGGTGGCTGGCCGTCGAATGGATCGACCACAAGCGCCCGACCTTGCTGGGCTTGTTGTCAGGGGTGGTGGCGGGGCTGGTGGGGATCACCCCGGCGGCGGGACTGGTGGACCCCAAGGGCGCCTTCCTGATCGGCCTGATCTCGGGTCCAGCCTGCTATGCCGGCGCGGTGTGGCTGAAGCGCGCGCTGAAATACGATGACAGCCTGGACGCCTTCGGGGTGCACGGCGTGGGCGGTCTGGTCGGGGCGGTCCTGACCGGGCTTCTGGCCACCGCCGCCGTCAATCCGGTCGCCGCCGGCGCCGATGTGCTGAAGCAGCTGATCGGCCTCGCCGCCGTCATCGCGTGGAGCGGCGCAGGGACCTTCGTCGTCCTGATGGTCTGTAGATACACCACCGGCCTGCGTGTCACGAAGGAGCAGGAGATCGAGGGCCTCGACTACAGCCTGCACGGCGAGACCCTTCATTCCTGAAGGGCCCCGCCTGCCGCGTCAGTTAACCGCGATGAGATTGTCGTCCGAGTTGCGGTCGATCCAGCGATTGTAGGGGTCGATCCCCACATGCGTCGGCTTCGTCGCGGCGACGAAGCGGAACGTTTGCGTCCCGCTGCGCACCGGCCGCCGCTCCATCAGCACCACGTCCGACCGCTCGAAGCCCGGCTTGCCGGGTTCACCCGTGAACAGGCCCAGGTCGATCGCCTCGTTCAGCGGCGACGCCGTCTCGACCCCCTGCCCGTCCGCATACAGCTTGCGCGCCTCGACGGTGACGGTGACGTCCCAGCGACCGTCGGCGCGTTTCGTCGCCGTCGCCGATTTCGCCTTCAGGTCATACAGGGTGATGCGTTCGAACAGATCGGTGATCAGGGCCTGCTTGTCCGCCGGGGCCTCAGCGCGGAGCGCCGCGATCAGGTCCAGCGAACGCGGATAGGGCGCGCCCTTGAAGGCGTACTGCGCCAGCACACGGCGGAGCGCGCGGTTCACCGCCTCCTCGCCGATCTGGTCGCGCAGCAGATACAGGATCAACCCGCCCTTCTGGTAGTGGATGTAGCCCTGGTTGGCCTCCACCCGCATCAGCGGCAGTTCCTCAAGCCGCTCGGCTCCGCGAGAACGCAGGTAGTTGTCGAGCTCGTATTTCAGGAACCGGCGGATCTGATCCGGGCCGTACAGCTTCTCCATCGTCATCAGGGCCGAATACTGCGCCAGGGTCTCGGTCAGGGTCGTGGCGCCCTGCATGTCGGCGCTGACCACCTGGTGCGCCCACCACTGGTGCCCCAGCTCGTGGGCCGTGATGTAGGTGACGTAGTCGATCTTCGACGGGTCTGAGAAGTCGGCGATGAAGCCCAGCCCCTCGGAGTAGGGCATGGTGTTGGCGAACGCCTGGGCGAAGCTGGCGTAGGCCGGGAACTCCACGATCCGCGCCTGGCGGAACTGATAGGGGCCGAAGGCGGTCTGGTAGTAGTCCAGCGCCGTCTCCAGGGCCTTTATCATGCGCGGCGCGTTCCGGCCGTGGGCGGGGTCGTGATAGACCTCCAGCGTCACGCCGTTGTGCTGTTCCCGCAGGATTTCGTAGCGGGCCGACTGCACCGAGAAGAAGTGCAGGATCGGCGCCTCGGTCACGAACCGCGCCGTGCGCCGCCCGTCCGCCGTCGTGTCCGAGACTTTGTAACCCGGCGCGATTGGCGTCTGGTCCGCATCGGTGGTCACGGTGATGTCGGCGTTGACCCAGTCGGCGTCGATGTAGTTCGAGGCCTGGGCGCCGGTCTCCTCCAGTTTCGCCATCCGCAGCTCGGCCGGCAGGCCGCGCTTGCGCCGCTTGGTGCGGTCGCTCAACAGGCCGTCGCGACCCATGCCGACCATCGGCGCGAACTCGCCATTGGAGACGAAGGTGCCGTTGTCGACCAGGCGCGTGGTGTTGCCGCGCACCTTGAATCCGCGCTGCGCCAGCGTCGTCTCGAACCGAACCGTGCGCCGCTGGCCGGGCTGCAAGGGCGTGTCGAAGCGGTAGATGCGGTAGTCGAACTCTTTCCACTCGCGGGCCAGGCTGGCGCCCTCGACGCTCAAGGCGTTGACCTCCAGATCGGGCTGCCAGCGCAGGTGGATCTCCGTCTGCGGCTTGTCGGTGTCGTTGACGACGACATAGCTGCCGACCGTCTTCAGGCTTGGCGCATGAGGGTGGAGGTCCAGCGCCAGCTTGACTTCGACGATGGCCGGCTGCGGCGTATTCTCCAACGGCAGCAGGGCCTTTTCATAGGCCGCCAGCCGCGCCTCATCGGCGTCCTGGCTGCGGTATTCGTTCCAGACGTTGGTGTTGGTGTAGATGAACGCGCCCAGACCGACGAAGGCGGCCAGCGCCGCGGCGCCGATCAGGCCCGCCGGCCCCATCAGCCGCGACGGCAGTCGCTTCAGCCGGGGCATGAGCCGCGTCTCGGTTCCCCGCCGCCACAGGGCGAAGGTGATGACCAGCAGAACCAGTGCGAAGGCGCTCCAGTAGGCGTTCAGCCAGCCTGCGAAGGTGGCGAAGTCGCCCGTCCCGTTCATGTCCGACAGCGGCACCCCGGGACCCGAGGCGTAGCGGTAAAGGAAGTGGTCGAATCCGAGACTCACCAGCACCAGCGTCGAGATGATGTAGACCACCATGATGGCCCAACCGACGAACTTGTTGGGCGACATGGCCTGGACGAAGATCGCCAGCACGGCCAGCTGCGCATAGTTGATGGCCTCGGGCCAGAGGTACCAGAACAGGTAGCGGTCGAGCTGATAGTCCGTGACGCCCTTGATTGTCTGCGTCAGCAGCCCGGCGCACATCGCGATGATCAGGGTCGAGACCAACACCAGCGCCAGGGCAAGGGTCTTGGGAACAAGGAAGGTCCAGTCGGGCGTCGAGGTGGCGTCGATGATCTCGTGCATGCCGCGCTCGCGGTCACGCCACACCAGCTCGCCGGAATAGTAGATGGCGATGATCATCGAGATCAGGCCGAAGGCGCCGATCAGTGTGCTGATCGAGATGCGGGTGACCAGTTGCACCGGCGTCCCGAACACCTCGCCCGAGAACCACAGGCTGGCGACGGCGAAGCTGAAGCCCAGCAGGATCAGCACCACATAGGCCGGGCTGCGGAACATCAGGTTCATCTCGAACGCCGTGCGCGAGATCAGCTGGCTCAGGGCGCTGGCCCAGCCGTGACGAGCGGCCGGCAGGCGGCCGGATTGCACCGCGGCCTCGGGCTCGGTCGCGGCCAGGGCGCGTAGGCGGTCCTGCTTCTTGAGCTTGGCGCCGCGCGCGGCCGGTTGATGCAGCACATAGGCCGCGCCGAGGATCAGCAAACTGACACCGATGCACAGCAAGCGATTCATCAGCAAGACGCCCTCAAGAGAGGGGTTGAGCGTATTCCGTTCAGCCGAGGTCCAGTATTTGGTGACCAGCCCGTAGGCGGCCGACCCGAACGGCTCAACCCAGGCCATTGCGGTTTCGAACTCGGGCTTTCGGCCGATGACCGAGGTCGCCACCAGATAGGTCATGAACACTGCGACCACGCCGATATATGTCGCCATCATCGAGCGCGTCACGGTGGCCAGGGTGAAGAACAGCGCCGAGCTCAGCAGCAGTCCCGGCACGCCCATCACCAGATACGACCAGACATAGTCGCCCGGGCGGAACGGCCCGATGGTCTCCGGGTCGACCCAGGGCATCAGCGTGCCCATGAGGATGCCGAAGCCGATGCTCATGAAGCTCAGCGCCACCGCGCCGAAGGCGCCGAGGAAGCGGCCGTAGAGGTAGTCGAATTTCGTTATCCGCGTCGTCTGGATCATCGGGCCGAAGCCCGTCTGGACGTCACGCGCCACGACATTGGCCACGATGGCCGTGGTCGCCAGCATGTAGAAGACATTGAACAGGCCGTGCAGCCCCGCCAGCATGTAGGGCGAGTTGACGTGCACATTGCCGCCGCCGCTGATCTGAATGAACTCGCTGGCGGCGACGGCGCCGAAGCTCAGCAGCGCAAACAGGATCGAGATGACCCAGAAGGCCGGCTGGCGCAGCTGGTAGCGGAGCTCGAAGGCCGCGATCTTGGCGAACATCAGCGGATCCTCAGGCGGCGCGGCGCGAGGCGCTGAGGGTCGAGAAATAGACGTCCTCCAGCCCGCCGGGCGCGGCCTCGAAGCCCTCTCCGGGGCGGGTGTCGGCGAGGACGTGGATCACGGTCCGGCCGGCGAACAGGCGGGTCGAGATGACCTCGTAGCGGGCGCGGTGGGCCTCCAGCGCGTCCTTGTCGATGGCCTTGGTCCAGACGCGGCCGTTCAGGGCGGTCATCAGGTCGGCGGGCGCGCCCTCAAGCTGGATCTTGCCGCCGGCCAGCACGGCCATGCGCGGACACAGGTCCGAGACGTCCTCGACGATGTGGGTCGACAGGATCACGACGACGTTCTCACCGATCTCTGCCAGCAGGTTCAGGAAGCGGTTGCGTTCCTCCGGGTCCAGGCCGGCGGTGGGTTCGTCGACGATGATCAGCTCGGGATTGCCGATCAGGGCCTGGGCGATGCCGAAACGCTGGCGCATCCCGCCCGAGAAGCCGGCCAGGGCCTTCTTGCGCACGGCCCACAGATTGGTCTGGTTCAGCAGGGCCTCGACCGTCTCCTTGCGCTCCCTGCCTGACGCGATGCCCTTCAGCACCGCCATGTGGTCGAGCATGTCGTAGGCCGAGACGCGCGGATAGACGCCGAAATCCTGGGGCAGGTAGCCGAGCACCCGGCGCAGTTGTTCCGGCTGTTTGACCACGTCGATGTCGCCGAAGCGGATCGAACCGCTGGTCGGGGTCTGCAGGGTCGCGATCGAGCGCATCAGGGTCGACTTGCCCGCGCCGTTCGGCCCCAGAAGGCCGAACATGCCCTTGGGCACCGACAGACTGACGTCATCCAGAGCCTTGGTCCCGTTGGGATAGACGTGGGTCAGGTTCTCGATCGACAGCATGCGGCAGGCCCCGTTTTCGTACGTTGGACGGGAAACTGTGCCCTTGCGCGGTCAAGGGCAAGTTACGGTTGCGAAAGGATGCGGGTGAAAATCCCGCCGCGCTGCAACCCTCCGGCCCCGCGACGACTATCTCTCAAAGCGTTGCGGCGCTAAACTTGCAGGTCGGCGTCCGACGCCGTTTCAAGAAGACCGAGTTGTTCAAGAATCTGCTCCCGACCCAGCCCGGAACTGCGCCCCTGGCCGACGCCTTGCGGGCGTGCCGGGTGCATTTCGTCTGGGCCGCGGTATTCAGCGCCCTGGTCAACCTGCTGTATCTCACCCCCACCATCTACATGATGCAGGTCTATGACCGCGTCGTGCCGACGGGGGGCGTCACCACCCTGATGCTGGTCACGGTCGTGGCCCTGTTCGCCCTGGGGTCGCTGGCGGCGCTGGACTGGCTGCGCGGACGGCTGCTGATGCGGGCCGGCCTGCGCCTCGACCGGCTGCTGGCCGACAAGATCCTCGGCCGCGTCGTCGACATGCAGGCCAAGTCGCCCAACAGCCAGGTGCTGCGCGAGTTCGACAATGTGCGTTCGGCCCTCTCGGGCGCGGGGATGCTGGCGGCCTTCGATGCGCCGTTCACTCCCCTCTATCTCTTCTTCTGCTTCATGCTGCATCCGGCCATCGGGGTTTTGACCTTGGTCGGCGGGGCCGTCCTGATCGTCCTGGCGATCCTGAACGAGCGCGACAGCCGCTCGCGGCTGAAGCATTCGATGACCGCGTCCAACGCCGCCTACAGCGCCCAGGAGGCCGTCGCCGCCCAGTCCGAGGTCGTGCGGGCGCTGGGCATGCGCCAGGCCTCCATCGCCCGCCAGATCGAACAGCGCCGGGCCGCGACCACCCAGCAGGCCGACGCCCAACTGACCGGCGGCCGCTACTCCGGGGCGATCAAATTCCTGCGGCTGTCGCTGCAGTCCCTGTCGCTGGGCCTCGCCGCCCTGCTGGCGGTGAAGGGCCAGATTTCGCCCGGCTCGATCATCGCCGCCTCGGTTCTGCTGAGCCGCTCGGTGGCGCCGGTGGAGCTGCTGGTCGGCGCCTGGCCCTCGCTGGTGCAGGCCAAGTCGAGCTGGAAGACCCTGACCGACCTGTTCGAGAAGACCGAGGGCGTGGACCGCCCCCGCACCAAACTGCCCGCCCCCGCCGGCAATCTGAAGGCCGAAGGCGTCACCGTCCGCTTCCCCGACACCGAAACGCCGCAGCTGAAGAACGTCTCCCTGACCCTCGCCGCCGGCCAGACCCTGGGTGTCGTCGGCGCCAGCGGTTCGGGCAAGACGACCCTGGCGCGGGTGCTGGCCGGGGCGATGAAGCCCACCAGCGGGATCGTGCGGCTGGACGGCGCGGACTATGACCTGCGCGACGGCGACGATCTGGCGCAATACATCGGCTACCTGCCCCAGACCCCCAGCCTGTTCGCCGGCTCGGTGCGGGACAACATCTCTCGCTTCGCCGAGTCTCTCGGCGCCGACAAGGCCGAGATCGACCGCAAGACCGTGGCCGCGGCCCAGGCCGCCGGCGCCCACGAGATGATCCTGAAGCTGCCCAAGGGCTACGACACCGTGCTCGGCCCCTATGGCGGCGGCGTTTCGGCCGGTCAGGCCCAGCGCATCGCCCTGGCCCGCGCCCTGTATGGCGAGCCGGTCCTGCTGGTGCTCGACGAGCCAAACTCGAACCTCGACCAGGACGGCGAGACCGCCCTGATGAGCGCCATCCTGGCGGCGGCGGCGCGCGGCGCGGCGGTCGTCATCGTGGCGCACCGGGCCGGCGTGCTGGCCCGGGTCGATCACCTGCTGATGCTCAAGGACGGCGCCGTCCACGCCCAGGGACCGCGCGAGACGGTTCTGGAGGCCCTGCGCGGGGCCCGGGCGGCCGAGACGCAGCCGGCCGAGAACCGGGCCCGATGACCGACACGCCAGCGCCCACGCCTGAGACGGCCGCGCCACCGGTGAGGCCGCCGCGTCCCCCGGCGCCGACGGGCAGCGTCACCGACGCCCCGCGCCGCGACCTGATGATCGGCGGCGGGATCATCTTCGCCTTCTTCATCCTGTTCCTCGGCTGGGCCGCCTTCGCGCCGCTGGACGCCGGAGCCTTCGCCCAGGGCCAGGTGGCCGTTTCTGGCAACCGTCAGGCGGTGCAGCACCGCGACGGCGGCGTCGTCAGCGCCCTGCATGTGGCCGAGGGCGACACGGTGAAACAGGGCCAGATCCTGCTTGAGGTCGCGGGCGGCGAAGCGGCGGCCGTCGAGCGCGGCCTGACCGGCCAGGTTCTGGCGCTGATGGCCCAGCGGTCGCGGCTGATCGCCGAGCGCGACCGTCTCGGCTCGGTGCCCACGCCTGCCGAATTCGCCAGTCTGCCGCCCGAGGATCGGCCCCTCGCGGACGAGGCCATGCGCCTGCAACGCCTCCAGTTCGGCGCCCGCAGCTCCGGCCGCTCCACCGAGCGCGGCGTGTTGCAACAGCGGATCAGCCAGCTGGAGCAGCAGATCAACGGCTATGAGCGCCAGATCGAAGCCAACCAGGAGCAACGGCGCCTGATCGAGGAGGAGCTGGACGGCATGCGGTCCCTGGCGGCCCAGGGCTATGCGCCGCTCACCCGCGTGCGCGCCCTTGAGCGCACGGCCGCCGCGCTGGACGGCGAACAGGGCTCGCTGCGGGCCCAGGTCGCCCGCGCCCGCGAACAGGTGGGCGAGACACGCCTGCAGATGCTGGCCGTCGGCACGGGCATGAACGAGGACGTCGCCGAGCAGCTGCGCAACATCGAAGTGCAGCTGAACGAGCTTCAGCCCCGGCTGGTCTCGACCCGCGCCCAGATCGCCCGCAACCAGGTTCGCGCGCCTGTGTCCGGCCAGGTCGTCGGCCTGACCGCCTTCACCACCGGTGGGGTCATCCAGCCAGGCCAGACGCTGATGGAGATCGTTCCCGCCAACGCCTCCCAGATCATCGTCGCTCAGGTCAGCCCGTCGGATGTCGACAACCTGCAGATCGGCATGGACACCGAGGTGAAATTCCCCGGGCTGCGCGAAGGCAACCCGCCGATCCTGCATGGCCGGGTCACCCGCATCTCCGCCGACAGCTTCACCGAGGAGGCCAACGGCTCCCGCTACTTCAGGGCCGAGATCGTGGTCCCGGAGGCGGAGCTGAACAAACTCGGCGCCCTCGCGCGCACCATCCGGCCGGGATCGCCGGTGGAGGTGGTCGTGCTGCTGCGCAAGCGCACGGCCCTGACCTATCTGTTCGAGCCGTTGCGCCAGAGCCTGTGGCGCTCAGGCAGCGAACAGTAAGGCCCCGGCGCCGGATTCTGTGGACAAACCAACCGGCTGATCGGCACGGTTAATTTCCTTCCGCCCACAGATGTGCACAGGCTTGTCCCCCGACGGGCGGCCCATGACGCACAGGGCGCCGAAAACACCCGCTTGCCGGATCCCGAAATCGGAGCGAGCTTGATCAGGCCGAGGGACACGGCGGCGCGGAAACCCAGGGAGACCGGGGATTTCAAGCGGGTCGGTCCGGCTCTCTGACCAAGGGAACTGAAGCTCCGAAAGGAGGGACAGAACAGCCCGGGCAGGGCCCAGGCCCCAGGTGGAAGGCGAAAGCCGGAAGCGGAAGGGAACCAGGCCGGGATCGATGGACGACGGCGGGGTCAAACCCGACGAAACGCCACCGGACAGGAGCCGCCAGGAAACAGCTGACCATCGCCGGGTTCGCCCGCCGGTGCTGACGCCAGGGCCCTGAACCTCATGGCCAAGTCCAACCCGGACTTGGTGAGGGGACGAGACGTTCGGTTCGCCGGACTGCTCGTCCCCTCGCTCAATTCCGGAAGGGCGCAACGCTCGACGCGCGGCGTCTCGCTGCTTGAGCGTCCCGCCTTCCTTTCCCTCCGGTCACGCTCTAACGTCGCGCCATGTCGCGGGATCAGAATCGACCGTTCGCCAGCCGCCGCGCGCTCATCGCGGGCGGGCTCGCCGCCGCCGGACTGGCGGGCGTCGCGGCGCTGAACAGCTGCAAGCCGGCCGAGGTCGAGCCCGACGCCGACGGCCGCGTCCGCATCCGTTTCGCCACCGACTGGCGGGCCCAGGCCGAGCACGGCGGCTTCTATCAGGCTCTGGCCTCGGGAGCCTACGCCAAGCGCGGCCTGAATGTGCAGATCGTTCAGGGCGGCCCCGGCGTGAACGTGCCCCTGCTGCTGGCGTCGGGCGCCGTCGAGCTGGGCATGGGCTCCAACAGCTTCATTCCCATGAACCTGGTCGCCGAGGGCGCGCCGGTGAAGGCCGTCGCCGCCTTCTTCCAGAAGGATCCGCAGGTCCTGATCGCCCATCCCGATGCGTCGCTGGAGACCATCGCCGATCTCGCCGGTCGACCCTTCCTGCTGGCCGACGCGTCCAAGACCGCCTTCTGGGTCTGGCTGAAGGCCAAATATGGCTTCACCGACGATCAGGTGCGCAGCTACACCTTCAACTCAGCGCCCTTCCTCGCCGACCGCCGGGCGGTTCAGCAGGGCTATCTGACCAGCGAGCCCTACACGATCCAGCAGGAGGCGGGCATCACGCCCAAGGTCTTCCTGCTCGCCGACGAGGGCTATCCCTCCTACGCCACCATGGTGCTGGCCCCGAACGCCTTCGCCCGCGACAACGCCCGGGCGCTCCGCGCCTTCGTCGCCGCCTCGGTCGAGGGCTGGCGCGACTACATCCACGGCGACGCCAAGGGCGCGGACGAACTGATCCGCAAGGCCAACCCCGAGATGACCCAGGCCATCCTCAACCAGGCCCGGGAAAAGCTGCGCGCCAACAACATCGTCGATGGCGGGGACGCGGCCCTCTATGGCCTCGGCGCCATGACCGAGGAGCGCTGGAAGGCCTTCTTCGATGTGACGTCGGAGGCCGGCATCTACCCCGCCAACCTCAACTGGCGCGACGCCTTCACGACCCAGTACCTGCCCGGTCGTGGCTGATCACGCCTCATTGGCGGGCGTGACCGTCCGCTATCCCGGCCGCGCGCCACTCGGCCCTATCGACCTGAGCGTCGCGCCGGGCGAGATCGTCGCCGTCGTCGGGGCATCGGGCGCGGGCAAGTCCACCCTGCTGCGCCTGCTCGCCGGCCTCGAACCGCCCGCCTCAGGCGTCGTGACACGGGCAGAGGGCGCCACAGGCTTCGTGTTCCAGAGCCCGACCCTGATGCCCTGGGCCGACGCCCAGACCAATGTCGCCCTGCCCCTCGACCTACAGGGCATGGAGAAGGCCGAAGCCCGCGCCGCCGCCGCATCCGCCCTCGCCGCCGTCGGCCTCGGCGACCGGCTGGACGCCCGGCCGCATCAGCTGTCGGGCGGCATGGCCATGCGGGTGTCTCTGGCCCGCGCCCTCGTCACCCGCCCCGGCCTGCTGCTGCTCGACGAGCCGTTCGCGGCGCTCGATTCCGTCACCCGCCGCGGTCTGATCGAGGACATGCACCACCTCTGGGCCGCCGGCTCGCCCCGCCCGGCCATGGTCTTCGTCACCCATGATGTGGAGGAGGCGGTCTATCTGGCGTCCCGCGTCGTGGTGCTGTCCTGCGACGACGGCCGCCCGGTCGCCGACCTGCCCAGCCCCGGCGCCGCGCCCCATCCCGCCCGCTGGCGCGCCGCCCCCGCCTTCCGCGCCGCTGTCGAGGCCGTGGCCGAGGCCATGGCCCAGGTCATGCCAGGGCCGATGCGCGCATGACCCGTCTGCGCGATCTCCTCCCGCCCCTGCTGCTCGCCGCCGTGCTGCTGGGGGTGTGGGAAATCGCCTGCCGCGCTTTGGCCGTGCCGGTCTACATCCTGCCCCCGCCCAGCGACGTGGCCGAGGCCCTGGTCACCCGCGCGCCGGTGCTCGCAGCCTCGGCCTGGGCCACCCTCGGCATGGCGCTTCAGGCCCTCGGCCTCGCCGCCCTTCTCGGCGGCGGTCTCGCCCTCGCCGTCTCCCTCAGCGACCCGGCCGAGCGCGCCGTGCGGCCCCTCGCCGTGGCGCTTCAGGTCACGCCGGTCGTCGCCATCGCCCCGTTGGTGTTGATCTGGGTCGGCCTCGACCACGCCGACAAGGCCGTCGTCATCCTCGCCGCTACCGTCGCCTTCTTCCCCCTGTTTTCGGGCGTCCTGAGAGGCCTGAAGGCGGCCGATCCGGATCTCGAGCGCCTGTTCGACCTCTACCGGGCCACCCGTCTCCAGCGGCTGTGGCGCCTGCGCATCCCGTCCGCCCTGCCTTTCGCGCTGGAGGGGCTGCGCGTCGCCGCCGGCCTGTCGGTCATCGGTGCTGTGGTGGCGGAGTTCGTCTCCGGCTCCGGCGCGACGCAAGGTCTGGCCTGGCGCCTGCTCGAGGCCGGCAACCGCCTGCGCACGGCCGAGATGCTGGCCGCGATCGCCTGGCTGGCGTTCATGGGGCTGGCTCTCAACACTGCCGTCGCCGCCCTTGAGACTTATGTCAGGCCGCGCACCGCACGTTAGCGGCGGGTTAAGCCCGGCCCCGATAACCTGACGCTCCAGTCCCTCCCCGTGGGAGCCGTCCCTTGCGTCGCGCCCTGATCCTGACCGCCGCCTTCACCGCCCTCTCGGCCGCGCCCGCCATGGCGCAAAGCCAGCCGCAGCAACGCCCCGGCGAGGCGGCAGGCCTGCGCTATCTCGGCTGGTCAGGCCGCACCACCGACACCAGCGCCCGTGGACCCCAGGCGACCGCCGCTGACGGCCTGCGCCGCCCCGCCGCCGTCATCCCGCACGCGGGGGCCGGCGCCCCGCCCGTCACGCTGGCTTCGGCCAATGTCTCGACGCCGCGCACCCCCGACCGCGTCCGCCGCGACGGTCTGACCCCAGCCACCGCCTGGCTCGCGCCCGAGACCGAGGCTCCAGCTTCCCCCCCGGTGCAGCCGCAGCCCGAATACCTGCCCGAACGTCCGGCTCCCGCCCAGCCCGCGCCTGAGCCCGTCCGCGCCGCGCCGCCGCCGCCGCCCGCCCCCGTTGAACCTCCCCGCGTCGAGCAACCGGCGCCCGCGCCGGTCCGAACCCTGCCCGAGGTCCCCGAGTTCGACCCGGCCGACCCGGCCGACCCGATGGCGCCCCGCCGCGACGCGCCGATCTTCCGTATGCAGCAGCCCGGCCAGCCGGCGGCCCAACCCATGCCGCAGGAACCCCGCACCGAGAGCCAACGGCCACAACAGCAGAGCCAGTCCCAGGTCCAGCAGACCGCCTCGCTCAACACCGGCCAGCCGACCCAGACGGCGCGCTACTACTCTGTCCACCGCCCCTCCGGCCGTCAGCCCGATCCGGTCGTCCTGCCGGACCAGGTGACCCTGGACGAGCTCCAGCTGACCGAGGTTCCCGCCGCCGGCGATCTATCGGAGCCGCAGGCGTCGCCGACCCTGATGCGCAACGCCGAGGGCCGCATGGTCCCCGTGCCCGGTCAGGACCTGGACCCGCAATGACCGACGCCCCCGCCGGATCGCGCCTTCCCGACCTGATCGCCCTGGCGTCAGAGACGTCGAGCGAGAAGCGCCGCGCCCTGTTGCGCGAACTGACCGAGCATTTCTTCGGCGCTCCGACTCACACGCCGACGGAACACAGCCTCTACGGCACGGTGCTGGCCGAACTGGCCGCCGACATGGAGCTGGCCGTGCGGGCCGAGCTGTCGGCCCGCTTCGCCCCCGCGGCGAATGCCCCCACCGCCCTGATCCGCCGCCTGGCCCATGACGAGGCCGAGGTGGCCGAGGCCGTTCTGCGCCAGTCCCCCGTCCTGACCGACGACGACCTTCTGGGCGTCGTCCGCGCCAAGGGCCAGGCCCACCTGCGCGCCGTCTCCGAACGCGCCAACGTCTCCGAGGCCGTTTCAGAGGTCATCGTCGAACGCGGCGACGATGAGACCTTGGGGACCCTGCTGCGCAACGACGGCGCCCGCCTGTCCCGCGCCGCTTCGGAAGCCGCCATCGAGCGCGCCAAGGTCAACCCGGCCCTGCACGAGGCCACGGTCAACCGCGCCACCCTGCCGCCCGACCTGCTGAACGAGATGTATTTCGTGGTCGAGGCGCGTCTGCGCCAGACGATCCTGGAACAGAACGCCCGCATGGACCCGGCCCTGCTGGAAAGCGCCCTGGCCGCCGGCCGCGCCCGCGTGGCGTCCGGGGACGGCGCACTGCCCGCCGACTACAACGAGTGCCTGGCTTATGTTCAGGAAATGGACGCCGCCGGCCAGCTGACGCCCCAGATGCTGGCGCGCTTCCTGCGCTCGGGGTCGAAGACCAGCTTCCTGATCGCCCTGTCGCAACTGTCCGACATCGATTTCCACACGGCCCAACAGATCATCGAGCGCAAGGAGCTGGACGCCCTGTCCGTCGTCTGCCGCGCGGCCGACCTCGATCGCGCCCTGTTCCTGACCTACGCCGTGGTGCTGCTGAACGACGACGGCGATGCGATGGGCAAGGCGCACGGCTATGCCCGCATGTACGCCGAGCTCAGCCGCGACGCGGCCCAGCGCACGCTCCGCTTCTGGCGCATGCGGCGGGGCGCCCAGGCCGCCTGACGCGGCCTGCACCGCCTCTGCACAGCAAGGCCTCCGGAAATCCACGTGACCCTCTTATGGCGACGGCTCAGTCTGGCCGCCTGAACCCGCACCTGAGAGGCCGACATGAACGACATCGCCGCCCGCAATCCTTTCCAGCTCTGGCGCATCGCCCTGTGGGGCGGCATCGGCGCCCTGCTGCTGCTGCCCGCCGCCGCCATGCGGGTCACGAATGACGTCCAGTGGACGGCCACGGACTTCCTGTTCGCCGGCGTTGTCCTGAGCATCGCGGGCATCCTGTTCGAGATCGTGATGGCGACGCTCGGCAAGCCGCTTCACCGCGCCTTGGCCGGCCTGGTCATTCTCGGCGCCGTGATGGCGGTCTGGGCCGGCGCCGTGAGCGACGTCATCTGAAGCCGGACAGCAAAACGCCCGCCTCCGTCGCCGGAAGCGGGCGTTCCTTATCCAGTCTTTCGGCCGGGATTACTTCTTGGCGCGGCCGGCGGCGCGGGCGGGCTTGCGGCCGCCCTGGCCCAGGCCCATCGACTTGGCCAGGTCCGAGCGGGCCTTGGCGTAGTTCGGGGCGACCATGGGGTAGTCCTTGGCCAGGCCCCACTTGGCCCGGTACTCTTCCGGGCTCATGTTGTACTTGGTCCGCAGGTGGCGCTTCAGCGACTTGAACTTGCGGCCGTCCTCCAGGCAGATCAGGAAGTCGGGCGTGATCGACTTGCGCACCGGCACGGCGGGGTCCTTGACCTCGGCGACCGCCTCGACGACGCCGGTCGACACCGTCGACAGGGCGGCGTGGATGCTGGCGATCAGGCCGGGCACGCCGTCGGCGGGCAGAGTGTTGTTGCTGACATAGGCCGAGACGATGTCCGCGGTCATCTCAAGCAGTTCAGATTTGTCTTCCATGGGGGCCGCCCTGTTCTTTTCTTTGCAGATTTACCGGCGCGGGAATCGCCGAAGCTCTCGCCGGTGCATATTGCTGATCGAAAACAAAAGCAATCGCAGGCGGCTGTTCGGCAGTTCCGCGCGCCTATGCAGAAGAACAGACGTGTCGTCAGTGCAGCAGTCTAGCGGCCGAAGTCTTCCGCCAGCGCCATCATGGCCGCGCGTTCCGGGGCCGAATATTCGTCCAGGCTCGCCTCGTCGCCCTCGCGGATGGCCTTCAGCAGCTGTGGGGTCATGGCCGAGGACAGCGACCAGTTCCAGTAGCGCAGCACCGTCTGCGCCCGGTCCACCGCCAGCATCTCATAGGTGGTCTGCACCCGCTCCCAGTCGGGATGCACGGCCCCGTCCGCCGTCGTTTCCGGCCGCCGCATCGAGCGCCAGAGGCCGGCCAGATCAGCGCGTCCCAGCCCCGTCGCCTTGCACAGGATGGCCAAGGGCTCGCCGCCGAGGTCGCCCAGGATCTTGGCCCCGGTCAGCGGCTTGACCCCCGACATGTATCCGATCTCGCTGGCCAGTTCGCGCGTCAGCCCGCCTTGCGCCGCCACCGCGATGGCGGCCTCGAGCGACCCATGCGGGCTCTTGGCGATGGCCGCGCGGTTCCGCTGGCGGCGCTCGATGAATTGCAGCGCCTTGCGCGCGACCGGGTCGTTCCAGCCCTCCTCGGCGATCATGCGGAAGACGTCTTCCGACACTTCCTGCATCAACTCGCGCGACACGGCGAACCGTTGCAGGATCAGCCGCCGCTCGTCCGGCCCTGACCACCAGAACATCACATAGGCGCCCGAGGGCCTCAGCTCCGGCCGCCGCAGCAGGAGCGGGATCAGGCCCGGCTGGCTGCGCGTCATGCCGACCACGATCTCCACCGTCGCCTGCGACAGGCGCGCCGTGGTGTTGCGCAGCAGCACCTCGATGACGGCCGGCTCCTCGTGGGTGGCCAGAACCTCGCACACGACTTCGGCCAGCCCGCGCCGCGCCGCGATCAGCAGCCGATGCTCCGGCCCCGTGTCGCAGGCGCAGCCCACCAGATCGGCGTCGGTCAGACTGGCGCAATGCTCGATCAGCTGACCGGCCACATCCGGCGCGTCACGCAGCAGCATCCGCGCCAGGCTGTTGGGCAGTTCCGCCAGGGGCGCCAGCCGCGTGGCGACCCGCAGACGCTCCTGCGGCGCCGCCAGCCGCAGCATCTCCACCAGCAGATCGCCGGTCACCGCGCGCTCGAAGGCATTGATGCGGCTGGCGGGCAGCGAGACGACATCGGCCAGCCGCTTCAGCAGCGCATGGCGCGCACGCGACCCCGGCTGGGGCGCGCCGTCGGCGGGGATGGCCGCAGGCTGGGTCATATCGCCTCCAACCTAGGCCCGATGCGGTTAACCGCCCGTGACGCTCTTCGGCGGCGCCGGCGCCCTCAGGGCCGGAACCGCTTCAGCGCCGCGGCGCCCGCCCAGACGAACAGCGCCAGGGTCAGGCCCTGCGCGATCAGGAACGGCGGCTCCGACCCGTTGGGGGCCAGGGCCTTCAGCGCCGGGACCTTCAGGAACAACTGGGCCACCAGCACGAACACATTGAGGTAGAGCGAGATCACCGCGCTCACCACATAGGCGCCGCGCCAGCGTCCCTGCATCCCGGCGCCGTAGCGGGCCCAGAAGGCGACCGCCATCACCAGCAGCGAGACGATCCCCGTGCCAACCGCAGGCGTGAACCCCTTCAGCGGCAAGAGGAAACCCGTCACCGTCGTGACCAGTGTCGTGGCGAGGAACACGAAAGTGGCGTTGTTCATGCGCCGCGAGGCGAACATGCCAAACAGCACCCATAGCCCGGCGCCGATGGCGGCGAAGCTGATCAGGACGTGAAACGTCTGAAGCGTCGAAACCCCGAAGAACATCGCCCAACCCCCTTATGGCCACGCTTGCTTGCGTAACACCGATCCGGGAGCGTGGGAACGCCTACAGTCCCTCGAACAGCGCCGTCGACAGATAGCGTTCGGCGAAGCTGGGAATGATGGCCACGATGGTCTTGCCGGCGTTCTCGGGCAGCGATGCCTGACGGAAGGCGGCGACCAGGGCGGCGCCGGACGAAATGCCGACGGGGATGCCCTCGACCCGCGCCACCTTTCGCGCCATCTCGAAGGCGTCGTCGTTCGAGACCTTCTCGACCCCGTCGATGATCGAGCGGTCGACGATGGAGGGCACGAAGCCCGCGCCGATGCCCTGGATCTTGTGAGGTCCCGGTTCCCCGCCGGACAACACGGGGGATGCTTCGGGTTCGACGGCGATCATGCGGACCGAGGGTTTCCTGGCCTTCAGCACCTGGCCGACGCCGGTAATGGTGCCGCCGGTGCCGACGCCAGAGATGACGATGTCGACCGCGCCCGCCGTATCGTTCCAGATTTCCTCGGCCGTGGTCTTGCGGTGGATCTCGGGGTTGGCCGGGTTGTCGAACTGGGCCGGGATGACCGCGCCGGGCGTCCGTTCCTTCAGCTCCAGAGCCATGGCGATGGCGCCCTTCATGCCCTTTTCGGCCGGCGTCAGGACCAGCTCTGCGCCCAGCAGGGCCAGCATCTTGCGCCGCTCCATCGACATGCTCTCGGGCATGACCAGGATCAGCTTCAGCCCCTTGGCGGCGGCGACAAAGGCCAGGGCGATGCCCGTATTGCCCGATGTCGGTTCGATCAGCACCGTGTCCGGCCCGATCTTCCCGGCCTGCTCCAGCGCGTCGATCATGGCCACGCCGATGCGGTCCTTGACCGAAGACATCGGGTTGAAGAACTCCAGTTTGGCCAGCACCCGCCCTTTCGGCTGATACTCGGCCGAAAGCCGCGGCAGCCCGACCAGCGGCGTGTCGCCGATGGTGTCCAGGATCGAGTCATAGACCTTGCCGCGGCCGGTCTTGGTGTGGCGGCTCGCGTCGTAGGGGGCGTCGGACATGGCGGGCTCCAGCGATCAACAGTTCAGGCGGTTGATCCGATCTAGGGCCGCAACCGGTGCGCATCAACCGCAAGGACGGTTCACAGGCGTGACTGCAACCTTGACGATATATATTTTCTAAACTCAATCTCAGGTATGACGCCTGAGGCATTTGTCGATCGCTGGAGCGGCCGTGAGGGCGGGGCGGAACGCGCCAACTACGTTCTGTTTCTGACGGAGCTGACCCGGACCCTTGATCTGCCGACGCCCGAGCCGGCGGACAGCCAGTCAGGCTATCGCTTCGAATTCCCGGTCGACGGCGACTTCGGCCAGCCCCTGCGCATCGACCTCTACAAACGCGACGCCTTCATCCTTGAGGCCAAGCAGAGCCGTTGGGCCGTCAACCAGCAGAACCCGAAGAACGAGGCGATCGTCCAGCCGGACATGTTCGGCCATGCGCCTCAAGCCCGGCGCGGCCGCCGCGCCCGCTGGGACGCCGACATGGGGGCCGCCTTCCGTCAGGCCCGGGACTACGCCAACCGCCTGCCGCCCGACCACGACCGGCCCCCGTTCCTCATCACCTGCGACGTGGGCCGCAGCTTCGAATTCTACAGCGACTTCACCCTCGACGGCCGCGCCTATCACGCCTTCCCCGACGAACGCCGCCGCGTCCTGCCTCTGGAGGCGCTGGTCGAGCCCGGGACCCGCGACTTCCTGCACAAGATCTGGACCCGGCCGCACGCGCTCGATCCCGCGAAAGAGCGGGCCCGCATTACGCGCGAGGTGGCCGGCTACCTTGCCCAGGTGTCGAAGGCGCTGGAGGAGCGCGGCCATGCCCCGGAAAGGGTGGCGTCCTTCCTCGGCCGCATCCTGTTCGCCATGTTCGCGGAGGATGCACGGCTGCTGCCCGCCAACAGCTTCACTCAACTGCTGACCCGGTGCCAGGACGCGCCGGGCAGTTTCCGCCTGCAGGCGGAGGACCTGTTCCGCAAGATGGACGTCGGCGGTTTCGCACCGGGACTCGGCGCCGCCGGCGAACAGGTGCGCCGCTTCAACGGCAGCTTCTATCATGACGCCGAGGCCTTCGACCTGACGCGCGAGGAAATCGGAACCCTTCTGCTGGCCGCCGGGCGCGAGTGGAAGTCGGTCGAGCCCGCCATCTTCGGAACCCTGCTGGAACAGGCCCTGTCGCCGTCCGAACGGTCGCAGCTGGGCGCCCATTACACGCCCCGGCCCTATGTCGAACGGCTGGTGCAGGCGACGGTCATCGAGCCCCTGCGCGAGGACTGGGCGGTGGCGCGGGCGACGGCCCTGGCGCGCAAGGACTCGGGCGACGCAGCGGGCGCGCGGCAGGCCCTGGTGGAGTTCCACGGACGGCTGGCCCGTACGCGGGTGCTGGATCCGGCATGCGGGACCGGGAACTTCCTGTACGTCAGTCTCGAGCTGCTGAAGGGACTGGAGAGCGAGGTCGAGGCCGCGGTGCTGGAGCTGGACCAGGAGGCGCACCAGGGATTCCAGGGCCTGACCGCCCGCGGCGCCGACCCGCGCACCTTCTTGGGGCTGGAGCTCAATCCGCGCGCCGCAAGGATCGCCGAGCTGGTGCTGTGGATCGGCTATCACCAGACCCAGGCGCGCCTGCACGGCGAGGACTATCTGATCGACGGCCCGGTGCTGCACGACTACGGCAACATCAATCCGCCCGCCTCGCGCCGCCGGACGTCAGAGGCCTGCGTCGACGCCCTGATGACTCACGACGGCGACACCGTCGGCGGCGGCGGCGTCGCCTATCCCAACCCGCGCCGGACGCCCTGGCCCGAGGCCGAGTTCATCGTCGGCAACCCGCCCTTCATCGGTGGCAAGGACCTGCGCGCCGAACTGGACAGCGCCTACGCCGAGGCCCTGTGGTCGCTGAACCCGGACATGGATCCCGGCTCCGACCTGGTCATGTACTGGTGGAACCGCGCGGCGGACCTGCTGACCCGCAAGGGCTCGCCGCTGCGCCGCTTCGGCTTCGTCACCACCAACTCGATCACCCAGGTGTTCCAGCGCCGGACGCTGGCGCGCTGGATGAGCGAAACCAATCCGAACAGGACGCCGCTGTCCCTGATCTTCGCTGTGGACGACCACCCCTGGACAAAGGCCACGCGCGACGCGGCCGCCGTGCGCATCGCCATGACGGTCGCCGAACGCGGCAAGAGCGAGGGCTGCTTGTTCGAGATCGTCCCCGGCACCGAGTCCGGCCTCGACAGCGACAGTCCCCGCTTCGACCTGACCCTGAGCGAAGGGGTCATCAACCCGGATCTGACCGTCGGGGTGGACGTGACGCGGGCGACGGCGCTGAAAGCCAACGACGGGATCAGTTCACGCGGCGTCGTGCTTCACGGCGCGGGCTTCATCGTCAGCCCGTCAGAGGCCGCACATCTGGGCCTCGGCCGCGCCGACCGTCCCGGACTGGAGGGCCATGTCCGCCCCTACGTCAACGGACGCGACATCACGGGCCGCCCGCGTGGCAAGATGGTCATCGACCTGTTCGGCCTCACCGCCGATGAGCTTCTGCGGCGCTTCCCTGAGGTCTATCAGCATGTCTCCTGGACCGTGCGCTACGATAACGACGAAAACGGCCTGCCCCGCACGGACAAGGATGGCTGCAGGCTGGGCCGGGAGTGGAACAACCGCGAATACCGGCGGCTGAACTGGTGGCTGTTCGGCGAGAATGTGCCGACGTTCCGGGACGCCCTGAACGGCCTGCCCCGCTACATCGCCACGGTCGAGACCGCCAAGCACCGCACGTTCCAGTTCCTGGACGGCGCGGTCCTGCCGGACAACAAGCTGCTGGTCATCGCCTCGGACGACGCGGCGCATCTGGCGGTGCTGTCGTCGGACCTGCATTTCCGCTGGTATCTGCGCAACTCGGGGATGCTGGGCGTCTATGACCGCGAGGCGGTCTACGTGAAGTCCCGCTGTTTCGATCCCTTCCCCTTCCCGGTCCTGGACGCCGCCTCACACGCCGAACTGGCGCGGGCGGGCGAGGCGCTGGACGCCTTCCGCAAGGCGCGGCTGGCCGAGCATCCGGACCTGACCCTGACCCGGCTCTACAATGCGCTGGAGGCGCACCGGGCGGGCCGTACGCCCGACGGCGAGGGCGAGCATCGCATGAGCGCCGAGGAGGCGTCAGATTTCCAGCGCGGCAGCATCCTGGCCCTGGTCGACCTGCATGCCGCGATCGACCGGCTGACGCTCCAGGCCTATGGCCTGCCCGCCGACGCCGACGACATGGTGGTGCTGGCGCATCTGGTCGCCCTGAACGCCGCGCGCGCGGCCGAGGAGGCGGCGGGCGACATTCAGTGGCTGCGCCCGGCGTATCAGATTCGCCGCTTCGCCCCTCGCCGCATCGCCGGGCCAGAGACCGGTCAGTTGATCGACGCGGCCGACGTGCCAGGCGACCGCATAAAATGGCCTGCCGAGGACCGGTCGAGGCTGATGATGATCCGCGGCGCCCTTGCCGAAAGCGACCGGCCCCAAACGGCCGACGCCGTCGCCTCGCGCTTCGCCGGCCGAAAGGTCGCGCCCGAAGTTGCCCGCCTGCTGTCGGCGCTGGAGCGTGACGGCCAGGTCCGCCGCTCGCCCGCCGGCTACGCCCTGCTGCGGGCCGCCTGACACGTTCGTTGACGAAGGCGGGGCGGTCGTTGGCGAAGCGGCGCTGGCGCGGCGACGTGGACTCGACACGGTGGCGTCATCTTCAACCCGTCGCCGGACCCTCCATGAACACCCCCGCCTCGCCCCGCTACCGCCCCCTCATCACCGGCCTGCTCGTCGTCGGCGGCATCCTGGCCATCTGGCTGTACCTGTACTGGCCGCACCGGGACCAGATCACGTTCCAGCCGCACCTGCCGGACTTCGCCCTGCTGGCGCGCCAGCCGATCCAGATCCAGCTGCATATCGCCGCCGCCCTGACCGCGCTGTTGCTCGGCACGGTCCAGCTGATCGGGGTCAAGGGCACGACCGCGCACCGGGTCATCGGCTGGACCTGGGTGATCGCCATGGCGGTCACCGCTGTCAGCTCCCTGTTCATTCGCCAGATCAACTCGGGCGGCTTTTCCTTCATCCACCTGCTCAGCGGCTGGACCATCATCGCCCTGCCCATGGCGGTCTATGCGGCGCGCAAGCATCGTGTTCTGGCCCACCGGCGCGGCATGACCGGCATGTTCGTCGGCGGCCTGATCGTCGCGGGGCTGCTGACGTTCCTGCCCGGCCGGCTGATGTGGACGCTGTTCTTCGGCTGACGCAAGGCGGCGGCGGGTGCGGAGCCCGCCGCCGCCCGCCGGTTGTCAGAAGCGCAGGCCGATGGTCAGGGCGTGCGTGGTCGTCTCGGCGTCCAGCTCTTGCGAATAGCCGGGCTCGCTGTAGTCGGCGTCGAAGTCGGCGCCCTTGAGATAGCGATAGCCGATGTCCCAGTTGCCGAAGGTCACGCCCGCCTTCACCTGCCAGGTCACGCCGGTGGAGGCGTCGTCTTCATCCAGGTCAGGCGCCTCAAAGCGCGTGGCGCCATAGCCGATGCCGGCGCCCACATACGGCTGGAAGCGGTCGCTTGAGCCGAAGTCGTAAAGGACGTTGACCATCAGGGCCAACTGGCTGACCGAGACCTCGCCGAGGTCCTCGGTGACGGCGCCGTCCGTGAGGGTCGCATCCTCGACGTCGCCCTTGGTGTACAGAAGCTCGCCTTCAAAGCGCCAGGCCCCGTTGTCGCGGCCAAAGGCGCCCGACACCAGGAAGCTGTTGTCGATGTCGAACTCTTGCGAGCCTTCGAACGTATCGACGCCGTCGATGATCGACGCGCTGAAGTCTGTCGAGGCGTTGAGGGTCATACCCACATTGGCCTGGAAGTAGTTCTGAGCCGAGGCCGCCCCGGCCAGCGACACGGCCGCGACCAGCGCGCCCGCGAATATGGTCATCTTCATTTTCTTACCCCGTTGGAATCTACGCCTTTTCGCGTAACGCTGTGCGTGATCCGCTTCAGCGGATTCGTCGTCTGCAATATTGTAGAGGCGCGGCGGGGGCGTCGATTTATGGTGAACGGGTGAGTGGTGTAAGCATCAGTCAACGGTTGGCCGAAGTCACGGAGGCGCTTCAGGCGGCCAGCGTGGGCCATCTGGGCTGGGACGCCGCGCTGGGAACCCTCGCCGCCGCCACGGGCTCGAAGTCGGGCGAGCTGATCGGGCTGGGCAAGGCGCCGTTCCAGATCATCACCGAGATCAGCGCCGAAGAGATGGTCGGGTTCACCGCCGCCCGTGGTCACGACCCCTTGGTCAGCTCACGCGTGCGCGTCGGCATGCGCGCGCCGACATTGGCGTTGCTGGACGAAGCCGATTTCGACACGGACGGTGATTGCCGCCGCAACCCCGACTATGGCGACACTATTCGCAAGTTGGACATCCCCTTTGCTCAACTCGCCATTATCCAGCGTTCCCCCGAGGTGACGTTGGGCCTGACCATGCTGCGCACGGCCCGGGCCGGCGCCATGCCCGCCGATCACAAGCGACTGATGGAAGCGGCCGCACCCCACGTCGCGGCAGCCGTGCGCTTGCACATGGCTGCCGAGGGTCGCGCCATTGAGCTGACCGCTGCGGGGTTCGAGCAGACGGATCAGGCCGCCTTGGTGCTGGATCGCGCCGGTCGATTGCGGGCTTGGTCGGCGGGCGCCGACGCCCTCCTGCGGGCAGGCGACCTGCGTCTGAAAGCCGGCATGCTGTCAGGGCGAGACTCGTCGGACAACAGTCTCTCCCGTGCGATCGATGCCGCCCGCCGAGTCAGAAGTGTCGCTGACGCCCCGCCCGGGACCGCGCTGACCAGGAATTCGGATGGACTGGTTTATCCCCTTGAAATAATGCCTCTGCCGTCCCGTCACGGCTTCGATTTCGAAGCCGGCGTCGTCGTTCTCGCGCGACCGCCGCGTCAGGTCGAGCAGCGGGCCGCCCACATCGCGGGCATGGTCTTCGGATTGACGCGGGCCGAGGCGGCGGTGGCCGGGCTGCTGACCACAGGCCTTTCAGCGAGCGAAATCGCCCATCGCCAAGGCGTCGGGGTGGGGACGATCCGCACCCACATCCGTCGCCTGTTCGAAAAAACCGGTTCCCGAAACCAGTTGGCCCTCATCGCCGCCGTCACCTCGCGCCTTTAGTTTTCACCCGCCGTTAACCACGATGGCGCATTCGTTAACGGCAGTCTCAGGGGCCGTTCTTGCGTAATCTCGTCTCGGCGATCGAAGCCATCGACCCCCTGGTCGTGACCGGCAAGGTCGCGGGCGTCAGCGGCCTGCTGATCGAGTCCAGGGGCGGCCTCAGCCGTCTCGCGGTCGGCGCGCGGGCCGAGATCCAGCGCCGCCACCTGTCGCCCCTGCCGGCCGAGGTCGTGGGCTTCCGCGACGCCAAGGCCCTGCTGATGCCCTTCGGCCCGGTCGAGGGCGTGGCCCCCGGCGCCGATATCAAGATCATCGACCAAGCGGCGGGCGTGCGCCCCACCACCGCCTGGCTCGGCCGCATCATCGACGCCTTCGGAACGCCCATTGACGGCAAGGGTCCGCTGCCCACCGGCCCGGCGCTTTATCCCCTGCGCGCGCCACCCCCGCCGGCCCATTCGCGCGGTCGGGTGGGCGAGCGGCTGGACCTCGGCGTGCGCGCCATGGACGTCTTCACCACCACCTGCCGGGGCCAGCGGCTGGGCATCTTCGCCGGCTCCGGCGTCGGCAAGTCGGTGCTGCTGTCGATGCTGGCGCGTCAGGCCACCTGCGACGCCGTCGTCGTCGGCCTGATCGGCGAACGGGGCCGCGAGGTCCGCGAGTTCATCGAGGAGACCCTGGGCGAAGAGGGCCTGCGCCGCGCCATCGTCGTGGTCGCCACCTCGGACGAGCCCGCTCTGAAGCGCCGTCAGGCCGCCTACATGACCATGGCCATCGCCGAGTTCCTGCGCGATCAGGATCTGGAGGTCCTGTGCCTGATGGACTCCGTCACCCGCTTCGCCATGGCGCAGCGCGAGATCGGGCTGGCCGCGGGCGAGCCCCCGACCACCAAGGGCTACACCCCCACGGTCTTCACCGAACTGCCCAAGCTGCTGGAGCGCGCGGGCCCCGGCCCGGTGCGGCCTGACGGCACGACCGCCGGACCGATCACCGCCCTGTTCACCGTGCTGGTGGATGGCGGCGACCACGACGAGCCCATCGCAGACGCCGTGCGAGGCATCCTCGACGGCCACATCGTCATGGACAGAAAGATCGCCGAGCGCGGCCGCTTCCCCGCCATCGACGTGCTGAAGTCCGTCAGCCGCACCCTGCCCGCCTGCCAGACGCCGCCCGAGCGCGAGCTGAACAAGCGCGCCCGCCAGTGCCTGTCGGCCTACGCCAACATGGAAGAACTGATCCGCATCGGGGCCTACCGATCCGGCGCCGATCCGGTCGTCGACCGCGCTATCGCCCTGAACCCCGCGCTCGAGGCTTTCCTCGGCCAGGACAAGGACGATCACACGCGTCTTTCCGATTCCTTTACCCGCCTGGAAGCAATCCTGAACCAGGGCATGATCCAGTGACCGGAGTTGTTCGATGACCGCCTGGGCGCAATCGCTGATCCGCATTTCCAACTACGAGGTCGAGACGCTGCAGAAGCGCCTGGCCGAGATCACGGCGCGCCGCGCCTCCGCCGAGATGCGCCTGGCCGTGCTGGAAGCCGAGGCCGAGGTCGAGAACGAGCGCGCCCGCGCCGACGGCGACGCCGCCATGCTGCTGCAGGCCTATCTGGCCGGCTGGAAGATGCGCAAGGCCGTGGCCGAGACCGACATCATCGAGATCGAGACCGAGGAGATGGGCGCCCGCGACGCCCTGACCGGCGCCTTCGAGGAACTGAAGAAGTTCGAGCATGTCGCCGAAACCACGCGCCTGAACGCCGTCATCGCCGCCGGCAAGCGCGAGACGGCGGCGTTTGATGAGCTGGGTTTGAGGCGCAGGAGCGCTTAAACCTTCCTTCTCCCCTTGGGGGAGAAGGTGGATCGCGCAGCGAGACGGATGAGGGGTCAGCCAGCCCCAAGCTCCGCCGGTTGAGAGCGAGCCTGATGACACATACCCCTCATCCGACCGGCTCCGCCGGCCACCTTCTCCCCCAAGAAGAGAAGGGTCCAAGTCGCCGCCTTATCCTCGCCGCGCCCTTCGCCCTCGCGGCGTGCCAGGGCGCCGCGCCGGCCGGGGCCATGCCGACGGCGGCGCAACCGCTGAAATCCATCGCCCCCTGCCCAGTCGGCGTCTGCGCCATGACCGGGCATTTCGACGATCCGGCCTGGGTCGACCTGGCGACGCGCCACTTCAACCAGATCACCCCCGAGTGGGAGATGAAGATGGAGGCGATCCTCGGCGAGGACCGCTCGTATGACTTCACCCGCCCGGACCGCATCGCCTCCTTTACCGCCCAGCGGGGGATGCGCCTGCACGGCCATGCCCTGGTCTGGTATTCGCAAGGCGCCGAGGCCTTCGCCGGACTGGACCGCGCCCGCTTCGCCGCCGAATACGACCGCTACATCTCAGCCGTCGCCGGGCGCTATCGCGGCAAGGTCGTCAGCTGGGACGTGGTCAACGAAGCGGTGGCCGAGGACGGAAACGGTCTGCGCGACTGCCACTGGAGCCGGGTGCTGGGTCAGGACGGCTACATCATCCGCGCCTTCGAACAGGCGCGGGCGGCAGACCCGGACGCCGTCCTGTTCCTCAACGACTACAATCTCGAGAACAATCCGGCCAAGGGCGCGACCTTCCTGAGGCTGGTCGAGCGGCTGCTGAAAGCCGGCGTCCCCGTCGGCGGCATCGGCACCCAGTCGCACCTGGACATCGAGATCCCGCCGGGACAGATCACGACCTTCATGCGTGAGGCGGCGCAGTTCGGCCTGCCGATCCATGTCTCTGAGCTCGACGCCTCCCAACGCCGCGACGGCGGCTTCGATCCCCGCTCGGCCCGTCAGAAACGCGATCAGCAGACCGCCCGGGTCGCCGAGCTGGCCGAGGCCTTCATGGCCCTGCCCGAACGCCAGCGCTTCGCCTTCACCGTCTGGGGCCTGCGCGACTCGGACAGCTGGCTGACCCGCGACGCTCGCGCGGGGTCCGGCGATAGTCCGCTGCTGTTCGACGCCGCCGGCGCGGCGACCCCGATGTTCAGCGCCGTCGCAGGGGCGTTCCGGAGCTGACCCCCACCAAATCCCGCTCCTTGACATCTTTGGACTTTAAAATATAAAGTACTTCATCATAACCGATGGAGCCACCCGATGATCCGCCTCGCCGCCCTCACCTGCCTCGCCCTGTCCGCCTTCGCCGCCCCAGCTTTGGCCGCCGACGTCACCGTCACCCTCACGGGCGTGGAAGCCCGTGGCGGTGAGGTCTCCGCCGTCCTGAACACCGAAGGCACCTTCATGCGCGGCGCCGACTACACCGCCACCGCTTCGGGCGACGCCGCGGGAACCATCACCCTGACCTTCCACGATGTCGCGCCGGGCGACTACGCCCTGATGGTCATGCACGACGCCAACGGCAACGGCCGTTTTGACATGAGTCCCTCGGGCATGCCGGCCGAGGGCTTCGCCTTCTCCAACAAGGGCCGTCCCCTGATGGGCATGCCGACCTTCCTGGGCCTGAAGTTCACCGTCACCGCCGACGGCGCGACGATGACCGAACCGATGACCTACATGCAGTAGGCCGCCTTCGTCCCGGCTTCGGGAGAGAAGGACAAAGCAAAAGGCCCGGTGTCGCCACCGGGCCTTTCGTCATTTCAGCCTTGTCGCCGTGATCAGGCGGCGGCGCTCTGCGGGTTGGCCGCGGCGCCTTCCGACGGGTCGCGCAGCACATAGCCGCGGCCCCAGACGGTCTCGATGTAGTGCTTGCCGCCCGCAGCCGTCGCCAGCTTCTTGCGCAGCTTGCAGATGAAGACGTCGATGATCTTCAGTTCGGGCTCGTCCATGCCGCCGTACAGGTGGTTCAGGAACATTTCCTTGGTCAGGGTCGTGCCCTTGCGGAGCGAAAGCAGCTCCAGCATCTGGTATTCCTTGCCGGTCAGGTGGACGCGGTGGCCGTGCACCTCGACCGTCTTGCCGTCCAGGTTCACCGCGATCTCGCCGGTGGTGATGATCGCCTGGGCGTGGCCCTTGGAGCGGCGGACCACGGCGTGGGTGCGCGCGATCAGCTCGTCCTTGTGGAAGGGCTTGGTCATGTAGTCGTCGGCGCCGCCGCCGAAGGTCTTGACCTTGGTCTCGATCTCGGAGGAGCCGGACAGGATCATCACCGGCGTATTGACCTTGCCGACGCGCAGCTGGCGCAGAACCTCAAGACCGTTCATGTCCGGCAGGTTCAGGTCGAGCAGGATCAAGTCGTAGTCATAGATCTTGCCGAGATCGATGCCTTCCTCGCCGAGGTCCGTCGTGTAGACGTTGAAGCCTTCCGACTTCAGCATCAGTTCGATGCTCTGCGCGGTCGCGTGATCGTCTTCGATAAGCAGAACGCGCATTAAAAGCCCCTCCAGGCAAAGCTTGGCTGTAAATCCGGTCATCCATGACCGGGTAACCTTGTTTCGACGTTAACCGGTGAAAACCTTAAGAGAGGTTAACGCCACCCCATTGAGGCGAATCGTAGGCTGATTTGCGAATCGGCGTCGAGAGTCCCGAGTCAAGCGATCGCCCTTTTTTCGCGAGCGCTCACAATCCCCTGCCCCTGACTCGTCCTTGCGGCCCGCGCCGCCGGCCTGCGACCGCATTTGGCGTGATGCATAGGATATAATTCCTATCTCAACGTCCGCGGCCCTCATGATGACGGACGGCGGTGATGGTTCAGGAGAGAAGCGATGGAAGCGTACAAGGCGCCGGTGACCGATGCCGATTGCACCCGGGCCGGGCTGGCCCTGCATCTGGTGGCGGCGTCCACGGGGGTGTCGATCCGCGAGGTGGCCCGCAACGAGCGGCTGGGCATGGCGGCGCGCCGGGCGAGACGGCTGGCCATGTATCTGGCCCATGTCAGCTATGGCTGGACCGTGGAGCGGGTGGGGCACGCCTTCGGCCTGAACCGCACCACGGCCTCAGCCGCCTGCCGCTGGGCCGAAGACCAGCGCGACCAGCCCGCGCTGGACGCCATGCTGGAGACGCTGGAAGGCTGCCTGCGCGCCATCATGGACGGCGGCGAACACCGGCTGAACGCATGAGCCGACCTAATCACGTCACCCGCCGCGCCCGCGCCCTGCTGGCCCGTCCCGGCGCCTGGCTGGAGACGGCGGGCCCCGGCTACGTGCTGCGTCTGGCCCCCGACCGCCGGGCGCGGGTGCATCTGACGCTCGACGAGGCGGCGTTCCGCGAGTTGGTCGCCGCCCCGGGCCTGGTGGCGCATCCCGGCGGCGGCTGGGTCCTGCGCCGCGCCTTGTCGGCCGGCGCAGCGCCCGAGCCGGGCCGCCCCGGCTACATTTGCGGCGAACGGCTCGTGATGCAGCCTGACGGCCGCCTGTCGCCCCGCCCCGCCAACCTGGGAGAAAGCCCGCTGGCCTGGCTGGCCCGGCGCAGGGATGCGGACGGCCGCCCCTTCCTGACCCCGGCCCAGTTTGCGGCGGGAGAGCGTCTGCGGGCCGAGGCTGAAACGGCGCTGAGGGGTCCGTCGACGACCATGCGCTGGGACGCCCTGCCCCGCGCCGGCGGCGGGTCGGCCGCGCGGGTGGAACCCTCCGACCGCGCCCTCAGCGCCGCCCGCCGGGTCGAGGCCGCGCTGGCCGCCTGCGGTGTCCGCCGGGCGATGGTTGAGCAGATCTGCATCCACGGCACGTCGCTGCAACTGGCGGAACGCGGCCTCGGCCTCAGACAGCGGGAGGGCAAACGCCTGCTGATCGCGGGACTGGACCTGCTGGCCCGCCACTACCGGATCGGGTGACGGTCATCCGGACTATCCGGACTATCCGGACTATCCGGACGGTGTTTTTCGGAGTCCGGATCGTGCGGAACCCGAGCGGCAGCCCGAAAACGTCAGCCCGCCGCCGCCTCCCTGATCCGCCCGACCATGCTGTTCAGCCCGTTGGCCCTTTGCCGCGTCAGGGCCGAGGGCAGGCCCAGCCGGTCCAGCGCCGCCTTCGCGTCGAAGGCCTGGACCTCTCCCGGAGTCCGCCCGGAATAGAGCTTCAGCAGCAGGGCGATGTTGCCCTTGGAGATGGCGCTGTCCGAGTCCGCCGCGAACCACAGCCGGCCGCCGTCGCGCCGCACGGCCAGCCACACCTGGGCCGCGCAGCCCGGAACCTTGTTGGCTTCGGTGCGATCGGCGTCGGCCAGAGGGGCCAGCCCTTTGCCCAGGTCGATGACGTATTCGATGCGCCCCTCCCAGTCGCCCAGCAGGTCGAATTCCTCGACCAGTTCGGCCAGCGTTTGTTCAATAGTCTGGGCAGGCGGCGTCATGGAGCGCAGATAGGCCGCTCCGGCGTTAACGACAACCGGCGGCTTGATCCCCAGTCGAGCGCCGTTCGTGCAAGGGAGGACGGTCGCCTTACAGGTGCGCGGGCTTTGGACGACTCGCGTGGAAGGCTAGGCTGGGAAGGTCGGCCTCCCCGCCGGCGAACGGATATCACCGACCGGAAACCCTTTGTCTTCTTCGCCTTCCAACGACGCCAGGATGCAAGCCCCGGACCTGCCCGCGCTCACCGCGTGGCATGCCGGCTGGGCCGTGGCCGCCGCCCTGCTGGCGCTCGCCGCCCGCTGGCTCGGGGGCGTGGATGGCCCGGTGTTCTTCGCGGCGCTGGGCATGGCCGTCCCGGGGCTGGCGGGACTGACGCTTCTGTGGCGCGACGGGCCGAACGCCCGGATCGTGGTGATGTTGCTATGGGGCCTCGCCGCTCTGGTCTCGGGCGCCCTGTCCGGCGGACTGGCGGGCGCCCTGCCGGGCCTCCTGGCCCTGCCTTTCGCCGCGGGCCTGGCGTTCGGCGCACCGAGACTGGCAGTCGCCGGGGCCATGGGCTCCACCGTGGCGGCGCTGGGCGGCGTCGTCACGGCGTGGCTGAGCGTCTCCATAGACCCGCCCCCCTTGCTGGCCGGCGCCTCCATCATCCTCGCCGCCGGCGCCACGGCCCTGGCCCTGCGCGGCGCCTGGCGCGGCAATGCGGCCCGGGTCGACAGCGCCGAGGCGTCGGTTCACCGCGTCGAAGCCATCCTCGCCGCTCAACCGGGGCTGACCCTGATGCTCGAGCCGTCGGGCCGGGTGCTGGCCGCCTACGGCACGCCGCCGCCTTCGCTGCCGGTCGATCCGCTGTTCGAGGCCGGACTGATCGCCGCCGTTCACGCGCCGGACCGTCCCGCGATCCTGTCGGCCATCGAGCGGGCGCTGGCCGGCGCAGACGCCCAGACCCGTTTCGCCCCGCGTGTGGCGCTGGACCGCCGCGTCATCCTGATCGTGCGCCGCGTCGAGGACCCGCACGGCCCGCGCCTGATCGCCCAGGCCTTCGACGGCACCGCCCAATACGCCCGCGAGGTCGGCATGGAGACCCAGCGCGCAGAGGCCGAGGCCCAGAGCATGGGCAAGAGCCGTTTCCTGGCCAACATGAGCCACGAGCTGCGCACGCCCCTGAATGCCGTCATCGGCTTCGCCGACATCATGCGCCAGCGCCTGTTCGGCCCCCTGCCCGACCGCTATGGCGAATATGCGGACTCCATCCACGAGGCCGGCGGGCATCTGCTGGAGCTCATCAACGACGTGCTCGACGTGTCCAAGATCGAGGCCGACCGCTACCAGTTGTCGATCGAGCGCTTCGATGCGCGCGAGGTCGTCTCGGCCGCCATGGCGCTGGTCCGCGTCACCGCCGAGGACAAGGGCGTTGAGCTGCACGGGGTGCTGCCCGCAGACGCCGTTGACGTGGCCGCCGACCGCCGGGCGCTGAAGCAGATCACCCTTAACCTGTTGTCGAACGCGGTGAAGTTCACCCCGTCAGGCGGCTCGGTCACCGTCACGCTCGAGACCATCGGCCCCTATCTGGAGGTCGTGGTTTCAGACACCGGCGTCGGCATCGCCCCGGAAGACCTCAAGCGCCTCGGCCGCCCGTTCGAACAGGCCGGCGGGGTCGAACAACGCGCCCAGGGCACCGGCCTCGGCCTGTCGCTGGTCCGGGCCCTCGCCGAACTGCACAACGGCCGCATGTCGATGGACAGCACGCTGGGCGAAGGCTCCGCCGTCACCGTCCGCCTGCCCGTCATCGCCGTCAGCCGCCCTGCCCCGCCCGAGGGCGGGGCCGAGATCATCCCGTTGCGGGCCGAAGGATAACCGTCCTTACGATTGGCCATCTCGCGCCGAGTCTGCGACGTTTCCCTGATGGGCCAAGAATCTAACCACACACAGGGCGACGACCTTTACGACCCCGCCTATGTCAAAGGGGTCTTCGACCGCTGCTCGGAGCGTTACATCCGGTTCAGCTGGCTGTTCTCCTTCGGTTTCACTGAGCGCTGGCGTCGACAGTGCGTTCAGGCTTTGCCGCTCGAACAGGGCCAGACGTCCGAAGGCTATGACCTCATGGCAGGGACTGGCGAGGTCTGGCCCCACCTGCTTCGCGCGCATCCGTCCATCAGCCGCGTCATCGCCGTCGACATCTCATCCGGCATGCACCGCATGGCGCTTGAGCGTTTGCATCGACACCGGGCGCACAGGATCGAGTTCATTGAGGACGATGTCCTCCTCAGCCGCCTGCCCGATGAAAGCTGCGACTTCGTCGTGTCCACGTTCGGTCTGAAGACTTTTAATCCGGCCCAGCATCGACAACTCGCGGCGCTCATCGCCCGCACGCTCAAGCCCGGCGGTTCGTTTTCGCTGATCGAGGCCTCGGACCCGAAGGGGTGGTGGCTCCGCCCCCTCTACCTGTTTCATCTGAAGGTCGTCCTGCCGATGGTAGAGCGCACCCTGCTGCGAGGCGCCCAGGACTTCTCGATGATCGGCGCCTACTGCTCGAACTTCGGCGACGCCACCCGGTTCGCAGACATGCTGCGGGAACAAGGCCTGACGGTGAAGTTCAAACGCTATGTCTTTGGCTGCGCCACCGGCGTGTCCGGATCGAAGCCGCGCACCTGACGACTGGTTCACTGCGGGGTCTAAAGCGCGCCCAGCTCCAGGAACGCCTGCCCGGCGGAGAAGTCGCCGACCTCGAAGACCGCCCGGGCCACGCTCTCGTCGCGGAACACGAACTCGATGGCGAAGGGTTCGCGCGGGTCCAGCCGGTCGAGCGCCGCCGCGGCCGAGGCCGGGAAGCGCCAGGCCTGACCCTCGGTCTTGCCGGCGCTCAGCAGACCGGCGTCCGCGGCGCTCACGCCCGACGACCAGATCACCTGTTGCAGCTGTTCAGGCGGCAGCTGCCCGGCCCCGCCCAGCCACGCACGGGGAGACTTGCCCGGATCACGCATGACGATCCGCACCGCATAGGGGCGCGGGCGGCCATAGAAGGACACCACCGCTGACAGGCTCTCGCCCTGCAGACTGGCCGCATAGCCGAAGGTCACGGGAGACGCGCCGGTCATCGAGGCCTGCATCAGCCGCCAGTTGGGGCTGCGATAGACCACGCGGTTCGCCTCCCAGCTGGCTCGCATCCCCGGGAAGGTCATGCGCGGCATGCGCACCCAGCCGGCGAAGGCGTTTTCGACGCGGCTCTTCACCACCCTGAGATCGGGGTTGTCGCAGGCGACCGTCCGGGCCCGGGCGCGCGCGCGCATTTCGGCGTCATTCAGTGTCGTCGCGGCCACCCCGCCGCGCAGGGCCGCGCCCCGCGCCTGGCGCTGGGCCGCGGTCAGGGCCGACCGGACCGGGGCCGTGAACAGGCCACAGCGTTGATTGGCCGCCAGCACGAAGCTGCGCTCGTAATAGGTCTGGGCGACGTCCGCCCACGCCTGCACAGGTGCGGCCGCCAGCATAAGGGCGGCGACTGCGGCTTTGGCGGTTCGCGAGTTCAGGCCTATCGTCATGAGACGGACCTTAGCCGTCAGGCGTTCCGGTCCGGTTTCCGAGCAGGGTTACCGAATTGCTTCTCTCGACCGACGTCTGGGTCGCGGCCCTGATCCGCCGCGCCGAGCTTTCCGGAGCCAACGCCGTGGTGGTGAAGCGCGGCGACACGCGCGCCGGCAGCGTGATTGTGAAAGCCTACGACACCTCCACCCGCCGCGCCCGACTCTATAGCGAGGCCTTCGGTCCCGACGGGGACCGCCTGTGGATTCAGCCGGTCACAAGCGACAGCGAGAGCGAGCTCGATGCCTGGATGGAGCGTCAGCGCGGCTACGATCCCGACCTCTGGATCGTCGAGATCGAGGACCGCGAGGGGCGGCACTTCATCACCGAGAAGGTGGCGGCCGAGACCTGACACCAGACGGTTAACGCCCCGGCCGCCGGTGCGAAAGGCTTAACCGCGTTCGCGAACGGAACCGAAAGCGGCGGCGCGTAGGGTCACATCAACGGGCCGATATGAGCCCGACGTGATGGTGGGTGCTCTCGATGCTGTTTCTGCTCAATGACGTGGTGTTCGACCTCGACGAGACCTGCCCGGTCTCGCCCGGCGACGCCCGGCGCTTCGAAAGCCTGGGCTTTGACTATGTCATGGAGCTGGGCTGCGAGCTCTTCGCCGAGGATCCGCTGCTGCATCAGAACGACCCGACCCGGGCGCGCCGCCTGGCCTGGCTGATCCATGACCGTTCGCCGGAGGTGAACGCCGCGCTGTTCGCCGCGCCGGAATGCGATTGCGACCCGGCCCTGGTCGAGCCCCTGTTCTGCGCCCTGCCGCCGCGCGTGATGCGCCAGCTTCAGAGCCACGACCGTCAGGGCCGCCTCGACGCCGTCACCGCCGACCGCGCGGTCTGGAACCGCATGGCCGCCTAGCGCCGGATCGGGAACACCCGCCTTAGCCACGGCGAGCGCAGCCACAGGCCGCCCCACATGGCGACGCCGAGGTAGAGGCTGAACAGGATGTGGCTGTAGAGCGGGCTCTCCGCCCGGATCTGCGTCGCCATGGCCCCGCCGAACAGGCCCATGAACAGCACCGCGCCCAGGAGGCTGGTGCTCGGGACCAGGTACAGGATCAGGCAGCCCAGCTCGATCAGCCCGATCATCAGGACATAGCCCGACGGCCAGCCCAACTGGACCATCGTCTCCTCGGCCACCGCCATGCCGCTGAGCTTCGGGACCACCGACGCCCCCAGGATGAACAACGAGAACAGCCCGGTCAGGGCCCAGCCGGCCCAGCGCATGGCTTTTGGCGTGTCGTTGGTCTGCATGATGATCCTCCCGTTGATGAACCTAGGACGAAGGAGAGCACGTTGTCCCGACATCCCTTCCTTTCGTCATCCTCCGGCGAAGCGCAGCGGAGACCGGGGGACCCAGCGGCGCCGAAGCAAAGCGAAGGTGATCCTCCCGCAGTTGCGTCCTCGACAGGGTCACGCTCTCGCGTGCCGCGGGATCCCCCGGTCGCTTCGCGCCGGAGGATGACGAAAGAAAAGAAGACACTCTTTTTCTTTCTCCCACTGTCGGCCCCCGCCATGGTGGGGCGTCGTGTCGGAAAGGGAGAGACGCCCGTGCTTTACGCCGTGCTTTGTTATGACCGTGAGGACGTCGTCGGCGCCTGGACACAGGCCGAGGACGAGGCCGTCATGGTCCGCCTCGGCGCCGTGCAGGAAAAGCTGGCCGCCCAGGGGCGCATCGGCCCGGTGGCGCGCCTGCTGCCGACCACCGCCGCGACCACCATCCGCAAGGGCGACAAGCCGGTGATCCTGGACGGCCCGTTCGCCGAGACCAAGGAACAGTTGCTGGGCTTCTACATCGTCGACGCCGACGATCTGGACGGGGCTTTGGACATCGCCCGTGATCTGGCCGCCGCCAGCGGATCGCCCGGCGCCTTCGAACTGCGGCCGCTACGCGCCTTCCATGACTGGGGCTCGCTGAAAGTACAGCAAAGCCAGTGACCGATCTCGCCTGGATCGACGCCGCCCTGGTCGCCGCCCGCCCCCGTGCGGTGGGCGCCCTGCTGCGTTATTTCCGGGACCTCGATCTGGCCGAAGAGGCGTTTCAGGACGCCTGCCTGAAGGCTTTGCAGACCTGGCCCGACAAGGGGCCGCCGCGCGATCCCGCCGCCTGGTTGATCTTCGTCGGCAGGAACGTCGGCGTCGACGGCGTGCGCCGCCGGGGCAAGCAGACCGAACTGCCGGACGAGGACGCGCTGTCCGACCTCGACGATGTCGAGACGCCGATGGCCGAGCGGCTGGACAACGCCGACTACCGCGACGACGTGCTGCGCCTCCTGTTCACCTGCTGCCATCCGGACCTGCCGGCGACGCAGCAGATCGCCCTGGCCCTGCGCATCGTGTCCGGCCTGAGCGTGCCCCAGATCGCGCGGGCCTTCCTGATCGGCGACAAGGCGATGGAGCAGCGCATCACCCGCGCAAAGGCTCGCGTCGCGGCTGCCGGCCTCCCGTTCGAGGCGCCGGGTCCGATCGAGCGGGCCGAGCGGCTGGGGCCGGTCGCGGCCATGATCTATCTGGTCTTCAACGAAGGCTACACCGCGCCGGACGGTCAGGGCGCCCGCGCCGGCCTTGCCGACGAGGCGATCCGCCTGGGGCGGCTGCTGCTGCGTCTGTTTTCCGCCGAGCCGGAGATCATGGGCCTGAACGCCCTGATGCTGTTGCAGCATTCGCGGACGGCCGCGCGGTTCAACGCCGACGGCGGGCTGATCCTGCTGGACGATCAGGACCGTGCTCGCTGGGACCCCAAGCTGATCGCCGAGGGGCTGGCCCTGATCGACAAGGCCCTGCGCCACGCTACGCCCGGCCCGTATCAGATCCAGGCCGCCATCGCCGCCCTGCATGCCCGGGCGAGCACCGCCGAGGCCACGGACTGGGCCGGGATCGAGCGGCTGTATGGCGCGCTGGAGGCCATGCAGCCGTCGCCGGTCATCAGCCTGAACCGCGCTGTCGCCGTGATGAAGGCGCGCGGGCCGGAAGAGGCGCTGGAGATGATGGAGCCGCTCGCCGAGGCCCTGGACGGCTATTTCTACTTCTTCGGCCTGAAGGGCGCGTTGCTGAAGCAGCTCGGCCGCCCGAAGGAAGCCCGCATCGCCTTCGGCCAGGCCGTGGCGCTGGCCAACACGCCGGGCGAGGCAGCCCACATCCGCGACCAGATCGACAGCCTGTCGGAATCCGCCGCCGCTGTTCGTCCTCAGGCCATCAAGGATGGGAGATGACCATGACCGACCAGAAACTGCCCGCCGCCAAGGGCGGCCTGTGCCCCTACCTGACCATGCCGAACGCGACCGAAGCGGCCCGCTTCTACGAAAAGGCGTTCGGCGCCGAGACGGTGTTCGCCTATCCGCCGGACGATCAGGGCCGGACCATGCACGTCCATGTCTATGTCAACGGCACGTCGCTGATGCTGTCGGACCCGTTTCCGGAGCACGGCCATGCGTTCAAGGGCCACGAGGGCTTCTCGCTGCAACTGCATGTCGACGACGCCGACACCTGGCAGGCCCGCGCCACCGAGGCCGGATGCGAGGTGCTGATGCCGGTGCAGGACATGTTCTGGGGCGACCGCTGGGGTCAGTCGAAAGACCCGTTCGGCGTGATATGGGCTTTCAATCAGGCCAGGGGCTGATCCGCCGGAGAAGGTTTCACGCATCGGTGGATTGCCGCTAGACTGTCCCGGCAACCGGGGGTCATCGTGCGCAATATCATTCTGTCGATGCTGTTCGGCATGGTTCTGACGGGCTTGGCCGCACTTCCGGCGAACGCCCAGTGGCGGCGCGCTGAAACCGCACATTTCATCGTTTATGGCGACACCTCGGAGTCCGCGCTGCGGACCTACGCGCGCAAGGTCGAGCGGTTCGACGCCCTGTTGCGCGCCTATTATCCGGTGCCTATCGACCATGAAATTCCGAAGCTGGAAATCTTCCTGGCCGAGGGGCTGGGCGACATGCGCCAGGTCAGCCCCCGCATATCGTCCAGCGTCGGCGGCTATTATTCGCCGAACAGCAGCCGCATCCACGCGGTGGTGAACACCGACAGCGACATGGGCGACCATGTGCTGTTCCATGAATACGCGCACCACTTCATGTACCAGATGGCATCGGCGGCTTACCCCGCCTGGTTCGTCGAGGGTTTCGCCGAATACTACAGCACGGTCGAACTTCGGGAGAATCGCGTCCGGGTCGGCCTGTTCAGTCCGGGACGGATGAACTCCCTGACCCTGTCGGCCAACTCATGGGCCCCGCTTGAGGATGTCCTGCGCTGGCGCGTTTCAGCCAGCGGGCGATACCGGGGATCCGACTACTACGCCATGTCCTGGGCTCTGACCCATTACATGTACAGCGATCCCGAGCGCTTGCGGGCTCTGGGGCGCTATCTGGCCGCAGTCGCTCAGGGCGCCGACAGTGTTCAGGCCATGCAGGACGCCACGGGGCGGACGGCCGCTCAGCTTCAGGATGACGTGAGGCGCTACCTTGCGGGCGCCATTCCCGTGCTGACGCCGTCTCTCGAACTGAATGCGGGCGAGATCACAATCACCACCCTGCCCCCCAGCTCACGCGACCTGATGTGGCTCGATCTGAGGCTGGATCGGCTCGAGGGCTGGGATGTCTCCGAAATCGAGGACGAGAAGGACCGCAACGAGGCGATCGAAGACCGCGCGACGGCCATCGAGATGGCGCGCAGACTGTCCGCCCGTTGGCCCGGCGACCGCATGGCGGCGCTGGTCGCCGCGCGAGGCCAGAATCTGGGCGGAGACCGGGCGGCAGCCCTGGCGACCCTCGAGCCCCTCATAGAGGGCGACGGTGAAGACGACCCTGTGGCCCTGCATCTGGCGGCCGTCATGCTGATGGATCAGGCGAGCGTGGAGGGTCAGGATTCCGCGGCCCTCACCCGCCGGGCGCGAGGCTATCTTGCGCGGGCCCTTGAGGCCGATCCGCTCGACTTCCGCATCTATCTGGCGCTGGACCGCAGCCGCCGCGGAGCGCCAGGCTATCCGAGCGAAAACGACATGGCGACCATCGAGGTGGCCGTGGCGTTGGCGCCCCAGTCGTTCGACGCCAGGTTGACCTATGCCGCCATCCTGCTGGCGCGCTCCAGACCCGGGGAGGCGGCGATGATCCTGGCGCCTGTCGCAAACAGTCCCCACGCCACCAGCGGGCGGACTGCGGCGCGCGAAATGCTGGCGCGAGCCCGGGAGCAGGCCGGCCTGGCCCCTGCAAACGGCGACGCTCCAACCGACACCGAGACGCCGGCCGACGACGCCGGGTGACATTCCCGGGCTGGCGCGCTACGTCCCGCCGCCCAAGGAACACCCATGTCGAAGCTCACCCTTGAACAGGAGGCCCTGCGCCGCAGGACCTTCGCCATCATCGCGCACCCGGATGCGGGCAAGACGACCCTGACCGAGCACATCCTGCTGGCCGGCGGCGCTATACGCGCGGCCGGGGCGGTGCGCGCGCGCGGCGAGAACCGGCGCACCCAATCCGACTGGATGAAGATCGAGAAGGAGCGCGGCATCTCCGTCTCCGCTTCGGTCATGACGTTCGAGCACACCACGTCGGACGGCGTGGCCAAGATGTTCAACCTGCTGGACACCCCGGGGCACGAGGACTTTTCCGAAGACACCTACCGCACCCTGACCGCCGCCGACTGCGCCATCATGGTGCTGGACGCCGCCAAGGGCATCGAGCCGCAGACGCTGAAGCTGTTCGAGGTCTGCCGCCTGCGCGACATCCCGATCATCACCTTCATCAACAAGCTGGACCGCGAGGCCCGGGATCCGATGGCGCTGCTGGACGAGATCGCCAGCCGCCTTCAACTGGACCCCGCCCCGATCTGGTGGCCGGCCGAGAGCGGCAATCGTCTGCGCGGCATGGTCGAGATGGGCACGGGCCGCTTCCAGCCCTTCGCGAAGAAGCCCGCCGGGTCGAAAGAAGACGTGCCCCACCCCGAGGCGCTGCCGCTGGCCGACGCCGCCCGATATTTCGAGGCGGGTGAGCACGAGGCCCTGATGGAGGCGCAGGAACTGGTCGAGGCGGGCTATCCGTCGTTCGATCGCCAGTCCTTCCTTGAGGGCCACATGACGCCGGTGCTGTGGGGATCGGCGCTCCGCCACTTCGGCATCGACGAACTGCTTGCCGCCATCGGCGAATGGGCTCCCGCGCCCAAAACCATGAAGGCGCGCAAGGAAGCCTCGCCCGAGACCCGCAACGCCCCCGCTCCTGTCGAGCTGACGGTCGATCCGGGAAACGCCGAGGTCACCGGCTTCGTGTTCAAGGTCCAGGCCAACATGGATCCCAACCACCGCGACCGGATCGCCATGTTCCGCATGGCCAGTGGCAGCTTCAAGCGCGGCATGAAGCTGAAGGTCCAGAACACCGGCAAGCAGCTGTCGGTGAACGCGCCCATCATGTTCTTTGCCAGCGACCGCGAGCTGGCCGAAGACGCCTATGCCGGCGACGTCATCGGCATTCCGAACCACGGCGTGCTGCGCGTCGGCGACAGCCTGTCGGAGAGCGGCATGATCCGCTTCGCCGGCCTGCCCAACTTCGCGCCCGAAATCCTGCAGCGGGTGCGGGTCAAGGATCCGCTGAAAGCCAAACATCTACGCAAGGCGCTGGACGGCCTGGCCGAGGAGGGCGTGACCCAGCTGTTCCGCCCGGAACTGGGCAGCGACTTCATCGTCGGCGCCGTCGGCCAGCTGCAGTTCGAGGTCATGGCCGACCGGCTGGGCGAGGAATACGGTCTCGACGTCATCTTCGAGCCGTCACCCTACGCCGAGGCCCGCTGGATCGGCGGAGCCAAGGCCGACGTCGAGGACTTCATGGGCAAATACCGCGGCCAGATGGCCCGCGACATCGACGACGACCCCGTCTTCCTGGCCAAGTCGAGCTGGGAGACCGGCTATGTCGGCGAACGCTTCCCGGCTATCGCCTTCACCAGGACGAAGGAGCGGGGCTGACCCTCCGGCCACAGCGGCGATCCTATCGCTTCTGAATCGGTTTCCGTCATTGGCGCTGGCCCCCTCGGCGGCCTAGGCTTCAAGCCACTGAAACCGGGGGTTCCATGCGTCTGTTCGTCATCGCTGTTGCGGCCCTCGCCGCCGCATTCGCCCTGCCCGTCGCGGCCCAGACGCAGTCGCGCAAGACGACGACGGTGGTCTACAGCGCCCTGACCCCGGCCGATCTCGACGCCATGCTGGCCGAGGCGGGCTACACTGACGTCACCCGGGTTTCAGACAAGCAGGTGAATGTGGTCGCCCCCGACGGCTTCCACTTCACCCTGACCCAGGCTGTGTGCGACGCGCCGGATCAACCTCAAGGGTGCCTGGGCCTCAGCATCCAGGCGACATGGACCATCAAGACCAGCGACGTGACGCCGCTACGCCCGGCGCTCAACCAGTTCAACATCGATTACGCCATGGGCAAGGCGCTGGTCTTCGACGACTTCGTCATGCTCGACCGCTACGCCATCACCGACGGCGGCGTGACCCTGATGCACCTGCGTCAGGAGATCACCGAGTTCCTGAGCCTGAGCCAGATCCTGGAAGAGGCGATGGCGGCGGTTCTGCCCTGACGTCTGCGTCTTTCTTCCGTCACGCAGTCATGGTTTTCTGACGTCGCAGGCGACGCGGGGGCGCAGCCTGCGGAGCTGAGCCATGTTCGCCTTTCTCGCCGCCATCATCACGGTCGCCGTTCAGGATCCGTCCTATGACGAGGCGGTGCGCTGCGCCGGCCTGACCCAGGCGGCGTCCGAACTGGAAGGCTCCGAAAGCGCGCGCGGCAAGGCGCTGTTCGACGCATCCCTCTACTGGTCCCTGACCGCCGGGCAGAAGGCCGAGAGCGCCGGCCGCTCCGCTCAGGCCGATGCTGACCAGACTCGCGCCCGGATGAGCGCTGTCCGTGAACTGGCGGGCGATGATGCGGCCGCGCGTGCGGCGCTGGAAACCTGCCTGCAACAGACACCGAACCTCGGCTGACGGCCGAACCGCGTCTGCGGCGCTGCGTTTGCTGGTAACGGCCCGGGATCGCGTTCGCGGTCCCGAACCGGGACGGTTGGAGCGCGCGTCACATGTTCGAGTTCGGCAAGGACTTGAGGAAACTGTTCGCCCAGGCGCGCGAGAGCGACGATCTGGGCTGGGTCGAGTTGATCGGCGCGGAACTGCTGAAAGGCGAGGCCGCGCGGCAGTCGACAGACGCGGGCCGCGTGTCCTGCCCGCGTCCCTTCGCCGCCTGGATGCGCGCCTCGGCCCTGTGGCGCGAGCACGCCCGGCGCACGGGCGTCGGCTCCAGCCTCGAGCGCGCGTCCAACGCCTGCGCCGACGCCGCCAAGGCCGCCCGCACCGCCTCTGACCATGCCCACGCCGCCGTGGAGCGCGCCGAGATCGCCCTGCTGCGCTTCGACCTGTGCGGCGGGCTGGAGCATCTGGCCGAGGCCGAGGCCGCCATCGCCGGCGCCACGTCCCCCACCCGCACCGCGGCGTGCGCCCACGCTCGGCTGCGCGCGCGTCAGGCCCGGCTCACCGACAAAGAGAGCGCCCTGCTGGACGCCACCGCCCTGATGGATGCGGCTCTGCATGATCTGGGCAATGCGCCCTCGCCCGCCCGCGACGAACTGCGAATGGAGCGCGCCATGCTGGGGCTGGAGGCCGGGGTGACCCGCCGCGACGCGCGCCTGCTGGATCAGGCCGGGCGGGACCTGAAGACCCTGGTCGAGGGCGCGGCGCCCGAGGAACGCCCCCTGACCCGAGCGCGGGCGCTGGCGCTGTGCGGTTCAGGCCTGCGGGCGCTCGGCGCGCTGGCCAACGACGTGACGGCGATGGAGCAGGGCGCGGCCATGTTCGACGCCGCCGCCGACCAGTTCACCCCCGACCACAGCCCGCTGGACTGGGTCGCGGTGCAGGTGATGCGCATCGACGAGCAACCGCCGGTGGCGGTCCTGTCCCAGGCCCAGGCGCTCAGCGCCGGCGGCGGGCTGGTGCTCGGCGCCCTGGCCCGGGAATGCCGCTTCGCCCGTGAGGCCGCCCTGGCCGAGGACAACGGCGACGTACAGCGGCTCGACACCCTGGACGCGGCCCTGCGCAAGCGCCTGGCCAAGCCGGCCCTGTCCGACGGTCCGCTGGACTGGGCCGCGGACCAGATCGGCCTGGCGCACGTGGCGCTGGCGCGTGAACGGCTGACCGGCTCCAAGCCCGCCGCCATCGGCATGATGCTGGTTGAGGCTGCGGCGACGGCGCGCGAACTGGGGGTCGGGGTGTTGGCGGCCAGAGCGGATCGGTTGGCGGCGTAGCTGCTCATTCCTTTCGTCATCCTTCGGCGAGGCGAAGCCGAGACCGGGGGACCCAGCGGCGCGCGATAGCGCGACCCTGTCGGGAGTACGGCGGCTGACCCATCACCTTCGCTGACGCTACGGCGCCGCTGGGTCCCCCGGTCTGCGCCGCGAAGACGCGGCTTGCCGGAGGATGACGAAAGAAATGATTTCGGAGCCCTACCCCCCCAGCGCCACGAACGGCCCGTTCAGGAACCTCGGCTTGCCGTAGCCGAGCGGCTGGCCGTCCTCGCCCAGCACCCGGCCGCCCGCGGCCTCGAGCACCGCCTGGCCCGCCGCCGTGTCCCATTCCGAGGTCGGGCCGGTGCGCGGATAGGCGTCGAAGCGGCCCTCGGCGATCAGGCAGAACTTCAACGACGAATCCATGCCCTGCCACAGGGCGCAGCCGTGGCGCGCCATCAGCCGCGCGGCCTCGTCATCCTTGACGCTGTGGCTCAGCAGCGCCGAGGGTTGGTCGGGGCGGGGGCGTACGCTGATCGGACGCCACGCCTCGCCGAACAGGCGCCGCAGGGCGACGGTCTGGCCGTCCCGCTGGCCCGAGGCCCAGGTCACGCCGGTCGCCGGGGCGCTGACCACGCCGGCCACGGGTTTGCCGCCATGGATCAGGGCGATGTTGACGGTGAAGGCTTCGCCGCCGCGCACGAACCCCTTGGTGCCGTCCAGCGGATCGATCAGCCAGAACCAGTCCTCGGCGTCCGCAGGCGCGCCGTCGGCGGCCACAGCCTCTTCCGCCACGGTCTGGACGCCGGGATAGAGCGACTCCAGGCGGCTCAGGATCAGGGCCTCGGCCTGTTGGTCCGCGAGGGTCACGGGGCTGTCGTCAGCCTTGATCTGCACGGCGGCGTCGGCCCGCCAGTAGGGCAGGATCACGCGGGCGGCGTCTTCGGCGATGTCGGCCAGGGCGTCGGTCAGGGCGCCCGACTTCAGGGCCGCCTTCAGGGTTTTGTTCATGGCCGCGCAGATAGACCATTCGCGCGGTTTCCCGAACCTGCAAATCACGTCAGCCTCCGCACAGATTTCCAAAACCGCCTGCCCGCAAGCGAGACATGACCCTCAGCGCCGTATCCGACCGTCCTGCCGTTGACCTGCCCGTGGATGGCCAGGAGCTGGCCACCTATATCGCGGCCAAGCTGTGCCATGACTTCATCAGCCCGGCGGGAGCGATCGTCTCCGGGCTGGACCTGATCAAGGACCCGTCAGCCCAGGACATGCGCGACGACGCCATGGGCCTGATCGACCAGAGCGCCAAGAAACTGGTCGCTCTGGTGCATTTCGCCCGCGTGGCCTTCGGCGCCGCGACCACCAGCGAGCGGTTCTCCGGGTCCGAACTCGGCGGCCTGGTGGCCGGCATGATCGAGGGCGGCCGGGCGACTGTGGATTGGCAGGTCGCCGAGGAGAGCTTCGGCAAGCCGGCGGCCCGCGCCCTGGTGAACCTGGCCTATCTGACGGCCGGGGCCCTGCCCATGGGCGGCGTGGCCGTCGTAACCGCCCGGCGTGACGGCCCGAACCTGTTGATAGAGGGCGTGGCTGAGGGCGCGCGGGCGCGGCTGAAGCCCGAGGCCGTGACCGGCCTGTCCGGCGCCCGTCTGACCGAAGGCCTGCCCGGCCAATGGATCCAGCCCTACTGGCTGTGGCTCACCGTGGCGCAGGCCGGCGGAACGCTGACTGTAACGACTGAAGAAGGGCGTGTGGTGCTGTCCGCCCGCATGCCTGTTTGACTGTTAGCCGTATCGCTTAAGGGGCTTTCCCAACGCCTCGTTAACCGGCGCGCGGCGATCATGAGACGAACGCGAGCGGGGGCCGCGTCAGCGAGGTCCGGCTTTGAATCCAAGAACCTGTCTGATCGTCGACGACAGCCGGATCATCCGGAAAGTCGCGCGCCGCATCGTCGAATCCCTCGGATTCGAGGTGGACGAGGCTGCGGACGGCGCCGATGCGCTCGCCTTCTGCGCCGCCACCATGCCCGAGGTCGTGCTTCTGGACTGGAACATGCCGGTGATGGACGGCCTGACCTTCCTGCGCCGCCTGCGCTCCCTGCCCGGGGGCGCGGCGCCCAAGGTGCTGTTCTGCACCATCGAGACGCGCGCCGACCGCATCGCCGAGGCCCTGTCGGCCGGCGCCGACGACTATGTGATGAAGCCGTTCGACGGCGAGATCCTGCAGTCCAAATTCGCCGAAGTGGGAGCGGTCTGACGCACCCATGACCCCCGAGGATTTCGAACGCCTGCAAGCTCTGATGGCCTCGCGCGCCGGCTACCGCCTGGCGCGTGACCGCATGCAGCTGGCCAATCACCGGCTGGGGCCGGTGGCGCGGCGCGAGGGCTTCGACAACGTCGAGGACCTGCTTCAAGCCCTGTGGGCCAAGCCGGTGGCGTCACAGGCCTGGGGCGTGATCGAGGCCCTGCTGAACCCCGAGACCTGGTTCCGCCGCGAGCCCGCGACCTTCAACGTCTTCGCCCGCGAACTGCTGCCCGCCCTGTCCCAGGCGCGCGCCGGTCAGCCGATCCGCATCTGGTCCGCCGGCTGCTCGACGGGGCAGGAGGCCTGGTCCCTGGCCATCGGCGCGCGCGAATGCGGCGCGGATGTCGAGATCATCGCCACCGACCTGAACGCCCGCGCGCTGGATAAGGCCCGGGCCGGGACCTACACCGGCTTCGAGATCCAGCGCGGCCTGTCGGCCCGCGCCATGCTGAACTGGTTCGACCAGGTCGAGGACCAGTGGGTCGCCGGCCCCGCCCTGCGCAGCGCCGTCCGCTTCGAGCGCGCCAACCTGCTGGATGAGCCGGCCGATCCGGCCAAGTTCGACGTCATCTTCTGCCGCCACGTGCTCAGCGACATGGACGCGGGCAAGCGCGCGGCCGTGATCGACATCCTCGAACGCCGGCTGGTGGACGACGGCTGCCTGTTCCTGGGCGGCGACGAACGGCTGGAGGGCGACAGCCTGGCCTTCCGCCCCGTCAGCGGCCGCAAGGGGCTGTATGTAAAGGCCCCGTCGATGCTGCGCCGGGCCGCCTAAGCCCCCTTACCTTCACCGCAAACCCCGCCTAGGCTCCCCTCTCATTCGGAGGGGTTCGATGATGCGTATCGCTTGGCTGTTGGGCGCACTGGTCGCCGCGTTCGCCCTCGCCGTCTGGGCTTGCCAGTCGCCGGCGCCGGTTCCGGCCTCTGCCCCCGATACGGCCTTCTCCGCCGCCCGCGCCATGGTCGACGTGCGCGAGATCGCCCGGAGGCCCCACGCCGTGGGCTCGGCCGATCATGCCCGGGTCGAGGCCTGGCTGACCGGCCGCATGGCGGCGCTGGGTCTGTCACCCGAGGTCCAGACCGGCCCGCTGGCGCCGGAGTCGGTCAAGCGGCTGGAGCGCTGGGAACTGCCGTCCGGGCCGGAGATCGTCGCCCGCAACATCGTCGGCATCCAGCCGGGGCGTGACCCCGCCCTGCCCGCCGTTCTGGTCATGGCTCACTATGATTCCACCGCGAAGTCGCCCGGCGCGGCCGACGATGGCGCGGGCGTGGCCGCAGTGCTGGAGGCGGTGCGGGCGCTGAAGGCCCGCGGCCCGCTCGACCGCGACCTGATCGTACTGATGACCGACGGAGAGGAGCTTGGCCTCGACGGCGCCCGCGTCTTCTTCAGCGACCACCCCTGGCGCGAGCGCGTCGGGGCGGTGGTGAACCTGGAGGCGCGCGGCGGCGGCGGACGGGCCATGATGTTCGAAACCGGCAAGGGCAACGCCGAGACCATCGCCCTGTTCGCCCGCGCCGCGCCGCATGTGACCGGCGGCGTCACCTCCAATGCGCTGGCCGTCTTCGTCTATGAGTTGATGCCCAACGGCACCGACTTCACCGTCAACAAGGATCGCGGCGTCGGAGGACTGAACTTCGCCTTCATCGGCCGCCCGGACCAGTACCACGCCGCCGCCTCGACGCCTGAGGCGCTCGACGCCGGCAGCGTGCAGCATATCGGCTCCCAGGCGCTGGAGAGCCTTGACGCCCTGACCCACGCGCGGGTGCTGCCTCAGGCGGGCGCCGACGCCGTATACGCCGACCTGTTCGGCGTCATGATCCTGAGCCATTCGCCCGTCGTGGGCTGGCTGTTGCTGGCCCTTGCGCTGGGCCTTGCGGGCTTCGCCGGCTGGCGCGCGCGGCGCTTCGCCGGGCTGGAGCTTCAGGACATCGGGCGCGGCGCCGTCGACGGCGTCTGGTTCCTGACCTCGGGCTTCGTCCTGACCCATGCGGTGCGGCAGCTGGCCGGACAGGTCGTGTCGCGGCCGCAGGCGCCCACCACATATTACGACCTGCTTGAACGGATGCCGTGGATGGAGGGGGCGACGGCCCTGACGGTGTTGGCGCTGGTGCTTATGCTGATGGCCGGTCGCGGGCGCCTTGACCGCTGGATCATGGCCGGGCTGATGGCCGTGGCGACCGTGGCCGTCGCGGTGTTCGAGGGGGTGAACGTCATCATCCTCGGCGCCGGCGTCGCGGCGACGGCCCTGTCGTTCTTCCCGGGACTGGCGTCGCGCTCGACCTGGGGCGGCTGGCTGGGCCTGATCGCGCTGATCCTGGGGCTGGGGCTGGGCGCCCAGGCGTTGGCGCCGACCACGGCCTTCCTGTTCCTGTGGCCCGCCCTGCTGGCGGCGGCGGTCGCGGCGGCGGGGGCGTGGTTCGACCCCGGCCTGACCCAAACACGCTCGCTGGCGCCCGCCGCCGTCGCTGCGGCCCTTGGCGTCGGCTGGCTGATGAGCCTGGCGCACCCGGTGTTCCTGGGGATCGGCATGGATCTGCCCGGCGTTCTGGCCCTGCTGGCCTTGGTCGGCCTGATCTTCATCCGCCCGCTGTCGCCGGAGAGCCGCATGGCGCGGCCGCTCATGATCGCGGCGGGGGTCGTGCTTCTCGCGGCCGCCGGCCTTTCAGGCTACGCGCAATACGCCGAGCCGCCCGAAGCCCACTGACGACAATATCGGTCGCACCCAGAGGATGTTCCAATCCTGTTCACGGAGAACATCTTGTGAACCGGAACAAACCATGCACATAGTCCGGCTCACAGGGAGCGGGTCACGGCCATTCACGGCCTAAGGCGGGCCTCTCCCCCGGATACCAATGGGAATCATGGCAAGGGAGAGTGGCAAGGTGGCATCTCAGGCGAATTTGAAATTGGTCAGCAGGGACGACGGCGACAAGCAGCGCGCTCTGGAGGCGGCGATCGCGCAGATCGACCGCGCCTTCGGCAAGGGCTCGGTGATGAAGCTGGGCAAGGGCGGGGTCGCCGATGTGATCCCCTCGGTGTCCACCGGCTCGCTGGGCCTGGACATGGCGCTGGGCATCGGCGGCCTGCCGCGCGGGCGGGTGATCGAGGTGTTCGGCCCCGAATCCTCGGGCAAGACGACGCTGGCGCTGCACACCGTGGCCGAGATTCAGAAGGCCGGCGGCACCGCCGCCTTCGTCGACGCCGAACACGCGCTGGACCCGGGCTACGCCCAGAAACTGGGCGTCAACCTGGATGACCTGCTGGTGTCGCAACCTGACACGGGCGAGCAGGCGCTGGAGATCGTCGACACCCTGGTGCGCTCGGGCGCCGTGGACATCGTGGTGGTCGATTCCGTCGCGGCGCTTACGCCCCGCGCCGAGATCGAGGGCGAGATGGGCGACAGCCTGCCGGGTCTGCAGGCGCGCCTGATGAGCCAGGCGCTGCGCAAGCTGACCGGCTCGATCTCCAAGTCCCAGTGCATCGTGCTGTTCATCAACCAGATCCGGCACAAGATCGGCGTCATGTACGGCTCGCCGGAGACGACGACGGGCGGCAATGCGCTGAAGTTCTACGCCTCGGTCCGCCTCGACATCCGCCGCACCGGCGCGATCAAGGACCGCGACGAGGTCGTCGGCAACACCACCCGGGTCAAGGTCGTCAAGAACAAGGTCGCCCCGCCGTTCCGCGAGGTCATCTTCGACATCATGTACGGCGAGGGCATCTCCAAGCTGGGCGAGATCATCGACCTGGGCGTCAAGGCCGGGGTGATTGAGAAGTCGGGCAGCTGGTTCTCCTACGACAGCCAGCGCATCGGCCAGGGCCGCGAGAATGTGCGCGCCTTCCTCAAGGCCAATCCGGACATGGCCGACTCGATCGAGAAGGCTGTCCGCGCCTCGACCAACAAGATCGCCGAGGAGCTTCTTGGCGCGCCGGAGCCTGACGAAGGCCAGGATCTCGAGGGCTAAACAGCAAATCCTCCCCCGTCGGGGGAGGGGGAACGCGAAGCGGTGGAGGGGGCCAACCCCCGCACCGGCTCTTGCGGCAGGCCCCCTCCACCACCCTGCGGGCGGTCCCCCTCCCCCGCGCTTCGCCAGGGGAGGAACCAGACTTCTCCGGCCGGGTCCAGCGACCCGCCGCCGACCCCGCCGGGCCGGGCCGGACGGAGCGGCCGCTCGATCCTCACGGATCGGGCGGCCTTTTTTCTACCGGCGCAGGCGCCGGACCAGAGCGGGCCGAACGCGGAGAAAGGCGACATAAAGCCTCTCCAGAAGCCGGAGCACCGTCGCATTGCGCGCCGCCAGACCCAGGGGGCGCAACACCGGGATCGCCCGCCACATGGCGGCGAAGGCTGCGGCGCCCGACAGCATCACCCCCGCCTCCCGCGCATGAAACCGCGCCAGCAGATCAGCGCGGTCGATGGGACAACTGCCCTGCCCGCTCGCGACATCGGTGAAGAGGATGGCGCCGCGCCGATCCAGCCGTCGCATGACGGCGATCTCGCGTCGGCACAGGGGGCAATCACCGTCGAACCAAACTTCGAGTTCTCGCATGCGCCCAATCTAGACCGCCGCCTTCAAAAGGGCTCGCGCATGTTGGCTCATGCGGCGATCTGTCTGGCGGTGGGGATGGCGAGTGCGGCCGGGCCGTCCGCCTGATGCAAAGCCGGCGAAACCCCTATATGACCGGCTTCCTCCCTTTGCCGCCCCCGCCTGAAGACGAACACCCATGTCCAGCTTGAAGCAGATCCGCAGCACCTTCCTCGATTATTTCGCGGCCGACGGTCACGCAAAGGTCCACTCGGCGCCGCTGGTGCCGCAGAACGACCCGACCCTGCTGTTCGTCAACGCCGGCATGGTGCCGTTCAAGGACTACTTCACCGGCGCGGCCACGCCGCCGTATCCGCGCGCGACCTCGAGCCAGAAATGCGTCCGCGCGGGCGGCAAGCACAACGACCTGGACAACGTCGGCTACACCGCGCGCCACCTGACCTTCTTCGAGATGCTGGGGAATTTCAGCTTCGGCGACTATTTCAAGGAACACGCCATCGACGCGGCCTGGACGCTGGTGACGAAGGAGTTCGGCCTCGACCCGAAGCGTCTGTTGGTCACCGTCTATATCGACGACGATGAGGCGGCCGCGATCTGGAAGAAGGTCACCGGTTTCGGCGACGACAAGATCATCCGCATCGCCGGCTCCGACAATTTCTGGGCCATGGGCGACAACGGCCCCTGCGGTCCCTGCACCGAAATCTTCTGGGACTACGGCGACCACGTCCCCGGCGGCCCTCCCGGTTCGCCGGACGAGGACGGCGACCGGTTCGTGGAGATCTGGAACAACGTCTTCATGCAGTTCGAGAAGGAGAACGACGAGATCGTCCGTTCCCTGCCGAAGCCGTCTGTCGACACCGGCATGGGGCTGGAGCGGATCGCCTCGGTGCTGCAGGGCAAGAATTCGGTGTTCGACACCGACCTGTTCCAGACCCTGATCGCGGCCAGCGCCGACGCCACATCGACCGATCCGAACGGCGACATGGCGGCCAGCCACCGGGTCATCGCCGACCACCTGCGCTCATCATCCTTCCTGATCGCGGACGGGGTCACACCCTCGAACGAGGGCCGCGGCTACGTCCTGCGCCGGATCATGCGCCGGGCCATGCGCCACGCCCACCTGCTGGGCGCCGCCGACCCGCTGATGCACCGGCTGGTGCCGACGCTGGTCGACGAGATGGGCGAGGCCTTCCCCGAGCTGAAGCGCGCCCAGGCCTTCGTCGAGGACACCCTGAAGCAGGAAGAGCTCCGCTTCCGCACCACGCTCGGCCGGGGCATGGGCCTGTTCGAAGAGGCGACGGAAGGCTTCAAGACCGGCGACATGCTGGACGGCCAGACCGCCTTCACCCTCTACGACACCTACGGCTTCCCGCTGGACCTGACTCAGGACGAGGCGCGCCGCCGCGGCTTCTCCGTCAATGTCGCCGGCTTCGAGGACGCGATGGCGCACCAGCGCGAACGCAGCCGCGAACACTGGAAGGGTTCGGGCCAGACGGCTTCGACCGGCGACTGGCTGGCGCTGCGCGAAAGTCACGGCCCGACCGAGTTCACCGGCTATGACGCCGTCGAGGGCACCGGCAAGGTCCTGGCCGTCATGGTCGAGGCCAAACCCGCCGAGCGCGCCGAGGCCGGCCAGTTCGCGGAAATCCTGTTCGACCGCACGCCCTTTTATGGCGAGGGCGGCGGCCAGGCCGGGGACAAGGGCGAGATCCGCTGGCCGGGCGGTTCCGCCACCGTGCTGGACGTCCAGCGCATGGCCGGCGACCTCTATGCCCACAAGGTCGAGATCACGTCTGGCTCACTCAAGGTCGGCGACGAGGCGACGCTGAATGCGTCCGACACCGCGCGCCGCACGACCCGCGCCAACCACTCGGCCGCGCACCTGCTGCACAAGGCCCTGTCGAACGTTCTGGGCGCCCACGTGGCGCAGAAGGGCCAGATGGTCGACGCCGAGCGCCTGCGCTTCGACTTCAGCCACAACGCCCCGGTCACCGAGGACGAGCTGGCGCGGATGGAGGCCGAGGTGAACGCGGTCATCCGCCAGAACCTGCCCGCCGAGACGAAGATGATGGCGCCGCAGGAGGCCATCGAGGCCGGCGCCGTCGCCCTGTTCGGCGAGAAATACGGCGACGAGGTGCGCGTGCTGACGCTCGGCCGCGCCCTCGACGGCGACGGCCCCTATTCGGTCGAGCTGTGCGGCGGCACCCATGTGGCCCGCACCGGCGACATCGCCCTGTTCAAGATCGTGTCCGAGGGCGGCATCGCCTCGGGCGTGCGCCGCATCGAGGCCCTGACCGGCGAGGCCGCGCGCCTGTACATCGAAGGTCAGGCCGGCGTCGCCCGCCGCCTGGCCCAGGGCTTCAAGATCCAGCCGGGCGACGTGCCCGCGCGGGTCGAGGCCCTGACCACCTCCGTCAAGGCGCTGGAGAAGCAGGTCGCGGACCTGAAGAAGCAGCTGGCCCTCGGCGGCGGCTCAGGCGCAAGCGCGGCGCCGGAGGAGATCAACGGCGTCAAGCTGATCGCGCGCGTCCTGGACGGCGTCGACGGCAAGGGCCTGCGCGGCGTGGCCGAGGACTTCAGGAAACAGGTCGGAACGGGCGTCGTGGCCTTGGTGGGCCTGAGCGACGGCAAGGCCGCCGTGACCGTGGCCGTGACCAGCGACCTGACCGGCCGCGTCAACGCCGCCGATCTGGCGCGCGCGGCGGTCATCGCCATGGGCGGCCAGGGCGCGGGCGGCAAGCCGGACTTCGCCCAGGGCGGCGCGCCGGACGGATCGAAGGCGGAAGCCGGTCTGGCGGCGGTGCGGGCGGCTCTGGCCTAGCTGGCCGGGGCCTGTCCCGGTTCACGATCCGGGTTGATGTCCACGCCCGCCAGCTTCCAGCCGAACAGGCCCCTGCGCTTCATCAGCAGGGCCAGCTTCTGGTCGGGATCCTCCGCCTGCGACAGGGTGATGGTGAAGGTGTTGAGGTCGCGGAAACCGTAGCTCTGCTTGACCTCGTCAGTCTTGGCGGGGGCGTCGGCCTTCTCGGGCTCGCGGTTGCGCAAACGGCGCGTCGGGTCGGGCGTCTCGCCCGAGTTGACCACCTCGGCGATGACCTCGGGCGTGATCAGCAGGTCCACCGCCCCGTTCACCAGCCCCGGCGCCAGGATCATGCCCAGGCCCGACAGGGCCGTGTCGCCCAGGCGGTTGTCCATACGCAGCCGGGCGACCATCTCGTCGCGCAACTCGTCCTTCAGGCTGGAGCGGAAGGCAGGGAAGTCGACCAGCCGGCGCAGTTCGGCCTCGTCGCCGGCCCTGGCCGCCTCGGTCAGGTCGCGGGCGGCGAGCACGGGCGAGCCGAAATACGCGGCCGCGAAACCGACGACGGCGACGCCGATCAGGGTGGGGACGAGTTTCATCGGCGGTTCCTCCGGGTCTTCAAACGCCTGCTGACCGCTAGCGTTGCCGTGAGTCGCCTTTATGGCGTCAGGGTTTCTCGCGGGCGGCGACCGGCGCCGTGCCGTCGGGCAGGCCGATGTGGACCAGCTTCCACTCGAACGGCCCCTTGCGCTCGAAGGTGAAGATCGTCTCCGACCCGCCTTCGTCGGCCACCGACATGCGTGCGCGGTTCATGCCCCAGTAGACCGGGCGCGGCAGCGGGGCGCCGGTGGCGGCATCCGCCTCGGGCTGGGCGGCGTAGCGGCCTTCGCCCCGGGTCAGGGCGGCGATGGCGGCGGGGGTCAGATAGGTGTCCACGTCCGGCCCGGCGGGGGTGGTGCGTTCCTCGATCTGGCGGCGCACCGCGCCGATTGGGTCTTCGATGAAGGACGGCGCCGGGGCCATGGCCGCCGGGTTGCCCGACATCTGGGGCCGCAGCGACTGGCGCACGGCGGCGAAATCGATCAGCCGCGACAGGCCGGCCACGTCATTGGCCTCGGCCGCCGAGCGGATGCCGAAGAAGGCCACGGCGGGCGCGGCGAAGAAGCTGACCACCGCGGCGATGACCGCCAGCAGGATCAGGTTGCCGAACAGGCCGCCCGCGCCGCCGCCCTTGCGCTTCTTCTTCGCCCATACCGGTTGATGCGGGGCCGGCTGGTGATCGTGATCTTCGGACACGGCGAAATCCCCTCGTTCGACAGCATGATGCACGAACCGGAGGACACCTCAAACGAAAGGCCCGCCGGACGCGAGTCCGGCGGGCCTTCTGTTCAGCGCCGTGGCGCTCAGGCCATGGCGGCGCGCAGGTTCTCGGCCACCTTGTCGAGGAAGCCTTCGGTGGTCAGCCAGCCCTGCTGGTCGCCGACCAGAAGCGCCAGGTCCTTGGTCATGAAGCCCGCCTCGACCGTCTCGACCACGACCTTCTCCATGGTCTCGGCGAAACGGGCCAGTTCGACGTTGCCGTCCAGCTTGGCGCGGTGCTTGAAGCCGGCGGTCCAGGCGAAGATCGAGGCGATCGAGTTGGTCGAGGTGGCCTCGCCCTTCTGGTGCTGGCGATAGTGGCGGGTCACGGTGCCGTGGGCGGCCTCGGTCTCCATGATCTTGCCGTCCGGCGTCATCAGGACCGAGGTCATCAGGCCCAGCGAACCGAAGCCCTGCGCCACCACGTCGGACTGCACGTCGCCGTCGTAGTTCTTGCACGCCCAGACGAAGCCGCCCGACCACTTGATGGCCGCGGCCACCATGTCGTCGATCAGGCGGTGCTCATAGGTCAGGCCCTTGGCCTTGAAGTCGGCGGCGAATTCCTCGTCGAACACCTTCTGGAAGATGTCCTTGAAGCGGCCGTCGTAGGCTTTCAGGATCGTGTTCTTGGTCGACAGATAGACCGGATAGTTGCGGTTCAGGCCGTAGCTGAACGACGCGTGGGCGAAGTCGCGGATCGAGCTGTCCAGGTTGTACATGCCCATGGCCACGCCGGCGCCGGGCGCCTGATAGACCTCATGCTCGATCACCGCGCCGTCTTCGCCGACGAACTTCATCGTCAGGACGCCCTTGCCGGGGAACAGGAAGTCGGTGGCCTTGTACTGGTCGCCGAAGGCGTGGCGGCCGACGACGATGGGCTGGGTCCAGCCGGGCACCAGGCGCGGCACGTTCGAGCAGATGATCGGCTCGCGGAAGACGACGCCGCCCAGGATGTTGCGGATGGTGCCGTTCGGCGACTTCCACATCTTCTTCAGGCCGAACTCCTTCACCCGGGCCTCGTCCGGGGTGATGGTGGCGCACTTCACGCCGACGCCATGCTTCTGGATGGCGTGGGCGGCGTCGATGGTCACCTGGTCGTCGGTGGCGTCGCGGTGCTCCATGCCCAGGTCGTAGTAGTCGAGCTCGACGTCGACGAAGGGGAAGACCAGCTTGTCCTTGATCCATTGCCAGATGATGCGGGTCATCTCGTCGCCGTCGATGTCGACGATGGGGTTCTCGACCTTGATCTTGGCCATGCGGGTAGCGCCTCTTTGCCTGGATGGGGAGTTGTGGCGCGCGGCATAGCAGCCGGGGGGCATGGCGCAAAGCCCGGCCCGCTTCACCCGTTCACCATGCCCTGAAAAAGCCGCCCACGGCCAAGGTGAACCGATCGGTGCGGCGCGGCTTTTCATCGCTCACGCTAGCGGGGGCGACATGGACGGCGAGACGAACAGACTGATCGAGCACTGGATTTTGACCTTCTGCGAACCGCCGCCGTTGATCGATGTGGAACTGATGCGCCGGGTGCTCGCTGAGCATGAAGCGAGACCATACGGGCAGGATATTGATGGCGCCGGAGCACGAGGCTGAAGTCCTGATCGTCGGCGCCGGCCCGGCCGGGCTGACCGCCGCGACCTATCTGGCGCGGTTCCTGCGGCGGGTGATCGTGGCCGATGCCGGCGCGCCGCGCGCCTGCTGGATTCCGCTCAGTCACAACATGCCGGGCTTTCCCGCCGGCATCACCGGCGATGCGATCCTGAGCCGCATGCGGGATCAGGCGACGGAATATGGCGCGGTCATTGAGGCGGGACGGGTCGAGGGACTGGGGCGCGACGGTGACGGGTTCAGTGCTCGGCTGAACGGGCGGACGCTGCGGGTGCGGGCGGTGCTGCTGGCGACGGGGGTGGTGGACCACCACCCGGACCTGCCGGGGGTCGAACGCGCCATCGAACGGGCGCTGGTCCGCATTTGCCCGATCTGCGACGGCTATGAGGCGCAGGACAAGGCCGTGGCGGTCATCGGCGACGGCGACATGGGGGTGCGTGAGGCGGCGTTCCTGCGCACCTATTCCGACCGGGTGACCCTGATCCACATCGGTGCGGCCGAGGCGCTGACGCGGCGCGACGAACTGGCGCGGCTCGGCGTCGATCTGGTCGAGGCGCCGATCGACAATGTGACGCTGGAGGGCGACCGGGTGACGGCGCTCAGCTGGGGCGGAACGTTCCGCAGCTTCGACCTGGTCTATTCCGCGCTTGGCACCACCGCGAACGCCGGGCTGGCCGAGGCGCTTGGCGCGCGCACGGACGACGACGGCCGCTTGCAGGTCGATCTGCATCAGGCGACGAGCGTGCCCGGCTTCTATGCCGCCGGAGACGTGGTGCGCAGCCTGAACCAGATCGCGGTGGCGACGGCGGAGGCCGCCGTGGCCGCCACCGCCATTCACAACGCCTTGCGAGAAAAGGACGGCCTGACGGTCGCCTAGCCCTTCCGGCTGGCCACCCAGCCGTCGATGACCCGCTCCAGCACCGTCAGGGGCACGCCGCCCCCGGCCAGGGCCGTGTCGTGGAAACCCTTGATGTCGAAGCGGGAGCCCAGTTCGCGCCTGGCCTTCTCGCGCAGCCGGACCCATTCGTTGTGGCCGACCTTGTAGGCACAGGCCTGACCCGGCCAGCCGCAGTAGCGTTCAACCTCGCTGGTCGCCGCGCCTTCCTGATCGCCATAGGCGTCCATCATGTAGCGGATGCCCTGTTCGCGACTCCAGCGCTTGGAGTGGATGCCGGTGTCGACCACCAGACGGGCCGAGCGGAACATCAGCGACTGCAGATAGCCGACCTGGCCCAGAGGATCGTTTTCATAGGCGCCCAGCTCGTCGGCCAGCTGTTCGGCGTAGAGGCCCCAGCCCTCGACGTAGCTGGAGAAGAACAGCAGGTTCATCAGCATCGGCGCCGCATCGCTCTCCTGCTGCAGCGCGATCTGCAGGTGATGGCCCGGGGTCGCCTCGTGATAGGTCAGGGTCGGCAGGGTCCAGCTCGGCCAGTCCGCCGTGTCCTTCAGGTTGATCCAGTAGATGCCCGGCCGCGAGCCATCGAGGCTGGGCGAGTTGTAGTAGCCTAGCGAGGCGCCGGCCTCGATCTCGGGCGGGACGCGCTTGATCTCGACGGTGGCCTTGGGCAGGCGGCCGAACGCGTCGGGCAGACGCGCCTGCATGGCCGCCATCTGGTCGTTCAGCTTGCCGATCAACTCGGCCTTGCCTGCGTCGGTGTTGGGATAGATGTAGCGCGGGTCGGACCCCAGGGCCTGGATGCGTTGGGCCACGGTGCCCTGGGTGTAGCCCTGGGCCTTCAGCAGCACGTCGGCGCGGGCGCTGAGGTCGGCGATCTGGTCCAGGCCGACGCGGTGGATCTCGTCCGCCGTCAGCCGGGTCGTGGTGATGTAATGCAGGCTGTTGGCGTAATACTGCTCGCCGTCGGGCAGGCGCGACACAGAGGCGTCGTGGCCGGCGCGGGGCTGGATCGCCTTGAGCGCATCGTTCTGGGCCTGCAGCGCCGGGTAGACGCGCTCCGTCAGCAGCCGTTCGACGCGGGCGCCCCAGTCGCCGGTCAGGCCCTTCTCCGCCGTGCGGCGCACGACCGAGGCCGTCATTCCCGACTGCGCCGGTGCGGTGGCCAGAATGCCGGCCTGCTGTTGCAGGGTCTTGGCCAGGATGAAGTCGGGCGGGATCACGCCGCGGCCGAAATCCTCCTTCATCCGCTCGGTCTCGTTGAGCAGGACGTCGGCGAACATGTTGACCCGCGACACATAGGCGTCGGCGTCGGCGGCGGTTTCGATGGTGTGCTGGTTGTCGAGGAAGTCGGGCGTCGACTGATAGGCGCCGCCCTGCTGGCTGACACGATAGATGGCGGGCCAGCCGCCCTGGCCGTAGGGGATGGCGAAGGTGGCGATCACCGCGTCCAGATTGGCGGCGATGGTGTCGTAATAGATGCCGTCCTGCGTATCCATCGAGGCCCGGTCGAGGTTGTCCAGCTCGGCGCGGGTGCGGCGCGTGAAGGTGCGGAACTTCTCTTCCTCGGCGAGCGTCGGCAGGCTCAGCAGCGACTTGGCGGCGGCGCGCGGACCGCTGTCCAGGCCGAAGGCGGTGACGGTTTCGGGCGACTGGTCCAGCGTCTCCTCGAAGACCCGGTCCATGTAGGCCTTCAGCGACGTCTTGGCGTTGGCGACCGCCTCGGGCGAGGCGGCGGGGGCGCCGGGCGCGCCGAACATCGGCAAGGTGCTGCAGCCCGTGGCGGCGAGGCCGGCCCCGGCGGCGGTGAAGGCGAGCAGGCGGCGGCGGTCGATCATGGTCAGGCTCCCAAAGACGAGCCATTCGTAGGCCCGCCTTGGGAGGCCCGGCAAGTTACCGAACCGTCAGAAAACCTCGGCCGTCATGCCATGCCGGGATTGGGCCCGGCGCAGGCGGCGGCGCGTGCGGCTGTTCTTCCAGTCGGCCAGGACAGCGACCCAGCCCCACGTGATGTCCTTATGCGTCTTGTGGGCTTCTTCCATCTCGACCTCCTGTCTGTATGCAGCCACACATTGACGACAGGGACGGTCTGGTTCAAATCAGAAGACCGGCGTTACGAACAAGGGGTGCTTATGTCTGATCCGCTCGCCGGCGTTCCCCTCGCCTCGATCCGGGTGTTTGAGGCGGCGGCGCGCCACAAGAGCTTCACCCGCGCGGCCGAGGAGCTGGGCATGACACAGGCTGCGGTCAGCTGGCAGATCAAGGCGCTGGAGGGCCGGCTGGGACAGCCGCTGTTCCGCCGCCTGCCGCGCGAGGTGGCCCTGACCGAGGCGGGCGAACGGCTGGCGCGGGCGGCGACCGAGGCCATGGCGTTGCTGCGCCGGGCGTTCAGCGACCTGCTGGACGCGGATCAGGCGGTGCTGTCGATCACGACGCTCGCGACCTTGGCGACGCAATGGCTGGCGCCGCGGTTGGGCGGTTTCCAGCTGGCGCATCCGGAGCTGGCCGTGCGGCTGGATACTGCGGCGCATCTGGTCGACCTGTCGCGCGAAGGCTTCGACGTCGGCATCCGCTCGGGCACGGGCGACTGGCCGGGGGTCGAGGCGGTCAAGGTCATGCCCAGCGTCTTCACCCCCCTGTGCAGCCCGGCCTTCGCCGAGCAGTACGGCATCAAGACCGCCGCCGACCTGTTGAAGGCGCCGCGCATCGGGCTGGACAAGGAATGGGCCGTCTGGTTCGCCGCCTGCGGCCTGGCCGCCGACGGCCACGCGCCGTCACGGCTGCGCGCCGACTATCAGGCGCTGGAGGTGGCGTCGGCTCTGGGCGGACAGGGGGTGGCGCTCGCCTCACCCATCCTGTTCGCGCGCGAGATCGCGGCGGGGCTGCTGGTTCAACCGGTCGCGTGCGCGGTCGAGCTGGTCCCCGGCTACGCCTATTGGCTGGTCTGGCCCGAGGGCCGCCGCCGCTCAACCAAGATCGCCCGCTTCCGCGACTGGATCCTGGCGGAGGCGCAGGCCGACCCGGCGATCGGGGCGGCTACTCCGCCGGGCTGACCATTTCAGGCCCCAGCCAGGAGTCGCGGAATGCTTGCTGCCCCGGCGTCAGGGTTCCCCCCGCCGCCTCGATGCGGACCAGCTCGATCGAGGGGTCGGCGATGAAGGTCAGGGTGGCGGTCCGTTCGCGGCCGCGCTGGATGAAGCGGATCGAGACGGCGTCGCCGGGTTTGGCTGCGGTCAGGACGCGGTCCCAGTCGGCCTGGCTGTCGATGACGATGTCGCCGACGCTGAGGATTTCGTCGTTGCGGTCCAGACCGGCCAGATAGAGGGGCGATCCCGGCGCGGGCGAGACGGCCAGCTTCGCCACCACGCCCGTCACCTGCAGCCGGGCGGCGCCGGCGACGGCCCGGGCCGGACGCGCCGGGCGGACCAGGATGCCCGCCTGGGCCAGCAGCGGGGCGAAGTCAGGCAGCTCGCTGTTTCGGATCGACCGCGCGAAGAACTCGCCCGCGAACCGGGTGTCGCCGGTGACGGCGGCCAGGCCGTCGCGCAGGTCCTCCATCCGATACGGCCGCTCGGTGATCCCGTGCGTCCGCCACATGTGGCGCATGTAGTCATCCAGCGTCACGCCGGGGAACCGTTCCCGCAGGCTGAGGTCGAGCGCCATCGCGAGGGTGGCGCCGTAAAGATAGTAGCTGGCGAAGACGTTGGGGTTCGGCGTGTCGATGGCCGTGGCCGCATCGACGAAGGGCGCGCGCAGGCTCATCTCCTGCGGCCCGCCGTAGGCCCTCGCCGGGTTGTTCAGGACATAGTCCGCCTGCCCGCCCATCTCGCCCAGGAACTCGTCGACCGACGACTGACCGGCGCGGCGGATGGCCAGCGGGCCGTAGTAGTTGGTGAAGCCCTCGGCGAACCACAGGGACGGGGTCGGGTTGGCGCGGGTGAAGTCGAAGGGCTCCAGCTCCGCCGGGCGGATGCGCTCGACGTTCCAGGAATGGAAGAACTCGTGGCTGAGGGTGCCGAGCTGGTCGTAGTCAGCGGCGGCGAACGACCGGGTGTCGCTGATGATGGTCGAGTTGCGGTGCTCCATCCCGTCGCCGGACGCCCACGGCAGGTAGTCGGCCAGGAAGGTGTAGGTCCCGAAATCATAGTCCGGCACGTCGCCGAAGACGGCGATCAGCTGATCCACCACGGGCCGGGCCCGGCGCGCGAACTCGTCGGCCTCGGCCGCCGTGCCCTGATGGTGGAGCGCGAGGCGGATGGTGCGGGGGACGCCCGCGTCATCGACCGTCCACTCGCGCATCATGTGGTCGCTGAGCTCGGTCGGGCTGTCCATCATGTACTGCAGGTTCGGCGCCCGGAAGACATATGCGTCGTCGGTGGGTTGAAGCTGGGTCGCCACCCGCCACGAAGGGTCGAAAGGGTGGAACCGCAGGGTCACCGGCTGATCGTCGAACCCCTGGGCCCACATCAGGGTTGCGGGCATGTTCAGGTGGGCGTGGCTGGCGTCGATCTGGGCGTAGGTGCCGTCTGCCCGATCGCCGTAGAGGGTGTAGGTGACGCTGACCGTGCCGTCGTGGCCGTCCACCATCCAGCCGTAGGGTTCGGTCGTCCGATCGACCGTCAGCGCTCGGCCGGCGCCGTTCACGGCCGTGACCGAATAGACGTTCTTGGCGAACTCATGGGTCGCGTAGCGGCCTGGCGAGGACCGGGCCATCCGCAGCCGCAGCGGCCCTGAGCCGATGTCGCGGTATGTAACCGTGATCCGCGCCTCGTGATGCACGGCGTTGTCGAAGCTGAGGTCGTATTCGACCGGCGCGGATTGCGCCCACACCGGCCCCGCCGCCATCGCCAGCACCGCCGCCAGCCCCAGACCCGTCCAACGCATCGTCACGCCTCCACGAAACAGGCGCGGACCCTCGCGCGGAGGCGAGGGATTGGCAAGTTACCGTCTGGTCAGGCGGCGTGCAGTTCCTGCTTCACGCGCTCGGCCAGGGTCTTGATGTCCAGCGGCTTGGGCAGGAAGGAGACGCCGACCTCGTCCTGCAGCAGGTCGGAGAAGTCGCTCTCGGCATAGCCCGAGATGAACATCACCGGCGCGTCGCCCAGATATTGCCGCGCCTTCTTGAGCAGCGACGGGCCGTCGAGGCCGGGCATGATGACGTCCGAGATCATCATGTCGATGGTGCCGGCGTGCTCCTCGGCCAGCGCCAACGCCTCCTCGCCGTCGGCCGCCTCGATCACCTCATAGCCGCGCTGGCGCAGCAGGCGGGCGGCGATGCCGCGCACAGCGGCCTCGTCCTCGACGAACAGGATGCGGCCGGCGCCCGACAGGTCGCGCGGTGCCTTGATCACCTTTTCGACCACCGGCGTCTCGGCCAGCTCGGCCTCGGCGGCCTCGGGCAGGAAGATGCGGAAGGCGGCGCCGTCGCCCTCGAGGTTCGTGACGTTGATGTGCCCGCCGGCCTGTTCGACGATGCCGTAGACGGTGGCCAGGCCCATGCCGGTGCCTTCGTTCACCGCCTTGGTGGTGAAGAAGGGCTCGAAGATCTTCGACAGCAGTTCAGGCGGCACGCCGGGGCCGCTGTCCGACACCTGGATCAGGGCGATGCCGGTGTCGGGCGCGGCGGCCCAGCCCATGCCTCGGGCCTCGGTCTGGGTCAGGCGGCGGGTGGCGATGGTGACGACGCCGGCGCCCGGTTCGACCACGCCGCGCATGGCGTCACGGGCGTTGACGGCGAGGTTCATGACAGCGGTCTCGAGCTGGCTCTTGTCGGCCAGAACGATGGGCAGGTCGCGGCCGTAGTCGGTCTCCAGCCGCACGTCCTCGCGCAGCAGGCGGCGCAGCAGCACCGCGAACTCTCCGACCAGTTCGCCCAGATCCAACCGCTCGCGCCGCACGGTCGACTTGCGCGAAAAGGCCAGCAGCTTCCTCACCAGATCGGCGGCCCGGATGCCGGTCTGGCGGATCTGGTTCAGGCCGTCATAGGACGGGTCGCCGACCGGATGGCGCTCCAGCAGCTCCGAGAGCTGCATCTGGATGGCGGTCAGCAGGTTGTTGAAGTCGTGGGCGACACCGCCGGCCAGCTGGCCCACCGCCTGCATCTTCTGGGCCTGCGACAGCTGCAGCTCCATCGACTTCTGGGCCGAGACGTCGAACAGCCAGACGCGGCGGTGGTCCCCTTCCGGCGCGACATAGAGGTGCAGCGCCTTGTCCGGATGGGCGCGGGCGACCAGCTCGATGGGGCCGGAAGATCCGGCCGCCAGCTTGGCCCGTGCCTCGGTCACCCCGGTCGGTTCAAACAGATGGCCAAAGGCGGCGTCGCGAGCGGAGGCAGGCCCGGTCAGAGCGGCGAGCGCGGCGTTGGCCCCCTCGACCTTGCCGGCGAACAGATCGGCATGGGCGATGACGGCTGAGCCGAAGGGCGCGCCGGCGGCCATGGCCCGGCTCTCGGCGGCGTTGACGGCCACGGTCGGGGCGGCGCTCGGCGCGGCGTCGACCGCCAGCACCGCCTCGGGCGCCGCGCGGACGAGGAAGCGGCCCTCGCCGGCCTGACCGATCAGGACCTCCTGCTCGCGGTCGCCGATGACGACGATGGCGCGGCCCTGTTCGCCCTGACGGGCCTGGGCGAAGGCCATGTAGAGGGCCTGACCCGACTTGCCCTTGGGCAGGGAGGTGGTCGCGCCGTTCTGTTCGGCCCAGGCGCCGTTGAAGGCCAGCACATGGCCGCTGGACCAGACCAGCGCCGCAGGCTCGGCCATGGCGTCCAGCATCTCCACCGCCGTGTCGCCGTGCGGCTTTCTCGTCTCGTTGCGCCCGAAGGCGAACAGCCCGACCAGGGCCACGCCGCCCGCCGCGAAGATAAGGATCAGGCCCGGCGCGCTGAACGGGTCGGTGCGGAAGGCCGGATAGGCCATGGCCGCGACCACCGCGACACAGCCCAGCGTCATCACGACCAGCAGCGGATCGAACGGCAGACGACGGGCGGTGGCGCTCATGAAGCCTCGCACGGGCGAATCAGAACCCGGATCATAGCCGTTATCGCTTCCGCTTCTGCATGACGAAGCCGATGACCTTGGCGGCGGCGTCGAAATGCTCGCGCGGAATGGTCTCATCGATGTCCACGGCGGCATAGAGGGCGCGGGCGAGGGGCACGTTCTCGACGATCGGAACCGCGTGCTCCCTGGCCACCTCGCGGATGCGCATCGCCAGCGCATCGACGCCCTTTGCGACGCAGACGGGGGCCGCGTCGCCCTGATCCGGCTCGTAGCGCAGGGCCACGGAATAGTGGGTCGGGTTGGTGACGATGACGGTGGCCTTGGGCACGTTCTGCATCATCCGCTGACGGCTGCGCTGCATGCGGATCTGCTTCAGCTTGGCCTTCACATGCGGATCGCCCTCGGACTGCTTGTAGTCCTCCTTGACCTCCTCCTTGGTCATCATCATCCGTTTGGCGAAGCGCATCTTCTGCCACAGGAAGTCCGCGCCGGCGGTGAAGCCCAGGAACACCAGCGCCGACATGAACAGGGCTACGGCCATGTCGCGGGCCATGGGCAGGATGTTGGCGGGACTCATCGCCGCCATGTTCTCGAACTCGCGCAGGTGCGGCTTCATCACCAGCCAGCAGATCAGGCCGATGGCCAGCAGCTTGGCGAAGGTCTTCACGAACTGCATCAGACCGTCGGGGCCGAACAGCCGCTTCATGCCCGCCATGGGGCTGATCTTCTCCCAGCTGGGCTTCATCTTCTCGCCGGAGAAGACGAGGCCCGACTGCGCCAGATGACCGCCGGCGCCGCCGACGATCACCGACAGGGCGAGGGCGCCGAGGAAGGGCGCGGCGGCCCACAGGGCGCGCACCCCGATCTGGGCCCCGTCACCGGAATCGATCACCCCCAGCATGGTGTGAGGCGCCGCGATGAAGGGCAGCAGGTTCTCGGCCATCGACCCGGCGAACCATCCGCCGGAGGTCAGCAGCACGGCGGCCGCCGCCGTCAGGGACAGGGCCGAGCCGATGTCGGCGGATTTGGCGACGTCGCCCTTGCGGCGCGCCTCCTCGAGTTTTCGGGGTGTGGCCTCTTCTGTCTTCGACTCGGGATCGGCGCCTTCAGCCACCGGCGCCTCCCGCGAAGACCTGCGCCAGGGCGCGGTAGCGGTCGATGAAGACCGTTCCCATCACGCCGAGGCTGAGAGCGAAGACCGACAGGCCCAGCAGAACGCTGAGCGGGGCGGCGGCGAAGAAGACCTGGAACTGCGGCATGACCCGCGCCACGAGGCCCGAGGCCAGGTTGAAGATCAAGGCGAACACCAGCACCGGCGCCGCCAGTTGAACGCCCAGCATGAAGCTGTCGCCGACGGTTCGGACCGCCAGGCTGGCGAAGTCGCCCATGATCAGGGGTTTGGCCGGCGCCACCAGCTCGTACGACCCCACCAGACCGGCGATGAACAGATGGTGGGTGTTGGTGGCGAAGATCAGGGTCACCCCGAACAGGGTCAGGAAGGCGGCTATGGTCGTGCCCGGCTGGGCCTGCAGCGGGTTGGCGGTCTGGGCGAAGCTGAGGGTGGTCTGCAGCGACACGATCTCGCCGGCGGTGCCGAGCGCCGTCATGAAGGCGCGCAGCAGCATGCCGATCATCAGGCCGGTGATCACCTCGCGCAGGATCCAGCCGACCATGGCGCCCAGGCTGACAGGCAAGGCCGGCAGCAGGTGGCCGACGACGGGCCACAAGGCCAGGGACACGACCAACGCCAGCGACAGGCGAATGCGTGGCGGCACATAGCTTTCGCCGATGCCCGGCAGGGTCAGCAGGATCGCCCCGATCCGGGCGAAGATCAGCGCGCCGGCCCAGACCTGGTCCGAAGTCGCGTAGGGCTCCACTACATACCCGCGATGCGCGCGGCGATCTGCTGCATGAACCCGCCCAGAAGCGCGCCCATCAGAGGCAGGAACAGCACCAGGGAGACGAAGATGGCGAGGATCTTGGGCGCATAGATCAGGGTCTGCTCCTGAATCTGCGTCAGGGCCTGGAACAGGCCGATGACCACGCCGACGACCAGACCCACCACCAGCACGGGCAGGCACAGCTGGATCGTCAGCCACAGGGCGTCACGGCCCACATCCAGAACTTCCGCGCCGTTCATGCCGCACTCCACATACCGGGCAAGAAATGCCGGGAGCGTGGTTAACGGCGGGTTAGCGCGGACCTTATGTCCCCAGCACATAATCAACGCGCTATTACCCGGCAAAGGGCGTAAGCGTTGCGGGTCCGATCATGTGGGCGCCGCTGCGACGGATGCCGATGACGGTCCCCCTTCCCCCTATTCCCGACCCCCAGTCGCTGGCGCAGGCGATCGTGGACACCATCCATGAACCGCTGCTGGTGCTGGACGCCGGACTGCGCGTGGTCGCCGCCGGCCGCGCATTCTACGAGACGTTCAAGGTCGATCCGAACGAGACGATGGGGTGCCTGCTCTATGACCTCGGCGACGGTCAGTGGAACGCGCCGGCGCTACGCGTGCTGCTGGAGACCATCATCCCCGAACACACCGCTATGGACGGGTTCGAGGTCGATCACGACTTCCCCGGCGTCGGCCATCGCGTGATGCTGCTGAATGCTCGCAAGGTGGTCTATGAGAACAGCGACGACACCAACATCCTGCTGGCCTTCACCGACATCACCGCGCGCCGCGCGCTGGAGGTCGAGCGCGCCGAACTGCTGGAGCGCACCCAGGACCTGCTGCGCGAGAAACAGGTGCTGCTGCGGGAGATCCAGCACCGGGTCGCCAACAGCCTGCAGATCATCGCCAGCATCCTGATGCTGAAAGCACGGGCGGTGACCTCGGAGGAGACACGGCGGCATCTGAAAGACGCGCATCAGCGCGTGCTGTCGGTCGCCGAGGTGCAGTCCCAGCTCTATGAAACCGGCGGCCTGGACCGGATCGAGGTCGGCCTCTACCTGACCAAACTGTGCAACGGCCTGTCGTCGTCGATGATCGGCGAGACCCAGGCCATCACCATCAAGGTCGACGCCGACCATGGCATGATCGAGTCCGACAAGGCCGTCAGCATGGGCCTGATCGTCACCGAACTGGTCATCAACGCCATCAAATACGCCTTCCCCCCGCCGTGGGCCAATGCGGTGATCTGCGTCAACTACCGCGCCGTGGGCACGGGGTGGCGACTGGTCATTTCCGACAATGGCGCCGGCCCGGCGGTGAAGACCGGCCCCTCCCATGGCGGTCTGGGCACCGCCATCGTCGAGGCCCTGGTCAAGCAGCTCGACGCCCGCGTCGAGACGGAAGCCAACCCCGGCATGTCGGTCAGCATCGTCTCAACATGAGGACGGCGAGCGGAACATCCCCGACGCCCGCGCGTAAGGTTCGGATCGCGGGCCGAGTCATTCGGATGCCGGCGACAGAAGGTCACGACCTTCCCGCCGGACGGCCTGGACCTTTCAATGACTGACCTAACCGCACATCAAGACGCGACTTCCCGTTTCGAAACCGCTTCGAAAATCACCGTTCTGGTGGTCGAGGACGAGGCCCTGGTGCGGATGAACGCGACAGTGATGCTGGAGACGGCCGGCTACATCGTTCTGGCCGCGGACAGCGGGGCGTCCGGCTTGGAACAGCTTGGCCTGCACCCTGAAATCGGCGTGCTGTTCACCGACATCAACATGCCGGGCGACTTCGACGGGCTGGAATTGGCCCGGCAGGTCCATCGGCTGCGCCCGGATGTCCATCTTATCCTGACGTCCGGCCTGATGCGGCCCGCCAGGCACGAGCTTTCGGGCGGTGAGTTCATCGCCAAGCCTTATGACGACGCGGGGGTGGCCGACCTCATCCGCGTCGCCGCCGGCCGGGCCGCCGCTCACTAGCGAATATCCTGCCGGGTCGCTCGAACCATCGACGAAACGGGGTTATTACGGGTTCATGACCGATCACGCCGTGACCCAGACCGAGGCCGAAGCCGCCGTCCGCACCCTGATCAAATGGGCGGGTGACGATCCCGACCGGGAAGGCCTTCTGGACACGCCGGCCCGGGTGGCGCGCAGCTACAAGGAGCTGTTCGCCGGCTATGAGGTCGAGCCGCGCGCCTATCTGGAGCGGACCTTCGAGGAGGTCGGCGGCTACAGCCAGCTGGTGGTGCTGAAAGACATCCGCTTCGTCAGTTTCTGCGAACATCACATGCTGCCCGTCGTGGGCGTGGCGCACGTCGGCTATCTGCCCACCGACCGGGTGGTCGGCATCTCGAAGCTGGCGCGGGTGGTGCGCGGCTATGCGCGGCGGCTGCAGATCCAGGAGAAGATGACCGCCGAGATCGCGAACGCCATCGACGAGGTGCTGAAGCCCCAGGGCGTCGGCGTGGTGATCGAGGCCGAGCACAGCTGCATGACCATGCGCGGCGTCGATGCGCCCGGCGCCAGCCTGACCACATCCGCCCTGCTGGGCGTGGTCCGCGACGATGCGCGGACGCGGGAGGAGTTCCTCCGGCTGGCCCGACCGAAATGACCGACCCGGGATGGGACCCCGCCACCCTTTCTGCGAGTGCGGATGACGCCGAAGCGATGCACCGGTTGGCTGTGATAACCGGCCTGGGCCGGGGCGTTCCGCATGACCCGAAGCTGGCCATGTCCTATCTGGGTCGCGCCGCCGATTTGGGACACACGGTCGCAAACCGCACCCGAGCGATCCTCGAGGCCGAGCCAGGAGGCTTGGACGAGTGGCTTCGTCCTGCGCCGGCGCAGCTCGTGTCCGAGCGCCCGCGTGTCCTGAGCGCCGACCGGTTTGTTTCGGACGCCGTTTGCGACTGGCTGGTGGAATGCGCCCGGGGCGGCGACCTGAAGCCAGCCACGATCTACGACGAGGTGACCGGCAAGGCCCAGATCAACCCCATCAGGACCAACAGCACCTTCTTCTTCAACCTGGCCCGAACCGACCTGGTCGTGGTTCTGGTGCGCGAGAAGCTGGCGCGATTGGCGGGACTTCCGACGTCGGGACTGGAGGCCAGTCAGATACTTCACTATCTGCCAGGCCAGCAGTTCGACTGGCATGTCGACTTCCTGCATCCCGACGCGCCCGGCCATAGACTTGACCTGGGATCTCGGGGTCAGAGGATCGCCACCGCGCTGGTCCGGCTCAACGACGACTATGAAGGCGGGGAGACCGTTTTCAAGACTGGCGACCAGAGGTTCCGCGGCCCCAAGGGCTCGGTCGTGATGTGGACGAACGTCACGCCGGACGGCCTTCCCGATCCGGAAAGCCGCCACGCCGGCCTGCCTCCAACCTCGGGCGAGAAATGGGTGCTGTCTCAATGGATGCGGCCGCACGCGCCGCTATGGTCGTAACCCGTGGTCCGCGACGATACGCGGACGCGTGAGGATTTCCTGAGGCTGGCGCGCGGCTGAGTCCGCGGCCTATCCTGCCGCCCATGACCCGTGACGAGATGTACGCCTACGCCCTGTCGCTGCCGGACACTGAGGAGTCGACCCTGCACGGGGTCCGCTGCGTGCGGCTGCGGGGCAAGCCGCTGGTCAATGACACCCGTCTGGAGGACGCGGTGTCCCTGTCCCTGGATCACGGCGACATCGAATTTCTGATGGAGACCGAGCCGCAGACCTATTTCAAGACGCCGCACTTCATCGGCTGGCCCGCCGTCCTGGTGCGCTACGATCAGGCCGACGACGCCCGATTGCGCGAGCAGATCGACAAGGCCTGGGCGCGCCGGGCGACGAAGGCGCAGCGCACCGCCCGCGGGATGTGACCGCTTGCGCCCCGGTCATCACCCGCTAGGGTCCGGCCAAAGCCTTCGGGGAGTTCCGCCTTGTCCATGTCTGTTTCGCGCGCCCTGATCGGCGCTTCGTTGCTGGCCCTCTGCCTGGCCGCCTGCGCCACGCCCGCCACGCCGGCCCTCGCCCAGGATGCAGCGCTGGTTCCCCAGTCCACCGAATTCACGCTCCAGACCGACCAGCCGCGCACGCCCGAGCAACTGGCCGTACGCTTCGACAAGGCCGACCTGTCGATCAAGGTCATGCCGGAGACGAAGAGCATCGACGCTGTCGCGGTGCTCGACTTCACCGCCACGGCGCCCGTGTCGGCCGTCGTGGTCGAGTTGGACACCCTGCTGCCGGTCTCGGCCGTCGCGGTCGACGGCGCGGCGGTGTCGGGCTGGACCAACCCTGAAGGCCGCATGACCATTCCGCTGGGACGCACCCTCGCGGCGGGCCAGACGATCTCGGTGCGCATCGCCTACGCCGGCGCGCCCCGCGTGGCGCCGCGCGCGCCCTGGGACGGCGGGTTCGTCTGGTCCAGCGCCCCGTCGGGCGAGCCGTGGATCGCCACGGCGGTTCAGGGCGAGGGCTGCGACCTGTTCTGGCCCTGCATCGATCATCCGCTGGCCGAGCCGGGCCGGGTGGATCTGCACATCACCGTGCCCTCGAACCTGTCGGCGCCGTCGAACGGCCGCTTCCTGGGAACCCAGGATCACGGCGACGGCTGGACCACATGGAACTGGTCTGCGGCCAATCCGAACACCTATGCCATCGCCCTGAACATCGGGCCGTATGAGGCTGTGACCGCCGACTATCACAGCCGTTTCGGCAACGTCGTGCCGATGACCTACTGGTATCTGCGCTCGGATGATCCGGCCAAGGTCCAGGGCCTGTTCGCCCAGTTCGCGCCGATGATGGACTTCTACGAGGCCACCGTCGGCCCCTACCCCTTCGGCGACGAGAAGATGGGCGTGGTCGAGACGCCCCACCTGGGCATGGAGCACCAGACGATCAACGCCTATGGCAACGCCTACAAGATCGACGGCCGCGGTTTCGACTGGCTGCTGCACCATGAGCTGTCGCACGAGTGGTTCGGCAACCAGCTGACCAACGTCAACGCCGACGACATGTGGCTGCACGAGGGCTTGGGCAGCTACATGCAGCCGCTCTACGACCGCTGGCTGAATGGTGACCGCTACATGCAGGTGTCGCTGTCGAACCAGCGCAAGGGCCTTACCAACGCCTTCCCCGTCGTCTCGGGCACACTGAAGACCGAGGACGAGGTCTACAACAGCGCCAACGGCCCTGGGAACGACATCTATTCCAAGGGCAGCCTGATCGCCCACTCCCTGCGCCTGCTGATCGGCGACGAGGCCTTCTTCACGTCGGTGCGGCGGCTGGTCTACGGCCGCGCGGATCCGGCCCCCGGCAACTTCCAGCCGCGCTATGCCTCGACGCCCGAGTTCCTGGCCATCGTCAATGAAGAGACCGGCGGCGACTACGGCTGGTTCTTCCAGGGCTACCTGTATCAGGCCGCCTTGCCCGACCTGATCGAAGCGCGCGAGGGCGACCGGCTGAACCTGCGCTGGGTCACGGGGAACGGCGCCGCCTTCCCGATGCCGGTGGAGGTCGAGGTCGACGGCGTGGTCCGGACCGTGCCCATGACCGGCGGCCAGGGCTCGCTGGCGGTTCCGGCCAACGCCCATGTCCTGATCGATCCGGCCAACAAGCTGCTGCGCCGCATGGAGCGGATCGACGGCGCCCGGCCAGTCCCCGCCGGCTGAATCAGGCCTCGTCAGGCCCGCGGCTGTTGACAATACGAAGAAAATTGGCGGAGTAACCACGTTCGGGGACCGTCCGCCATCATGCGCCTGCTCAACTCAATCCTGTGCCGCCACGACTTCTACTGGTCGGAGCGCCATCACAGCGACCGTTGCCGTCGCTGCGGCCTCGTGCGCGCCGCACAGGACAGCGGCCCCGCCATGGCCGGCGGGTTGGCCGCCCTGCTCGCAGCGGACGATGACGACCTTGAGATTCCGCCATCGGCGCCCGTCGGCCTGATCAAGGACTGGGATCGGGCGGACGACGCGGGAGCCCCTGAGCCCGGGGCCGTCGGTCTGCACGGGTCGCAGCTTCTGAACCGGCTTGACGACCTGATCGCCGGGGGCGAGCTGTCGCGGGCCCAGATCATCGAAACCCTGCTGGCCGTGATCGAGGACGGCCAGTCCAGCGACCCTGTGTTGTTCGGGCCTTCGGCGGCGACCTGGTACGCCCGCCTGCACCGCGCGCGCTAAGCGGGCTCCACCGTCACCGACTGCGACACCATCCGGCACGAGCCCTCGGTCGACAGGAAGGCGATGTCGGCGGCGTCACGCCCGCTGGCGATGCGCACCAGCCCCTGCACCGGCGCCAGGCCGGTGGGGTCCACCAGCCACCATCCGCCTGACAGCCAGACCTCGAACACCGCGTGGAAGTCCGGCGGGGCCAGCAGGTGCGAATAGGCGCTGACCGCCCGCGCCGGGATGCCCGAGGCGCGGCACAGGGTCAGGCCCAGATGCGTGAAGTCGCGGCAGACGCCTGCGCGGTCGATGAAGGTCCGCGCCGCAGTGGTTTCGCTGTCCGACACGCCGGGCACGTAGTCCACGTGCTCCTTGATCCAGTCCAGGATGGCCAGCACCCGTTCGCCCCCTCGCGTATCGCCGAACTGGCGGGCGACGAAGCGGCCGAACTGATCCGAAGGGCAATACCGGCTGGGCCACAGCCAGGCCAGCGTATCGGCCGGCAGTTCGGCCCATGCGGTCTGTCTGGCTCGCGGCGGCACGTCGCCCAGCACGCCGTTGTCGACCACCGCCTCGTAGGTCACCGAGACCTCTCCGGCCAACTGGGCGCGCAGGCTCCGCGCCCCGTCCGGGTGCAGGTCCTCGACGAAGGTCACCCCCGGCGACGCCGCCAGCCGCTCTTCCAGGATCGTCTGCCCGGGCCACCGCGCCGCCTGAATCTGAAAGATCGCATCGGTCGGCGGCTGGAACCGATAGACCAGCTCTGAACGGACGCGCAGCTTCATGGGGACCTTGGGATGTATGGGACGTGCCGCAACGCCACCATAAGGAAGGCGTTCCGGCTGAGCCGCCCACTAAAGGCTGATTACGCCTAAACCGCGTCGCGGGTCAGGGCTCCAGCTCGATGTCCCAATAGAGGTAGTCGAGCCAGCTTTCGTGCAGATAGTGCGGCGGGAAGCGCCGCCCCAGATCTTGCAACTGCCAGGCGTTCGGACGATGCGGCAGGCGCCGGATCGGCATCCCGGCCTGGCGCGGGGTGCGCCCGCCTTTCCTGAGATTGCAGGGCGAACAGGCCGCGACGATGTTCTCCCACGTGGTGCGCCCGCCCTGGCTGCGCGGGACGACGTGGTCGAAGGTCAGGTTCGAGGTGTCCGCGCAGTACTGGCAGGCGAAGCCGTCGCGCAGGAAGACGTTGAAGCGGGTGAAGGCGGGCTGGCGGTCCTGATCGACATAGCTCTTCAGCGCGATCACGCTGGGCAGCTGGATCTCCATCGACGGGCTGCGCACGACCTTGTCGTAGGTCGAGACCACGTCGACGCGGTCCTGATAGACCGCCTTCACCACCTCTTCCCACGGCCAGATCGACAGTGGGTAGTAGGACAGCGGGCGGAAATCGGCGTTCAGCACCAGCGCGGGCCAGCCGGACGGCGGACGGGTGGAGACCTGCATCAGGCAGTCCCCTTCAGTCGCCGGAAATGTTGAGCCAAGGTTTTGAGGACACGTCTCCTTCCCTGTCTGTGGATCGAAACCTATCCTTGATTCGTGAACGCCGCCATGACCGCCCCGTGGCGTTTCGGCGACAGTCAGGGCCGCGCGGGACCGCCCGGAAACGCCGGCAGGCTCCAGCCCCAGATCAGGGCGCCGGCCCGGAGCGCGAAGCCGCACGGCACGGCGATGAAGGCCGCCGGCCACGGCTCCAGCCCGAACATCTGCCCGATCACGAACACCGTCGCGGCCAGCAGCGCCGCCGACACCGTGATCTCTCGCCTGAGCAGGATCGACGGCTGGCCGGCGAGCAGGTCGCGCACCACCCCGCCGAAACAGGCCGTCAGCGCGCCCATGACGATGCAGATCAGGGGCGCCGCCTCGAACGCCCCCGCCTTGGCCGCGCCCATGACGCCATAGGCGGCCAGCCCGAACGCATCGAGCCACAGCAGCAGGCGGAACCGCCACGGCCTCGACCCCAGCAACCACACCGCCAACGAGGCCGCGAGGCACACCGCGATGTAACGCCAGTCCTGCACCCAGAACACCGGCGCGCCGATCAGCAGGTCGCGCAGAGTGCCGCCCCCCACGCCGGTGATGGCCCCGAAGAAGGCGAAGGTGACGAGGTCATGCTTCTCGCGCGCCGCCGCCAGCGCCCCGGTCGCCGCGAACACCGCCACGCCGAAGAAGTCGAGCGCGCCCAGAACGGTCTCGGGGTTGGCCAGTGCGGGATCGACGATTGGACTCAAGGGATGTCCTCCAACGCGATCTCCCCGCGCTTCACCCCGCCATACCATCCCCAGAGCAGATGCGCCGCCACCCCGCGATGCGGCCGCCAGATTTCCGCCCGGGCGTATGCCGCCTTCTCGTTCGGCCGCGCCACAGCCCCGTCGGCCCAGCGCATCGCCTCCTGCAGGGCCACGTCCCCCGCCGGAAACAGATCCGTCCGCCCCTCGCAGAACATCAGGAAGGTCTCGGCCGTCCACTTGCCGACGCCCTTGATGTCGACCAGGGCCGCCACTGCCTCCTCGTCCGACAACCGCTCCAGATGATCGAAATCGATGCGCCCGTCGGTCTGCGCCCGGGCGATCTCATGCGCATACCGCGCCTTCTGGATCGACAGGCCGAAACCGCGCAGCGTCTCGATGTCCTTCGCCAGCACGGCCTGCGGCGTCACCTCGCCCTCCAGCCCCGTCTCGACCCGTTTCCAGATCGCCGCCGCCGAGGCCAGCGACACCTGCTGGTCCACGATCATGCGCAACAGGCCGCTGAACCCGCCCTCGCGCACTCGCCAGTCGAACACCGGCGTCGCCGAGTGCGCCCGCGCCAGGGCCGGATCAAGCGCGACCAGGGAGAGGCGGGCGGCGGCGACGTCTGCGGGCGTGGGGCGGATCGGCATGGCTCTCTGTCGACAGGAAAGACCGGTCGCTCTAGCGTCCGGCCATGCTCAGTCTGAACGAACTTCTGGCCCCGATCACGCTCGATCAGTTCCGGGCCGACTACGAGGGCCGAAAGCCGCTGCACATCCCCGCCGGGTCCGATGCCGGCAAGCGCGCTCTGCTGGACTGGGCCGGGTTCAACCGCCTGCTGTCCCAGACCGCGATCTGGAATGCGACCAACCTGAAGCTGGTCCACAACGGCGAGCCGATTCCGCCCGAGCAATACTGCATCGAGGCCCGCAGCCAGTCGGGCGTCACGTTGCAGCCCTCGCCCGCCAAGGTCGAGACCCTGATGGCGATGGGCGCCAGTGTCATCGCCGGCGACGTCCAGAGCCTGACCCCCGAAATCCAGTCCCTGTCGCAGACACTGGGGCGAGAATGGGCCGCTCTCGTCGGGGCCAATGTCTATTGCTCGTTCGGCGGGGTGCAGGCGTTCGGAACCCATTTCGACCTGCACGACGTCTTCGCCATCCAGACCGAGGGCGAGAAGACCTGGAAGCTCTACGCCAACCGGGCCGAGGCGCCGGTCGACTTCCCCGGCGACGGGCCAGACGTCCGCCGCTGGTTGACCGAGAGCCGGGGTCCGCTGATGCAGGAGGTGCGGATGCGGCCCGGCGACGTGCTCTACCTTCCGCGCGGCTGGTATCACGATGCGCTCGCCACCGAGGGCGCGTCGCTGCACGTCACCTTCTCGATCACCCCGCTGTATGGGCGCATCCTGTTCCGGCTGCTGGAGAGCGCGGCGATGCAGGATCCCGCCTTCCGCGCCTGGCTGGCGCCCGCCTCCCGCGACGAAGGCGCGCCCTTGCAGAAGCAACTCGCGGCGCTGGGCCAGAAGCTGGCGGCCCTGGCCGCCCATCCGCAGTTTCGCGACGAGGTGGCCATGGCCCAGGAGCGGCTGACGCCCCGGCCGACGACCTACGCCCTGCCGCAACGCAAGACCCTGACCTTCTTCAGCCGCACCGGATTGCGTCCGCCGCCCATGGCGGGGCCGGCGGCCGTGGCGGTCGAGTGGATGATTTCGCAGCCGCGCTTCGCGATCGAGGACATGATCGCCCAGTTCGACTTCGTGGCCGAGCCTGCCCTGCGCGACGCGGTGGCCGCCCTCGAGAAGGCCGGCGCGCTGAAACGCCTGTAGGACCGCCGGCGGCCCGGCGTGTCATCGACAGACAGCAGCCGCCGATCTATGCCTTGCGGCATGCTCAGCCTGTCCGACCTTCTGCACCCGATCACCCCCGAGCAATTCGACGCAGGGTTCAAGGGCCGGAAGCCGCTCCACATCCCCGCCGGCGAAGGCGCCGACAAGCGCGCGCTTCTGACCTGGGACGCCTTCAACGGTCTTCTGGACCAGAGCGGCATGTGGAATTCCGAACGTCTGCAGCTGATGAACGCCGGCGTCTCGATCCCGCCGGAGCAATACTGCAAGCTGAAACCGACGCCGGAGGGACGCGCCTGGAGGCCCTCGCCGGCCAAGGTCGAGTTCTTCCTGTCGGCCGGGGCCAGCATCGTCGCCAACGACATCATGGCGCTTCACCCGCCCGTCACCCGCGCCGGCGTCGCCCTCGGCGAGGCCTTCGCCGCCGAGGTCGGGGCCAGCATCTTCTGCTCGTTCAAGGGGGTCCGGTCGCTGGCCACCCACTATGACCTGCACGAGATATTCGCGGTCCAGACCGAAGGCGAAAAGATCTGGAACCTCTACGAAGGCCGGGCCGACAGCCCGATCGATTATCCGCCGGGGGCGACCCAGGCGGACATCGACCGCACCAAGGGGCGTCTTCTGACCACGGTCCACATGAAGCCGGGCGATGTCCTCTACCTGCCGCGCGGCGTCTATCACGACGCTGTCGCAGTGGATCAGCCCTCGCTGCACGTGACCTATACGGTGATGCCGCTGACCGGGCGGATCCTGCTTTCGCTGCTGGACAAACCCGCCATGCAGAACGCCGCCTTCCGGGCGTGGCTGCCGGCGGCCGCGCCTGACCACGGCGCAGGCCTGCAGGCTCGCCTGGCCGAACTGGGCGCGATTCTGGCCGAGATCGCAGCCTCGCCCGCCTTCCGCGACGAGGTCATAATGGTTCAGCGCCGTCTGATGCCACGCGCCCCCGGCTTCGGCCTGCCGGAGCTGAAGCCTCTGACGTTGTTCCACACCACGGGCCGCGCCTTCCCGGAGGCCGGGACGGCCGTGCGGATGTTGCAGGACTGGATGCTCGGCCAGCGCCGCTTCGCGCTTGAGGACATGATCGCCAATTTCGACATCCTTTCGGAGGCCGAGGTGCGTGAAGCCCTGGCCGCCGCCGAGGCCGCCGGCGCGGTGGAGCGTGGCTAGGCTGACCGGTCCTGCGCAGAACGCCGGCGTGCGCCGATGAGCGGTTTCGTCACCCGCTTCGCGCCCTCGCCCACCGGCGGCCTGCACAAGGGTCACGCCTTCTCGGCCCTGACCGCCTGGACGGCGGCGAAGGCAACAGACGGTCGCTTCCTGCTGCGCATCGAGGACACCGACTTCACCCGCTGCCGCCCGGAATACGAGCGGGCCATCTACGACGATCTCGCCTGGCTCGGCCTCGACTGGGAAACGCCCGTGCGCCGTCAGTCAGACCACCGCGCCGACTATGACGCCGCCCTCGACCGGCTGCGGGATCAGGGCGTGCTTTACCGCTGCTTCCGCACCCGCAAGGAGATGCTGGCGCTGGCCGGCGGCGCGCCCCACGCTGACGATCCGGTGGACGCCGCCGCCTTCAGCGCCGGGCCGCACACGGCCGACGACGAGGCCGAACGCCTGTCCCGCGGCGAGGCCTTCGCCTGGCGCCTGTCGCTAAGGGCGGCGCGAGACCGCCTCGGCGATTTCGACCGTCTCGGCTGGATCGAGGAGGGCTGTGATCCCGGTCCCCGCCATGCGGCGCCGGAAGGCCTCGGGGACATGGTCGTGGGGCGCAAGGACATCGGCGCCGGCTATGTCATCGCCTCTGTCGTCGACGATGCGCTCCAAGGGATCACCCACGTCGTCCGGGGCGTCGACCTCCAGGCCGTGACCTCGATCCAGCGCGTGCTCCAGGCCCTGCTCGCCCTGCCCACTCCGATCTATCGCCACCACCGCCTTCTGCTCGACGAGAACGGCAAACGCTTCGCCAAGCGCGACCGGTCAGTGACGCTCACGGACATCCGGGAGAGGGTGACGGCGGAAGCGTTGAGAGCCGAACTGGGGTTCTGACGACTCGTTCTTTCGTCATCCGGGCGCAGCGACGAAGGAAGTGTGGCGTCACATCCACCATCAGACCGCACATATTTCAGATCCCCAAACTACAGATTTCCTTCACCCTTCCTCTCGACCAGCGTCACGAACGCGCCCGGGTCCAGACCTGTGCGAGGATGCCTGTGTCCGCCCGGTCAGCGGGCGTCGGCACGGAATTCCAAACGGACGATCCGGACGCTTCGGACGCTTCGGACGGTGTTTTCGGAGTCCGGACCGTCCGGTTCCTACTCCGCCAGCTTGCCCTTGCTGTGCTCCGCCGGGATGATGACGCCCTTGTCGTGGCGATGCTCCCTGGCGCCGGGCTTGTCCCATGCGTGCAGGACGTGGCGGATGATGTTCAGCCGCGCCGTCTTCTTGTCGTCGGTGGCGATGATTGTCCACGGCGCGGGGCGCGAATGGGTCTCGGCCAGCATGCGGTCGCGGGCGGCGGAATAGTCGCTCCAGCGGGCCTGGGCCTCGGCGTCCAGTGAGGACACCTTGAACCGCTTCAGCGGGTCGCCGATCCGTTCGGCCAGCCGCCGGGCCTGTTCCTCACGGCTGATGTCGAGCCACAGCTTGATCACCCGGACACCGCCATCGACCAGCATCCGCTCGAACCGCGGCGCGTCCTTCAGGAACTGTGCATGTTGTTCCGGCGTGCAGAAACCCATCACCGGCTCGACCCCCGCCCGGTTGTACCAGGATCGGTTGAACAGCACCGTCTCGCCCGCCGCAGGCAGATGCGGGACGTAACGCTGGAAATACCACTGGCCGGTCTCGCGCTCGGTCGGCTTGGGCAGGGCCACGATGCGGGTCTGGCGGGGCGACATGAACTCGGTCAGGCGCTTGATCGCCCCGTCCTTGCCGGCCGCATCCCGGCCTTCGAAGATGATCAGGGTCTTCAGCCCCTGCTCGATGCTCCAGGCCTGGGTCTCGACGACCTCGATCTGCAGCCGTGTCAGGATGTCGTCGTAGTCGCGTTTCTTGGCCATGGATTACTCTGGCGCTCATCTCGCGCCCGGAGCAAGGCGTGTTTCCATCCTGTTGCAAACCGTAGGCGGAGTGGCGGCGAACCTGTCGTTCTTCTAACGTGCGTCCGGTCCGCTTCGCCGTTATCCAGCGCCTTCGCCTTGAGGAGCCGACCCGATGACCGCCACCCGCCGCGCCCTGCTGACCGGCCTCGCCATCCTGCCGACGCTCACGGCGCTGCCTGCCTTCGCGCAGACAGAAACGCCCGACCCCGCCCTCGACGCCGTCTTCGCCGGCAACCCGGCTCCGGCCCTGGGCGCGATGGTCCTGAACCGCTCCGGGGTGCAGTGGTCCGCCGTGCGCGGCGTGCGGCGGGAAGGCGGAGCAGAGGCGGTTACGATCAACGACCGCTGGAGCCTCGGCTCCAACACCAAGGCCATGACCGCCGCCCTGTTCGCCCGGCTGGTCGAGCAGGGCCGCGCCCGCTGGAGCATGCCCTTGGCCGAGGCCTTCCCGGGCATGATCATCGACCCGGCCTGGGGCGAGACCACCCTCGAAGACCTGATGCACCACCGCGGTGGGCTGCTCGACAACGACGTCATCGGCCGCGACTGGCTGATGGTCGCCCGCGACGACCCCGCCTCCCTGCCCGAACAGCGCGCGGTCATCGCCGCCCGGGCGCTGGGCAAGCCGCCGGGAGGCCCGCGCGGGACCTTCGCCTACGGCAACGCCAACTACATGCTGCTGGGCGCCGTGACCGAGCGCATCACCGGCGGGTCGTGGGAGGACGCCATGCGGGCCGAGGTGTTCGCGCCGCTGGGGATCACCTCCGGCGGCTTCGGGCCTCCAAAAGGCGACAACGCCTGGGGCCACCGGGCTGCGAACGGCCAGCGCACGCCCATGCCGCCGGAACACCCCGGCGCCGACAATCCCTTCGCCCTCGGCCCGGCCGGCATGGCCCATATGAGCCTCGCCGACTACGCCCGGTTCATCGGCGCATTCCTGAACGACGGCGCCGGCTGGCTGACGCCCGACAGCATCCGCATCCTGACCACGCCCGCCTCGGGCGAAGGCCCCGGCTACGCCTGCGGCTGGGGCGTGCTGGAACAGGCCTGGGCCGGCGCGAACGGACCCGGGCCCATGCTGGCGCACGAGGGGACCAACACCATGTGGCACGCCTTCGCCGCCGTCGCGCCGCAGCGGGGACTGGCGGTGGTCACAGTGGCCAACGACTTCACCACCGGCCGCGCCGGCTGCCAGCAGCTTGGCCAGCGGCTGATCCAGTTATCGACGGTCGCCTGAACCCCCGGAATTGGTTAAGGCTGTCGCGGTCATGCGCCGCGACTTCGCCGATTTCTGGAATCTGTTGTGGGAGGCGGCGCTGGGCCTGTGCGCCGCCTTCGCCCTGCTGAACGCATTCGCGCCGCAACAGGATCTGCCATGGAAGCCGCTGGATCTCAGCCATCCCATCGGCCAGGCCACCCGCTCCAAGGTCGCCGACTTCGACATCCAGCGCGCCGCCGCGCCCGAGGAGATCAAGGCTGTCACCGACGCCTGCATCCAGAGACTGCGCGAGGCCGGGGTCCAGGTCGAACGCGCCGAGGACCGCGACGACGGCGGCTTCTGCATCGTGCGCGGGGCCGTTCGCCTGACTGGCGGCGACATCACGCCGCTGGCGCCCGGCGGCCTCGTGATGCAGTGCCCGCTGGCCGTGCGCTACGTCATCTGGGACCGGCAGGTGCTGCAGCCTGCGGCCCAGGAGGTGTTCGGCAGCCGCGTGGCCGAGGTCCAGAACTACGGCAGCTATTCCTGCCGTCGCATCTACGGCAAGGACGCCCCAGACGCCCGGCCCAGCGAGCATGCCCGCGCCAACGCCCTGGACGTCGCCGCGATCAAGCTTGAGGACGGCCGTGTCATCTCCGTCGCCAACGACTGGAACGGCCAGGGCGCCGCGGGCGACGACGGCCGCCGCTTCCTGAAACGCCTGCGCGACGGCGCCTGCCGCGTCTTCTCGACCGTTCTGACCCCTGACTACAACGCCGCCCACCGTGACCACCTGCACCTGGACGGATCGCCGCGCGGCCTGTGCGCCTAGAGCCCTGTGGGCCTCACCTTTCGCCGTTCGCGCGAATCGCTTTTCGGTTGACCGTCCCCCCATCCCGCGAGACAACCCTTGGGCAGTCCGGATACTGCGCGGTGTCCACAGCCGCGTTCGCTCCTTCGCTGAACGAGCTGATCCAGATGGGCTGACGGGCGCTCCTACGGGGCGTCTGCCTGGAAAGCGCGTTTACGGAGACGCAGATATGGCGACCGGCACGGTCAAGTGGTTCAATTCCACCAAGGGCTTCGGCTTCATCCAGCCTGACGGCGGCGGCAACGATGTGTTCGTTCACATCACCGCGGTCCAGAAGGCCGGACTGCAGGGCCTCGATGAAAACGCCAAGGTTGAGTACGAGCTGGAAAACCAGCGCGGCAAGACGGCGGCGGTGGACCTGAAGGTTCTCTAGGGACCTTCGGATTCAGAGATCGGCGGGCGCGGGAGTTTCGGCTTCCGCGCCCGTTTTCGTTTGGGCGTGATCCCGATTCACCGGTTTTCGGATCGGATCACGCCCCAGAAACCTTGGGCCGGCTCGACCACTGGGCCAGGATGACCGCGCCCAACACCACCGCGCCGCCGAGCATCTGCAACGGCGTCATGGTCTCGGCGAACAGCACGTAGCCGAAGATCGCGGCCACCACCGGCTGGATCAGGATGGTCACCGCCGTCACCGCCGCAGGCAACCGGCCCAGAGACCAGGCCACGCCGCCCTGCCCCGCCACATGCACGAGCCCCAGCCCCACACAGGCGGCCCATCCCGCGGGACCGGCGGGCATTACGTCCTCGCCCAGCATCAGGGCCACCGCCAGCATCACCGGCATGCCGATCGCGGCGGCCCACAGGGTCACCTGCATGGCCCCCGCGCTGTTCCGCGCCGCCTTCACCGCCAGGAAATAGCCGGAATACCAGAGGGTCACCGACAAGGAGAGCAGATCGCCCATCAGCGGATTGGTCCCCTGCCCGCCGTCCGCGCCCAGCGCCATGGCCACCGCCCCGCCCATGGCCAGGCCGAGCGCCAGCATGAACAGCCGCCCCGGCGCCTCCTTGAACACCAGCCAGCCGAACAGGGTCACGACCACCGGCGTCAGGTTGCACAGCACCGTGGCGTTGGCGACCGAGGTCATGACCAGCCCGTAGTGCCAGAAGCTCATGTCAGCGGCGAAGAACAGACCTGCCAGCAGCATCCACTTCGACGACCGTCCCCAGCCTGTCTTCGCTCCGGGCTCCGTCGGCCGGGCCGTCAGGGCAATCAGCACCGGAAGGGCGAACAGCAGCCGCCAGAACCCCGCTGCCGCCGGCCCCGTCTCGCTGACCCGCACTAGGATGGGCGCCAGCCCCAGCAGCGACGCCGCCAGCAGCAGGACGATCAGGGCGAAGGCGCGGGAGGAGACGGCGGGCATCCCTCCGCCCTAGCGGGTGTCGCTTTCAGGGGAAAGAGACGGCCGATTAACGGGCGCCGCCGCAAGCCTGGAACAGGGGCGAAACGAATCGGGACCGAATCACCGACACCGGCCGATTCAGCCTTTGTTCCCTACAAGATATTGTATCTTAAGACGGATTAACCACAATCAAAATCACCGGTCGGCGATGAAATGCAGAGCGCGCGTTGATCGCCCGGCGCCAACCCGCTAGGTCGAACCCGCGACGGCCCCGTAGCTCAGCCGCATAGAGCAAGGCTTTCCTAAAGCCGAGGTCGCAGGTTGGAGTCCTGCCGGGGTCGCCATTTCTCCCTTGGGCGTGCGCCACCCCTTCCGCTAACGTTGTTCGCAATAACCCTCGGGGGAGGCGGATCCATGCGGACCTTGTTGATCGTGCTGCTCGTTCTCATGGCGGGTGTCGGCGGCTGGATGCTGTTCGGCCGGACGCCTGACCCGTCTGCGGGCGTTGGCGTCAACACCGTGGTCGAGAACGATGTCTCCACGGCCTCGGTCGGACAGCACGCGTGGACTCGCGCCATGGTCGGGGCCGACGTCTTCTTCGGCGACCGCATCGCCACGGCCGCCGCCAGCCGGCTGGAGATGCGGCTGCTGGACCGGTCGAACCTGTCGGTCGGGGCCAATGCGCGGCTGACCATCGACCGCTTTGTCTATGACCCCTCGAGGAACGCCGCCGGGGTCCTGGTGTCGGTGATAACCGGCGCCTTCCGCTACGCCTCCGACGAGGGCCGGCCCGAGCAGGTCGCCTTCCGTACGCCGGGCGCGACCATCGGCATCCGCGGAACGGTGATCGAGGGCGTCGTCGGCCCCGAGGCCGTCGCCCTGATCGCGGGCATGACCGATGCGCCCGACCTGTCGCTGGACGCCGACAGCGCCACCGTCATCATCCTGCGCTCGGGCGCCGCCGACGTGCGCGCCGGAACCCGAACTGTGGTGCTGGACCAGCCCGGCCAAGCCGTCATCCTGACCCGCCGTCAGGTCTATCCGACCTTCGTCGTGACGCCCGAGACCACTGAACGGTTCGAGGCCCTGCTGCCCCCGGCCGCCCCCACCGAGCCTGCGTCCGGCGTGACGCCGCCGCCCGCTGAACCCGGACAGGCCGCTCCGTCCTCAGCCGCCACCCCCCCGCCCGCTCGCCAGCCGTCGCGTGACACAGGACAGCGCCCGCAGCGCCCGACCAACCCGCCGATCCGCACCGCGCCGGGCGCGCAAGGCCCGACCGGACCCCAGCGCGCCGGCCTCGCCGGACCCAACGCCGGCCAACCCCCTGCGCCGGGTGGCGCTCAGGGTGCAGCGCCGGGACAGCCACAGGCGGGACAACCGCAAACGGGTCAGCCGCAAGGGAGTCAGCCACAAGGCGCTCAACAGCCGCCCGCCGGGAACACTCAGGGCATCCAGACACCGCCCGCCGAAACGGCTCCGGGCGCGGCCCCGGCAACCGCGCAGCCCTCAACGAAACCCACGGATGGTTCAGCCCAGCCCCAAGGGGGCCAGACACAGCCGAACGGGGATCGACCCACAGGCGGCCAGCCGACCACGACTCCGCCGAGCTCACGGCCCGCGCAACCATCACGTCCCGCCCAGCCCCAGACCCAGACCCAGCCCCGCACCCAGCCTGCGGCGCCGGGCAGCGGCGGTGTCGGAGCCGGGCCGCGCCGGAACTAGCGGCTCACCGCCACTTCGACCCTTCGCCATGCTTGCCGACGCTCGAGAACTCCGGCTCGGCGGCCTTGTGGATGTATTGCTCGGCCACCATCCAGCCCTTGAAGGGCCTGAGCGACCCCAGGCACATCGCGATCAGCACCGGGAAGGTCACCGCGAAATGCACCCAGATCGGCGGGTGGACGGTGAATTCGAAGGCCATGAAGCCGGCCATGCCGACCACGCCGACCAGCGACATGACAAAGAAGGCCGGGCCGTCCGCCGGGTCGGCGAAAGCGTAGCTCTGGCCGCAGGCGGGACAGCTGTCCCGGACGGTCAGGAAGCCCTTCAGCAACGGTCCCTCGCCGCAGCGCGGGCAGCGGCAGCGGATGCCGGTGGAAAGGGTGCTGAGCGGCGGATAGGCGGGGTCTCGCATGGCGTCTCCTCTGACTCCGATGTCGGCCTCCCAAGACCGGCTTACAAGCGCTGCGACAGCGGCGGAACGACGCGGAAGGCGGGTCGTTCAACGGGCCATGACCGAAACCCTGACTGACAGCCTGCCTAAAGAGATCGAGGACCTCGTCGAAGCCGTGCTCGTGGCCGCTGACCGCAGGGACGTCCAGCTGGCCACGGCCGAGAGCTGCACCGGCGGTCTGCTGGCGTCTTTGCTGACCGATGTGGAAGGCAAATCCCACGTCTTCGACCGGGGCTTCGTCACCTATTCGAACGAGGCCAAGCAGGAAGAACTGGGCGTGCCACTGCGCCTGATCCAGCAGAACGGCGCCGTATCCGAACCCGTCGCCCGCGCCATGGCCGAGGGCGCGCTTAGGTCCGCGAAGGCCGGCATGGCGCTGGCGGTCACGGGTTTCGCCGGACCGGCGGGACCGGACGACGAGCCCGGTCTGGTCCATTTCGCTCTCGCCGCCGATGGGGCGCCCACGGTGCATCAGGAGCATCACTTCGGCGACATCGGCCGCGGCCCCTGCCGCATCGAATGTCTGCGCGTGGCCCTGGTCCTGTTGAAGAGCGCCCTGAGCTAAGGCGGTCATCAAGCGTTAACCGCGATTAAAGGGCTTCGCGCGAGTGTGCGCGCGTATGTCCGGGGCAACTCACCGCAAGCGCATCCTGAAGACGACCGCGGCCGCCGCCGCGGCCGGCGCCATGGCGTTTGCGCCGCTTGCGCCGCTCGCGCAGGAGATGTCGGGGCCGGTCAGCGAACCGCTGCTGATCCGCATCGGCGCCACGGCCGAGTTCACCCGGGTCGAGTTCGCCGGCGTTATCGGCGCCCGCAGCCGCGTCAGCCGCGACGGCCGCACCGTCACGGTGCGCCTGGGCGTCACCGCCGCGCCGGACGTGTCGCGCCTGAAAGTCGATCCGCCCAGAGGCGTCGAGAAGGTCGAGACCCGCGCCGTCTCCGGGGCCACCGAGCTGATCCTGACCCTCGCCGAGGGCGCCGACATCCGCAGCGGCTCGGCCGACGGCGCCGTGTGGCTGAACCTCTATCCGACCGCGCCCGCAGGCTCGCCCGCCCCCGCCGCCGCGCTTCAGGCCTCGGTGCCCGTCACCGCCCGCGCTACGGCGGACAAGGTGGTGCTGAACTTCGCCTGGGCCCAGCCGGTCGGCGCCGCCGTGTTCCGTCGCGGCGAGGCGGTCTGGGTGGTGTTCGACACCGCCGCCCGCATGGACATGAGCGGCGCCCAGGCGCTCGGCCCCGCCTCCGACGCCCGCTGGGCCGCCGGCCCCGACTATGTCGCCCTGCGCATCGCCGCGCCGGAGAATCTGGCTGTTTCGGCCGTGGCCGACGGCTCGGCCTGGACCGTAACCATCGGCGGCCAGCCGGTGGCGACCACTGGCGTCAATGTCGACCGCGACGAGAGCGGCGAGCCGGTTCTGGTCGCCCATATGGCCGGCTCGACCAAGGCGATCTGGCTGACCGATCCACTCGCCGGCGACCGCTTCGCCGCCGTCACGGCCCTGGCCCCCGGCAAGGGTTTCGGCGCGCGGAAACAGACCGTCGATCTGACCCTGATCCCGACGGCCCAGGGGCTGGCGGTGGAAACGCCGGCCGACGACCTGGCCATCCGCGCCGAGGGCGACCTCGTCACCCTGTCGCGGCCCAACGGCCTGATCCTGTCGGCGCCGTCCGCGGGGGCCGAGGCGGCCACGCTCGCCGAGGCCGGGCCGAAGAAGGCGCCCTTCCCCGCCCTGATCCTCACAGAGTGGGCCGCCACCGGCGACAAGGATTTCAACGGCCGCTACCGCACGCTTCAGGACACCGCCGCCGAGGAGGCCATGAAGGCCGGCGAGGATCCCCGCGCGCCCATCGAGGCGCGAATGTCCCTGGCCCGCTTCCTGGTCGGATCGGGCCTCGGCTACGAGGCCATCGGGGTGCTGAACTCGATCGTCGCAACGGCGCCCAACATGCTGGGCGAGGCCGAGCTGCGCGGTCTGCGCGGCGCCGCCCGCGTGTCCATCGGCCGGGTCGAGGAGGCCAAGGCCGACTTCGCCGGCGCCTCGCTGGCCGCCGACCCCTCGACCAGAATCTGGCAGGGCTATATCGCCGCCCAACAGGGCGACTGGGCCGAGGCCCGCCGCCTGTTCGCCGCCGGCGCCGCTGTGATCGACCAGTTCCCGGCCGAATGGCGCGCCCGCTTCGGCGCCGCCCACGCCAAGGCCGCCGTGGAGACCGGCGACCTTGACGCCGCCCGTTCGCTGCTGGCCTACAGCTTCAGTCAGGAAGCCAGCCCGGCCGATCAACTGGCCGCCCGCCTGGTGCAGTCGCGCCTGTTCGAGCTTGAAGGCCAGACCGACCGGGCGCTCGCCGTCTACAACGCCGTGGCCCGGGCCCCGCTGGACAATGTCGCGGTGCCGGCAAAGCTTGGCGTGATCCGCATCGGCCTGGGACGCGGCACGATGAAGCCCGTCGAGGCCGCCGCCCAGCTTGAGCAGTTGCGCTGGCGCTGGCGCGGCGACGCGACCGAGCTGGAGGTCATCCGCACCCTCGGTCAGCTTTATCTGTCGCAGGGCCTGTACCGCGAGGCCCTGACGGCTTTGCGCGGCGCCGGCAAGCGCATGAACACCCTGCCGGGTGCGGCGGACATGCAGGCCGACCTCAACAACGCCTTCCGCGCCCTGTTCCTCGAGGGCGGGGCCGACGGATTGCAGCCGGTGCAGGCGCTGGGCCTGTTCTACGACTTCCGCGAACTGACCCCCATCGGCGCCGACGGCGACGAGATGGTGCGGCGCCTGGCGCGGCGTCTGGTGGACGTGGATCTGCTCGACCAGGCCGCCGAACTGCTGAAATACCAGGTCGACAACCGGCTGGAAGGCGTCGCGAAGGCCTCTGTCGCCACCGACCTCGCCGCCATCTATCTGATGGACCGCCAGCCCGAGGCGGCGCTGCAGGCCATCTGGGCCTCGCGCACGACGCTGCTGCCCACCGCGATGAACACCGAACGCAGGGCGCTGGAGGCCCGCGCCCTGATGGAGCTCGGCCGTTACGACCACGCGCTGGAGGTGCTGGGGACCGACGCCAACCCCGCCGCCCGCGACGTCCGCGCCGAGATCTTCTGGAAGCAGGAGAATTGGGCCGCCGCCGCCGCCATGTACGAGCAACGGCTGGGGGATCGCTTCAAGGATCCAGCGCCGCTCAGCGCCGAGGACGAGAGCCGCCTGATCCGCGCCGGCGTGGGCTATTCCCTGGCCCATGACGGGACGGCGCTCAGCCGCCTGTCGCGCAACTACGGAGCCTTCGTGGCCGGAGCCAAATCGGCCAATGCCCTGCGCATCGCGCTCGACGCCAACGACGGCGGACCGCGCAACTTCGCCGCCCTGACCGCGGGGGCCGACACCTTCACCGGCTGGGTCAACGGCATGAAGGCGCAGTTCAGACAAAGAACGGGCGGGAATCGCCCCGCGACCCCCGCCCGCTCCTAGTTCGACTTTCCTCCCGTCAGGGAGGAAGAACCGGTCTTACTTGTTGACCGCGTCCTTGAGGGGCTTCGACACGCGGAAGCGCACGGCCTTCGAGGCGGCGATCTTGATGGTCGCGCCGGTGGCCGGGTTGCGGCCTTCACGGGCAGCGCGAGCAGCGGTGTCGAAGACGCCGAGGTTCGAGATGCGCACGTCGCCGCCCGACTTCAGGCTCTTGTGGATGTTGTCCACGAGGGCGGACAGGACCTTGCCGGCGTCGGCTTGGCTGACACCCGCGTCCTTGGCGACGGCGGCGATGAGTTCGGCTTGAGTGGTCATTGTGGGTCGTTTCCCGATGTGAAGTTCGCCCTGTTGATTGGGCGTGACGCCGGATTGACGCCGCTTTTTCTTCCCTTGGCAAGCGACTTTGACGCGCAAAGCCCCACAGGGTGGGGATTTATCCGGAACCGGACGCTCGCTGGAAGCTCTCGACCAGGCTTCCGGCGACCAGTCTCCAGCCGTCCACGAGCACGAAAAAGATCAGCTTGAACGGCAGGGATACCACCACCGGCGGCAGCATCATCATACCCATGGACATGAGCACGCTGGCGACCACCAGATCGATCACAAGGAACGGAACAAAAAGGAGAAATCCGATTTCAAAGGCCCGCTTCAACTCGCTGATCATGAAGGCGGGGGTGATGACCCGGAGGGGCAGTTCAGCCACGTCGGTCGGGGCCTCGATTTTGGACAGCCGGGTGAACAGCGCGAGGTCCCCTCGGTCCACCTGGGAAAGCATGAATGTTTTGACCGGTTCAGCGGCCGCATCGAACGCCTGGGGCAGCTCCATCTGCTGATCCATCAGGGGGCGGATGCCCGAATCATAGGCGTCCTGCCACGTCGGAGCCATGACGATGGCGCTCAGAAACAAAGCCAGTGACACCAGCACGGCGTTGGGCGGCGACTGCTGCAGGCCCAGCGCGGTGCGCAACAGGGACAGCACCACCACGATGCGCACGAAGCTGGTGGTCATGATCACGATCGACGGTGCCAGCGACAGCACGGTCATCAGCCCGACCAGCTGCACCACCCGCTCGGTGAGGCCGGCGCCGGTGCCGAGGTCGATGTTGACCGCCGATCCGGTCGCGGCGGCGGCCGCCACGTCCTGGGCGAAGGCCGCGATCGGCCAGATCAGGCTCAACAGGGTGGCGAGCAGCGACAGCCTGAACGCGCGCTTCAGCTCGTCGCGCGTCGGCATGACGAAGATCGCTGACAGTTTCACTTGGGCGTTCCCAAGGTCGATCCCGGGCCGCGCGGCTCGATCAGCTCGCGTCCCTCGCCCAGCAGCAGCAGCCGCTCCTCGTCGTCGACGCGGACCAGCACCAGACGGCGCGCGGGGTCCAGCACCAGGGTCTCGACCACCGTCAGCCGTCGCTCGCCCCGCTCGGCGCTGAGCCTGGCCAGCAGCTGGGGCGCATAGCGGCGCGCGGCCCAGGCGGCGAAGCCGATGATCCCGAGGGTGAAGGCCAGGGCGAACACCGCGCGGGCCAGGTCGAGGAAATTCATGCGTGCGCCCCGCCGGACAAGGTTCCGGCTCGGCCCAAGCCTTGTCGATCATGGTTAACGGGGCGTTGAGATAACCTCGCATTAACCATGCAGGCGGCATTTTCTGCCCATTCGTAACGCTGCGAGGAGCGTGTGATGGGCGTGGGCGACCTTCCGCTGCTGCAACAGATCCGGGGCCGGCTCGGCTGGCTGGACGAACGTCAGCGCGTCATCGCCCAGAACGTGGCCAACGCCGACACCCCCGGCTACGTCGCCCGCGACCTCAAGGCTCCGAGCGATTTCGCCGCCGCCATGCAGGCGGGCGGGGGCTTGCAGATGACCCGCACCAGCGCAGCCCACATGGCCCCGCCCGGTCAGCGCGCGCGCTTCGATCCGACGGATGCGCCCGATTCGGAGACGACGCTCGACGGCAACTCGGTCGTGGTCGAGGAGCAGATGCTCAAGATGGCCGAGAGCCGCATGGCCTATGACGCCGCCATCGGCCTGTATCAGAAGTCCATGCAGATGCTGCGCCTGGCGGCCAAGAAGCCCGGCGGTTGAGGTAACCCATGACCGATCCCGTCAATCCGCCCCGCAACACCTCCATGGCCGTCGCGGCCAGCGCCCTGAAGGCGCAGCAGTCGCGTATGCGGGTGATCGCCGAGAACATCGCCAACGCCGAGTCCACCGCCCCCGTCGCGGGCGGCGATCCCTACCGCCGTCAGGTGCCGGTCTTCCGCGCGCAGCAAATGGACGGAGCCACCGGCGTGGTCCTGGCCGAGGTCCGCCCCGACCAGGGCGACTTCCGCCTCGAATACGATCCGTCTCACCCGGCGGCGAACGCCGAGGGCTATGTGAAGCGGCCCAACGTCGACACCCTGATCGAGGCCATGGACATGCGCGAGGCGCAACGCGCCTACGAGGCCAACCTGAACGTCATCGAGACGGCCCGCGCGATGGACCAGCGCACCCTCGACATCCTCAAGAAGTGAGAGCTGAGCCATGAATCCGATGGCGGCCGTGAAGGCCTATCAATCGATCCAGGGCGCCGGCTCCATGCCCGGCGTCAGCGGCGCGGCCGAGACCCAGGGGCCCGGCTTCGCCGACCTGTTGCAGAACGTCATGGGCGACATGACCCAGACGACCAAGGTCGCCGAAGGCCAGATGACCCAGCTGGCCCAAGGCTCCGGCAGCCTGATCGACGTGGTCACCGCCGTCAGCTCGGCCGAGGCCTCGCTGGAGACCGTCATCGCCGTGCGCGACCAGGTGATCCAAGCCTATCAGGAGATCATGCGGATGCCGATCTGACGGCGTCCGCACAAACAAAAAGGCCGGCGTATCCGCCGGCCTCTTCAGAACTTCGATATGATGCCGATCAGGCGGCGGAGGCTTGCTCGGCCAGCTTGGCGCGGACCTGGCGCTTGATGCGCTGGGCGGTGGCCGACAGCTGCTCGTCGCGGGCCTTGACGATGAAGGCGTCCAGGCCGCCCTTGTAGTCGAGGGTGCGCAGCGCGGCGTTCGAGATGCGCAGGCTGAACGTCTGGCCCAGCGATTCCGAGGCGACCTTGACCGTCTTGAGCGACGGCAGGAAGCGGCGCTTGGTCTTGATGTTCGAGTGGCTGACCGAGTGGCCGACCATGGGGCCGATACCGGTGAGTTCGCAACGACGCGACATCGTCAGATCCTTGGGTGCGGCGTCCGCGAAACCGTCACGGGCGCATGAAACAGATGCGCGCAGGAACGGGGTCCCTGCGCGAGAGGGGGCCGTATAGAGGAAGGGACGCCCGCGCGTCAAGGCGCCTGTGGCCTGTACGAGCGTCTGAACGAGCGTACGCAGGTCTGTTCAGCGGCTGTTCAATTCCCGCCATATATCGGCTTTATCCATGAACACGAGAACCAACACAGGGGCCGTCATGTCGTCTTCCGTCCTGAAACGAATCGCCGCCATCGGCGTCCCCGCCGTGGCCAGCCTGGTCTTCCTGGCCGCGCCCGCCGCCGCGCCCCAGGCCCAGACCAGCGAACAGCCCGTGCTGCCCGGCTACTGGGAATACACCACAAGCGCCGTGGGCAACCGCGACACCGAGACCAAATGCGTGCGCGCCAGCGAGATCAACCGCTTCTTCGGCGGCCTGTCGACGCGGCATTACCAGTGCACCTATCCCACGCGCGTGGTCGGCAACGGCCAGGCGCGCTTCGAGGGCAACTGCGTCAGCCGCAGCGGCCGGCGCGTGCGCATCCGCCTGAACGGCACCTATCGGCCCGAGAGCTTCGAGTTCCGGGGCGGGGCCTCGATCCGCGCCGCCGGCATCTGGAGCCCGTATATCCCCGCCACCATCACCGCGCGCCGCATCAGCGCCCAGTGCCCGGCGAACGCCGAGTATTTCTGAGCCTCAGACCTCGGCCATCCGGGCGACGACATAGGTGTGCTGACGGCCGTTGGGTTCGGTCAGGCTGACGTATTCCCCGGTGACGAAGGACTCCTCGCCCAGGTGGAACCCGGCGATGGTTTCGGCCTGGTCGACGGGGTCGAGCTCCAGCGTCCAGCGGCCGCCTGAACCGTGCCTAAGTGCGCCGATCGACAGCGTCTGGTCGTTGATGAACTTTCGCACCCGGCAGCGCTTCTGCTCGCGCTTCCACGCGACCGGATCCAGATGGCCTGTGGCGTCCAGCGGCGCGACGATGTCATAGCCCTCGCGGGCGTCGCCGTGCGGGTGTCCGGGCTCACGCGCAAGCTCCAGACGGATGTGATGAAAGCGGGACATGGATTCTCCGGGATTCAATGGCTGAGCAGCAGGCAGACGGGGGCGTCGGCCAGCAGTTCCTGGGTGACGCCGCCGAGCACCGCCTCGCGCAGACGGGCGTGGCCGTAGCCGCCGGCCACGATCAGCCCGGCCGAGATTTCCTCGGCGGCGGCGATGATCTCGCCTGCCGTGTCGCTGTGGGTCGTGCGCACCGAGGGCGTCGCCTCGACGCCATGCCGACGCAGCCATCCGGCTACGTCGGCGACAGCCTTCTGGTCGGTCTCGCTGGTGTCGGAGCCGCGGTTGATGGTGACCACGCTGACCGAGGACGCGCGGCGAAGCAGCGGCAGGGCGGCGGCGACGGCGCGCTGGGTCTCCCGGCTGTCGGTCCAGGCGACCAGGGCAGGGGCGCCGATGGGGTCGCGTGGCGGCATGGGCGGCACGACCAGGATGGGACGGCCGATGGCCAGTAGCACGTCGGCGGGATCGGCCGCCCGCGCCGGCGCCAGGGGCGAGCGCCGCCCCACGATCACGACATCGGCGATGCGGGCTTCACGGGCGATCAGGTCCGCGGGCCATCCGGCCCGGCCGCGCCATTCCGCCTCCAGCTTGTAGGCGCCGGTGATCGCATGGAACGCCTTCAGCGCCGCATTCACCTCGGCCTCCGCCATGTCGCGAAACAGGCCGAGCGCCTCGCCCATCATGGCGCCGCCGGTGTAGGGGTCGCCCATCGGCAGGGGCATGGGCGCGCTGCCTGCGAGGCCGATGACGTGGGCGCCGAAGGCTGCGGCGAGGTCGCAGGCCAGTTCGGTGCGGCGGGCGCAGTCCTCGCCGACGTCGGTGGACAGCAGTATTGTTTTCCAGGTCATGAGAGCCTCCAGCCCCCATGACAGCGCGTCCGCCGCCGGTCCGCCTTGATCCAGCGCAAAGCCTGTTCCGCGGCGCCGTGTCAGATTGCGGGAATGGAGGAGGAATCCATGACAGTTTCCAGACCCGTCGCGTTCGCCCTCGCCCTGATGCTGACCGGTTGCGCGGCGTCTGCCGTCCCGGCGCCCGGGGACGGGATTCCGATGGCGCAGACTTCGTCATCGGGCTCCCCGGCCATGGGCAGGGCGCTCGTCCGCGCCAACTGCGCCGGATGCCACGCGGTTGAAAGAACCGACGAGAGCCCCCTGAAGGCGGCGCTGCCGTTCCGCGACATGGGCGCCTTCTATCCCGCGTCCGACCTGCAGGAAGCCTTCGCCGAAGGCATCGTGACCGCGCACCCGGCCATGCCGCAGTTCGAGTTCACGCCGCAGCAGATCGCGGACCTGATCGCCTACCTGGACTCCATTTCGGGGCCGGCCGCACCCCCTCCCCCCGGTCAGGCCGGATCCTGAAATGGCGAAAGGCCCGGGAGTGATCCCGGGCCTTTCTCACATCTCGCGCCGGTGACGCCTGATCAGGCGGCTTCGGCTTCCGCGGCCGGGGCCAGGGCCTTCTTGGCGCTCAGCGACTTGGCCAGCAGCTCGACGGCCGCGTCCTTGTCGATGCGGTTGGCGGCGGCGACTTCGCGGGCCATGCGGTCCAGGGCCGATTCATAGAGCTGGCGCTCCGAATAGGACTGTTCCGGCTGGCTGTCGGCGCGGTGCAGGTCGCGGACCACCTCGGCGATCGAGATCAGGTCGCCCGAGTTGATCTTGGCTTCGTATTCCTGGGCGCGGCGCGACCACATGGTGCGCTTGATGCGGGCGCGGCCCTTCAGCGTCGTCAGGGCCTTGGTCACCACGTCGTCGGCGGCCAGCGAGCGCAGGCCCGCCGTCTTGGCCTTCTTGGTGGGGACGCGCAGGGTCATCTTCTCGTGGTCGAAGGTCACGACGTAGACCTCCAGCGACATGCCGGCCACTTCCTGGACCTCGACCGCCGCGACCTTGCCGACGCCGTGGGCCGGATAGACGACCGCGTCGCCAACCTTGAATTCGAGAACGCTTTTCGTCGTCGTCATAGTCGTTCCTTTCTGGACCAGACCTGCGCGGCGTTGCTTCTCCGACGGCGAAAGCCCTCCGTCCGGCGGTGGCCCGCCGGGGTGGAAGGTTTAGACGTCAAAGCGGAAACGGATCACCCAACCTCTGGCCGACTTCGCCTTCGTGGGCGAAGTTCTGTCGCAAACGCGGGCGGCGCGAGAAAATCGCTTACCGCCCGACCCAATGACAGGAACCTATCACAAAAACGGGGAAATTCAAAACATCCACAGCGTCAGCTGCGCCGCCGCCGCAAAAGCCCGCCGCCTGTGGATGCGGCCTAGCTGCCCTTGCCGGGCTTTTCCGAGAAATACTTCTCGAACTTGCCGGTCTCACGCTCGAAGGCCTCGGCGTCGGCGGGGGGCGTGCCCTTCACCGTGATGTTCGGCCAGACCTTGGCGTATTCGGCGTTGACCTGAAGCCACTTGCCGTCGGGCTCGTCCTCGGTGTCGGGCTTGATGGCGTCGACCGGGCATTCCGGCTCGCAGACGCCGCAGTCGATGCATTCGTCCGGCGCGATGACCAGGAAGTTCTCGCCCTCATAGAAGCAGTCGACCGGGCACACCTCGACGCAGTCCATGAACTTACATTTCACGCAGGCGTCGGTGACGATGTAGGTCATGGGCGGGACAGGGTGTTTGCGGCGGCGGGGATCGGGCTGCGCAGATGACCCCGGCGGCCGCGACTGTCAACCGGGCGCACTGTCGCTGGGCTCGTCAATATAGAGCGCGCGGGCTTCGACCGGCGGCCCGCGGCTCGTTCCCAGCCCTGCCACCGTCAGGTCGTGCAGCCGCCCGTTCAGGGCGAAGGTCAGCCGGTCCCCCGGATGGACAAGGCGGCTGGGCTTGTCGAGCCGCACCTGCGCGCCGTTGTGGGTCAGGCGGATCGCGCCGCTTTCGACCAGGGCGGCGGCGAGGCTGCGCGTCTTCACGAACCGGGCCCGCCAGAGCCAGATGTCGATGCGGCAACTTTCGCTCACGCAGGGCGCGCCTTGCGCTGCGGCCGGCGCTTGCGGCGCGGTTTGGCCGGTTCGGCGTTCAGGGCGGCGAGGGCCGCGAAGGGCGAGTCCTTCAGCGGACGGGCCAGCGGTTCCTCCGCCGTGCGCGCGCCCTTCAGCGCGGTCAGCACCTGTTTCGCCTGGGCATCGGTCCAGCCGAGCTCGGCGAGCGCCGCCTCGGCCAGTTGGCCCTTTCCGGCCGCGCGCAGTTCGGCCATCCGCTCCAGCGCCTCGACTGGCGCAGCCCAGCGGCCGACGACGCGCAGGCCGTGGGCCGACAAGGCGCGGGCCCATGGCTGTGTCCCGGGCACGGCGGTCAGGCCGGCGGGGGCGAGGGTCAGGCGCTCGCCCGCATGGGCCTGGGCCAGGGTGCGGCCGCGCGCCTTCAGCACCTCGGGCAGCCAGACGGAGTGGGCGCCCAGCCGGACGCCGAAGGTCTTGAGCGTGCGCCGCTCCTGCTGACTGAGGGCGATCAGGTCGCGCTCGACCGCGCGGCGGTCCAGCACCCCGCCGGCCTCGACCAGGCGGAAGGCGATGCCGCGCGGGAGACCCTTCAGCGCGCCGCTCTCAACCGCCTGACGCAGTCGCCGCAGGGGCTTCAGCGCCCGCCCTGCTTCCGCCGCCAGCCAGGCCTCCAGCCGGCCCTGTGCCCGATCGCGCGCCGCCTGCGGCCCCATCTCGCCCAGCAGCCGGACCTTCGGCGCGAACGGATCGCCCGGCGCGACGACCTTGCCCGCCAGCGCCCCGCGCCACAGGACGTCGCCCGCAGGCGTCACGCCGAACGCCTCGTCGCCGTCGGCCGCCAGCCGGCCCAGCCGCCGCGCGATCTCGGGCGCCACGGCCTGTTTCGCGGCGGTGCGCAGCGCCCGGTCCTCCAGCGCCGACGAGCCCTTGTCGGGCTGGAACACCACCCCGTCGAGGCGGCCGACCACATGGCCTTCGACCACCACCGACCCTTCCGCCTCCACGGAAGCGCTGGCGTCCTCGGTGACGTTCAGGGCGCGCATCAGGGCCGTGGTGCGGCGATCAACGAAGCGGGCCGTCAGCCGTTCATGCAGGACGTCGGACAGCCGCACCTCCAGCTCGCGGGTCCGGTCGCGCCAGGCCTGCGCCCCGTGCAGCCAGTCCGGCCGGTTCGCGATGTAGGCGAGGGTGCGAACTCCCGACAGCCGCGCCGACAACTGGTCGATCTGGCCGTCGGTGCGGTCCAGGTCAGCAAAGCGCGGGGCCACCCAGTCCTCGCCCAGACGCCCGCCCTTGCCGGTCAGGGCGTGGAATATCTCCTTGGCCAGCCGCGCGTGCTCGTCCAGCGTCGTCTTCTGGAAGTCCGGCAGCTGGCACGCCTCCCACAACCGCATCAGGGCGCCGCGGGACCGGGCGATGCGTTGCACATCCTCGTCCTTCATCGCCCGGCGCAGCAGGGTCTCGTCCAGCGCCTGCTCCGTCAGCTTCAGCCCGTGAACGCCCGGCGTCACCGTCAGGGAGCGCAGCAGGTCCGGCAGGGTGTCGAAGTCCAGCCGGGCGTTGCGCCACTCGGCTCCTTCCACCGGATCGAAGCGGTGCTCGACTACCTGTTCGACCAGGTCGGCGTCCAGGTCTTCAGCCTCGGCCGTGACCCCGAACGTCCCGTCACGCATGTGCCGTCCGGCGCGGCCGGCGATCTGGCCGATCTCGTGCGCATGCAGCCAGCGGGTGCGGCGGCCGTCGAACTTCCTCAGGCCGGCGAAGGCGACATGGTCGACGTCCATGTTCAGCCCCATGCCGATGGCGTCCGTGGCGACCAGGAAGTCGACCTCGCCCGACTGGAACAGCTCGACCTGGGCGTTGCGGGTGCGGGGCGACAGGCTGCCCATGACCACCGCCGCCCCGCCGCGCTGGCGCCGGATCAGCTCGGCGATGGCGTAGACCT
>JAZKHQ010000005.1:0-10897 GCA_040385285.1 Pseudomonadota bacterium
TTGAAGATGGCCTCGGCGCCGGCCTTGGTCGCGGCGTACATGCCCCAGAAAGCCTTGGGGGCGGAGGCGACGCTGGTGGTCAAGTAAATGGCGCGGCCGGCGTCGGAAGCGCGCAACAGCGGCTCCAGCGAGCGGATCAGGCGGTAGACGGCGGTGAAGTTGACCTTCTCGACCTTGGCGAACTCGCGCGGGTCGGCGTGGCTGACCGGCGTCAGGCCCGACGGCCCCATGGTCGCCGCCGCCTGGACCCAGATGTCGAGCTTGCCGAAGCGTTCGAAGATCGCGCCGCCCAGCCGGTCGATGGCGCCGCCGTCCACCAGATCGAACGGGACCAGCGTCGCGTGCTTGCCGGTGGCGGCGAAGATGGCGTCGTCCAGCTCCTCCAGCCCGCCCTGGGTGCGCGCCGTGGCGACGACATGGGCGCCGGCTTTCGCCAGGGCCAGCGCGCTTTCAAAGCCGATGCCGCGCGAGGCGCCGACGACGAGGGCGATACGGTCGTTCAGGGGAAGGTCGGACATGGCGCCTGATAGCGCGCCGGACGGCCGGGGGCCAAGCGCCTAATCGGCGAGGCCCGGCGAGGGTTGCCACAGGCCGAAACTGACGCCTTGGTCATCGCTGACCGTGACCGAGTGGCCGGAGGCGCTTTCGGCCGGAACCGCCGCCTTGCCGCCCAGCTCGACCACCCGCGCGCAGGCGGCGTTGATGTCGGCGACGTGGAAATACAGGTGCGGGAAGTCCTTCTTCTCACCCTTGCGGATGCCGAAGGCCGGGTCCTGATGACCGTGGTCGCTGTGGACGTGGGCGTAGCCGGGATGCGACGCGCCCTCGCTGAACGTCCAGCCGAACAGGGCGGAATAGAAGGCACGCGCCTTGTCGATGTCAGGCGTGTCGAGGGTGAAGTAACCGAGGCGGTTGATCATGAAGCTTAAGCGCTGACCAGCAGAGAAAGTTGCCGCTGGGCCATGTCGCGGCCGCCTTCCTCGATCTCACGATCCAGCAGGCGGGTCGGATAGTCGCCGGTGAAGTAGTGGTCCGTGAACTGCGGATTGGCCGCGTCGCGCGGCCCGACACCCATGGCGTTGTAGAGGCCGTCGATGGACAGGAAGCCGATGGAGTCGACCTCCAGCGTCTCGCGCATCTGGTCCAGGGTATGGGTGGCGGCCATCAGCTGGGAACGTTCGGGCATGTCGATGCCGTAGAAGTCGGGGAACAAAATCTGGGGGCTGGCCGAACGCAGGTGGACCTCGGTGGCGCCGGCGGCGCGCACGGCCCGCACCAGCTTCAGAGATGTGGTGCCGCGCACGATGGAGTCGTCGATCAGCACGACCCGCTTGCCGGCCAGCGCGGCGCGGTTGGGGCTGTGCTTCATGCGCACGCCCTTGTTGCGCGCGCCCTGGTTGGGCTGGATGAAGGTGCGGCCCAGATAGTGGCTGCGGATGATGCCCATCTCGTAGGGGATGCCGCTTTCCTGAGCGTAGCCCAGCGCCGCCGGGACGCCCGAGTCGGGCACGGGCACGACGATGTCGGCCTCGACGCCGTGTTCGCGGGCGAGACCACGGCCCATGGCCTTGCGCACCTCATAGACGGAGCGGCCGTCGAGGATGCTGTCCGGGCGCGAGAAGTAGACGTATTCGAACAGGCACGGCCGCGCCGCGCGGGTTGGGAAGGGCTTGATCGAGCGCAGGCCCTCGTGGTCGATGACGATGATCTCGCCGTGTTCGACGTCGCGCACGAAGGTGGCGCCGATGGTGTCGAGGGCGCAGGTCTCGGACGCCATGACCCAGGCGTCGCCGATCTGGCCCAGCACCAGCGGGCGGATGCCCAGCGGGTCGCGGGCGCCGATCATCTTGGTGCGGGTCAGGCAGACGAGGGCATAGCCGCCCTCGATGCGGCCGACGGCGTCGATGAAGCGGTCGACGATCCTGGCTTTGCGGCTGCGGGCGATGAGGTGGAGGATGACCTCACTGTCCGAGGTCGACTGGAAGATGGCGCCTTCGCCGACCAGCTGGCTGTGCAGATACTTGAAGTTGGTCAGGTTGCCGTTGTGGGCGATGGCGATGCCGCCCTGGTCCAGGTCGGCGAACATCGGCTGGATGTTGCGCAGGAAGCTGCCGCCGGCGGTGGAGTAGCGGGTGTGGCCGATCGCGGCCGTGCCGGGCAGGCGCTCGCTCAGGTCCGTGCCGCCAAAGGCCTCGCCCACCAGGCCCATGTGGCGCTCGGTGTGGAAGCGCTGGTCCTTGACGCTGGCGACGCCGCAGGCCTCCTGCCCGCGATGCTGCAGGGCGTGGAGGCCGAGCGCGACGATGGAGGAGGCGTCGTCCTTGCCCGCGCCCCAGACGCCCACGACGCCGCATTCGAGGCGAAGGGTGTCGTCGGACGGATCACGCCAGTGTTCGCGGTGGATTATCGGGTCGGCGATCTGGTGGCGCATCGTCGGGGCTCCGATGGGCGAACTACTGGTCGGCGTCGTTGCGGCGCGAGTTAGGCTGTGATTGGGACTTCGGCAAGGCGTCATCGCCCGAAATCCCTTCGCGGACGGAGGAATCGACCACGGGGGCCAGGGCGTCCGCGCCCCGGCCGATGCCGGGCAGGATGAACTGGATGGCGCGGGCCGAGCCGGCGCTGACCTTGTAGAGCGCGGCCTCGCCCAGCCAGCGCGGCGTCTTCTCGCCCGGCAGGGCCGCGACCACGACCAGATGGATGGCCCCCAGCAGCACCAGCGACCGGCCCGCGCCGACGAAGACGCCGAGTAAACGGTCGATGCCGCCGAGCTGGGGGTGGGCCTGCGCCCGCTTCGACAACTGGGAGCCGAAGATGCGGATGCCGAAATAGACCAGCATGAAGGAGACGACGGCGGCGGCGATGGTGCCGGCCCAATCGGGATTGACCAGTCCGCGGCCGATCGGGGCCGTCAGCGGCAGGGCGACCAGCGCCAGGAAGGCCGCCAGGATGAAGCTGAGCAGGGTGATGATTTCGCGCGTGCCGCCGCGCACCCAGCCGGCGGCGGCCGAGGCCAGGATGACCAGGATGGCGAAGACGTCGTATCCGGTCACGCGTGCGGGCCTCGCTTACGATTCAGCGGCCCATCAATACCTGTTCTGGGAGATTCTATCGACCGCTTCCGTCAGGCGGGTGACAGGCGACAGTTTCACGGCCTTGTCCTTGACGGTGAGGGGCGGGGTCAGGGCCTGATCGAAGCCCAGTTTCCGGGCCTCGCGCAGGCGGGCCTCGGCGCGGCCGACGGCGCGGATCTCGCCCGACAGGCTGATCTCGCCGAAAACGATGCAGCCCTGGGGCAGGGGCGTGTCGGTGACCGATGAGATCAGGGCGGCGGCGGCGGCGAGGTCGGCGGCGGGCTCATTGATGCGCAGGCCGCCGGCGACGTTCAGATAGACGTCCTGATTGCCGAAGCCGACGCCGCAGCGTGCCTCCAGCACCGCCAGCACCATGGCGAGGCGGCCCGTGTCCCAGCCGATGACGGCCCGGCGGGGCGTGCCGTAGGCGGAGGGCGCGACCAGAGCCTGCACCTCGACCAGCACAGGCCGACTGCCTTCGATGCCGGCGAAGACGGCGGCGCCGGGCGCGCGGTCCTTGCCCTCGCTGAGGAACAGGGCCGAGGGGTTGGAAACTTCGCGCAGGCCCGTGTCGCCCATCTCGAACACCCCGATCTCGTCGGTGGCGCCGAAGCGGTTCTTGCCGGCGCGCAGGATTCGGAAGGGATAGCCGCGCTCGCCCTCGAAGCTGAGGACGGCGTCGACCATGTGTTCGACCACGCGGGGCCCGGCGACCTGGCCGTCCTTGGTGACGTGGCCGACCAGAACGACGGCGGGGCCGCCCGCCTTGGCCAGCCGCACCAACTCGCCGGCGCAGGCGCGGACCTGGGTCACAGAGCCGGGGCCGGCCTCGTGGGCGTCTGACCACAGGGTCTGGACGGAATCGACCACGACGATGTCGAACTTCTCGCGCTTCAGCGTGCCGAGGATGTCACGCAGCGACGTGGCGGCGGCGAGGTTCACCGGGGCCTCGGCCAGACCCATGCGTTTGGCGCGGGCGCGGATCTGCTCCACGGCCTCCTCGCCGGAGATGTAGGCCACCCGCGCGCCACGTAGGGCCGCGCGGGCGCAGACGTCGAGCAGCAGGGTGGACTTGCCGACCCCGGGATCGCCGCTGAGCAGGATGGCCGAGCCCGGCACCACGCCCCCGCCGCAGACGCGGTCGAACTCGGTCACGCCGGTGACGATGCGCGGCGGCTCGGGCGTGTCGGATTGCAGGGTCTCGAAATTGAGGCCGCGCGCCTTTGAGGCGCTGACGGGCTTCAGGGCGCCGGGCGGCGTCGCGCGGCTTTCCTCGACGATCGAGTTCCACTGGCCGCAGGCGCTGCACTGGCCCGCCCACTTGCCGTGGACCGCCCCGCAGGACTGACAAACATAGATCGCGCCGTCTCTCGCCATGACGCTGGCTTACAGGAGTCGCGGGCGGCGGGGCAGGGGGCGTGGAATGGGCCGCGACCGGATCTGACGCAGGTCAGCCCACGTACTGTCTCGGCACCCGGGCGGTGATGGAGGTCAACAGCTCATAGCTGATGGTGCCCGCGGCGTCGGCGGCGTCGTCGATCAGGCGGTTGGCGCCGAACAGCTCGACCGGATCGCCGATGGCGACATCCATGCCGGTCACGTCGATGGCGCAGACGTCCATCGAGATACGGCTGACGATGGGGCGGGTCGCGCCGCCGACGAAGACCTGGCCGCGCGGGCTGTAGCTGCGCATGACGCCGTCAGCGTAGCCGGCCGCGCAGGTGGCGATGCGGCGGGGCGTTTCGGCGAAATAGCCGCGCGAATAGCCGACGCTTTCGCCCGGGTGCACGTCGCGGACCTGAAGCACCTCGGCGGCGAGGGTCGCCACGGCGTGGATGCGGTCGTCGGGACGCCCCTCAGGGCCTCCGCCGTACAGGCAGATGCCCGGCCGCACGGCGTCGAAGGCGTAGTCGGGGCCGAGGAAACAGCCGCCGGAGTTGGCGAACGACCGCACCGCGCCGGGATAGCGCCGGGCCGCGATTTCGAAGGCGTCGCGCTGGCGCCGGTTCATCTCTGCGGACGGGTCGTCGGCGCACGCGAGGTGGCTAAGCACCAGGTCAAGGCCGGGGAAGGGTTCGGGCGCATCCTCGGGCCGGAAGCCGAGGCGGTTCATGCCGGTGTCGATCTGGACGCCGCAGACGCCGCCGCCCGCCGCCCGCCAGGCCTGAAGCTGGTCCGGATGGTTGAGCACGGGGCGCAGGTCGGCGGCGATCAGGGCCGGGGCCGCGTCGCCGATGCAGCCGTCGAGTATGTAGATCGCGGGCCCAGGCCCCAACGCCTCGCGCAGGGTCTGGCCGCCGCCCAGCCTCGCCACGAAGAAGGTCCGCGCGCCCTCGGCCATCAGCCGCGTGGCGCAAGGAACGGCGCCGAGGCCGTAGGCGTCCGCCTTGACCACCGGATGCACAGGCGCGCCCGATATCGCCTCCAGCGCATGGAAATTGTGCGCCAGGGCGTTGAGATCGACGGTGAGCGTGGCCGGGGAGGGCATCAAACCCTTATGCCGCAATGCGCGGAGCGGACAAGGCTCCAGCCCAATTGCGACGAGGGCGGGAGTCGCCTCCCGCCCTCGTGCTGTTCGATCAGACCTGCATCAGCGCGCGCGCTGGGCGGCCCGGTTGGCTGAACGGATGGCTTCGGCGCGATCCGTGGCGGCTTCCGACATGGAGGCGGTGTTGCCGTAGGTCGAGAAGGACGTCGCGTCACCGGGCGTCGTGACATAGGACCCGGCCAGGATCCCCGCACCGACGCGGGTGACGATGCGGCCGTCGGCCATGGTCTCGATCACCTCGTCCTGGCCCTCCAGGCTGGGAACGAACGTACTGTTCATGTCCAGCAGGGCGTAGCGGGCGGCGAAGGCGTGGGCGCTCTCGATCTCGGCCTTCAGCAATTCGCCGTTGTTGCGGGTCCATTCGCGGGTCAGGAAGATGGCGATCTCGGCGGGCGTCAGGCGCTCGTCGGCGGCTTCTTCCAGCTCCTTCATCATGGCCTTGTAGGCGTCCGAGCCCTCGGCCGGCGGATTGCCCGCCTCATCCCGGTTGCTCTCACGGATCGAGGCTGTCAGGCGCTCACGCAGTTCGGGCGTCAGCGGCGGAATCTGCAGCTGGCGCGAGTAGTAGGTGAAGCTGTTGCGGTAGGTGGGACCCGTGGTTTCCGACTTCGGGGTCGAGCCTTCGAAGGTGTAGGGCGTCTGATAGGGGATCTGGGCGTTCTGATAGGTCGTGGTCACGACGACCCGCAGGGTGCTGGCGTCCTCCGACAAGGTGTAGCCGACCGAAACCTCCAGGGCGTCGTCGATGGCGTTCGGCGCGATGATCTTCTGGACCGTGACCACGTCGGACACCGAGACGGCGTCGGCCGGGGCCGAGGCGGGCATCTGGGCGCGGAAGGCGCCGGCCAGCGAGGCGTTCAGCTCATCCGGCGTCATGACGGTGGCGAGTTCGTCCGCCGAGGCCTGGGCCCGTTTGCCGGGACCGTAGTTGATGATGGCGTTCATCGTCGCCGTGACCAGCACGCCGATCAGGCCGTAGGCGGCGCCGGCGGACGAGGTGTCCTGATAGAACCAGCTCTTGGTCACGCCGGCGTTGCTTTCCGCCAGGGCGACCTGCGTCGGGCCGATGGCGGCGATCTGACTGGCGTTCAGCGGCCGCGCATTGGGCACGGGCGTGCCCGCGCAGGCAGCCAGAGACAGCGCGGCGAGCGCGGCGACAACGATACGCATGGTAACCCCCCAAAGTTGTCCAATCAGGACAATCAACGGCTTAAGCCTATCCCTGAGCCCTCGGGCAGAGTCAATCCGGCGATCCCTTCAGTCAGTGAGGCGCGACAGAAGGCCGCTCGGAGAGGCTCCGCGGCTTATTGCGCCGGTCACGGATGAGTTGCGGCGCGCCGCATCGTGAGGGCCAAGCTTTGCCGCGCTTGCCATTCGGCGCGAACGGACGCCTTGATCAGGAATGGACCGGACCGAACAGCGCGACGACCTCTGGACCCTGTCTGCCATCGGCGTGCTGGCGGCGATGGCGGCGACGTTGCCGCATGAGCTGATCGGCCACGGCGCGGGCTGCCTGGCGGCGGGCGGCGAGGTCCGGCTGGTGACGACCGTCTTCTTCCGCTGCGAGGGTGGCGGCGCCATCGGCGACCTCGGCGGGCCGCTGGGCAACCTCACGTGGGGTGTGATCGCGTTGGGCATGATGTCGAGCCGGCGCGTGGCGCACCCGGAGGCGCGGCTGTTCCTGCTGCTGACCGCCGGGTTCTCGCTGTTCTGGTTCTTCGGGCAGCTGGCGTTGGCCGGCCTCACTACGGGCGACGACTGGATCTACGCGGCGCATCAGGCCGGCTGGCCGCCGGAATGGCGGATCGCGGCCGTCGTGGCAGGCGTCGCCGGCTATGACCTGACCCGGCGGGCGATGACGCGGTCCATGCGGACGCTGGCGCCGGTGGCGGGGTGGTCGGCCGTTGGTCGCCGCTTCCTGTTTCCGTGGCTGGCCGGGCTGGGCGCCATGCTGATATCGGCGGCCCTCTATGTTCCGGCGCAGGGGCGCGGGGTGATGGACGTGCTTCTGGGGTTCGGCGCCGCGCCGCTGGGGCTGGTGCTGGCCCTCGTCATGGCGAAGCGGCAGGGACCGACGGGCGACGACGCAAACCGGACGCCCCTGCCGCGAAGGCTGACCTGGATCACGCCGGCGGCGATCGCTTACGCGCTGTTCTGCCTGACGCTGGGCCTCGGGATCGGCCCCGGGGTGATCTGACTATTCCGGGATGCCGCGGAAATTGTCGTAGCGGCCGTCGCGCGCCAGATTGCCGAAGCGGGTGGTGTCCTCGTCGAAGCTGAGCTTGACGATGCCGATGGGGCCGTGCCGCTGCTTGCCGATGACGACCTCGGCCTGGTGACGCAGGCGGTCCATGTCTTCCTGCCATTGCAGGTGCTCGGGCGAGCCTTCGCGCGGCTCGGTGCGGCCGAGGTAATAGCTTTCGCGATAGACGAACATGACGCAGTCGGCGTCCTGCTCGATCGAGCCGGATTCGCGCAGGTCGGACAGCTGGGGCCGCTTGTCCTCGCGGTTCTCGACCTGACGCGACAGCTGCGACAGGGCGATGATCGGGACGTTCAGCTCCTTGGCCAGGGCCTTCAGACCGCCGGTGATCTCGGACACCTCCTGCACCCGGTTCTTCTGGCCGTTGCCCTCGCCGACGGTGATCAGCTGGAGGTAGTCGACGATGATCAGGTCGAGGCCCTGCTCCATCCGTTTCAGGCGCCGGGCGCGGGCGGCGAGCTTGGAAATGGCCAGACCGCCGGTGGCGTCGATGTAGAGCGGGCTCTCGCCGATCTCGATGGCGGCGTCGCGGACGCGGCCGAAATCGCTGGCGTCGATCTCGCCCTTGCGCAGCCGGTCGGACGACACGCCGGACGCGTCGGCCAGAATACGCATGGCCAGCTGTTCGGCGCTCATTTCCAGCGAGAAGAAGGCGACCACGCCGCCGTTGACGGTCTTGCGGCCTTCGGGGGCGGGTTCCCAGCGGTAGTTGCGCGCGATGTTGAAGGCGATGTTGGTCGCCAGCGCCGTCTTGCCCATCGACGGACGGCCCGCGAGGATCAAGAGATCGGAGGGGTAGAGGCCGCCCAGCTTCTGGTCGAGGTCGTCGAGGTGGGTGGCCAGACCGGCAAGCTTGCCGTCCCGCTGATAGGCCTCGCCGGCCATCTGCACGGCGCCGGCGAGCGCGGTTGAAAAGCTGACGAAGCCGGACGAAGGCGCGCCGGTTTCGGCCAGGGTGTAAAGGGTCAGCTCCGCCTGCTCGATCTGGTCGATGGCGGCGGTTTCGGGGTCGGGCGCGTCCTTGATGATGTCGCCGCCGATGCGGATCAGGTCGCGGCGCAGGGCCAGATCATAGACCAGCCGCGCATAGTCGGGCGCGTTGGCTGCGGGCGGGGCCCGGTCCACCAGATCGGCGAGATAGCGCAGGCCGCCGAACTCCTCGAACGCCGGGTCCTGACGGAAGCGTTCCACCAGGATCAGGGGTTCGGCCAGCAGCCCCTGACGGATGTGATCCTCGATGGCGCTGTAGAGGCGCTGGTGGAAGGGTTCGTAGAAGTGGGCGCCGCGCAGCCGGTCGGACAGGCGTTCGAAGACGGCGTTGTCGAACATCAACGCGCCCAGCAGCGCCTGCTCGGCCTCGAGGTTGTGAGGCATCGAGGGAATGGAGGCCGGATCGATCTGGAAGGGCGAGAGCGCGTTCATGGGTTAACGCATACCCATGCGCGCGCTTTACGACATGCCCGGTCGCAGGGATGAACGGGGACAGATTCGCACCCGCTGTGGACGCCCCCGGAATTCCGCAGGCGGATCAGTTATCGCGTGGCATCAGCAGGGATAGCGGCTGGCCATCCACGAGCGGATGCCGTCGGTGACGGTCATGCGCTGGCGCCGGGCCTGGGGGATGCCGTTCAGGTATTCGAGCAGCTGTTGCGGGTTCAGGTTGATGCGCTCGGTGGGGCAGGCGGGGGGCGTGCGCCCGGCGGCGCGGGCGTCGCGGATCTCGGCGCCGACGGCGCGGAAGGCGCGCTCGGCCTCGCTCTTCAGCCGGTGCGCGTCGGGCATCAGCATGGCGGCCGGGTTCATCGGGATGCGGTTCGCCCGGGTGACGAAGGTCTCCAGCGTCATGGCGGACTGGGCCGTGACGGCCGTGGCCAGCATGGCGGCGGCGAGGCCGAGGGCCAGCGCGAGTTTCTTCATGGTCGAGACCTCCCCGGAACGGCGTCATATTGCGCCGGTGTTTGCGGCGAAAAAAGGGGCGCATCCATCGCTGAATGCGCCCCTCGATTTTAGTAAGCGATGCCGCCGGATCAGGCCTCGGAGCCGAGACCGTCCTGCTGGCCGGCGCCGCCCTCGACCATGTCGCGGGCCTGTTCGGCGGCCGCGTTGCGGTCTTCGTCGTAGGCCGACTTGATCACGTCTTCACCCGCCGCCTGACGCGCGGCTTCGTCAGCCGAGCGGGCGATGTTGATCTTGACGGTGACGGTGACCTCGGCGTGCAGGCGAACCGGCACTTCGTGGACGCCCAGCGTCTTGATCGCGGTGTTGAGCACGACCTGCGAACGTTCGATCTTGCCGCCTTCGGCCTGAACGGCCTCGACGACGTCACGCGCGGCGACCGAGCCGTACAGCTGGCCCGTTTCACCGGCTTGACGGATCAGGACGTAGGTCTGGCCGTCGATCTTCTCGCCGATCTTGCCGGCCTCAGCCTTGTTCTTGTCGTTGCGGGCCTCGATGGCGGCGCGCTCGACTTCGAAGTTCTTGAGGTTGGCGGCGGTGGCCCGACGCGCCTTGTCGCGCGGCAGGAGGAAGTTGCGGGCGAAGCCGTCCTTGACGGTGACGACATCGCCGATGGCGCCGAGGTTATCGACGCGCTCGAGCAGAACGACCTTCATTATTTCACCACGTAGGGCAGGAGGGCCAGATAGCGGGCGCGCTTGATGGCCTGGGCCAGCAGACGCTGCTTCTTCTGGGAGACGGCGGTGATGCGCGAGGGCACGATCTTGCCGCGTTCGGAGATGTAACGCTGCAGCAGCTTCACATCCTTGTAGTCGATCTTCGGCGCGCCGGCGCCCGAGAACGGGCAGACCTTGCGACGGCGATGGAACGGGCGGCGGGCGGGGCCGGAGCCGGCCGGCGCGCCCGGGACGGGGGCGGTTGTATCGGTCATGTTCCGGGCTCCTTAGAAGGTTGCTTCGACGGCGGCGTCGTCGCGGGGACCACGCTCACGCTCGCGTTCACGCTCGCGCTCACGGCGGGCCAGCAGCGGCGACAGCTCCAGGTCGAGCTCCTCGA
>JAZKHQ010000006.1:0-129986 GCA_040385285.1 Pseudomonadota bacterium
TGGCCCTGACCGTTCACCAGTTCCCGTGTCTCAGCGACAACTACGGCTTCCTCGTCCGCGACGATGCGACGGGGATGGTCGCCACGGTCGATACGCCGGACGCCGACCGCATCCTGGCCGAGCTTGAGGCGCTGGGCTGGCGGCGGCTGGATCTGATCCTGAACACCCACTGGCACCCGGACCACGCGGGCGGCAACGCGGCGCTGAAGGCGGCGACCGGCTGCGAGATCGTCGGACCGGAGGAGGTGACCCGCATCGCGCCGCTGGACCGGACCATCGGCGACGGCGATGTCGTCATGCTGGGCAGGACGGCCCTGACGGTCACGGCGGTTCCGGGCCATACGCTCGGGCATATCGTCTACCGGTCGGAGGCGGACGGGCTGGCCTTCGTCGGCGACGTGATCTTCGCGCTCGGCTGCGGGCGGCTGTTCGAGGGGACGGCTGAGCAGATGTGGCGCAGCCTCAGCCTCATCGCCGGCTGGCCGGACGGGACGGTGCTGTACTGCGCCCACGAATACACGGCCTCGAACGCCCGCTTCGCCGTGAGCGTCGATCAAAGGCCGGAGATGCGGACCCATGCGGAGGCGATCTTCGCTAAGCGCGAGCGGGGCGAGCCGACCGTGCCGACGACGGTGGGGACCGAGAAGGCCTTCAACCCGTTCCTGACGGCGGGGGATGTCGGGACCTTCGCCGCGCGGCGGGCGGCCAAGGACGATTTCAGGGGTTAGCCTTCGGCCACGACGCGGACGATGCGCGCCGAGGACGGCCGCCCGGCGTAACCCGCCGTGGGATTGATGCCGATGCGCAGGGTGCCGCGGGCGAAGCTGGTCGGCACGCCGGGCTGGTCGGTGACCACGACCCGGCGCACGCGCACCGCCTGTTCGCGCAGGTTGGCCGAGCGGGCCATGCGCGACAGGGCGTCGACGACGGTCGACAGCGCGTCGGCGGCCACGGCTTCTGAGCCCGGCTGGATCTCGACATCGACCACGACCAGCTGGCCCAGCGCCTGGCTGGCGCGCTCGCTCTGGCGGACGATGAAGTTCCACAGCTGGATGGCGGTCAGGGTCGGCGGCAGCAGCGACGGGGCGGCGCCGGCGGCGGACACCGGCGTGCCCTGCGGCGCGCGGGTGGTGAACAGGGTCATGCCGCCGTCGGGCGTGACCCGCAGGATCTGATCGCCGGCGTCGTTGCGGTAGATGGTGTCGCCGCGCGGCGCGGGCGTGGGGCGCAGGGCCCAGACCTCGCCGCCGCGCTCGAAGCGCATCAGCGGGCGCTGGCCTGACAGGTCGAGGATGAAGCCCTGGCCGCTTTCCGCCATGTAGCGGCCCGAGGCGGGCAGGCCGCGCGTACCGGGGCCCTCACTGCGCAAGGACTGGCTCTGTTCGGCCTGGGCGTTGCCCCGGCGCTGGGCCCAGGCGGGAGACTGGAAGGCCAACAGCAGGGTCAGCACGGCCAGCGCCCAGACGGCGAGCGCCTGGGCGGCCGAGATCGGCGTGGGCGCCGTTCTGACCGTGGTCGTCAAACTCATGGCTTCAGTGGTGGAATCCCACATCGGCGGATTTTGGGCAGGATCGCGGTCAGCCGACCAGATACTGGCCGCCGTTCAGCGACAGGGTGCAGCCTGTGACATATCCGGCACGTTCGCCGACCAGCCAGGCGGTCATGTCGGCGATCTCCTCGCCCTTGCCCAGGCGCCCCACCGGAATCTGCGAAATGATGCCGGCCAGCACCTTCTCGTCCATGGCGCCGACCATTTCGGTGTCGATGTAGCCCGGGGCGATGCAGTTCACGGTCACGCCCTTGCGCGCGTTCTCCAGCGCCAGCGCCTTGGTGAAGCCGATCATCCCGGCCTTGGCGGCGGAATAGTTGGTCTGGCCGATCTGGCCCTTCTGGCCGTTGATCGAGGAGATGTTGACGATGCGGCCGAAGCCCCGGTCGCGCATGCCGGTGATGACCTGGCGCGTCATGTTGAAGACGCTGTCCATGTTCACGCGGATGACGTCGGACCACTGGTCCTTGGACATCTTGTGGAAGAAGCCGTCACGGGTGATGCCGGCGTTGTTGACCAGCACGTCGATGGGGCCCAGCGCCGCCTCGATCTCGGCCACGGCGCGAGCGCAGTCGTCGAAGCTGCCGACGTTGCCCTTGACCACCATGACGCCCAGCTCGGCCGCCGTCGCCTGGGCCGCCTCGTCATTGCCGGAATAACCGGCGGCGACAGACATGCCGTCTTCCTTCAGCCGCTGAACGATCGCCTTGCCGATGCCGCGGGTGCCGCCCGTGACCAATGCCACTCGAGCCATGTTCGTTTCCTTGTCCCTGCGGGGCCCATCTGATGCGGGCCCTCTTCATCCGGCGGTGTAACGCCCGGAGGGGCGAGGGTCGAGGGGTGAGGCGATCCTCCCCCGAAGCAAAGCGTACGGGGGAGGGGGACCGCGCCTGCCGTCGCCCCCTCCCCCGCTGCGCGGGGGAGGACTAGATCTTCTCCATGTCGATGACGAAGCGGTAGCGGACATCGGACTTCAGCAGCCGATCATACGCCTCGTTCACCTGGTCGGGGGCGATGACCTCGATGTCGCAGGCGAGGCCGTGCGCGGCGCAGAAGTCCAGCATCTCCTGGGTCTCGCGGATGCCGCCGATCAGGCTGCCGGCCACGCTGCGGCGCCGCCACAGCAGGCCCAAGGCGAAGACCGGCAGGCCCTCGGTGGTCAGGCCCAGCATGACCATGGTCCCGTCCCGGGCCAGCAGCTGAACGTGGCTGGCGATCTCGTGGGTGGCGCTGACGGTGTTGATGATCAGATCGAACTTCTCGGCCGCCGCGGCCATGGCGGTCTTGTCCGAGTTGATCAGGAAATGCTTCGCTCCCATGCGCTCGGCGTCGGCCTTCTTGCGGTCCGAGGTCGACAGCACCGTGACCTCGGCGCCCATGGCCGCAGCCTGTTTGACCGCCATGTGACCGAGCCCGCCGAGGCCGACGACGGCGACCTTCGAGCCGGGGCCGATCTTCCAGTGCTTGAGCGGCGAATAGGTGGTGATGCCGGCGCACAGCAGCGGCGCGGCGGCGTCCAGCGGCAGGCTGTCGGGGATGCGCAGGACATAGTTCTGATCGACGACGATGGCGGTGGCGTAGCCGCCCTGGGTGATCGTCTGGCCCACCTCGGCGCCCTTGGGATCGGGCGAGCCGTAGGTCTGGGTCATGCCGGGGACGCAATACTGCTCCTCGCCCTCGCGGCAGGACACGCAGGTTCGGCAGCTGTCGACCATGCAGCCGACGCCGACCCGATCGCCTTCCTTGAAGCGGGTGACGTTGGCGCCGACGGCGGTGACCACGCCGGCGATCTCGTGGCCCGGCACGATGGGGTAGCGGGTGTTGCCCAGGTCGTTGTGCACCACGTGGACGTCTGAGTGGCAGATGCCCGCGAACTTGATGGCGATGGCCACGTCGTCGGGCCCCGGATCGCGCCGGTCGAAGCTGTAGGGGGTCAGCGGGGCGTCAGACGCGGTGGCGGCGAAGGCGCGGGTGGCGATGGGCATGGGGAGGGCTCCTGATCAGCCCCTGTCAAATGCGCGGCGGGGAGCGGCCCCGCAAGACCCTACGCCTTATTCCGCCCCTACACGTCGCGGACGGGAACGGCGGCGAGGTCGAAATCCTGAAACAGGCGGGCGTTCAGGGTGACCCGCGCCGGCCAGGTCCGGCCGTCGAATTCGAGGTCCGGGTTCGTGGCGTGGACGGCGCAGCCGCAGACCGCGCAGTGGAAGAAGGTCATCATCCGGTCGCCCCACTGATAGGCCGTCAGCTGCTCCGGCGTGAGATCCAGCGCCACGGCGGCGGGCGCGTAATAGGCCGCGAGCGTGCCGCGCTTGGTGCAGGTCGAGCAGGTGCAGCGGGTCACCTCGTCCGGCGCCGGGGCGCTGAACCGCTGCGCGCCGCAGTGGCAGGCGCCGTGGATCACTTGAGCTTGGCGATCAGGGCCTGGGCCGCCGCCGGATTGCGCACCTTCGCCCCGGCGATGAAGTAGGCGAAGACGTCGCCGCGTTTGGCCCACGCCTGTGTCCGCCTGGCGATGGCGTCCAGTTCGGCCGAGGTCATGCCGGTCGGCTCGTCCTCGCGGCTCGACATCAGCCGCGCGTATGTGAAGTCGGCCGTGGGCTGGTCGATGCGCGGCCATTCGGGCGCCTCCTCGTCCTCGGCATAGACGATGGCGCAGCCGTATTTGGCGGCGAGGTCATAGAACTGCTGGGTGTCGAAGGTCGGGCTGCGGACCTCCAGCGCGTGGCGCAGGCGCAGGCCGTCCAGCTCCCTGGGCAGCAGTTTCAGGAAGCCCTCGAAGTCGACCGGATCGAACTTCTTGGTGGCCATGAACTGCCAGTTGATGGCGCCGAGCTTGGGCCCCAGCAGGGTCAGGCCCTGATTGAGGAATTTGTCGAAGCTCTCCTTGCCCTCGGACAGGATTTTCCGGTTGGTGCAGAAACGGCTGGCCTTGACCGAGAAGACGAAGCCGTCGGGCGTCTCGTCGCGCCATTTCATCCAGCTGTCGGGCTTGAAGCTGGAATAGTAGGTGCCGTTGATCTCGATGCTCGTCAGCTTCGACGACGCGTATTCCAGCTCGCGCTTCTGGACCAGGTCGGCGGGATAGAAGACCCCGCGCCACGGCTCATAGGTCCAGCCGCCGATGCCGACGCGAACGGTTCCGGTCATGTTCGATCTCCGTGTCGAGCCGCCAGACCCGCGGGGACTTTGCCGCGCCTCTATTGCGGGGGCAAGAAGCGGAGCGTTGGAAGCGTGGCTTCGGCGGCGTCCAGTCCGTTGCCGAAGCCGCTGGACGAGATCACCACGGAGCGCGTTCCGTCGCTGACCACGGCCCAGAGGCATTCGCCGGCGCCGGCGTGGAAGCCGGTTTCCGGGTCGCTGATCCCGCAGGCGACGACGGCGCGCAGACCCTGTTTGCCGTCGACCTGGAACGCCTCGACCGGGACCGGTTCGAAGCGGCCGTAGGTGGTCATCAGCCTGCCGCTCGCATCGCGAACGAACCCGGCCTCCTCGGCGGCGATGGTCTCCAGCGGGCCATCGTGAACCTCGATGGTCAGCAGGTCGCGCATGAAGGCTTCGGCGGACGGGTCGGTCAGGATCATGCAGCGCGGCGTGTCATCATCGCAGGCCCGCGCCTGTTGACCGGCCGCATGGTCGAAGGCGACGCCGAGCGCGGACAACTGCGAGGCTGTCTGGACCGGGGCGTCCGCGGCCGCCTGTTGGCACCCGGCCAATCCCAGGGCCAGCACCGCGACGACACTCAACCTGTTCATGATCACGCCTCCAACCTGTTCCCGCCAAGCTTCCGCCTCTTGAGACGGAGGAGCAAGCCCCGAGGTTGACCACCCGGCGCGGGCGGCGGAACGTGGCCGCTTACAGGAGACGCGCGCCATGCCCCGACCGCCCATCGACCGCCGCGCGCTCCTCGCCGCCGCCGGAGGCCTGGCGACTCTAGCCGCGCCCGCTCTTTCCGTGGCCGGTATTGATACCGGTGTCATTGTCCGCACGCGCCACGGACGCGTACGGGGGCGGCGGCAGGACGCCGTCTCGGTGTTCAAGGGAATTCCCTACGGCGCCGACACGGCCGAGACGCGCTTCGCCCCGCCCAAGCCGCCCCGTCCCTGGCGCGGCGTGCTGGAGGCGGACCGCTGGGGTCCCGTGGCGCCCCAGCCGCCGGACGGCGCGCCGCAGGGCTATCTGCCGGTCGAGCCGGAGCAGCCCCGATCCGAGGACATGCTGAAGCTCAACGTATGGACCCCGGCGGCGGACCGGGCGGGCCGGCCGGTGCTGGTCTGGCTGCATGGCGGCGGGTTCAGCAGCCTGTCGGCCAACAGCCTGCTCTACGACGGCTCGAACCTGTCGGCGGCGGGTGACGTGGTGGTGGTGTCGCTGAACCACCGGCTGAACCTGTTCGGATTTCTGCATGCGCCGAACGGCGGCGAGGCCTTTGCGGACTCCGGCAATGCCGGGATGCTGGACATCGTGCTGGCGCTGCAGTGGGTGCGCGACAACATCGCGGCCTTCGGGGGCGACCCGGGCAAGGTCACCCTGTTCGGTCATTCGGGCGGCGGGGCGAAGGCTTCGGTCCTGATGGCCATGCCGGCCGCGCGCGGGCTTTTCCACCGCGTCATGACCATCAGCGGCCAGCAGGTCACCGTCACCCCTTCCGAGATGGCGGCCGAGACGACGCGCAGGGTCATGACCCAGGCCGGGCTCGATCCCGCCGATCCCGCCGCGTTGAAGTCCCTGTCGATGCGGCAGCTCATCACGCTCGGACGCGGCGCCTACTGGGGTCCGGTGCTGGATGGACGGAGCCTGACGCGCCATCCGTTCGAGCCGGACGCCACGCCCCTGTCGCGCGACGTGCCGCTGATCATGGGCAACACCCATGACGAGACGCGGGTGCTGATCGGCGGGGCCAATCCGGATCTGTTCAGTCTCGGCTGGGATGACGTTCCCGCCGCCCTGACCCGGCATATCCCCCAGTTCCTGGGCGCCTTGAGCGCAGAGGCGGTGGTCGCCTGGTATCGCGACCTGCACCCGTCATACTCGCCGAGCGACGTCTTCTTCGCCGCCACCACGGCGCTGCGGTCATGGCGCGCCCAGGTGATCCAGGCGGACCGCCGCGCGGCCCAGCCGGGGGCGCGGACATGGGTCTATCAGTTCGATTGGAAAAGCCCGGCCATGGGCGGCCGCTGGGGCGCGCCGCACTATGGCGACGTGCCGTTCGTCTTCGGCAATGCGCGGCGGGTTCCGTCGATGACCGGCGGCGGGCCGGAGACGGAGCCGCTGATGAAGTCGATGATGTCGGCCCTGCTCAACTTCGCCCGGACGGGCGATCCGAACGGCGCCGGGGTTCCGGACTGGCCGACCTATGACCTGGCCACGCGCATGACGATGCAGTTCGACACCCTCAGCCGGGCCACGGCGGACCCCCGGGGCGAGGAGCGCCGGCTGCTGGCGCTGATCCCTTATCGCCAGCCGGGAACCTGAGACGTCAGTAGGCGAAGTCGCGGTACAGGCGGCTGAGGTCGCCGCCCCATTCGCCGTGATACAGGGCCAGCAGGCGCTCGGCGGGGGTCACGCCGCTGTCGGCGATGTCTTCCAGTTCCGACAGATAGCCGCGCTCGTCGACCATGCCGCCGCTGAAACGGGCGCGGTTCTTCAGGCCCTCGCGGGCGATGGCGACCATGTCCTTCGCGATGTCCTGGACGGTGCGCCCCGCGACCTCGGCCTTCAGCCCCAGGCGGGTGACGTCGCGGCGCAGGCGCTCGTGATCCTCGACGGCCCAGTCCTTGACCAGATCCCAGGCGGCGGCCAACGACGGGGCGTCATAGAGGACGCCAGCCCACAGGGCCTGCAGCCCACAGATGCGGCTCCACGGCCCGCCGTCGGCGCCGCGCATTTCCAGATACGACTTCAGCCGCACCTCGGGGAAAAGCGTGGTCAGGTGGTCGTTCCAGTCCTTCTTCGTCGCCCGCTCGCCGGGCAGGGCGTCCAGTCCGTCGGTCATGAAGCTGCGGAACGACTGACCCGACAGATCGACATAGGTCTCGCCGCGCTTGGCGAAATACATCGGCACGTCCAGCGCATAGTCGGCGTAACGCTCGAAGCCGAAGCCGTCCTGGAAGACGAAGTCCAGCATGCCGGTGCGGTCGGGATCGGTGTCGGTCCAGACATTGGCCCGCGCGGTCAGGAAGCCGTTCGGCTTGCCCTCGGTGAAGGGCGAATTGGCGAACAGGGCCGTGGCGATCGGCTGCAGCGCCAGCGAGGTGCGGAACTTGGCGACCATGTCGCCTTCGCTGTCGAAGTCGAGGTTCGACTGGATGGTGCAGGTGCGCAGCATCATGTCGAGGCCGAGCCCGCCCTTCTTCGGCATGTAGTTGCGCATGATGACGTAGCGGCCCTTGGGCATGACGGGCACGTCCTCACGCCGCCAGAGGGGATCGAAACCCGAGCCGATGAAGCCGAGGTTCAGCTGGTCCGCGACCTGCTTGACCTCCATCAGGTGGCGGCCGGTCTCGTCGCAGATCTCGTGCACGTCCTTCAGCGGAGCGCCCGACAGCTCGAACTGGCCGCCGGGCTCCAGGCTGATCGAGGCGGTCAGGCCGTCGGTGTTCTTGCGCTCCAGGGCGATGACGTGGCCGGCCTCCTCGACCGGGGCCCAGCCGAAGCGCTGCAGGCCCGTCAGCATGGCCAGGATGCCGCTGTCGCCGTCATATGCGGGGCGGCGCAGGGTCGTGCGGTCGAAGCCGAACTTCTCGTGTTCGGCGCCGATGCGCCACTGGGCGCGGGGCTTGGCGCCCTTCGACATGGCCTCGATCAGGTCGTCTCGGGATAGCGGTGCGGCGTTGGCCATGCGGATCTTTCAGCCCCAGGGCCCGAAGGCCGTCGTTCGGCTAGATGGGGCGAAACGCGGCGATGCTCAAGGGACGTCGCGACGGTCCATGGCGTGTTTCCTGCGCGAGGTGAACGGCGTCATCACGCTGACGAAGAAGGCGACGGACCAGCCCAGCAGAATGGGACCGGCCACGCCCTCGATTGCGCCGAGCAGCCGCCACTCGCGCGCCATGAGGGCATCGCTGTAGCCGATCGAGCCGTAGCTGATGCTGGAAAAATAGACCGCGTCGCGCAGGTCCGGCACCGCGCCGATCAACCGGTAGACGATGGCGTACATCCAGATTTCGACCCCATGGATGACGAACAAGCCAAGGACAACGGCGATCGTAAGCAGCCAATGACGCCACAACGGCCCCTCGACAGAGGACAGGGGAGCCCGCACTTCGTACATTTCCAGGCCGCGACCCAGGCTGAGCAGTCCGAATCCGTGGATGCCGACCGCCAGCAGGGCCAGCACCGTCGACAGGGCCAGTTCGCTGAACATGCCTCATCCTGCCCTGAAGCGGCCTGCCTCGCTAGCGTTCCCAGTCACCGATAGCCGCCTGCCACAGGGTCAGGGCCGCAGTCGCGGCGGTGTCGGCGCGCAGCACGCGGGGGCCGAGCGAGACGGCGGTGGCGAAGGGCAGGCCCCGCATGCGGTCGCGCTCTTCGGGACTGAACCCGCCCTCGGGCCCGATCAGGATCGCCCAGGGCCCGGCGCCGGCGGATTGCAGGGCGGCGACGGCGGGCGCGCCGCCCGTCTCGTCGCAGAACATCAGGCGGCGTGAAGCGTCCCAGCCGTCGAGAAGGGCGTCCAGCTTCTGCGGCGCGTCGATCTCCGGGACATCCAGCCGCCCGGTCTGTTCGGCGGACTCGATGGCGATGGCGTCGAGACGGTCGAGGCGGACATGCTCGGTCTGGGTGCGGCGGGTTGTCGCCAGCCCGACGCGGCGCACGCCCAGTTCGGTCGCCTTTTCCACCGCGAACTCCAGCGCCGACTTCTTGACCACGGCGATGAGCAGGTGGACGTCGGGGCCGGTGGCCTGGGGCCGCACCTGTTCCTCGGCCTTCAACAGCACGCCCTTCTTCAGCACCTCGGCGATGGACGCTCGCCACTCGCCGTCACGGCCGTTGAACACCAGCAGGCTGTCGCCGAGCTTCAGCCGCATCACCTGGGTCAGATAGCGCGACTGGTCGAGCGTCGGCGCGACGGCGCCGCCGGGAGCGAGGTCGGTGGTGACGTGGAGGCGGATCATGGGGCGCCATTCATAGTCATGCATTAAGCCTTGTCATCCCGGCCGTAGCGAAGCGGAGAGCCGGGACGGGGCGGAACCTCTTCGCCAAGGCCGGGCGGCGAAGCCGAACCGGCCTACGGCTGGCCAGCGCGCAAATCGCCGTAGAGATCAGCCCAACGCGGGTTCTTCTCCTCCACCAACGCGAATTTCCATTCGCGCAGCCAGCGCTTGATCCGCTTTTCGCGCAGAATCGCCTGGTCGATGTACTGATGGGTTTCGTACCAGACCAACTGGTCGATGCATTTCTCGGCCGTGTAGCCGGGGATTTGACCAGCCTTATGCTCTTCGACACGCCGGATGAGGTCGTTGGTCACGCCGACATACAGGTAGCCGCAGGGGCCGCTGGCGAGCAGATAGACATAGAACTGCTTGGGCATGAGCCTGTCTCCCGGCTCAACCCTTGCGGGTTGTCCGGGAGGGGTCAAGGGAGTGCGTCGCTCGTCCCGGCTCTACGCTTCGCTTCGGCCGGGATGACAAGGACCGAGGCGCTGTCGCTAGAGAGTTCTGGCGATCAGCACCTTCATGATCTCGTTGGTGCCGCCGTAGATGCGTTGCACCCGCGCATCCTTGTACAGCTGGGCGATCGGGTACTCGTTCATGTAGCCGTAGCCGCCGTGGAGCTGGAGCATCTCGTCGATGACTTCGCCCTGGATGTCGGTGACCCAGTATTTGGCCATGGACGCGGTGGCCGCATCCAGCTTGCCCTGAAGGTGCAGGCCCATGCAGTGGTCGACGAACACCTTGGCGACGGTCAGTTTCGTCTTGACCTCGGCCAGCTTGAACTGGGTGTTCTGGAAGTCGATGACGCGTTTCCCAAACGCTTTGCGCTCCTTGACGTAGGCCAGGGTCTCCTGAAGCCCGCGCTCGGCGGCGGCGACGCCCTGGATGGCGATGTTCAGCCGTTCCTGCGGCAACTGCTGCATCAGGTGGATGAAGCCCTGACCCTCGGTTCCGCCGATGATGTTCTCGCCCGGGACCTTCACGTCGTTGAAGAACAGCTCGGAGGTGTCGTTCCCCTCCATGCCGATCTTGTGCAGGTTACGGCCTCGTTCGAAGCCCTCGGCCCCGTCGGTCTCGACGACGATCAGCGACGTGCCCTTGGCGCCTTCCGACGGGTCGGTCTTGGCGACGACGATGATCAGGTTGGCCAGCTGGCCGTTGGTGATGAAGGTCTTCGACCCGTTCACCACATACTGATTGCCCTGCTTGATGGCGGTGGTCTTGACCCCCTGAAGGTCGGAGCCGGCGCCCGGTTCGGTCATGGCGATGGCGCCGACCAGTTCGCCGGTGACCATGCGCGGCAGCCAGCGCTGCTTCTGCTCCTCGGTGCCGTAATGCCAGATGTAGGGCATGACGATCGCGTTGTGCAGGCTGATGCCGAAATGGTCCGCGCCCTTCCAGCCCAGCTGGCGCATCAGCACCACCTCGTGGCGGTAGTCGCCGCCGAATCCGCCGTCCGCCTCCGGCATCGACAGGCCCAGCAGGCCCGCGTCGCCGGACTGGTTCCACAGCTCCCGCGGCACCGACGAGTTGGCGATCCACTCCTGGACCTTCTCGGGCGGCGCGTGTTCGTCGATCCACTTGGCGACGGAATCGGAGAAGAGGGTGATCTCCTCTTCCTGCATGAACCCGGGTTCGGGGACGTTGAGGACGTTCATCTCATGTCCTTAGAGAGAGCAGTAGGCGGGCAGCCATTGGCACAAACCAGATAAGACCAGCAGCAATCAGCGAGGCGACAACGCCGGAAATGAAGCCGACAACACGCTCTTTTTGGGGATCAATTCCGGCCATGCGGCGAAAGGCATCAATATCCGCGCTCATCAGCTTTCTCACCTCAATTAGCTTCGACTCTGCGGAAATCTTGCTCGCAAGCGTTGCCTCAAGCCGCGTTGCCGCGCGTTCGAACTCCTGCTGGCTCCTAACGGCATCTCTCTTGAGCTCATCCAAAGCGGCCAAGCCTTCGGCCAATGCGCCCTGAGCGTCGTCTAGACGTCTCAACCGCTCGTCTCGAGGCTGTTCGCCCAAGCGAATTTCTAGTCCAAAAGCCGCTTTCGTGAAGTTCGAGAAAAGCTTCACGTACCGTCCGAAGACGACCTCCACAGCGCTGAAGAGAAGTCCGGCGACTGCCGACAGTATGGGCACTACCGGCAGTTCCACGTCAGAACGCCTCCGCCGGCATCTGCATCAGCACGTCCGCGCCGGTCTTCAACTTGGCCAGATGCGCCCCACCGTCGGGCAGGATGCGCTCGACGAAGTAGCGGCCGGTCATCAGCTTGGTAGCGTAGTAGGGGTCGGTCGAACCGGCGTCGATCTGCTTCTGCGCCGCCTTGGCCATCTGGGCCCAGAGGTAGGCCAGCGCCGTCAGGCCGAAGATGTTCAGGTAATCGGTGGAGGCGGCGCCCGCGTTGTCCGGGTTCTGCATCCCGTTCTGCATCAGCCACATGGTGCCCTCCTGCAGCTTCTTCTTGGCGTCGGCCAGGCCGTCGATGAAGGGCTTGATCGGGCCCTCGCCGCCGTTCTCGCTGACGAAGGCGTCGATGTCGGCGAACCAGCTCATGATGGCGCGGCCGCCGTTGGCCGGGAGTTTGCGGCCCACCAGATCCAGCGCCTGGATGCCGTTGGCGCCCTCGTAGATCATGGTGATGCGCGCATCGCGCAAATACTGGCTGGCCGGGAAGTGCTCCGTATAGCCGCTGCCGCCGTGGACCTGCATCGCCAAAGATGCGACGTGGAAACCCTTGTCGGTCAGATAGGCTTTCAGCACCGGGGTGATCAGACCCATGTAGTCGCGGGCCTTTTGCGCGGTCGCCTCATCGTTGGAATGCTGCAAGTCGGCCTGCAGCGCGGTCCACAGGGTGAAGGCCTGCCCGCCTTCGACAAACGCCTTGGCTTCCAGAAGCATGCGGCGCACGTCGGGGTGGACCATGATGGAGTCCGCCGGACCCTCGGGGTTCTTCGGACCCGTCAGGCTGCGGCCCTGAAGCCGGTCGTGGGCGAACTCGACGGCGGCCTGATAGGCGGCGGTGCCGATGGCGAGACCTTGCAGGCCGGTGCCGAGGCGGGCCTCGTTCATCATGACGAACATGGCCGCCATGCCCTTGTTCTCCTGGCCCACCAGCCAGCCCTTGGCGCCGTCATAGGCCATGACGCAGGTGGCGTTGCCGTGGATGCCCATCTTGTGCTCGAGGCCCGCGCAGGCGGCGCCGACGTTACGCTCGCCCAGGCTGCCGTCCTCATTGACGAAGACCTTGGGCACGACGAACAGGCTGATCCCCTTGATGCCGGCCGGCGCGCCCTCGATGCGGGCGAGGACCAGGTGGATGATGTTGTCGGTGAAGTCGTGTTCGCCGGACGAAATCCAGATCTTCTGGCCGGTGATGGAATAGCTGCCGTCGCCGTTGGGGACGGCCTTGGTGCGGATCAGGCCCAGGTCCGTGCCGCACTGGGGCTCGGTCAGGTTCATGGTGCCGCCCCACTCGCCGGACGCCATCTTCGGCAGGTACATCGCCTTCTGCTCAGGCGAACCGTTGGCGTTCAGACCCCAGTAGGCCCCCGCCGTCAGGCCGGGATACATCGAGAAGGCGGGCGAGGCGGCGGCGGTGAACTGGCCGAACGCCATGGCCACGACCGCGGGCATGCCCTGACCGCCGTGCTCGGGCAGGGCCGACAGGGCGGGCCAGCCGGCGGCGACCATCTGGTGATAGGCTTCCTTCCAGCCGTCCGGGCCGGTGACCTTGCCGTCAGCCCACTTGCAGCCCTGCTGGTCGCCGATCTTGTTGATCGGGGCGATGACGTCCTCGGCGAACTTGGCGCCTTCTTCCAGGATCTGGGCCACCAGGTCGGAGGACACGTCCTCGAACCCGGGCTGGTTGGCGTAGCGGTCGATCTCGAGCACTTCGTTCAGCACGAAGGTCAGGTCGCGGACAGGCGCCTTGTAGGCCATGGGATCAGGCTCTCGATTTGAAGGGCTGGTGGGTGTGGTCGGTGTTCAGCCGGGCCTTCATCAGGCTGGCGTATTCCTCGGCGCCGGGCAGCAGGTCGGGGCGGAACTCGCCCAGCTTCTCCTCCATCCACTGACAGGCCTCCTCGGCCGTCTGGATGGCGCCCTCGATGTCTTCCAGCTGCTGTTTCAGCGCGGCGATCTGGGCGCGGTGCTGGCGCAGGGCCACGGCCATCTGATGGGCGTTGTGGTCCTTGCGGTCATACAGATCCAGCATCGACTGGATCTCCTGCAGGCTGAAGCCGATGCGGCGGCCGCGCAGGATCAGCTTCAGCCGGGCGCGGTCGCGGGAGTCATAGACCCGGGTCTGGCCCTTGCGGTTCGGCGTCAGCAGGCCCTTGTCCTCGTAGAAGCGCAGGGCGCGCGCCGTCGCCCCGAACTCGCGGCAGAGCTGGCGGATCGAATAGGTGCGGTGGTCGTCGGCGGTCGACATGGGCGTGACTTAGCCCAAACTTGACGCGCACGTAAAGGGAAGGATTCGCGCCGGCGCTCAGCCTTCGCCGCTTATCCAGACGATGAACATGACGGGATTAGACTCTATCCTAGCATCTTCGATGATTTCGCGGACTCGAACATGAAAGGCGGCCAAGCGATCTGACCACCTCTCGATCTTCTGGATCGGCTCGTCGCTGAAGAGGCTCAGATCAATCCGGACATGATCGAACTCGCCCTCGATCTCCAAGCCTTCGATGTTGCAGATGATCCGGCCGGCCTTGAGGCAGCGGTCATTCAACAGCTCCAGATCGTCAATCGTAAGGTAGGGCGCAGGGAAGTCGCCCGACTGGCCAGCGGCGAACACGGCGTCGAGGTCCGCGCCGCCGTCCCGAGGTTCACGCTTCATCACCGCCTCCGTGGAGGCGTGAGCTTAGCGGCTTTCGCGGGCCCGTTGCCACAGCACCGGCGCGGTGATGGCCAGCAGCACCACGTTGGTGATCGCCGGGCCGATGTCGAGGCCGAAGGCATGGACGGCCAGCATGGCGGTCTCCAGCACGATCAGACCGGCCGAGGCGACGACCAGCAGCGGGCGGCCGACCTTCCACGAGAACAGCGGCGCGATGACCATCAGGGCCAGCACGATCTCGGCGAGGCCGAGACCCCGCACGAAGCTCTCGCTGACCAGGGCGGGCCAGCGCATCAGCTCGACCAGATTGGTCATGGGCTCGGTGACCTTGGCGTAGCCGGCGGCGATGAAGAACATCGCGATCCAGCCCTGGAGCGTCCAGAGGGTCAGGTTGCGGTAGCTCTCGTTCAGACGGGAGCGGGTGGGGGAGAGGACCTGAAGTGTCATTTTCTTTGTGCGACGCCGGGGAGGACGCCCTTCTGTTCTGTAACCGTAGCGATGTCGGATTGCGCGGGCGTCTTCGCAAGGGGGCGCGATGTAACCGTTACCATCCGTGATCGCCTTCTGCGGGAGCTACGGGGCCGAAGCGTGACCGTATGCATAAAAATCCGTAAGAAAGAGTGTTGGCCCTTACGTGCAGAGGACGGTTCTGAGTTGCTCGATCCGACAGAGCTTGTCGTTGAATGGCGACCAGTCGTCGTCGCGGGCGATGGCGGCCCAGACGGCCTCGACCTCGTCGATCAGCATTTCCTCCGGTTCGGGGCGGGCGAAGACGTCGTGCTCCAGCCGCTCGGGACGGTCGGGCGCGTGCTCGAACAGGGCGAAGCGGAAGGCGTCGAAGGCATCGCCCTGATAAACGGAGGCGCGGGGGCCGGCCAACGCGCGGGCCGAGGAGGCGAAGCCGCCGAACCAGTCGTGGAACAGCGGCTCCCACCGCAGACGCTCGCCGCCTTCGCGCAGCAGGGCCAGTGTCGTGTCGAGCAGCCGTTGATCCGCCGCCTCGCCGAGGCTCTGGACGCCCAGCCGATTGAGGAAGGCCGCGCGCAGCTCGCGGATATAGGCGGGGCCGAAACCGTTCAGCGCCTCGGTCAGGGGGGCCGCGTCGGCGACCAGCTTCAGACAGCCCCCCAGCTGGGTCAGGTTCCAGAACACCGCCTCCGGCTGGCGCGCGAAGGCGTAGAGGCCGGTCTGGTCGAAATAGGCGGCGGTGAAACCGGGCTCATAGGCCGGCAGGAAGCGCCACGGGCCGTAGTCGAAGCTCTCGCCCGTGACGTTCAGATTGTCCGTGTTCAGCACCCCGTGGACGAAGCCCGCCGCGATCCAGCGGGCGGTTAGCCGGGCCGAGGCCGTGACGATGGCGGCCAGCAGGCCGGGCGCATCGCCGGGTTCGACCGATGGATGATACAGCGACCGCACGTGCTCGCTCAGCGTCTCGATCATGTCGCCGCGGCCGAAGAAGGCGGCGCGCTGGAACGTCCCGAAGCGGATGTGGCTGTGCGACAGCCGCACCAGCACGGCGGAGCGGGTGGGCGAGGGCTCGTCCCCGCGCTCCAGCGCCTCGCCGGTCTCGATCAGTGAAAACGCCCGGCTGGTCGGAACGCCCAAGGCCTCCAGCATCGCCGCCGCCAGCACCTCGCGCACCCCGCCCTTGAGCGTCAGGCGTCCGTCGGCGGTGCGGGACCAGGGCGTTTGCCCGGAGCCCTTTGTTCCAAGGTCGAGAAGGCGACCTTGGGGAGCGCTAACGCTTGCGACGCGGTCGCTTGCTGCTTGAGCGCGTTCGCGCATCTGCGCCGCCAGAAACCCCCGCCCGTCGCCGAGGTCGGGGTTGTAGGTGCGGAACTGGTGCCCATGATAGCGCATGGCGATCGGCCCCGGCTGGCCGGGCAGGGGTTCGAAGCGCCCGAAATGGGCGATCCATTCTGCGTCGCTCAGGCTGTCGAGGCCGACAGTGGCGGCCGCCCGGTCGTTGCGGAAACGCAGGATGGATTCGGGGAAATCCGCCGCCTTGACCGCGTCGCCGTATTCATCCCCCAGATCGAAGAAGCGCGGCTCGGGGCGATAGTCGGGACCAGTGGGCATGACGGGCAGATGCGGCCTGACCCGCCGCCGCGCAAGGCGGTTTTGCTTGATGGCGGGCCCGGGCCGGCTATTCTGTCGCCAGAGATCAGGCCGGGCGCGTCCCGGCCAGGCTGGCGCTCCCGGGTGAGCGAATCCGGTCCGGCGTCCGTCGATAACCTGACGCCACGACAGTCCCTTCTGATCCGGAGGCCGCCGTGGCGCGCAAATTCACCCTCGATTTCCTCAAGACCGAGGCCGGTTCCGGCGCCGTGCTGGGCCTCGCCGCCCTGTCGGCCCTGATCGTCGCCAACTCACCGGCGGCCGGAGACTATTTCGCCTGGCTGAAGAGTGAACAGCTGCTTCAGGTCGGGCCGCTGGCCCTGACCCTGTCCGTGTCGGAGTGGATCAAGGAAGGCCTGATGGCGGTCTTCTTCCTCGTCGTGGGGCTGGAGATCAAATACGAAATCCTGCGCGGCGAACTCAGCGATCCGCGGAAGCTGGCGACCCCCGTTCTGGCGGCCTTGGGCGGCATGATCGCCCCGGCGCTGGTCTATCTGGCCGTGAGCGGGTCTCTGGGCGGGCCCCATCAGGGCTGGCCCGTGCCGCTGGCGACGGACATCGCCTTCGCGCTGGCGGTCTTCGCCATGGTGGGGCGCGGCCTGCCCACCTCGCTCCGGGTGTTCCTGCTGACCCTGGCCATCGCCGACGATCTGGGAGCCATCGCCCTGATCGCGGTCTTGTTCAGCCAGGGCGTGACGTGGGGTCCGCTGGTCATCGTCGCCGGCCTGCTGGCGGCGGGCGGCGTTCTGGCCCGGTTCCGCAAGATCCCGTCTCCGTTCTGGGTGCTGGGCTTCGCCGCCGTCTGGTGGCTGACGGTCGAGGCGGGGCTGTCGACCTCGCTGTCCGCCGTGGCCTTCGCCGCCATCGTGCCGATTCGCACCCGGGCCGAGGACCGGCAAAGCCCGTTGCGCGAGGCCATGCACGACCTGCACCCCTATGTCGCCTTCCTGATCCTGCCCCTGTTCGCCTTCGCCAAGGCGGGGGTGTCGTTCGCCGGTCTTTCCATCGAACAGCTGTTCGCGCCGCTGGTGTTGGGGATCGCGCTGGGGCTGTTCATCGGCAAGCAGGCCGGCGTGTTCGGCTTCGCCTGGCTGGCGGCCCGGCTGGGCTGGGGCGCCCGCCCCTCGGACGCGACGTGGCTGCAGGTCTATGGCGTCAGCCTGCTGTGCGGCGTCGGCTTCACCATGAGCCTGTTCATCGGCGCCCTGGCCTTCCCCGGCGCGGCGGACTCTCCCATCCAGGCCGAGGTGAAGCTGGGGGTGCTGGGCGGGTCGCTGCTGTCGGCCCTGGCCGGCGCCGGCGTCCTGGCCCTGGCCCGCTCCCCGCGCAAGGATTTGGCCGAAGCGTCCGCAGATACTGATGCCAAATAGGCGAATATTGACGTTAGGGCAGGGTATTCTGTCGCTTTCTCGTCACAGTAGGGGCGGGGATGTGGCCGAAAACCGGCGTTCAGCTTGGCCGCTGCTTGTCGCTGACTCCCCGTTGGATTACCCAAATGATCGGAACCTTCCCGCCGCCTGACAAGAGCGGGGAGTTTGGGATCAGGAAACGCCACGGTCGTCCTTCGGCGGCCGGGCCATCGAGTCGGGAGCCGTCTATGCGCCTCATCAACATTCTTCGCAGCACCGCTTCGGTCGCCGTCGTGGGCGCCGTCGCCTTCGGCTTCGCCGGCGCCGCCGCCGCACAGGACCAGAACAACCAGGATCAGCCGACGACCGTCGACGAGATCATCGTCACCGCCCAGAAGCGTGAGCAGAGCCTGCAGGACGTGCCGATCGTGGTGACGTCGCTGTCGCAGGAAATGCTCGAGAACGCCGGCGTCCGCGACATCAAGGATCTGCAGATCCTGACCCCCGGCATGACCGTGACCTCGACCTCGTCGGAAGCCTCGACCACCGCCCGCATCCGCGGCGTCGGCACCGTCGGCGACAACCCCGGCCTGGAAAGCTCGGTGGGCGTGGTCATCGACGGCGTCTACCGCTCGCGCAACTCGGTCGGCTTCGGCGACCTGGGCGAACTGGCCCGCATCGAAGTGCTGAAGGGTCCGCAGGGCACGCTGTTCGGCAAGAACACCTCGGCCGGCGTCATCAACATCATCACCGAGGCTCCGTCGTTCACGCCGGAGTACAACGCCGATCTGACCGTGGGCAACTACGGCGCCCTGGCGGCTTCGGGCTCGGTCTCGGGGCCGCTGTCCGACACCCTGGCCTTCCGCCTGTACGCCGGACGCCGCGTCCGCGACGGCTTCATGAATATCGACCTCGGTGACGGCCCGCGCACGGACACCACCGACAACAACGCCGATTTCGGCACCGTCCGCGGCCAGCTGCTGTGGCTGCCGAACGACAACACCTCGGTCCGCTTCATCGCCGACTATTCCTCGCGCGACGAGTTCTGCTGCGTGGGCACGCAGATCCGCACGGGTCCGACCTATCCGTTCGTCGACGGCCTTTCGAACGGCACGGGCCAGCGTCCCCCGGCCGCCGGCTTCGGCCCGCTGCCCTTCTCGCGCACCGGCTACGCCAACCGCGCCGATGGCCAGGAAGTGGAAGACAAGGGCTTCTCGGTCGAGGCCAACTTCGACCTGACTGAGTTCGGCGGCGCGACCCTGACCTCGGTCAGCTCGTGGCGCAAATGGACGTCCAGCCTCGGCCAGGACGTGGATTACACCGGCGCCGACATCGCCTATCGCGTCCAGGACGGCGACTACGGCTTCAGCGTCGAGAACGCCACCCAGGAATTCCGTCTGGCCGGCGCCAACGACCACCTCGACTGGCTGGTGGGCGCCTTCGTCACCACCGAAAAGGTCGGCCGCACCGACAGCTGGTACTTCGGCGCCGACTACACGCCGTTCCTGTCCTTCCTGCTGAGCGCCCGACTGAACCCCGGCACCGGCTTCCCGATCAGCCCGGCGACCATCGGCTGCTACACCCGCGCAAGCCAGACGGCGGCCGGCTTCCAGGGCTGTCTGGCCACCGGCGGCATGACGCCCAACACGCCGCCGAACCCGGCCGCCGCCACCGGCCCCGGCTTCACCGTCGGCCAAGGCTTCGAGGACCGCTACGCCCAGAACGCCAACTCGTTCGCCCTGTTCACGAACAACACCTGGCATCTGTCCGAGCAGTTCGATGTGACCCTCGGTCTGCGCTACACGATGGACGAGAAGTCGCTCAGCGGCACGCAGCAGAACGTCAACGGCAACGGCACCACCTGCGCCGCGGCGCTCGCCAACCAGGGCGCGATCTTCACGGCCTTCGGCGGCGCCCTCAACCCGACCAACCCGACGTCGACCCTGCTTGGCAACTTCTGCCTGCCCTGGTCGAACGCGGCCTTCAACAACCGCGTCGTCGATGAAGACTTCGACGATGGCGAGCTGAGCGGCACGGTGAAGGCGGCCTTCCGCCTGAACCCGTCGATCATGACCTATGCGTCGTACGCCCGCGGCTACAAGAGCTTCGGCTACAACCTGGACCGCGTGCAGACGGGCATCACCCCGGCCGCCTCGCTGCTGTTCCCGTCCGAAACGGTCGACAGCTACGAGCTGGGCGTGAAGATGACGCTGGCGAACCGCTCGATCCTGCTGAACGCCACCTACTTCGACCAGGCGTTCCAGGACTTCCAGCTGAACACCTTCCTCGGCACCGCCTTCGTGGTGGAATCGATCCCCGAGCTGAACTCGCGCGGCGTCGACGCCGACTTCCTGTGGTTCACCCCGGTCGAGGGCCTGAGCTTCCAGGGCGGCGTCACCTGGACGGACGCGGAATACGGCAACTTCACCGCCGCCGACCTGACCACCCCGGGCAACTTCCCGCAGCTGTCGTTGCTGCCGGGCGCCCGCGCCTCGTTCGCGCCGGAGTGGTCGGCCACGTCGTCGATCAACTTCGATCACTCGATCGGCAACGGCATGCGCGCCGGGTTCAACATCTCGGCCAAGTACACGACCGAGTACAACACCGGCTCCGACCTGCTGCCCTACAAGATGCAGGACGAGCTGACCCTGCTGAACGGCCGCATCACCCTGGGTACGGACGATGACCGCTGGGCGCTCGAGTTCTGGGCCCAGAACCTGACCGACGAAGAGTACATCCAGGTCGCCTACAACGCCCCGCTGCAAGGCTCGGCGTTCCAGACGACCGTCCAGCCGAACGGGACCTACTACAACCCGGCTCTGGACACCCAGACCTACGACGCCTTCCTTGGCCAGCCGCGCACCTACGGCATGACCCTGCGCGTCCGCTACTAGGAGACCCGCCGCACGCGCGGCGAAAAAGAACCGGCCGGGGGCGACCCCGGCCGGTTTTGTTTTGTCTGATCGTCAGGGCAGGCGGGGCCGGAGGGGCGGCTAGAACCCCTGCGCCGCCGCCAGCCGTTCCGCATGGAAGCCGGCGTCGCCGAGCAGTTCGTTCAGCACCCGCACCCGCTTCATGAACAGGCCGACGTCGAACTCGTCGGTCATGCCGACGCCGCCGTGCATCTGCACCGCCTCCTGCACCGCCAGCTCGGCGACGCGCCCGGCCTTGGCTTTGGCGATCCCGGCGATCAGGCCCGCATCCGCCCGGCCTGCATCGATGGCTTGAAGCGCCGCCAGGGTCGCGGCCTTCGCCAGCTCCAGCTCGGTGAACAGATGCGCCGAGCGGTGCTGCAAGGCCTGGAACTCGCCGATCAGCTTGCCGAACTGCTTGCGCGTCCGCAGGTATTCCATGGTGATCTTGAATGCCTGATCGCCGGCGCCGGTCAGGCTTGACGCCGCGCAGGCCCGGCCGAGCGTGAGCGCGCCTTCCAGCAGCGCCTCGCCGCCGTTCACCTCGCCCACCACGGCATCGGCGTCGACCGCGACATCCTTCAACACGACCCGCGCTGCATTGTGCGCATCGACCATCACCGTGCGCTCCACCTCGACGCCCGCCGTCTTCGGATCGACGAGGAACAGCGTCAGCCCCGCATCCGTCCGCGCCGCCACGATCAGGGCATCCGCCACATGACCGTCCAGCACGAAGCCCTTGGCCCCGTTCAGCTTGAACCCGTTGCCCGACCGCTCCGCCGTCGTCGCGATCTTCGCCGGCGCGTGCTTGGCGCCCTCATCGACGGCCAGCGCCACGATGGCCTCGCCCGCGGCGATGCGCGGCAGCCACTCGGATGCTTGCGCCTCCGACCCGCCCATCAGCGCCTTCGCCGACAGCACGCCCGATCCGAAGAACGGCGACGGCGTCAGGGTCCGGCCCAGGCTCTCGGCGATCACCCCCGCCTCGACCGCGCCCAGGCCCGATCCGCCATGCGCCTCGGGGATGATCACCCCCGCGAACCCCATCTCGCCGAACGCCCGCCAAAGGTCCCGCGACACTCCGTCCGGGTCGCGCTCGTCGCGCAGTTTCCGCAGATGCGCGATCGGCGCGTGCTCGCCCAGAAAGCCGTCCGCGGCCTCCTGCAGCATCGTCTGTTCTTCCGTCAGGATCAGGGGCATCGGATCAGGCTCCCGGCAGCTGAAGCAAATGCTTGGCGATGATGTTCAGCTGGATCTCGCTGGTTCCGCCCTCGATGGAGTTGGCCTTGGTGCGCAGCCAGTCGCGGGCCGCCGAGCCGTTCCGCGACCGGTCGCTTTCCCACTCCAGCGCCTCGGCCCCGCCCGCCGCCATCAGCACCTCGTGCCGTCGTTTGTTCAGCTCCGACCCATAGTATTTCAGCATCGAGGCGATGGCCGGATGAGCCTGTTTCGCCTTCACCTGATCGCCCACACGCTCCATCGCCAGACGGAAGGCGGCGGCGTCGATCTCCAGCTCGGCGATCCGCGCCCGCAGCATCGGCTCGTCCAGCCGCCCGGCGGCGTCGGCGCCGATGGCGTCCAGCGCCACCTGGCCCACGGGCCGCCCGGCCCCGGCCTCGCCCATGGCGCCGATCATGGTCCGCTCGTGCGCCAGCAGGTGCTTGGCCACGTCCCAGCCGCGGTTCAGCGTCCCGACCAGGTTCGCCTTCTCCACCCGCACGTCGTCGAAGAAGGTCTCGCAGAACGGGCTCTTGCCCGAGATCAGGGTGATCGGCCGCGTCGTCACGCCGGGCGTCGCCATGTCGAACAGGACGAAGGAAATGCCCAGATGCTTGGGCGCCTCCGGGTCCGTCCGCACCAGGCAGAAGATCCAGTCGGCCTTGTCGGCATAGCTGGTCCAGATCTTCTGGCCGTTGACGATCCAGTGGTCGCCCTTGTCTTCCGCCCGGGTCTGCACCGCCGCCAGATCCGACCCGGCGCCCGGCTCGGAATAGCCCTGGCACCAGCGGATTTCGCCGCGCACGATCTCGGGCAGGAAGCGCTGCTTCTGTTCCTCGGTCCCGAAGGCCAGCAGCGCCGGCCCCAGCATCCAGACGCCGAAGCTCGCCAGCGGCATCTGCGCCTTGATGCGGCGCATCTCGGAGCCCAGCACCTTGGCCTCCTCGCGGCTCAGGCCCCCGCCGCCGTATTCCGCGGGCCACTCCGGCGCAGTCCAGCCGCGCGCCGCCATCCGGTCCAGCCACAGCTTGTGCGCCGGGGTCTTGAACGTCGCGTTGCGCCCGCCCCAGACGCGGTCCTCGTCCGAGTCCAGCGGCCCGCGGCACTCGGCCGGGCAGTTCGCCTCCAGCCACGCCCGCGTCTCCGCGCGGAAAGTCTCCAGATCAGCCATGCGAGACTCCACCCACATCATCGTCGCTCAAGCAGCAAGCCGCCGCGCGGCGAGCGTTAGCGACACCGCCTGCATAGCAGGCGAATGAAACTGACGTAGCGTCATCTGCGCCAGACATTACGCCCTCGTAACTATCGCCCACGCCACCGCCTGATAGGGTCCGCATCTCGCTGTTCCGGAGCCGCCCTGATGATCCGCTCGTCCCTTGCCCGCGCCGCCCTGCTGGGCGCCTCGCTCGCCGTTCTCGCCATGGCCGCCCCCGCCGCAGCCCAGGAAAATCCCAGCGTGCCGCCGCTGGTCTATACGCACCGCGAGCTGTCGAACGGCCTGGACGTCTACGCCATGCCCGACGCGACCGCGGGCACCGTCACCATCACCGTCTGGTACAACGTCGGCGGCAAGGACGACCCCGAGGGCCGCAGCGGCTTCGCCCACCTGTTCGAGCACATCCTCAGCCGCAAGACGGTGAACCTGCCCTACGGCATGATCTCGACCATGGTCGAGAACGCAGGCGGCAACCGAAACGCCTCCACCGGTCAGGACTACACCAACTACTACGAGACCGTGCCACCCCAGTATCTGGAGACCATGCTCTGGACCCACGCCGAGCGCATGGCGCGCCCCGTGGTCGATCAGGCCGTGTTCGACGCCGAACGCTCCATCGTGAAGGAGGAACTGCGCCAGCGCGTCTACGCCCCGCCCTACGGCCGCTTCGGCGTCTTTGTCATCGGCGACAACGAATACGACAACTCCATCTACCGCCGCTCGGTGATCGGCTCGATCGAGCAGCTGGACTCCACCGTCATCGAGGACGCCCGCGCCTTCCACGAGGCCTATTACCGCCCGTCCCAGGCGACCCTGATCGTGTCCGGCAATTTCGATCCGGCCCAGCTGGACCGCTGGGTCGACCAGTATTTCGCCGGCATCCAGAACCCCGCCCGCCCGGTGCCGGTGTTCGAGCGCCCGGTTTCGGCCCCGCGCACCGAGCCGCGCAATGTCGTCGCCTACGCCCCCAACGTGCCCCTGCCGGCCGTGGCCGTGATCTGGCCGGGGGTGGATGCGTCCCACCCCGACAACGCGGCGCTGGAGATTCTTCAGGCCGTCCTGTCGCGCGGCCAGAACTCGCGCCTGTATCAGGCCATGGTCTATGAGACCCAGCTGGCCTCCTCGGCCTCCTTCGGCGTCGACGCCATGGAGGAGGACGGCTCCATCACCGCCAGCGCCGTCGTCGCCCAGGGCAAGGACATCGGCGACGTCGAGCGCGCCATGGACGGCGTCTTCGACCGCATCCGCTCCGAGCCGATCACCGAGGCCGAGCTGCAGGAGGCGAAGACCGAGCTGATCGCCGCCGACCTGCGCCAGCGCGAAACCGCCAACGGCCGCGCCTTCATGCTGGGCCAGGCCATCGTGTCCGAGAACGACCCGGCCGCCCCCGACCGCCGCATCGCCGCGCTCCAGTCCGTGACCATCGCCGACGTCCAGCGCGTGGCCCAGCACTACCTCGTCGGCAACGCACGCGTGAACGTCCGCTACATGGACGAAAGTCAGCGGCCGGAAGGCGTGGCCGAGGACAGCTGGCGCAACCCGGCCCCGGTCCCGACCTTCCTGACCGTGCCGCCCGCCGTCCTGCCGCCGAACGAGCTGCTGCCCGAGGGTCAGCGCATGGCGCCGCCCGCGCCCGGCGCCGCCCGCGCCATGGTCGCTCCCCAGATCGTCGAGCGCACCCTGCCCAACGGCCTGCGAGTCATCGTGGCGAAGTCCACCAATCTGCCGATCATGAACGCACAGCTCATCATCGGCGGCGGCTCCTCGGCCGATCCGGCGGGCCGCAACGGCGTGGCCCAGCTGACTGCCGGCCTCGCCCGCGAAGGCGCCGGCGGCCGCACCTCGCCCCAGATCGCCGCCGCCCTGGAATCGCTCGGCGCGAACCTGAACGCCGGCGCCGGCCCGGACAGCGTCACCGTGGCCCTGTCCGCGCCCGTGGCTTCTGCTGACGCGGCCGGCGAGATCTTCGCCGATGTGGTCACCGAGCCCGCCTTCGCCCCGGCCGAGGTCGAGCGCGCCCGCACCCGGGCCCAGAACAACCTGCGCGTCGCCCTGCGCGACCCCGCCACCATCGGCGGGCTGGTGCTGAACCGCGTGGTCTTCGGCGACGCCGCCTACGGCGCGCCTGCCAGCGGCACCGCCGACAGCCTGACGGCCATCACCCGTGACGACATCGCCGCCTATCATGACGCCTGGTGGCGGCCCGACAATGCCGCGCTGGTCATCACCGGCGGCATGACCCCGGATGAGGCCTTTGAATTCGCCGAGCGCACCCTGGGCGGTTGGGAGCGGCCCGCGACGGCCCGTCCGGCCGTTCCCGCCCGCGTCGGCGCGACGACCGAACCGCGCATCATCGTCGTCGATCTGCCGGACGCCGGTCAGGCCGCGGTCACCGCCGCCGTCCGCGCGCCGCTGCGCACCGATCCGGCCTACTACCCGCTGCTGGTGACCAACGCCGTCGTCGGCGGCGGCCAGAACGGCCACCTGTTCCAGGAGGTTCGCGCCAAGCGGGGCTTGAGCTACGGCGCCAACTCCGGCGTCACGGCCCGCACCGAGGCCTCCATGCTGGTCGCCTCGACCCAGACCAAGAACGAAAGCGCGGCAGAGGTGCTCGGCCTCGTCCTGTTCGAGTTCGACCGCCTGAAGACCGAGGCCGTGACCGAGGCCGCGTCCACCGACCGCGAGACCTTCATCACCGGGGCCTTCTCCAGCAATCTGGAGACCACCGCCGGCCTCGGCGGCTTCATCGCCCAGACGGTGCAGTACGGCCTGCCCCTGAGCGAGCTTCAGGCCTATCCGGAACGCGTCCGCGCCACGACGCCCGAGGCCATCATGGCCGCCGCCAACGCCACCCTGGGCTCAGATCGCGCCTATGTGGTCATCGTCGGCGACGCGAAGATGTTCATCGACGCCGTCCGCGCCGCCCATCCTGATGTGCAGGTCATCCCGGCCGCCGACCTCGACCTGTCGCGCGGCGATCTGGGGATGGAATAACAATCAAGACCCTTCTCCCCTTCGGGGGAGAAGGTGGTCGCGTGAGCGACCGGATGAGGGGGACACCTGACCTACGGCTGACTCTTTGACGAGAGCGGGCTTGCAGAACCCCCTCATCCGTCAGGCTTCGCCTGCCACCTTCTCCCCCGAGGGGAGAAGGACGTTCGTCACCGCCCGCGGAACGCCTTCACCGCATCCACGGTCTTGCGGACCTGCGCCTCGATCCCGGCCCAGTCGCCGGCCTTGACCGCCGCGTCGGTGATCAGCTTCGAGCCCATGCCCGCCGCCGTGATCCCCGCGCCGAACCATTTGGCGATCGAGGCCTCGTCCGGGTCGACGCCCCCTGTGGGCATGATCTTGGTCCAGGGCATGGGGCCCAGCACCGCCTTGACGAAGTCGGCCCCGCCGACCGACGCGCCGGGGAACAGCTTCACGATCTCGCAGCCCAGCTCCTGGGCCTTCAGGATTTCGGTCACCGAGCCGCAGCCGGGGAAATAGGCCGTCATGCGCCGGTTGCAGGTGCGCGCCACCTCTTCGACCAGCCCCGGGCTGACCACGAACCGCGCGCCCCGGTTCAGGAACAGCGCCGCCGTCCCCGCATCCACCACCGAGCCGATGCCCAGCACCACCTCGGGATTCGACGTCTGCAGCTCCTGCGCGATGTCGCCGAACAGGTCGCAGGCGAAGTCGCCCCGGTTGGTGAACTCCACCACCGGCGCCCCGCCCCGCGCGCAGGCTCGGATGACGTTCAGGCACACCTCGGCGTCGGGGTGGTAGAAGACCGGACAGACTCCCTGAGCTTCAAGGGCGGTCAGCACGCTGAGGCGGTCGTGGCGCATGTCTCTAATCCCGCTCATCCCGGCGACCCGAAGGGAGGCGCGAAGCAGCCAATCGTGGACCCGGTTCTGTGGAGGACGACTGACGCCGACCCTGCACCCTGCTTATCCCAAGCCGCCTTGGACGCAAAAGCACTGCGCTCCCAACGCCGGAACGAATTGTTACGGTGTCAGGAAACGGAAACGCCGACCTGATCGACGACACGCCATGACCCGTCCTTTTGGCGACGTACAAGCAGAAGCGCTTCCAGCCCGCTTTCGGGGCTGAAGTAAGCCCAGTAGGGAACGAGGGCTTCAGTCTGAGCATCGTTGAGAACCGGAGCTGCTATCGAAATCCGCGGATAGATAAAATCTCCGTCCGCTGTGAGAGAGTCACGCATCGGCGGGAGGGCTTCCGATGAAATGAACTCAGCCCCGCTGGCCTCGGCTCGTGCGGCAACCTCGGGACAGACCACAGCCATCTGACCAACAGGCTCGGCAAACAGTTTTTCGATAGTGGCTCGTTCCGGCGGTGAACCAAGCCATCCGCTGTGATTCTCTGTCTGCTGCTGGCTCAGGTCATCGGTGGTGAATCGCCGGAACTGGAATTCCGGATCTCGGATGAAGAACCAATCGGATTTCGAGCCAGCAGTGAGTACATCGTCCAGCGCCGCTTGGGCTGCCGCACATTGGGCAATGGTGTTTGGCGGTGCGGGGTCGGCGGCGCATCCGGTCAAGGCCATCAGGCTGAGCCCAATCGTCCACACGATCATACTCGTCCTCATGCGTCATCCCGCGCCAATTCAGCCACCCGCCGCACCATTCCGCTCCCCGCGTCGAACAGCGGGTCCAGCACGGTGAAGTGGTTCAGCCCCGCCAGCGCCTCGAACCGCGTCTCCGCCCCCTTCGCTGCCCAGACGGTCGCCATGTCACGGCTCTGGCGGATGAACTCGGGGCTTTCGGCGCCGCCGACGACGCAGTCCAGCACCGTGCCCCCCGGCGACCCGCCGTTCGGCGCCGGCCAGTGGATCGGCGACAGGGCCGCCGCCCCCAGCGGCTCCAGCCCCAGCGCCACATTCAGCGACGTCGGGATCAACGGCGCCAGGTCGAACACGCCCGATATCGCCACCGCCGCGCTCGCCCGCCCCTCGCTGAGCAGGCACGCCGCCATATGCCCGCCCGCCGAGTGCCCGAACACCATCGGCCGCTTGCCCGTCTGCGCCCGCAGCAGGTCCGCGGCGCTGCGCATCTGCCCCACGATGCGGCTCAGGGACACCGCCGGGCAAAGGTCATAGCTGGGGATGGCCACGCTGATTCCGTGCTGCAACAGCGCCGGCGCCACGCCGGAAAACCACGACCGGTCCAGCGCCTGCCAGTATCCGCCGTGCAGGAACATCGCCACGGGCGCGGCCGGCCCGGCCTCGAACAGGTCCATCGCCTCCCGCTCGCCCGGCCCATAGGCGACGGTCTCAAACGGATGCCTCGCCCGCGCCGCCTCGGCCGTGTCGCGCCACATCGCCATGACGGCGCCGTGGTCGGGCACCCGGGCGCGGTTGTTGTATTCGGCCTCGAGGTCTATCGCCGCCACGCCATCATCCGCTAGATCACCCCAAAGCTTTTCGGGAACGACCGCCATGATGACCGCCATCTTCGTCTTCATCAAATGCGAGCTGGGCCACGCCAACGACGTGGCCGCCGACATCGTGGACAATGTCGAGAACGTCTCGGAGTGCTACTCCACCTCGGGCCAGTACGACCTGCTGGCCAAGTTCAACCTGCCACGCGACATGGATATCGGCACCTTCGTGACGAAGACGGTCCAGACGCGCCCACACATCCGCGACACCTTCACCGTCATCACCTTCTCGCCGTTCCTTCCCACCAATGAGGAAGTTGCTGGACCTGCCCGGCGTCGACGACCTGGAGCTGAAGGCGCTGATGAAGCCGCGCCTCGCGGATCCCGACATGATCGATGAGCACCCGGAGGTGAACGACGCCGTCCGCGCCGCCCTCGGCATCGACTTCGACGAGGCCCAGGCCGCCGTCCCCGCCGGCTGGGACGACATCCACCGCCTTGATCCGCAGGACATGGTGGAAGCCTTCGAGGCCGAGGGCTGGGACGTGACCGACAAACGCAGGAAGCCCCTGCGCATGCTGCCCGTCCTCGCCCTGCCGCTGGCTCTGGCCATGCGCGGGATCGCAGGCGCGCTGCCCTTCGTGGCTGAACCGGATCAGCCCGTCACCGACTGGGGCTCGAACCTCAAGGCCGAGGCGGCGCGGTTCCGGAAACGCTGAACCCTCCCTTCTCCCCACCGGGGGAGAAGGTGGTCGCGCGAGCGGCCGGATGAGGGGGGTGCCTGATTACAGGCTGACCTTCAGACGATGAGCGAGCTGACCCAGCCCCCTCATCCGTCAGGCTGAAGCCTGCCACCTTCTCCCCCGAGGGGAGAAGGACGCCCTCTTGCCTTACCGCCGCGGCACGATCTCCAGCCCGATCCCGGGCCGGTCGCTGGGCGACAGGGCGATGACGTCGAAGCGCACGTTCGCGATGTCCACGCCCTCCAGCGCCTTGTTCACCAGCGCCGGCACATAGGGCCCGCCGTCGCGCACCCGTACGTCAAGGTGGAAGCCCGGCTGGTCATCGTCCATCCATTTGGCCAGGGCCAGCCACGCCGCCTGGATGCCCGGCTCGGCGCCCAGCACCTTTTGCAGCCCCTCGACCATGCCCTTGGGCGCGCTCGCAGGCACGGCCAGAGACGTCGGCATCCGCGCCTCCTGCGGCACGACCGGCGCACCGATCAGGGCGCTGATCGCCTCCGGCCCCCAGGCCACGCCATAGGGCTGGCCGGGGTTCAGCACCGCCGGGTTCTCGGCCACCGTTTCAAGCATTGTCCGTCCCGGCCAGGTGACCGTGCGCACCTTGGGTCCGAACGCGCCCGCCGCCCGCTCCGCCGCCGTGAACAGGGCGGTGGCGCGCAACGCGCCGCGATGCTCGACGGACAGCAGGGTGACCACGTCTCCCGCTTCATCCTTGTCGTTCGTCGCCGCATACAGCGGCTCGGTCAGCAGAGCCGCCTCGAACGCCTTGCGTTCTTCCGGACCGCCGCTGGCGGCCGCCATCAGCAGCCGCTCCAGCGTGTTCACAGGCATGAATGGGGTCGGCGCGGCGGTGGCCATGGAATGCTCCGGAAATCCAGCCGCCGGATAAACACCATGGGCGGGGCGCTGTCACGCCCCGCCGCCGGTTGTCGTCTTTAGGTCAGCACCACGATCGCCACGCGGCGGTTCTGGGCGCGGCCTTCGGGGGTGGCGTTGTCGGCGATGGGCTCGTCCTCGCCGTACGAGATTGTCGCCATGCGGTTCAGGGCGATGCCGCCCCGGCTCAGGTTGCGCCGCACCGCCTCGGCCCGGGCCAGACCCAGACGCTCGTTGTAGTCGGCGTCGCCGCTGGCGTCGGTGTGGCCCTGGATTTCCAGATAGACGTTGCGGTTCTCGGCCCGCAGCCGCTGCACCAGCTCGGCCAGCCGCTGCTCGGCCTCGGGCGACAGCTGGTCGGCGTCGACCGGGAACTTCACCGAATCGTCCGACAGCACGACCTCATAGAGGAACTTGCCCTCGGCCAGTTTGTGGGCCGCATTGGCGCGCGCCAGCGCCTCGCCGGCCGTGCCTTCCACCTGCGTGACATGAGCGTCGACGCTGGTTACGCGCTGGTCCACCGCCGCCGCCTGGTCGCGCACGAACCGGTGGCTGGCGCAGCCCGAGGCCGCGACGCCGATGGCCAGCAGAGAGCCGGCGACCAAAATCCTGCGAATGGGGGCCGTCCTGATTGTCGATCTGGTCAAGATGAGAACTCCTTGTGTCCGGCCGCGCCACATCCGGTATTCGCGCTAAGCCCCATCAGCGCGACAGTAACGGCCAACCCATGACCGGGTTGCGTCATCAGTTTGTCAGCTTGGCCGTAAGAAGACCGCATTCCGCGAAGCTGTCTTTCGTCCGCCACGATCCTGACGCGGGGCAATGATCTTTGGGCGTCGCCGTCTCTAGTGTCGGCGTTCGGTGATCGATGGACGAACAAGCCACGGATACTTCAAAGGGATCGGCGCGCCGGCTCGGCGGCCGCGCCGGCGCCGTGGCCGTCAGCATCGCCGCCCATCTGATCCTGCTGCCCGCCATCCTGCTGGCCACGACCCCGCTGCCCGAGCCTCCCGTGGTCGCCGCCCCTCCCATAATCGTGAGCCTGATCCAGCCGCCCACGCCGCCGCCGCCCGCGCCGGAACCGGCCCCGGTCGATGATCCTGTTCCCGCCAAGGCCTCGGCGTCCCCCAGTCCATCGTCGCCCGCGCCGCCCCGGCCGGACCCTCAGCCCCCGCGTCCGCGCCCGGCCCGCGTCACCCCGCCCGCGAATGTCCCGCCCGTCCCCGCCAGCCCCGCCCCCTCGACCGGCGAGGCCTTCGTCACTGTCGGCGAGGGCCAGCTGGCCGGCGCCACGCGCGCGGGCTCCGGCTCGGGCAGCGGTTCAGGCACGGGGGAGGGCGGCGGCGGCTGCGACATGGTTCGCCGGCTTCAGGACGCGCTGCGCGCCGACCCCGACATCCGCGCCGCCGTCTCGTCGGCCCAGGGGCAGGTCGGCCCGGGGCGCGCCCTTCTGCTCTGGAACGGGTCGTGGGTCCGCAGCCCCGGTCAGTCCGGGAACGGCCTCGCCGGCGTCCGGCAAGCCATCGCCGTCGAGGTCGCCTTCGCCCCGGAGGTCTGCCGCGACCGCGCCATGCGCGGTCTCGTCCTCCTCACCTTCGCCGACGGCGCCCGCATCGCCCTCGGCGGCGGACAGTGGCGCTGGGGCGATATGCTGAAGGGGCGCTGACTAGGCCGACGGTTTCGCCAGCAGGCCGTCGATGGGCTGCACCACGCCGTTCGAGGCGATCGTCTCCACCCCGGTCAGCTGCGCCGTCGTCCCGTCCGCCGCCGTGACCTTCAGCACCTCGCCGTCGCGCGAGAAGGTCAGCATCCCGTCGCCCATGGTGCGCATCTCGACCTTGCCGTCGCTGTCCGCAGCGATGGCCGCCTCGATGTCGCGCCGGGTCAGGGCGCCGGGCACGATGTGCGACCGCAACAGGGCCACGGCCTGGGCCTTCATGGTGTCTGAGGCGAAGTCGCCGCCCGCGCTTTCAAACGCGCCGTCCGCCGGGGCGAAGACCGTATACGGGCCGCGGCTCTCGAGCACGGCGCCCAGCCCGGCGTTGCCAAGCACCTTTTCAAGCGTGTCGAAGGCGCCGTCGCCTTTGACCGCCTCGGCCAGGGTCTGGCTTGACGGCTGCACCGTGCCGTCCGCCTCGACCGCGCCCTTGCGCTCGCCGCAGGCCGCCAGTGTCAGAACCGCGAGCGGCAGCGCCGCCCATTGCAGGGTGTTTCGCATGTCCACGCTCTTGTCGATCAGGTGAGAAGCTGGATGGCCGCCTGGACCAGTTGGGTGGTCGGATCGACCTGATAGACGTAGCCGTCATTGTATCGGTACTGGCTCTGTGGCGTGTCCACATACTGGGCCCGATAGGCGTAGGGCACATTGTAGATGTCATAGCCGGCGGGCATCCGCTGCCCGACGTTGATGTCCTGACCGGTCAGCAGCGCCGCCACCTGGGTGATGGCCTGGGTCTTGGGATCCAGCCCATAGATGGCCCCGTCGGCGTAGCGGTAGTCGTAGGGCTGGTTCAGCCCGTAGTAGCTCGAATAATAGGCCGGCACGGGCTGATAGGCGTATTGCTGCGGCCACGGGTTGCCGAGGCCCAGGGCGCCGCCCAACACGGGCACATAGCCCAGCAGCGAGCCCTGCGGCGTCATCCGGTACAGGTAACCGTCGCGGTAGACATAGTCGGAATCGTCATCGCGACGGTCCCACAGGCTGTCGAACCGCGCGCGATCCTGCCGCTCGATGCGGCGCGCCTGACCGGGCGGCAGGCAGCCGTTGTCCTTGCGCGCCAGTCCCGGAGGGCAGCCGGCGATCAGCCCGCGGTCCGGCGCCCGGCGCAGCAGAACGACCTGCCCATTGTCGGTGACCGCGATCACCGGACGATCCTCGCGCCGGTCGCGCCTGTCTTCGCGGCGGTCCTCACGCCGGTCCCGGCGATCCTCGCCGCGTTGTTCCAGAACAACCGGCGCCACGCGCACGGTCCGGGCGTCATCGCGGCCGTGTCCCCGCTCGCCGTCATGGGCGCGTCCGTGGCCCTCCCCGCGGCCTTCGCCGCCGCGATCCTGATGGCCGCGGCCATGCTCGCCGCGGTCGCCGTCGTTGCCGCGCCCCTGCGCCGTCGCGGCGGTGGAAGCGGCAAGAGCCAAGGCCAGTGCAGCGCTGGTGTACAGAATTCTACGCATCGGAAACCTCTCATGCCCCGGACATCGAACGTCCGCTGACCGACAGTGTTCCGAAATCAGCCGGGGCGGCGGCCGGCGCCGCCCCTTTTGCGATGCCTATCGGCCGCGCCGCGCGAAGATGCCCGCCAGCGCCGTCAGGCGAGGCGCGTCTGCTCCCTTGGCTGCGGCCGCAGCGGCTGTCAGTTCCACCGACAGCGCCGCCGAACCGCGCGCGTCCCGGCGTCCGCCGGCCCGCCACTGGCTGATCGCCGCGCCGACGCGGCCGCCAAGGCCCGCTTCGACGCCGTTCGAGCGTGTCAGTTGGTCCAGATAGGCGTTCGCAACGTCGGGCGTGTCGGCCCAGACGATGCGGGTCTGGGTCTGCGGGTTGATCACATCGGACTGCACCGCTTCTGCCGCCGCGATCTCGGAGGCCGACAGATATTGGCTGGGGACCAGGCGCAGGATGTCCACGCCGCGCGCGATCTCGCTGCCGTAGATGCGGCCGTTGAACCAGTAGGCTGACCATTCGCCGCCGACCACCACGCGGTCGGGGTTGATCGGGCCGCGGTCGAAATAGGCGACCTCGAACGGATGGGCCGGATCGGTGAAGTCCATGACCGACACCCCGCCCTGGTACCAGGCCTGGGCCAGCAGCTCGCGCCCGGGCACCGGGATCAGCGAGCCGTTGTGGGCGACGCAGTTCTCGCTCGCGGTCTGATGGCTGGGCAGCTTGAAGAAGGTCTGGCCCTTCAGCTGGCCGTTCTCGATGGTCGCCACCAGGTTCGCGCCCCAGTTGGCGGGGTCGCTGGCCTGGCAGCGCGCGCCGATGCCGCCGCCCCATTCGTCCGTGAAGACGACCTTGTCGCCCGCGTTGCTGAAGATGGCCGAGTGCCAGTAGGCCATGTCGGGGTCGAACATCTCCGAAACCCGGGCCGGGTGCTCGGGGTCCGAGATGTCCAGCAGGATGCCGTTGCCGCTGCACGCCCCGGCGGCCAGGCCGAGCTCGGGATAGGCGGTGATGTCGTGGCACTGGTTGGTCTGGGCGGTGTCCTGGCTGGCCACCCCGGCGCGGCCGCCGTGCCACAGGCCGGCGATCTGGCCGGTCGTGCGATCGGCGAAGATGCGCGGGCGGCCGACGATGGCGGCGTCCTGCGGATGGTCCAGCTCGACCTTGATCACGTCGATGGAATACAGCGCCGTCTCCGGGTTCACGCCCGGCTCGCCGTCGCTGCAGATCGACAGCTCGTCGGTCTTGCGCACGCCCGAGGTGCCCGAGTTGTAGATGTAGAGCACGTTCGGATCGGTCGGATGCGGCACCAGCGTATGGGTGTGCGACCCGCGGCAGGTCTGGATCGCCGCGATCTGGCGCGGGGCCTTCAGGTCGCTGATGTCGAAGATGCGGATGCCGCGGAACCGCTCGGCGTTGACGTCGCCGCTCGCGCCCGACGCGCCGCAATCCAGCCGCCCGCGGTTCTGCTCGACCGACATGAACAGCAGGTCGCCGTGGATCGACAGGTCGCCCTGTCCGCCCGGGCACACCACCGACAGCACCAGTTCGGGCGCGCCGTGCGACACGTCATAGGCGTTGAAGCCGTTGAAGTTGCCGACGAACAGCTTGCCGTCCGCCATCGCCATGTCGCTGTTGGCCAGGGCCAGCAGGCCGTAGCGCGGCGGATTGGCCCGCATGCGCGCGAAGAAGGCCTCTTCCTCCTCCGGCGTCGGCAGGGCGATCAGCGCCTCGGGATCGAAGAACCCCGGCGGCGGCGCGATGGCGTGCTCCAGCACCATCCCTGACGCCGCCTGACCCGCGTCGTGCAGGCCGGGCGACAGATGGTCCCGCGGATCGGCCGTCTGGGCCGAGGCGGCGGCCGCGCCGAACAGGAACCCTGCGGCGACGGCGGCGGAAATCAGGCTGCGAACGTTCATGGCCGTTCCTTCAAAAAAGGCGTCAGAGGTCAGACAGGATGGATTGCATGCGCAGGATCTCCGCCGACTGGTCGCCGACGACGGAGGTGGTGAAATCGGACAGCATCGGGTCCTCGGCGGCGTCCGGCTGGGCCAGCAGGGCCTCGACCATGTCGAGCGCGCCCTTGTGATGCTGGATCATGCCTTCCAGGAACAGCCGGTCGAAGGCGGGGCCGCTGGCCGCCGCCAGCGTCTGCATCTGCCGCGGCGACAGCATCCCGGGCATCACCGGCGTGTCGGACGGCTCCATCGCCATCCCCCCGTGATCCATGCCCGCATGGTTCATGTGCGCCGAGTGGTCCATGCCCGCGTGACCCATCCCCGGCATCTCCAGCGGCTGCCCGCGCTGCATCAGCCAGTCGCGCATCAGGGCCATCTCGGCCTCCTGGCTCATGGCGATCCGCTCGCCCATCAGCCTGACCGTCGCATCCGACCCCTGCGCCCGCAGCAGGGCCACCATCTCCACCGCCTGGGCGTGATGGACCAGCATATGCTGCATGAAGGCGACGTCACCCTCGGTGAAGGTCGTGCGGCTCAGATCCACGGCCTCGGCCGCCGTGATCACCCGCGACGCAGCCCCCGGCGCGCCCGGCTGAAAGATCGGCGGCGTCTGCTGCGCCATCGCGGGCGTGGCGGCCAGGGCCGCTCCCAGTCCGGCGATCAGGATTGCGGCATAGGCGTACAAACGCTTCGAACTCCCCCGCCGGCCCCGGCGACGGCCAACTTAGGCGCCGCCCTCCGCCGGGGGCAAGGCGTAATCTCGACGCCGCCTCAGCCGTTTTCCCCGCCCCCGTTCTCTTCGTCCCTTTCGCCCTTGCCGGCGTTGCGGATCGGCTCGCACCAGTAATCACGGCGCGGCGGCGGCGGATATTCGCCCAGCTGTTCCAGCCGGTGCTCGGCGTCGTACAGGCGGTTCAGTATCTCCATGCTGCGGTCGTTCGCTTCGGTGTGCCGCTTTCCGTACCAATGCCAGTACGCCTCCTTCAGCGGCCGGTCCGGATCGTCCTTGCCGTCGTTCCACAGGCCCAGCCGCCGCGAGGCCAGCGCGCTGTCGTCGGTCAGCACCTCGTACAGCAGCTTCAGGTCCATGGTCTCCATCGTCACCCCGACCCCCGCCGTCCGCTCCCCCAGCCGCGCATAGCTCTCGGCCAGCCCGGCCAGAGCCTTCGCCTCGGCCCACAGCCGCCCCCGCATCGCCCGCCCGCTGGCCAGGATCGCCGTCCGCATCAGGGCCGCCGCATCCCCGCCGTCGTCGCCCTGCGGCGCCGCGACGCCGTCGAACAGCCGCGCCGCCACCGCCTCCGGGCTGTTCCTCCGCGCCTCCTCCAGCTCCGCCTCGCGCGCCAGCGCCTGCCCGATCGCCTGGGCGTCGCCCCAGTCGCGCTTGGTCGCCCCATGCTGGGTCGCGCGCTTGCGGATGGCGTGCTCGGACACCCGCCACTTCCGCGCCAGAAACGGCGCCGTCGCCCCCTCGCGGTACTCTTTCAGGATCAGCTCCCACGTCGCCTTCGACAGGCGATAGTGGGCGGGCTTTTCGGACGGCGGCGCGGAAAGATCGGTCATGCCCGCGAGTGTACGGGCGGTTTCGGGTGTGTTGCGTCGAAGGGCGCAAACGGGGCGGAAAGGCAGGCGGGGGCGTGAATCGCTATGGGCGCAATAAAAAATCTGGACGGCGTTTGGTTAGCAAAGCGTCCGCACGTCGTAGATGAACTGATCAAGCGTGATCAGCTTCGGCCGAACGCTGTCAGGGAATGAATCAATCAGACTGGCGGGAATGACGAGTTGGAGCTTGGCCGCTTCCATCTCGGCAAACTGGTTTTCCGAAACACCCTCCTGAAGCGTGAGAAGATGCTTTACCGGCACCCTGTCCGCTTCATTGAGGACCTGCCGCCATCGGTCGCGCGCTGTGGTTTTCGCCGCAAGCATTCGCAGACGATCATGCGGGAAGTCCTGGTTCGCGTAGGCGCTGGCTGAGGGGAACAGGAAGTCAGGCTTCTTGTCGCCTTCGGAAGTTGCTCCGTGGCTGAACTGCTCGTTTTCCACCAGGCCCTCCTCGAGAAAAATCTCCTTGGTGTGCAGTTCAAGCGACCGACCAGATCGGGATTTTCGCCTCTGTAGAATGGTTTGTGCCAGCACCAGAAACTCATCCAGCGATGCAAATCCTGCTCCGACCTTGGGACCCTCCAGAGCCTCTTCGACGGATTTGAAAATCTCAAACTCGCATTTGCGCCGCCGGACCAGACGATCATCTGGCACCTGGCTTTGGAGCGCTTGCAACTCCACTGACCGCCTCACGATCTCAGCCGCGCTCGGGAACTTTTCAAGCCAATGCGCCGGCATTTCCGACGGCTTCAGGAAGCAGGATGTTCGTACCTGGCTCGGAGCGAAAAGGCTGATCGGTTCTCCGGGGCGCCACGTCACTGCCTTCCCTGGATCAACGGGGCCAACCACATCTTCGAGCACCTCGTCCTGGTAGCCGCTGCATACCCAGACATGGATCGCCGTGGCGCCGGAATTCAGGGCGCCATTCTCAAATACGAAAGCTGCCAGCGCACCGGTGCTGTCAGGGTCGAGTAGCGCAGAAGCGCCGCCGCCCCACCCCGTTACGCGGGTTTCGTTACGCGTCCCGCCGAAGTATCGATTATTATACCAGATGGCGGTGACAGAACGCGCTTCGGTTCCAGAATCGACGAACGCATCAATCTGCACACGGGGGTTTTCTACTTCCCGATTGTAGAGGCCCCGCAGCACCTGAAACAGAAACTCTTTCGGGAAATACGGACCCGCCTGATGGGACTTGTTTGCCAAGGTGTCGTTGGCCGACAGTCGTTTCAGATACCAGACATGATCTGGCTTGGAGAATTCTGAAATCCAGTCTGGCAAGCTCATCATGGGCATGGCTTTGAGCCTTCGATCAGAAGCTTGGATTCGTCGGACCGAAGCCAGCGATCAAGGCTGACGATGACCTCTTCGAGTTGCAAGCGCGTTCTGCCTTTCAACGCGCACTCCCAGACCATCGCGACCCGCCAACCGGTTTCAGCGAGCCCCACAACGGCAGCAGTATCAACCGCACGGTTTCGCTCGATCTTTTGCACCCAGAACTCCGCTCGCGTCTTGGGCCATTTGAACAAGTGACAGTCGTGCCCGTGCCAGAAGCACCCGTGCACGAAGATCACGGCCCGGTGCTTGGGCAGGCACATATCCGGCTTGCCCGGCAGGTCCTTGCAGTGAATCCGGTAGCGAAACCCGCGCGCGTGCAGGGCCTTGCGGATGGTCAATTCCGGTTTGGTGTTCTTGCCCCGGATGCCGGACATCATCCGGCTTCGGGTCGCCGGATCGACGACGTCAACCAACGGCGGCCTTGGGGCGCTTTCCAAGAGCGGCGAACAGGTGCGGCTTCATGTGCTCGGCCACAGCCTTCACGGCCGGCACGACGACCGAGTTGCCGAACTGGCGATAGGCCTGGGTGTCCGAAACCGGGATTATGAACTCATTGCCCTGGGGATCATCGAAACCCATCAGCCGGGCGCACTCGCGGGGGGTCAGGCGACGCGGCGCCTTGCTGTCCTGTTTGACCAGGATTTCGGACCCGTCCTTGTAGTACCGGGCTGACAGGGTGCGGGCCACATCATCCGGCCCGACCAGGCCGAAGCCGAAACCGTTGCCAGCCGCCTGGTGCTTTTCCTTGTACCGTTGAAGGTAATTCCAGAGGTGATCGGTCAGGGTGTATTTGTCCGATACGCGCCCGGAGTTGCCGACGGTGAAGCGTTGGTCCGGAACCTCGGACCCGTCGCCGGGATGCAGAATTTCCGCCAGCTTCGGAGCGGCGTCCGGCAGCTTCATGTCCTTGAACCGGAACTTCTGATCCTCGCGGAAACCGACAATGAAAATCCGCTCGCGATGCTGCGGCGTCCAGTGGCGGCCGTCGATGACACGAAAGTCGACTTTATAGTCTAGGTCCTCCTCCAAGACCTTCATGATGGTCTTGAAGGTCTGGCCTTTGTCATGGCCGATCAGGTTCCGGACATTTTCAAGCAGGAATGCTGCTGGCCGATGATGTTTGATGATACGGGCGACATCGTAGAACAGAGTCCCCTGCGTCTCGTCCGCAAACCCATGAGCACGCCCAAGCGAGTTCTTCTTTGACACGCCTGCGATGGAAAACGGCTGGCACGGGAAACCCGCGAGCAGCACGTCGTGCGCCGGTATGTCGGCGACATCCACCTTGGTGATGTCGCCGTTGATCTCGTGGTCGTCGTCCGGGAAGTTCGCCGCGTAGGTCTTCTGGCTGTACTTGTCCCACTCCGACGTGAAGACACATCGTCCGCCGATGGACTCGAACCCACGCCGCAGCCCGCCGATGCCCGCGAACAGGTCGATGAAGGTGAAGTCCGCCGGTTCGGCATCCTTGTCGCCGCGCACGAGCTTGAGCTTCGGCTGCGCTGGGACAGGCTTTGTGGGGCCCTCGATGTAGCCAAGGCTGACCGCCTTGTCCGCAATCGCCTGACCCGCCTGTTTCACCATGATCGCATACTCCGACACGGCCGACTCTCCGCTTCCCGAGGGTGGCAGATTGCCAGGTTAATGCCAGGAGAACAAGTCATGAACGGGACGGTTCAGTCCTCATCCATCTTCAGCGCGGCGATGAAGGCCTCCTGCGGGATCTCGACCTTGCCGAACTGGCGCATGCGCTTCTTGCCGGCCTTCTGCTTCTCCAGCAGCTTCTTCTTGCGGGTGGCGTCGCCGCCGTAGCATTTCGAGGTCACGTCCTTGCGCAGGGCGCGGACGGTTTCGCGGGCGATGATCTTGCCGCCGATGGCCGCCTGAATCGGGATGACGAACAGGTGGGGCGGGATCAGCTCCTTCATCTTCTCGACCATGCTGCGTCCGCGCATTTCGGCCCGGCCGCGGTGGACCAGCATCGACAGGGCGTCCACGGGTTCCGAGTTGACCAGGATGTTCATCTTGACCAGATCGCCGACCTTGTAGTCCGACAGCTCGTAGTCGAACGAGGCGTAACCCTTCGAGATCGACTTCAGCCGGTCGTAGAAGTCGAACACCACCTCGTTCAGCGGCAGCTCATAGACCACCAGCGCGCGGGAGCCGACGTAGGACAGTTCGACCTGTGAGCCGCGGCGGTCCTGACACAGCTTGATGACGCCGCCCAGGTATTCGTCGGGGGTCAGGATCGTCGCCTTGATCCACGGCTCGCTGATTTCCATGATCTGCATCACGTCGGGCAGGTCGGCCGGGTTGTGCAGGTCGATCTCGGAGCCGTCGCGCAAGCTGATCTTGTAGACCACTGACGGCGCCGTCGCGATCAGGTCGAGGTTGAACTCGCGGCTCAGGCGCTCCTGGATGATCTCCAGATGCAGCAGGCCGAGGAAGCCGCAGCGGAAGCCGAAGCCGAGGGCGGCGCTGGACTCCATCTCATAGGTGAAGCTGGCGTCGTTCAGGCGCAGGCGGCCGATGGCGGCGCGCAGGTCCTCGAAATCGGCGGCGTCCACCGGGAACAGGCCGCAGAAGACCACCGACTGCACATCCTTGAACCCCTTGAGCGGTTCGGTGGTGGGCTTCTTCTCGTCGGTGATGGTGTCGCCGACGGCGGCCTGGGCCACCTCCTTGATCTGGGCGGTGATGAAGCCGACCTCGCCGGGGCCGAGCTGGTCCACCGGCGTGTTCTTGGGCAGGAAGACGCCGACGCGGTCGACCAGATGGGTCGTGCCGTGCTGCATCATCTTGATGCGCTGGCCGGTCTTCAGGACGCCGTCGAAGACGCGCACCAGCAGCACCACGCCGAGGTAGGCGTCGTACCAGGCGTCGACCAGCATGGCCTTCAGCGGCGCGTTGACGTCGCCCTTCGGTGCGGGCAGGCGGGTGACGATGGCCTCCAGCACCTCCTCGATGCCGATGCCGGACTTGGCGCTGCACAGGACGGCTTCGGAGGCGTCGATGCCGATGACGTCCTCGATCTGCTCGCGCACCCGCTCGGGCTCCGCCGCCGGCAGGTCGATCTTGTTCAGGACCGGCACGATCTCGTGGTTGTTGTCGATGGCCTGGTAGACGTTGGCCAGGGTCTGGGCCTCGACCCCCTGTGACGCATCCACCACAAGCAGCGACCCCTCGCACGCCGCCAGCGATCGGCTGACTTCGTAGGCGAAGTCCACATGCCCCGGCGTGTCCATCAGGTTCAGGACGTAATCCAGCCCGTCTTTCGCCCTGTAGCTCAGGCGCACGGTCTGGGCCTTGATCGTGATGCCCCGCTCCTTCTCGATATCCATGTTATCAAGGACTTGAGCCGACATTTCGCGCGCGGTCAGGCCGCCGGTGAACTGAATCAGCCGGTCCGACAGGGTCGATTTGCCGTGGTCGATATGCGCGACAACGCTGAAATTTCTGATGCGTTCGATAGGTGGGGTCGTCATGGTCGCGCCGGTAGCACGGCGGGGCGGAAACGCCAACGCACGCAACGTTTTCACGGCGCCCCTTGAGGTTCAGCTTCGCCGCATTACTTCGGCGTAAGGGGTGCCCGTTCTGTTTGAGAACGGGCCGGGAACGGGTTATGAGCGCTCCCTGAAAACCAGCGTCCGGCGACGGACGCACACGACCGGCCCGGCCTCCCCGCCTGGCCACACAGGGGATAGAGACTTTGGCCATTTCCACTCGTGCCGCCAAGGCCGGCATTCTGCTCACCGTCATGCTGGCGCTTTCGGCTTGCGGCGGCGGCGACAAGGACAAGAAGGCTGAGGCCGGCAAGGCCGAAGCGACCCGGGCCGCCGGCCAATCGGTCACGGCGGCCGTCGCCACGGTCATCGACCAGCCGCGCACGGTGAATGCGTCGGGCACAGTCTCGGCTTGGGAAGAGGTGCCGGTCGGCGCCGAAACCGGCGGCCTGGTCGCCGTCGGCGTCTATGTCGACGAAGGGACCTACGTTCGTCAGGGCCAGCTGCTGGTCAAGCTGAACGACAGCGTGCTTCAGGCCCAGCTGCGCCAGCAGCAGGCCGGCGTCGCCGCGGCGGAGGCTAACGCCGCGCGCGAGGATGCGGCACTGGCCCGCGCCCAGGAGCTGCGCGGCCGCGGCTTCCTCAGTCAAGCTTCGTTCGACACCGCCACCGCCAACCAGCGCTCGGCCCAGGCGCAACTGTCTTCGGCCCAGGCAGCGCTCAGCGAGATCCGGACCCGCCTCGACCAGACCAACATCCGCGCGCCTGTGGCTGGCCTGATCTCGAGCCGCAGCGTCACCCGCGGCCAGATCGTCCAGCCGGGAACCGAGCTGTTCCGCATGGTCCGCGACGGCCGTCTGGAGCTCGACGCCCAGGTGCCCGAGGCCGAGCTGCGCAGCATCCAGCCCGGCATGGGCGCGACCATCGCCTCCGACCAGGTCGCCGGCGCCACCGGGCGTGTACGCATCGTCACGCCTGAGGTGGACCCCCAGACCCGGCTCGGCGTCGCCCGCATCGCCCTGAACCCCGGCAGCGGCCTGCGTCCCGGCATGTTCGCCCGCGCGGCCATCGATGTCGGCGCCCAGCCCGCCATCGTCGTGCCGTCCGACTCCATCGTCTTCCGTGAAGGCAAGCCGGGCGTCTATGTCATCGGCGCGAGGAACGCGGTCCACTTCACCCCGATCACCACCGGCGCCCGCAACGGGTCGCAGATCCAGGTGGTCACGGGCCTTCAACCCGGTCAGCGCGTGGTCGTCCAGGGCGCAGGCTTCCTGGGTGAGGGCGATGTCGTCACCGTCGCGCCGGCCCGCGCCGCTGCCGCTCCCGCCGGGACGCCCGCCCGATGAACTTCAACAACATCTCGTCCTGGTCGATCAAGAATCCGATTCCGATCGTCCTGCTGTTCATCGTCCTGACGCTCGCCGGGATCGCCAGCTACTTCAACCTGCGCACCAACAACTTCCCTGACGTGGACCTGCCCATCGTCGCGGTGACCGTGGTCCAGCCGGGCGCCGCGCCGACGGAGCTCGAGACCCAGGTCACGCGCCTGGTCGAGGATTCCCTCGCCGGTCTCGGCCGTGTGCGCCACATCAACTCCACCGTCACCGACAGCGCCTCAACCACCCTGGTCGAGTTCGAGCTGGGCGTGGACCTGGAAAAGGCCACCAACGACGTCCGCAACGCCGTCACCGCCGTGCGCCAGAACCTGCCCGCCGATGTGCAGGAGCCGATCGTGCAGCGCATTGAGTTCACCGGCATTCCGTTGCTGAACTATGTCGTCCGCGCGCCGGGCATGAGCCCCGAGGAGCTCAGCTGGTTCGTCGACAACACCGTGTCCAAACGCCTGCTGCTGGTGAACGGCGTCAGCCAGATCAACCGCGACGGCGGCGTCAGCCGCGAAATCCGCATCAAGCTCGATCCCGGCAAGCTGGAGGCCCAGGGGGTCACTGCCGCCGCCGTGTCGCAGCAACTGCGAAGCTCCAACATCAACCTGCCCGGCGGCCGGGGCGAGATCGGCGGCGAGGAGCAGGCCATCCGCACCGTCGGGTCGGCCACCTCGGTCGACGCCCTGCGAGAAACCCTGATCCCCGTGAACGGCCGCACCGTGCGCCTGGGCGATCTCGGCGAGGTCGTGGATGAATGGTCGGAACAGCGCGGCCGCGCCCGTTTCAACGGCGAGGAAGTCGTCGGCTTCGGCGTCGTCCGTTCGATCGGCTCGTCCGAGGTCGATGTCTACGAACAGTCCATCAAGGCCATCGAGGCGCTCGACGCCGAGCGCGCCGACGTGACCTTCGAGAAGGTGTCCGACACCACCTCTGACGTGATCAACAATTTCCACGCCTCGGTTGAGGCCCTGCTGCTGGGCGCCCTGCTGGCGGTCGCGGTGGTGTTCATCTTCCTGCGCGACTGGCGCGCGACGATCATCACGGCCGTAGCCATGCCGCTGTCGCTGATCCCGACCTTCTGGATCATGGACCTGACCAACCAGTCGCTGAACGTGGTGACGCTGCTGGCCCTGTCCCTGACCATCGGCATACTGGTCGACGATGCGATCGTGGAGATCGAGAACATCGTCCGCCACATCCGCGACGGCAAGGCGCCCTATCCGGCGGCCATGGAGGCGGCCGACGAGATCGGCCTGGCCGTCATCGCCACCACCGCCACCCTGGTCGCGGTGTTCGCGCCGACCGGCTTCATGCCCGGCGTGGTCGGCCAGTTCTTCAAATGCTTCGCCATCGCCACCTGCGTCAGCGTCGGCTTCTCGCTGCTGGTCGCCCGGACCATCACGCCGCTGATGGGCGCCTATATGCTGAAGCGCGACCAGGGCAAGGAGCACGGTGATCCGTTCTGGATGAAGCCGTTCCTCGGCTGGCTGGCCTGGTGTCTGGGCAATTCTGCCTCTCCTCAATTGATCGAGGATCGGGCCGCCAAGCGTGGCTCGTGGGTCCGCCGGCACATCTGGTTCCGCCTCTTTGACCACAGGGTCTGGGTCATGGGCCTGGGCACCCTGTTCTTCATCGGTTCGCTGGCGCTTGCCTCCCAACTGCCGGGCGAGTTCATCCCGGTGGAGGACATCTCCCGATCGACGGCCACCGTCGAACTGCCCCCCGGCACGACGCTGGACCAGACCGATGCGGCTGTCAGCCAGGTCACCAGGGTCCTGCTGGATCGGCCTGAGGTCGAATCCGTCTTCTCGTCCATCGGCTCGGCCACGGTCAGCTTCGGCCCCGGCGGCGGAGGCGGCGCGGGCGAGGTGCGCAAGGCCAACCTGACCATCAACCTGGTCGGCCGCTGGGACCGCAAGCTGACCCAGCAGCAGTTCGAGCGCGAGATCGGACAGGCGCTGAAGGTCGTGCCCGGCGCCCGCATCCAGTTCGGCGCCGCCGGCGGCGGTTCGGGCCTGATGAGCATCGCCCTGGTTGGGGACGATCCGCGCTCGCTGGAGCAGGCCGCGGCCAAGCTGGAGCGTGAGATGCGGGCCTTGCCAGTGCTGGCCAATGTCGCCTCCTCCTCGGCCCTCGTTCGTCCGGAAATCCTCATCACGCCAAAGCCCGACGTGGCCGCCCTGCAGGGCGTCTCGGCCGGATCCATCAGCCAGGCGGCGCGCGTCGCCACCCTGGGCGACGCCGACCAGCTGCTGCCCAAGTTCAACCTGGGCGACCGCCAGATTCCGATCCGCGTCATGCTGGACGAGTCCGCCCGTAGTGATCTGGGCGTTATCGAGAACCTGAAGGTGCCGACGGCGAACGGCGGCTCTGTGCCCCTGTCGGCCGTGGCCGACATCACCTTCGGCGCCGGTCCCAATCTGATCGAGCGTCTGGACCGCCGCCGCGTGGCCACCATCACCGCAGAGCTGTCCGGCGCGGCGCTCAGCGAGGCGACCACGGCAGTCAACGAACTGCCGGCGATGAAGAACCTGCCTGCCGGCGTCGAGCAACAGCTGACCGGCGACGCCGAAAGCAACCAGGAGCTGGCCACCGGCTTCGCCTTCGCCCTGCTGACCGGCATCATGCTGATGTACGTGGTGCTGGTGCTGCTGTTCGGCAGCTTCTTCCACCCGATCGTCATCCTGGCGGCCTTGCCGGTTTCGTTCGGCGGCGCCTTCTTCGCCCTGATGATCACCGACAAGGCTCTGTCGATGCCTGCCCTGATCGGCATGATCATGCTGACCGGGATCGCGGCCAAGAACTCGATCCTGCTGGTGGACTACGTCATCATCGCCATGAAGCAGGGCATGGCCAAGCGCGAGGCCCTGATGGACGCCGCCCACAAGCGCGCGCGGCCGATCATCATGACCACCATGGCCATGGGGCTGGGCATGCTGCCCATTGCCGCGGCCATCGGCGAGGGCACGGCCTTCCGCTCGCCCATGGCCATCGCGGTCATCGGGGGCCTGATCACCTCCACCGGCCTGTCGCTGCTGTTCGTGCCGGTGGTGTTCAGCCTGGTCGACGGGGTCAAGACCCGCCTCGAGCGGATCATGGACCGCAAATTCGTGGGCCAGCGCGACACCGTGTGACCGGCCGGCAGGTGACGCCGCGATGAGGCGGGGCTAAACCTGCCCGCACGGGAGAACGACGCACCATGACGACGCGAGCCAACGCGCCTCACTACATGCCGGGCTTCGGCAATCACTTCGCCACCGAGGCGGTCTCTGGGGCCCTGCCGCAGGGGCGGAACTCGCCGCAGAAGACGCCGATGGGGCTTTATGCGGAACAGCTGTCGGGCACGGCCTTCACCGCGCCCCGGGCCGGGAATCTGCGCAGCTGGCTGTATCGCCTGCGGCCGTCGGCCCAGCACCCGCCCTACAAGCCGTTCGCGCAAGGGGCCGTGCGGTCCGGGCCGTTCGACGAGGCGGCGCCGAATCCCAACCGCCTGCGCTGGGATCCCCTGCCGATGCCGTCGGCGCCGACCGACTGGGTCGAGGGACTGGTGACCTACGGCGGCTGCGGCGACGCCGACGCCTGCACGGGGATCGGCATCCACCTGTATGCGGCCAACCGGTCGATGACCGATCGCGTCTTCTATGACGCCGATGGCGAACTGCTGATCGTGCCGCAGGAGGGCCGCCAGCGGTTCGTCACCGAGATGGGTGTGATCGAGGCGTCGCCGGGGCACATCGTCGTCATCCCGCGCGGGGTGCGGTTCCGGGTCGAGCTGAACGGGCCGTCGCGCGGCTATGTGTGCGAGAACTACGGCAGCCCCTTCCGCCTGCCGGACCTGGGTCCCATCGGTTCGAACGGCCTGGCCAATCCACGCGATTTCGAGACGCCGGAAGCGGCGTTCGAGGATGTCGACCGCCCGACCGAGTGCGTGCAGAAATACGGCGGCCGGCTGTGGACCACCACCTTCGATCACAGTCCGCTCGACGTCGTCGCCTGGCACGGCAACTACGCGCCCTGCCGCTATGACACCGCGCTGTTCAACACCATCGGCACGGTCAGCTACGACCACCCCGACCCGTCGATCTTCACAGTGTTGACCAGCCCGTCAGACACGCCGGGGACGGCCAACTGCGACTTCGTGATCTTCCCGCCGCGCTGGATGGTGGCCGAGGACACCTTCCGCCCGCCGTGGTTCCACCGCAACGTCATGAGCGAGTTCATGGGCCTGATCCACGGCGCGTATGACGCCAAGGCGGGGGGGTTCGCCCCGGGCGGCGCCAGCCTGCACAACCGCATGAGCGGGCATGGTCCTGACCAGGCGAGCTATGACGGCGCGGTGAAGGCCGAGCTGAAGCCGCACAAGATCACCGACACCATGGCCTTCATGTTCGAGACGCGCATGCCGATCCGCGTCACAAAATGGGCGCAAGAGACGCCCCTGATGCAGCTTGACTATGATGACTGCTGGTCCGGGTTCGCCAAGGGCCAGGTGGGAGAAGACTGATGCGCTTGTTACTCGCCGTTCTCGCCCTGTTGACCGCGCCGATGGCTGTGACGGCCTGTGCCCCCGCGCCGACGCCGGAGGAGATCGCCGCCGCCGACTGCGCCTCGCGCGGCGGGGCGATGCAGGAGGTCGGGCGGATGCGGACGCTGCAATGCGTGATCCACTATTCCGACGCCGACAAGCCGTGCCGCACGGGATCGGACTGCCTCGGCGATTGCCGCACGGCAGGATCGGTGGCGGTGCTGGAAGGGCGCGAGACGACCGGCGTGTGCCAGGCCACCTCCGACCGTTTCGGCTGCTACACCCGCGTAGAGGACGGCAAGGCGACCCCGACGATCTGCGTCGATTGAGCCCTCGTTTTTTGAGCGCGATCTGATCCGAAAACCGCCCACACTTTTCGGGATCGCGCTCTGGCGCATCCGCCCGATGCTGCCTAGCGTTCCTGTCCCATGACCTTGAGCGAAATCGCCGTCCTGCTGGGCGTGAATCTTGTAGCCATCACGGTGGTGATGGCGGGCCTGTGGCTGCTGGCCGTGCGACTGAAGGACGTCAGCTTCATCGACGCCGTCTGGCCGATGGGAATGCTGTTCCTCGCCCTGATCACCCTGCCGCGCACCGACGGCGATCCGACGCGCGGGATGCTGCTGTTGTGGCTGTGCGGTGTGTGGGCGCTGCGGCTCGGCGGGCACCTGTTCATCCGCTGGCGCGGCCACGGGGCCGATGGGCGATACGTCGATCTGGTCGAGCGGACGGAAAAGGCCCGGGGCTGGAGCTTCAACAAGACGGCGCTGCTGCTGGTGTTCCTGCCGCAGGGGGTGCTGGCCTGGCTGACCAGCCTGCCGGTGCAACTGGGGCAGGTGAACTATGAACCGGGGGTGGGCTGGATCGGCTGGACCGGCGCAGGGCTGGCTGTGGTCGGCATCGCGTTCGAGAGCATCGGCGACGCACAACTGACCGGTTTCCGCCGCGACCCGGCGAACAAGGGCAAGGTGCTGGACACCGGCCTGTGGAAATACACCCGGCATCCGAACTATTTCGGCGACGCCTGCGTGTGGTGGGGCCTGTATATGATCGCGGCCGAGACCGGTCCGGGCGTGTGGGCGGTGTTCGGTCCCGCCTTCCTGACCTTCACCCTGACCAAGTGGTCGGGCATCGGCATCACCGAAAAGGCGATCCACCAGTCGCGGCAGGGCTATGCGGAATACGTCGCCCGCACGAGCGCCTTCATCCCTTGGCCGCCGAAGAAGACCTGACAGCAAAAGACCCCCGCCGCGATGCGACGGGGGCCTTTCGGTCCTTGGGAGGAACCTCGGCTTATTGAGCCGGCGGGGTGGTTTCGCCTTGGGTCGGGGAGGTGCTGGGAGTGTTGGAGGTGGTCATGCCGCCATCCGCGTTGCCGGCTTGCTGCTCGATGGCGTCGGCCTGGGCGTTCAGGTTCTTCTCGGTCTGCTCGTTCGAGGTTGCAGCAGCCTGGGCTTCCAGGTTGTCGGCGGTCGCCTCGGCCTGCTTGTCAGCGGCGCTTTCGGTGCAGGCGGCGACGCCGGCCAGGGCGAAGGCGGAGGCGGCGGCGATGATCAGTTTTTTCATTTTGTCATTCCCTTCCTGAGTGGAAATGGGGGAACGCCGGCTGAGCCATTCGGTTCACGCGTCTGTGAACGATTTTAACGGCTTAGCTTAGCTGCTGGCGAAGGCGACCCGCGCGGAGCCCAGCAAGGCCGCGTGTTTGTGCAGGATCACCCTCGTGGGGATGGCGGCCATATAGGGCTGGAAACGGCCCTTCTTCTCGAACCGCTCGCGGAAGGGGCTGGCCTTGAGGAAGGGCAGGATGCGCGGGGCGATGCCGCCGGCGATATAGACGCCGCCGCGCGCGCCGGTGGTCAGGGCTATGTCGCCGGCGACTGATCCCAGGATGGCGCAGAACCGCGCCAAGGTCGCGCCGCAGGGACTGTTGGGATTTTCCAGCGCCTCGGCGGTGATCAGGGCGGGATCGTCGATATGGCTTTCACGTCCGTCGATCTCGGCGAGCGCGCGGTGCAGGTTCAGCAAGCCGGGGCCGCAGATCAGCCGCTCGATCGACACCCGATCGTAACGGCGGCGCAGGATGCGCAGGATCTCGTCCTCGACAGCATCGCCGGGGGCGAAACAGGCGTGGCCGCCCTCGCTGGGCATGGCGACGGCGGCGCCCGAGGCGTCGCGGGCGAGGGCCGAGACCCCGAAGCCGGTGCCGGGGCCGACCACGGCGACGGCGGCGTCGGGATCGCCCTCAATGGGCCCGCCGAGGGAGGCGAGCTCATCCTCCGGGATCACCGGCGCGCCCCAGGCCAGGGCCTCGAAGTCGTTGATCAGGCGGATGGGCTTCAGGCTCAGGGTCTCCAACTCGTCCTCGGACACGCGCCAGGGCGAGTTGGTCAGATCGATCTCGCCGTCGGTGACCGGTCCGGCCACGGCGATGACGCCGCCGGTCGGTTTGACGGGGCAACCGTCGATGAAGGCGCGCACCCCGTCGAGGAAGGTCGGATAGTCGGCGGCCGGGAAGCTGTCGTGATGCTCCAGCACCGGCCAGCCGTCGGCCAGGCGGGCAAGCGCGAAGCGGGCGTTGGTGCCGCCGATGTCGCCGACGAGCAGGACGCGATCAGGCATCGACTTCCCGGTTCTGGAGGTTGGGGTCGGAGACGTCCTTGATCTCGGCGGTCTCTTCCGCGTGGACGGGCGGGAAGCAGACTGAGGCGCCGGCCTCGGCCGAGCTGACGGCGGCGCGGAAGGCGCTGAACAGCTCGCGCCCGTAGCCCCAATCCTGAACCGCCCCGCGATGGCTGCGGGGCCGCGACAGGAAGGTGTCGTCCGCCAACGTCAGGTCGCCGGTCTCGGCGTCGACGCGGATGATGTCGCCGTCCTGCACATAGGCCAGAGGGCCACCGTCGACGGCCTCGGGCGTCACATGGATAGCGGCGGGGGTCTTGCCGCTGGCGCCCGACATGCGGCCGTCGGTGACGAGCGCGACCTTGAAGCCCTTGTCCTGAAGCACCGACAGGCCGGGGGACAGGCTGTGCAGCTCCGGCATGCCGTTGGCGCGCGGGCCCTGGAAACGGACGACGGCCACGACGTCGCGGTCGAGCTCTCCGGCCTGGAAGGCGGCGAGGAAGGCCTCCTGGCTGTCGAACACGCGGGCGGGGGCTTCAACCACCCGGTGCTGCGGCTTGACGGCCGAGACCTTGATTACGGCGCGGCCGAGGTTGCCCTTGAGCAGGCGCAGGCCGCCTTCGTGGTCGAACGGATCCTCGATGGGCCGCAGTATGTCGAGGTCGAGGCTCTCGCTGACCCCGTCGACCCAAACCAGCTCGCCGTCCTGAAGCGTCGGCTCCTTGAAGTAATGCTCGATGCCCCGGCCCATGATGGTCATGACGTCGGCGTGGATGAAGCCGCCGCGCGCCAGCTCACGGGCCATGAAGGCGACGCCGCCCGCGGCCTGGAAGGCGTTCACGTCGGCGGACCCGTTGGGATAAACGCGCGCCAGCAGCGGTGTGACCGACGACAGTTGGTCCATGTCGGTCCAGTCGATCAGCACCCCCGCCGACCGCGCCATGGCGACCAGATGGATGGCGTGGTTGGTCGATCCGCCGGTGGCCAGTAGCGCGACGATCATGTTGACCACCGACCGTTCGTCGATGACGTCGGCCATGCGGCCTTCGCCGCTGCGGGCCAGCTCCACCGCGCGTTTGGCTGCGGCGGCGGTCAGGGCGTCGCGCAGGCCCGTCTCCGGATGCACGAAGGCGGTCGAGGGCATGTGCAGCCCGGCCAGCTCCATCATCATCTGGTTGGAATTGGCGGTGCCGTAGAAGGTGCAGGTGCCGGGCGAGTGATAGCTGCCGACCTCGCTCTCCAGCAGGGTCTGGCGGTCGACCTTGCCCTGGGCGTAGAGGGCGCGGACGCGGGCCTTCTCCGCATTGGGTATGCCGCTGGGCATGGGGCCGGCGGGGGCGAAGACGACCGGCAGGTGGCCGAACGCCAGTGCGCCCATGAACAGGCCCGGCACGATCTTGTCGCAGACGCCGAGGCAGACGGCGGCGTCGAAGGCGTCGTGGGACAGGGCCACGCCGGTGGACATGGCGATGACGTCGCGGCTGAACAGCGACAGCTCCATGCCGGGGCGGCCCTGGGTGACGCCGTCGCACATGGCGGGAACGCCGCCCGCAACCTGGGCCGTGGCGCCGACGCTGCGGGCGGCCTCGCGGACGATGGCGGGAAAGCGTTCGAACGGCTGGTGGGCCGAGAGCATGTCGTTATAGGCGGTGACGATCCCGACGTTCGGCTGCTGGCCGCCCATGGCCGTCAGCTTGTCGGCGATGGTCTGGCCGGCGAAGGCGTGGGCCCAGTTGGCGCAGCTGAGCTTTGAGCGGCCGACGCCGCTGTCACGGGCGGCGTCCATGCGGCGGATGTAGTCGGCGCGGCTGGCCTTGCTGCGGGCCGTGATGCGGGCTGTGACCTCGGCGACGACGGGGTGGAGAGGCATCAGGCGGCCTCCGTCCAGAGGACTTCAAGCGGGACCTTGGCGGCGAGGAGGGCGGCGATGGGGGTGATGGCGGGATCGCCCGCGGCGTCCCGCTCGAACACCGCGCGCTTCTGCTTGCCGGTGATGGCGAGCACGACGCGGCCTGCCTGGGTCAGATACGGCAGGTTGATGGTCAGCCGCTCCATCGACGGGGCGAGGCCGTCGCGGCCGGGCGGCACGCCATAGATCGCGGGCGGCAGGTCGGGGGTGAGCAGGGTTTTCAGCGTCGGACTGTGCGGGAACATGGAGCAGATATGGCCATCCTCCCCCATGCCGAGAAGGACCGCGTCGAAACGGCCATGGGGACGCAGCCTCTTCGTGGCTTCGGCGGCGGCGCGGTCGACGGTGACGGCGGGAGTGTAGAGCGGGACGAACGACGCCTTCGCCGCCGGTCCAGTCAGCAGCGTCTGCTTAAGCAGGCGGGCGTTCGAGTCCGGCGATGTCTCGGGCACATAGCGTTCGTCGATCAGGGTGACGACCATGCGGGACCAGTCGAGATTGGCGTCCTTCATCCGGGCGTAGATGGGGGCGGGGGTGGAGCCGCCCGAGCCGGCGAAGACGGCGTGCGGGCCGGGCGCGGCGGCCAGCGCGTCGGTCAGGCAGTCGGCGCAGGCCTGGGCCCAGGACGCGGGGGAGGGGAAGGTCTGCACGTCAGCTGTCATCGCTCTTGTTCCACTGCCGCCCTGACCGCGACAGCAAGGTGTCCGCCGCCGCTGGCCCCCATGTACCCGCGACATAGTCCAACGGCTTGAACCCCGCATCGCTCCAAGCGGCGGCGATCTGGTCCACCCATTTCCAGGCCTCCTCCGCCTCGTCGCGGCGGACGAACAGGGTCGATTCCCCGGCCATGGCGTCGAGCAACAGGCGCTCATAGGCGATGCGCCGGCGCGGCGGCTTGTCGCCCGCGCCGCCGACGCCCCAGGACAGGCTCATCTTGATCGGCTGCAGCTGCATGGTCTGGTCCAGACCAGGCTTCTTGTTCATGACCGTCAGCGAAATGTCCTCGTCCGGCTGCAGCTCGATGATCAGGCGGTTGTCCTGGATCTCGCCGCGTTCGCCCGTGCCGAAGATCGAATGCGGCACCGGCTTGAACTGGATGACGATCTCGGTGCGCTTCTCGGGCAGGCGCTTGCCCGTGCGCATGAAGAACGGCACCCCGGCCCAGCGCCAGTTGCCGATCTCCGCGCGGATGGCGACGAAGGTTTCGGTGTCGGTCGCCTGACCCCGCTCCTCGACGTATCCCTTGACCGTCTGCCCCTCGACCGGACCCGGCGTGTACTGCCCCCGCACCGTGACCCGCTCGGCCTCCTCGTGCGTGACCCGGCGCAGGGACCGCAGCACCTTCACCTTCTCGTTGCGGACGGACTCGGGCTCCAGGTCGCTGGGCGGCTCCATGGCTACCAGGCACAGCAGCTGGAGCATGTGGTTCTGCACCATGTCCCTGAGCGCGCCGTATTCGTCATAATAGGGCCAGCGGTCGCCGACGCCGACGGTCTCGCCGATGGTGATCTGGACGTGGTCGATCGACAGGTTGTTCCACAGCGGCTCGAACACCGTATTGCCGAAACGCAGGGCGAGAAGATTCTGGACCGTCTCCTTGCCGAGGTAATGGTCGATGCGGAAAACCTGGCTCTCGCGGAAGGCGTGGGCCACGGCGTCGTCTATCTCGAGGAAGGTCTTGAGATCACGGCCAACCGGCTTCTCCAGCACAATCTTCGAGTCCGGTCCGGTCAGGCCGGCGGTCTTCAGCGCCTTGACGATGGCGCCGAACAGCGAGGGCGAGACGGCCAGGAAATGCGTCACGGCGCCGGCACCAACCTTGTCCTTCAGGGCCTTCAGGCTGTCAGGATTGGTGGCGTCCACGGCCACATAGTCGATCCGCGCCTCCAGCCGGGCGAAGGCGTCTTCCGACCAGGCGTCCTCGGCCTGGGCCTTGCCCGTCACGCTGTCGCGGACGCGGGCGAGGAACGCCTCGCGGGTCGAGGCCTGACGCGCCGCGCCGATGATCTTCAGCCCCTCGGGCAGCAGACCGTCGTGCTCGAGGAAATAGAGCGAGGGCAGCAGCATGCGCATGGCGAGGTCGCCGCCGCCGCCGAACAGCACCAGAGCGGGCATCCGCGAGACCTCCGTCGTCTGCGTTTCCTGAAGCGGCCTGTCTGACGGCTTGCGTCCGCCGAGCCAACTCATCCAGGCCATCCTGAAACACCATGTGAGACGCTGAAACAGCGTTGTCCGGTGATAGAGCAAATCCGACGCAGGCAAAGCCGGTTCCTGAGCGGACGAAATCTGTTGCGTCGCAACAGGCGTCTCGCCAAGGTCGGGCGATGGCGGCCAGGATCAGCTTCGACGAGATGTCCGGGATGGACGGCGACGCAGTGCGCTCGCCCTACGCCGCTCTGGACCGCTGGCTGAAGGCGGCGCCGCCGGAACTGCTGCAGTCACGATCGCGCCAGGCTGAACTGTTCTTCCGCCGCATGGGGGTGACCTTCGCCGTCTATGGCGACGAGGAGTCCAACGAGCGGCTGATCCCCTTCGATGTCATCCCGCGCATCATCGACGCGGCGGAATGGGCGACGCTGGAGAAGGGCCTGATCCAGCGGGTGGCGACCCTGAACGCCTTCCTGAAGGACGTCTACGGTGCCCAGGAGTGCATCAAGGCCGGCATCATCCCCCCCGATCTGGTCTTCACCAACCCGCAGTACCGGCCAGAGATGCAGGGCCGCCGCCCGCCGGGCGACATCTGGTGCCACATCGCCGGCGTCGATCTGGTCCGCACGGGCGAGGACGGCTTCTATGTGCTCGAGGACAATGCGCGCACGCCCAGCGGGGTCTCCTACATGCTGGAGAACCGCGAGATGATGATGCGGCTGTTCCCTGACCTGTTCGCGGACCACAGCATCCGGCCGGTCGACACCTACACCGACACCCTGCTGAAGACCTTCCAGACCAGCGCTCCGGCTGGGGCGGGGGACGATCCGACCATCGTTGTACTGACGCCCGGGCCGTTCAACTCGGCCTACTACGAGCACTCGTTCCTGGCCGACAAGCTGGGCGTGGAGCTGGTCGAGGGATCAGACCTGTTCGTCAGCGACGACGTCGTCTTCATGCGCACGACCGAGGGGCCGCGGCGGGTGGACGTCATCTACCGCCGCATCGACGACGACTTCCTCGATCCCCTGACCTTCCGGCCAGATTCGACCATCGGCGTGCCGGGGCTGATGGCGGCCTACCAGGCGGGCAATGTGACGCTCGCCAACGCGGTCGGGACCGGCGTGGCCGATGACAAGGCGGTCTACACCTACATGCCCGAACTGGTGCGGTTCTTCACCGGCGAGGAGGCGATCCTGAAGAACGTGCCGACCTGGCGCTGCCGCGAGGCGGACGCGCTGAAGGAGGTGCTGGACCGCTTGCCCGAGCTGGTGGTCAAGGAGGTCGGCGGATCTGGCGGCTACGGCATGCTGGTCGGCCCCGCCTCGACCAAGGCCGAGATTGAGGATTTCAGGAAGAAGCTGATCGCCGACCCCGACGACTTCATCGCCCAGCCGACGCTCAGCCTGTCGACGGCGCCGACCCTGACCAGCGGCGGCTTGTCGCCCCGACACGTGGACCTGCGGCCTTTCGTGCTGTCGAGCCCGACCGGGGTGCGCGTCACGCCCGGCGGCCTGACGCGGGTGGCGCTGAAGAAGGGCTCGCTGGTCGTCAACTCCAGCCAGGGCGGCGGCACCAAGGACACCTGGGTGCTGGATGACTGACGCATGCTGAGCCGCAACGCAGACAGCCTGTACTGGACCGGCCGCTACATGGAGCGGGCCGATTTCCTGGCGCGCATTCTGGAGGCCGCCGTGCGTCTGGCGACATTGCCGGCGGACGATTCAGGGTCTTCGGCATGGACCGGGGCGCTGGCCTCTGCGGGGGTGGCGCAGGCGTTCCGCGCGTCGCGGGGCGAGCCGACCGAAAGCGCGGTGCGCGACTATCTGGCCTTCGGGGCTGACAACGGCTCGTCGATCCACGCCTGTCTGACCAAGGCGCGAACCAATGCGCGGTCGGTGCGCACCGCCCTGACAGTCGAGCTGTGGGAGGCGATCAACGGGGGCTGGAACGGGCTGGCGGACTTCAAGAAGCCGCGCCGCCGTGACGACTTCATCGAGTTCCTGGAGTGGGTGAAGGGCGTGTCCCTGGCCGTCGAGGGGGCCGCGTCGCGGACGATGCTGCGCAACGACGGCTACTGGTTCCTGCGCCTCGGCATGGCGATCGAGCGGGCCGACAATACCGCCCGTCTGCTGGACGTGAAATACCACCTGCTGCTGCCGCCCGGCGAACGGGTCGGCGGGCAACTGGACTATTTCCAGTGGACCACCCTGCTGCGCGAGGTCTCGGCCCTGACCGCCTATCGCTGGGTCTATCGCGAGAGCGTGCGGCCGTGGCTGGTGGCCGACCTGCTGGTGCTGAACCGCCAGATGCCGCGGTCGCTGGCCAGCTGTCAGGGGATGATCGTCAGCTATCTGGAGCGTCTGGCGGCCGACTACAACCGGCGCGGCCCGGCGCAGCGGCTGGCCAGCGTCCGGCTGGCGGGCTTCAACGAGGCGAAGATCGAGGACATCTTCCAGTCGGGCCTGCACGAGTACATCCAGCGCTTCCTGGCCGACAACAACGCCCTGGCCGCCGCCGTCCACGAACAGTACCTGGTGTAGGCCGTGCGCATCCGGATCGATCACGCCACCCGCTACGACTATGCCCGCCCGTCGCGCTTCATCGTGCAGATGCTGCGGCTGACGCCCTCGTCCAGCGACGGGCAGCAGGTGCGTGACTGGCGTGTCGAGACGGACGTGGACGCGCGCCTGCGCCGGTCCGAGGACGCGTTCGGCAACATCGTGCACTCGCTCTACACTGAACAATCGACGCCGACCCTGACAGTCCGGGTCACTGGCGAAGTGGCGACGGCGGACACGGGCGGGGTGCTGAAAGGGGTGCGCGAGCGGCTGTCGCCGCTGGTCTTCCTGCGCGACACGTCACTGACCCAGGCCGACAAGCCCATGCGGTCGTTCGCGAAACTCGCGGCGGGCGAGGGACCTTCGCTGGACCGATTGCACCGGCTGATGGGCGCGGTGAACCAGCGCATCGCCTTCGAGATCGGCGCCACCGACGCCAGCCACACGGCCGCCGAGGCCTTCGCGCTCGGCCGGGGCGTGTGCCAGGACCACGCGCAGATCTTCATCGCCTGCGCCCGCACCGTGGGAATCCCTGCTCGCTACGTCTCCGGCCACCTTTGTCGCTCGGACGGGGTGATCGAGCAGGAGGCGGCGCACGCCTGGGCCGAGGCCTGGGTCGAAGATCTGGGCTGGGTCGGGTTCGATCCCGCCAACGGCGTCTGTCCGCACGAACGCTATGTGCGGATCGCGGCCGGGCTGGACTCGCTCGGCGCCGCGCCGATCCGGGGAACCAGCTACGGCGGCGGGCCTGGGTCGCTCAGCGTCAAGCTGTCCGTGCGTCCCGTGCAACAGCCGCAGCAGCAATAGCGCCACAGGCGGCCTTGGCGGTCGCGCTGTGCGACGAATCTGTTACCGTTGATCAGTGTTGTGGTTCGGGGACCCGACGGCTTGACCTATTGCGTCGGCATGCTGGTGGATGAAGGTCTGGCGATGATCGCCGACACGCGCACCAATGCGGGCGTCGACAACATCTCGTCCTATCGCAAGCTGCACGTCATCAACCGGCCGGGCGAGCGGGTGCTGGCCGTCGCCACCGCCGGCAATCTGTCGGTGACCCAGACGGCGCTGGCGCTGGTGGCCGAGGGGCTCACCCTGCCGGATTCGACCGCTCCCGAGACGCTGGAGACCGCACATAGCCTGTTCCGCGCGGCGCAGCTGCTGGGTCACGCCATGGCCCATGTGCGGACCACCATCTCGCCCTCGCCGGCGGCTGACGGCCTGAACATCAACGCCTCGATGCTGGTCGGCGGCCAGATCGCGGGCGGCAAGCTGGGGCTGTATCTGATCTACGGTCAGGGCAACTTCATCGCCTGCGGGCCGGACACGCCGTTCCTGCAGATCGGGGAGCTGAAGTACGGCAAGCCGATCCTGGATCGGGCGCTGCGGACGAACACGCCGCTGGCGGAGGCGGTGAAGGTCGGGCTGATCTCGTTCGACGGCACCATGCGGTCGAATCTGGCGGTGGGGCCGCCGCTCGACATGGTCATCCTGCCGCGCGACAGCCTGACGGTGCAGGAGCAACGCATCGAGGCGGACGATCCGTATTTCGTCGATCTGGGCAAACGCTGGGCCGAGGCGATGACGGCCGCGACCCGGGCCATGCCCGCGCCCAAGTGGCTGGTGCAGAAGACGGCCCTTTCGGCCTGAGCCCCGCCGTTTCATTACCGACATGAAGCAGCTAGTGGCTGCCCGAACCTCAATATGAGAATTATTCGCAAAAAGGGTTGCGGCTGACGGCCAAGGTGATATTGCGAGCGCCTCTCAATATTAGTTCGGGGCATCACCATGTCTTCCACCTCTCCCGCCGCGCTTCGCGCCCTGCTCTTCGCCTCCAGCGTCGCCGGCATGCTGTGCGCGGGACAGGCGGCCGCGGACCCGGTGGTCGATCCGAATGATCCGACGGGTCAGGAGACCCCGGTCGCCGGCGTCGAGGTCGTGGGAGAGCGCCACGCCCTGACCTCGCCCGAGCAGGTCGCGCCGCTGGTGGACACGCCGCGCTCGATCACCGTCATTCCCCGGGCGATCATCGAACAGACCGCGGCCACCTCGCTGCAGGACCTGCTGCGCACCTCGCCGGGCATAACCTTCGGCGCAGGCGAGGGCGGCCAGCCGCTGGCGGACCGGCCCTTCATCCGGGGTCAGTCATCGGGCAACAACGTCTTTGTCGACGGCGTGCGCGACTCAGGCGGTCAGCAACGCGACGTCTTCAACCTGGAGCAGGTCGAGGTCATCAAGGGGCCGGACTCCGTCTATTCCGGCAGGGGCTCGGGCGGCGGCTCGATCAATCTCAGCTCCAAGGCGCCGCAACTGACCGAGTTCACGCGCGGCTCGATCGCGGCGGGCACGGACAGCTACCTGCGCGGAACGATCGACCAGAACTGGGTGGTGGGCGTCAACGCCGGCCTGCGCCTGAACCTGATGGCCGCACAGGGCGACGTCCCGGGGCGGGATTCGGTCGATTTCGACAAGTGGGGCGCGGCCCTGTCGCTGGCCGTGGGCCTGGGGACCGACACCACCTTCACCGGCAGCTATTATCATCTGAACTCGGACCAGATGCCCGACTACGGCATCCCGCTCTACACCAAGCTGGGCGGCGCCGGTGCGCCGCGGCCCGATCCCTCGGGCGTGCTGGACGTGCCGTACGACAATTTCTACGGCCTCACGGCGCGCGACTACCTGACCAACGAGGTCGATACCTTCACCTTTGAGGTCGAGCACCGGATCAGCGATTCGGCATCGATCCGCAACGTCACCCGCTATTCCGAGACCCTGAACGACTATGTGGTCACCAACCCCGGAGACGGCGGTTCGGCGGTTCAGGTCGGCGGCGTCTGGTGGATGAAGCGGGGGACCAAGTCGCGCTGGAACCCGGCCGTGACCCTGGCCAACGTCACCGACGTCTACGGAACGTTCGGCGTCGGCGCGATCCGTCACAGCTATGACGTCGGCCTGGAGCTGTCGCGCGAGAAGAACACCAACGCGTCCTATACGGTGACCACGACCGGCGGCACGGCCTGCCCGGCGCCCCTGACCGGCTTCGACTGCACGCCGGTGTATGATCCGAACCCGGCCGATCCCTGGAGCGGGACCATCGTGCGTGGGGTGGAAAGCCGCACCACCACGGACACCACCGCCGTCTACGCCTTCGACTCGATCCGCTTCGGCGAGCATTGGGTCGTGAACCTGGGCCTGCGCTGGGACGACTATTCGGTCGACGGCGTCAACGGCACGGGCACGATCACGGCGCCGGTCTACACCGCCGTCAGCAGCGGCTGGGACTTCGTGAACTGGCAGGCGGGCCTGGTCTACAAGCCGACGGAGCACAGCAGCCTCTACGCCTCGGCCTCGACCGCCTCGACGCCGCCGACCATCGCGGGCGGAGACCAGAACGGTTCGGGCGGCGCCGGCACGGGCAACCTCTCCACCGTCCTGCTCGATCCGGAAGAGAGCACCAGCTACGAGATCGGGGCCAAGGCCGGGCTGTTCGGCAACCGGATGACCGTCTCGGGCGCCCTGTTCCAGCTGACCCGCGAGAACGCCCAGATCCAGGTTTCGCCCGGCGTCTACGAGCAGGCGGGCAAGGCCGAGGTGCGCGGTTTCGAACTGGGTCTGTCAGGCAATGTCACTGACGCCTGGACTGTGTTCGGGGGCTACACCTGGATGGACAGCGAACTGCTCGAGGGGGCCTACAACAACGTCAACGTCGGCGATCCCCTGGCCAATACGCCGGAGCACAGCGTCAGCCTGTTCACGACGTATCGCGTGACCTCGCCCCTGACGGTGGGCGGCGGCGTCTACTATGTCTCGGACTCGTTCGGCGGGAACCAGGGCGGCGCGGGCGGCGGCGCCAACCGCATCTATGCGCCGGCCTATACGCGGGTGGACCTGTTCGCCTCCTATGACCTGACGGACCGGGCGGCGTTGCAGCTGAACGTCCAGAACGCCGGGGACAAGGAATACATCCTGCGCACCAACGGCGTGCACCATGCCGACGTGGCCCCCGCCCGGTCGGCGTCCCTGACGCTGAACGTCCGCTTCTGATACGAGGCGGTCATGCTGCTGCAGATCCCCGAAGTGTTCACCAAGGCCGAGGTCGCCGCCCTGCGCGCCCGGCTCGACGCCGGACCCTGGGCCGACGGCAATGTCACCTCGGGCCACCAGTCGGCGACGGCCAAGCGCAACCTGCAACTGCCCGAGGACTCGGCCGAGGCGGTGGAGGTCGGCGGCCTGATCCTCCAGGCGCTGAACGCCAATCCGATGTTCGTGTCGGCGGCCCTGCCGCATACGATCTTCCCGCCGCTGTTCAACCGCTATGAAGGCGGCGGCGAGTTCGGCCTGCACGTCGACAACGCCATCCGGCAGCGCGGGCGCGACGGAATCCGCATACGCAGCGACCTGTCGGCGACGCTGTTCCTCAGCGAACCCGACGACTACGACGGCGGAGAGCTGATCATCGAGACACTTTACGGCCAGCAGTCGGTCAAGCTGCCGGCGGGGGACATGGTGCTCTATCCGTCCAAGAGCCTGCACCGGGTCACGCCGGTGACGCGGGGGCGGAGGGTGTCGAGCTTCATGTGGCTGCAGAGCCTGATCCGCGACGACGCCGACCGCGAGCAGCTGTTCCGTCTCGACATCGCCATCCAGCGGGTGGCGACGGAGAAGGGGCCGAAGGACACGGCCGTGATCGAACTGACCGGCGTCTATCACAACCTGCTGCGGCGCTGGGCCGAGGTCTAGGCGTCTGCTCAGGCTGGCGCCGGGACTGAACGTGAGGCAACAATCGCCGCATGATGAAACCCGACGGCCTCATCACACCGGGACTGGGCGCTTTCGTCCTCATGGCGGTCCTCGCCGGATTGGCTTTGCTCATGGGGACCAACGAGGCGGCGCCCGGATGCACGGGGCCCGCGGTGGCGCGCTGCGACTATGTCGAGACTGCGAAGGCGGCGGTGGCGAAATCCGACCACCATCCATTCCGGGATGATGGCGCGTTCGAGGTGTTCGATCAGGGAACCTCGGTGCGCGTTCAGCAGCCGGCGCCTCCGGGCGCCCTTAGCCACGGACCTTCAGTCCTGATCGACAGGAAGAGCTGCCGCGCCTGTCAGGTCGAGTACCGAATTCCCGTGAGCGACGATCCCCGGAGCAAAAGCCCCGGACGCCTCATGCAGCGCATCCCCGCCGAGCCTCCGGCCTAGTAGACGTCCCGCCGGTAGCGCCCGGCCTCGGTCAGTTCGACCAGCCGCTCGGCGCCCAGCGCGGCCTCCAGCGCCGCATGGACGCCCGGGGCCATGCCTTCGAGACTGCCGCAGACGTAGATGGCCGCACCGCGGGCGACCCAGGCGGCGATTTCCGCAGCCCGTTCCGCGACCAGCGCCTGGACGTAGCGGCCGTCTCCGGCGTCGCGCGAGAAGGCGCGGTCGAGGCGGGTCAGGGCGCCGGACGCGCGCCATCCCTGAAGCTCGGAATCGTAGAAGCTGTCATGGGCGGCGGTGCGCTCGCCGAACAGCAGCCAGGTGTCGGCGGAGGGCGCGGCGGCCCGGGCCTTCAGATGGGCGCGCAGGCCGGCGAGGCCCGTGCCGTTGCCGATCAGGATCATCGGCGTCTCGGCGGACGGGCCGTGGAAGCTGCGGTTCGTCCGCGTCCGCATGGCCACCTCGTTTCCGACGGGAGCCTTCAGCGTCAGCCAGCCGGAGGCGAGGCCGGGCTGGCCGTCGGGGCGCAGCATCAGACGCAGCAACAGCTCCAGCCGTCCGTCTGAGGGCAGGGAGGCGATGGAGTATTCGCGGCTGCCGGGCGAGACGCCGTCCACGGGCGGCAGGCCGATCTCGGCGATGTCGCCGGCGGCCCAGTCGGCGGGGCCGTCCAGCGGCTCGAAGGCCAGATGGTACGCCGCGCCGCCGGGGCTGTCGGGGTTCAGAAGGCGGCGCTCGACCAGCCGCCAGCGGTCCAGGGCGGGCGGGGTCCAGTCGGCCTCGGCCGTCGCGCCTGCGGCGGCGGCGACCTGATGCTGCCAGTGGCGGACGGCGCCGGTGTCACCGTTGTCGACCTCGACGGCGTCAAACAGGGCCTCGGCCCCAGAGCGGCGCAGCCAGCCGTCCAGCGCGCGACCGAAGGCGCAGAAGTCCTTGTAGGTGTGGTCGCCCAGCGCCAGCAGGCCATAGCGCACGCCGTGCAGGTCGGTGTCGGCGCCCATGACCTTGCGCACGAACCAGGAGGCGCTGTCGGGCGCATCGCCCTCGCCGGTGGTGGAGACGACGAACAGCACCCGTCCGGCGGCGCGCAGATCGGCGACCTCAAGATCGCCCAGCAGGACCGTGCGCACCGGGCCGGTCGGGGCGACCAGCGCCTCGGTCATCTCGGCCAGTTCCTCGGCGAAACCGGTCTGACTGGCGACGGCGATCAGCCAGCCGCCATCCCGAGCCTCAGCCGGACGCACGCGGCGGCCACGCCACAGCATGACGAATGTAAACACCAGCCACAGGGCGACCGCGCCGGCGCCCCAGGCCAGCCGGATTGGATCGGCGGTCATCAGGGCCGTCACGACGCCGCCTCCATCATTGCGCGCCATTGGGGAGTGGTGTGTTCGATCAGGCCGCGCGGCGTGCGCTCCACGATCTGGGCCGCCAGCTCCCAGGTCTCGGCCCATTCGGGCGCCTTGTAGGGGCCCATGACGGTCAGGGCGGTGGCGTAGGCGTCGGCGTTCAGGGCCAGGGGATGGAAGACCGTTGCCGACACGATCCCGTTGCTGACCGGACGACCGGTGTCGGGATCGATCGTGTGCGGATAGACCCGGCCCGCATGGGTGAAGGCGCGGCGGTAATCGCCGGAGGTGGCGACGGCCAGGCCGCACAGGGCGGCGAGGGTGCGGAGGAAGGGGCTGCCCGGCGGCTGTTCGATCTCGACCCACCAGGGATGCAGGTCCGGCCTGACGCCGACGCCCTTCAGCTCGCCGCCGATCTCGACCAGATGCGACGTGGCGCCCTCCCGGATCAGGCGGTCAGAGACGCGGTCCACGGCGTGGCCCTTGGCGATGGCCGAGAAGTCCAGCTTCAGTCCGCCGGGCTGGATGGCGGCGCGGGCGTCCCGGTTGAAGCGCAACTTCCAGCGACCGCTGACCGCCAGCGCCGCCTCGATCGCTTCGTCGGACGGGACGGGGTCATGGGCCGGGCGCGGCCCCGGCGGGCCAAAGCCCCACAGGTCGACCAGGGCGCCGAGCGTCGGATCGCAGCCGCCGCGCGTCTCGCCCGCCAGATCCATGGCCTCGTCGAGGAAGCGCCAGAAGGGGTCGCTGAGGGCCCAGACGCCCGCCGGTGCGGCGTTGAAGCGGCTCAGTTCGCTCTTCGGGTCCCAGTGGCTGAACAGGGCGATGATCGTCGCCAGCTCATCCTCCACAGCGGCCCGGAGAAACGCATCGTTCGTATGCGGCGGGGCCACGAAGCGCACGGACCATGTCGTGCCCATGGTCTCGCCCGCCAGCGTGCGCACCGTGTCGCCCGGCGGCCGCGCGGGCGGGGCCATGCCGACGGGGATCAGGACGCGGTTCGCCGCCCGCTCCGAAGCCGGATCGGCAAGGGGAGCCGGGGGCGGCTGGTCCGTCAGGGCAGGACTTCCACGATGCCGTTGTACGAGGCGCTGTAAGCCAGCTGTTCGCCGGAGGCCTCGGTGCGGACCGAGGCGTTCATCCAGTACATCCCGGCCTGGGGCCAGGTGACGGTGAAGGAGCCATCGGCGCCGGTGGTGACGGTCATCTCTTCCGGGGCGTTGCGGTAGCGTGTGCCGCCGCGGGCGACGGTGACCTCAAGACCGGCGGCGGGCTGGCCGTCGCGCAGCAGCTTGAAGGTGGCGGCCTCGCCGGCGACCAGGTCGTTCGGGTGGGTGATGGGGACCAGCTCGATGCCCTGGCCGGTGGGCGCTAGGGCGCCGGTCGAGGGCTCGCCCAGGGTGACGAAGGTCTCGGTGCGGCCAGAGCTGCGCGACACCTGCACGTCGATGGCGCCGGCCGGGATTTCGGACATGTAGTCGGCGGTCGCGGCGCGGAAACGCTGGCGCTCGCCGTTCAGCATGTAGGAGCCGCCGATCCCGCTGGTGACGTTGGCCACGCGATAGGTGCCCTGCTGCGTCAGGTGCAGGTCGAAGGTCGAGCGGTATTGCGACCGGTTGACGTGCTCAGCCTCGACGGCCGAACCGTCCGGCGCGGTGATGACCAGCCCGGCCAGGTTCATGGCGGCGTGGTCGGGAATGAAGACCCCGTTCGACATCCCGGCGTCGAAACCGACCCAGGCGTCGTCGCCGGACAGGACGGTGGCGGTGGGCGCGATCCAGGCGCGGTGGGCGCTGGCCGTGAACGGCAGGGCCAGGGCGGCGACGAAGGCGACGGCGGCGGCGATCTTTTTCATGGTGCTCCTCAGCGGGCGACGGTGACGCGCACGGCGCCGAGTTCGGATGATCCGGTTCCGGATGCGGTGTTGGGCGCGCCCCAGCGGAAGGGCACGCGCACGACTTCGCGGCCGCCCTGTTCGCGGGCCGCCTCGACGACGAGGTTGTACTGGCCGGCCGGCAGGTTGCGCAGGCGCGCGGCGGGGATGGCCACGGTCTGGCGGCCCGGGGCGCGGGTGGCGCCGGAGACGCCGTCGGCGGGCATGGTCATGGACCGGCCGCCCTTGCGCCACCAGGTCTGCATCTCCTTCAGCCAGTCTTTGCCCTCGCCCGCCGGCAGATCGACATCGTACCAGACCGACAGGGTCTGGACCGCGACCTGGCCCTCGGGCCGCTCGATCCAGACGGCGACATAGGGGCGGTGATAGCCGGCGGTGCGGATCTGGGGGATGTCGAGCGCGACGGTCAGGCTCTGGGCCGCGACGGGTCCGGCCACGGCGGCCATGCCGGCGGCAGTGAGGACGAGGGGAAGGCTACGCATCGGCTACTCTCAGTGAATGAAGATCAGGGCGATGACCGCCGGGATCAGCAGACCCGCGGCGACCAGCGGCCAGGTGGATTTTCGGTTGCGGGCATGCAGCCACAGCAGGGCGAGGCCCGTGAGGGCGAAGACGGCGCAGGCGACCGCGAAGACGTCGATGAACCAGTACCAGACCGGCCCGGTGTTCCTGCCCTTGTGCAGGTCGTTCAGCCAGGCGACGGGGCCGCGGGTGGTGTCGACGCGGGTCGCCTGACCGGTAGTCCGGTCGATGGTCAGCCAGCCCTCGCCGCCGGGGGCGGGCAGGGCGACATAGATTTCGGCTTCGGTGGTTTCGGACGGCTTGCCCGCGATCTGGGCGCCGAGTTCCGATGCGGCCCAACGGGCGACGGCGTCGGGGGCAGGGTCGGTGGTCTCGGCGGGGAAGATCTTCAGCCGCTCGACCAGGGGCGCGGGCAGGGTCGCCGTTGTCTCCTTCGTCACCGGTTCGGCCGGGATCTGGGCCGCGTGGTTCAGGGTGATGCCGGTGCCCGCGAACAGGATCAGCCCGACCAGGCTGAGCGCCGCCGAGATCCAGTGCCACTGGTGCAACTGCTTCAGCCAGAACGATCTTGCGGCGTTCATGCTGGCGGCGGGCTTCGGGGCCTGGGAGGAGGTGGAGGCGGTCACCACCGGCCTGTGCCAAACTTGCGAACGGTTTGCAATAGAAAGCGCGTCACCAGGCGTGGCGCAATCCGAGGCTGAGGGTGTGCGGCGGGCCGTATCCGGCGACGCCGCCGGCGGTTTCGGACACCTCGATGGCCTCGTCTGTCACGTTGTCGAGCGAGAGCCAAAGGCCGGTGCGTGCCGTCAGGCGCCAGTCGGCGCGGGCGTCCAGCGTCAGGGCGGGATCCAGCACCCGGCTGTTCATATCGTCGTCGAAGCGGCGGCTTTCGTAACGAGCGTTGAGCGACAGGCCGAGGCGATCCGTCGCGGTCCAGTCGATCCCCGCCGTAGCGCTCCAGATCGGCGCCTGGGCCGGGCGCAGGCCGGTCAGCTGGGGCGCGGCGCTTCCGCCGTCGATGCGGGCGTCGGTGACGGACAGGGCGGCGGTCAGGGTCAGGCGGTCGAGCCGCGCTTCGGCGTCCAGCTCAATACCCGTCGCCTCGATGGTCCCCGCGTTGCGGCGCTCGCGCAGCACCCCGCCCGCGGGCACGAAACCGGCGCGGGGGAAGACGCCCGGCCCGGCGCCGATGGTGACGTTGACGATGGCGTCGTCGACGCGGTTCCAGAACACGGTCGCCCCGAAGCGGTATCGGTCGCGGTCGAAGGCGAGACCGGTCTCAATCCCCTGTAGCCGCTCGGGCTCCAGCGCGGCGTTGGCCTCGGTGATGTCGTTGCCGACGCGGAACGGGCGATGCAGTTCGTTCAGGGTCGCGGGCCGGAAGCCGGAATAGGCGGCGGCGCGGGCCGCCCAGCCGCCGCCGAGATCGCGCCGGACGCCGAGCCGGGCGCTGATGACGTCCCCGTCGCGGTCAGGGCTGGTCTCGTCGAGCGTCGGCAGTCCCGTCGCCAGATCGCGCTCCAGCCGCCGCCCGTCGCTGTTCGACCAGCGGTCAGCGCGCAATCCGCCGGCGACTAGCCAGGGGTCAGTGCGCCACGAGCCCTCGGCATAGAGGCCGGCGACGAGGGTGCGGCCTCCTGCGACGCGATCGCGGGTGAAGGCTGAGCCCATGTAGCGGAACCGCTCCCGCGTCTCGCCCTCGCTGAAACGGGCGTCGGCGCCGAGCTCCCACTCCAGCCGGGGGCCAGAGCCGCGCAGGGCCGCGTTCAAGCCCCAGCCGGTGCCCGGGGTCGCGAACTGGTCGTTGGCGGGGGTGGTCGAGGCGCGGTCGGCGGCCACGGCGACGGCGCTGTTGGCCAGATCGCTCTCGCGCCGCCAGGCCTGGATGCGCCAGCCGGGGCGGGCGTCGGGGCGGCGGGCCAGGGTGGCGCTGAAACTCGATCCGCTGGCCGTGGCGCGGGCGCCGGCGAGGCCAGAGCCGCGATCCTCCTCGTAGGCCGAGGCGCGCAGGGACAGACGGGCCTCGCCAAGGCCCGCGTCCGTGCGGATGGCCGCGCTGGTGGCGGTCAGGTCCAGCGGCGTGTCGGCGGTCCCGGCGGCGGGGCCTCGCACAGGGATGTAGCCGTCAGTGGTCTCGTGCCGGCCCGAGGCGACGAGGCGGAAGGCTCCGAGGTCGCCGCTGACCGATCCGGCCAGCCGCCCGCCGCCGCGTTCGGAGAGCTCCGCATCCAGAACGCCGCCGCGGTCGCGTTCGCGGAGCGCAATGACGCCGGTGAGGGCTCCCGCGCCGTAAGGCCCAGCTCCGGCGCCACGCACGATGTCGGCGCCGTCCAGCGACTGGGGCGGGGTCTGGCTCCAGATGACCCAGCCGCCGAAGGGGTCGTTGAGGGGGATGCCGTCCAGCGTCACCAGCGTCCGTCCCGCACCTGACGGGGCGATGGCCCTGAGCGATATTCCCTGCGTCGTTGGATTGGCTGAGGCGCTCGAGGTGCGGCGGAACAGGGAGACGGCGGGCACGCTCGCCAAGGCTTCGTCCAGACGCCGGGCGTGGTCCAGCGTCTCAGAGCTCAGCCGGATGACGGAAAACGCCGCCTCACCCGCGGCGGGCGGCAGGCGCGCGGCCGTGACGACGATCTCGGCCACTGGGGTCTCGGGCGGGTCCTGGAACATCAGGCGCTACAATCGCCCGATACGGTCAAGGTTCCGAGTCTTAAGCGGCCCGGGCGGCGGCCGGCGTTTCTTGCGTCCCGAACACGAGGCGGATGGCGTTCAGCAGAACGTCGGGCTGGATCGGCTTCTGGGCGACGCCGTCCATGCCGGCGGCGCGGTATTCCGTCTCGTCACGAGGGTCGGCGTTGGCGGTTAGAGCGAGGATCGGCACGGTGGCTTCAGGTCCAGGCAGGGCGCGGATCGCACGAGTGGCGGCGACCCCGTCCATGACCGGCATCTTGATGTCCATCAGCACCAGATCGAAGCGGCGGCCCTGAACGGCGGCGACCGCCTCTTGGCCGTCATCCGCTGTTTCGTGGGTACAGCCGAACAGCGCCAGAACCTTTCCGGCGACGAACCGGTTGGTGGCGTTGTCATCGACGACCAACACATGCAGCGTCTCATGCGGCGTCGGCTCGGCCATCCGAACCGCAGCCGCACGGTGCTCTGGCCCAGCGCAGGCGAGGCCGAGTTCCAGGCGGAAACGGGCGCCGCCCTGGGGTGAACGCTCGACCGTGATGGTCCCCTCCATGCGTTCCACGATCTGGCGGCAGATGGCGAGGCCGAGGCCCGCGCCCGCGCCCTCTCGCCCTGCCTGCCCAATGTTGAATGGCTCGAAGATGGTCGCTGCGGCATCGTCCGAAACGCCGGGGCCGCTGTCGTCCACCGTGGCGACCAGTCCGATCCGGTCACCTGCCCATCGCGATTCGACATGGACGTGAACGTTGCCGGCCTGTGTGAACTTCAGGGCGTTGCCGATCAGGTTGTTGAACAACTGCTTCAGCCGCATCTCGTCGCCGAGAACCCAGTCATGGCCGGCGGTGTCGTGGGTGACCTCCAGCGTCAGGGCCTTCTCGCCGGCGCGGGGTGTCCACAGGGCTTTCAGGTCGGCGGCGACCTGGTCGAGATGCACCGGCGCGGTCTCAAAGGTCATCAGTCCCGCTTCGGCGCGGCTCATGTCCAGGGCGTCAGTCAGAAGTCGAAGCAGGCTGGACCCCGAATCGAGGATGGTGCGGACATACGGGCGCATGGCCTCGTCCGTCAGTTCGCGTTCCATCAGGGCCGCGACCCCGAGGACGCCGTTCAGGGGCGTGCGGATTTCATGGCTCATGACCGCCAGAAACTCGGACTTGGCGCGGCTGGAGGCGCGGGCCTCCTGCTCTGCCCGGGCCAGGTCACGGGCCAGGCGGCTCATGGTCTCGGCGCGGCGGCGGTGGATCGAATTGCCGGCCTGGAGCACGTGCACTCCGGCGCCGACGCCGACGTAGCGGCCCTCGGACGTCACGACGAAACCGTTCAGCAACGCGCCCAGATTGGCGGCGTCAACCGACTGGAACAAGGTCTCCGCATCCAGTTCGGCGTCCAGTACGCGGGGGTCGGTGTCCATGAAGGTCGAGGCCGGGCGGCGGGCGTAGAGGGCGCGGCCGAACTCGGCGGCCATCTTCAGGGTGAAGGCGTTCCGCTCGATCAGGCCAATGGGGCGATGGTCGTCGTCGAGCACGGCGATGACCAGGGTGTCAGGTTCATCCTGAAAGCGGTCGAACACCACGGCGCCGGGGGTGTCCGGGCCGATGGGTTCAACGCCGCTCGCGAAATCGCCGATCCGGGACATACGCTCTCCTTTTGGGAGGCGAGCGATACGACCGAGGCTGTTAACAGCGACTTTGCCGATTGCGAAACTTTCGCGATATTGTCTTGAATTACAATCTGTAATCGGACTTTATAGACGTGCCAGAAGGCCGGCGGCGAAGATCGACAGGGTGTCGTCGCGGGCGCCCATGACGATGATGCGGTCTCCGGGGCGGGCCAGTTCGACCAGGCGGTCGCCGCAAACTTCGCGGGTGCTCAGCGCCTCGGCGTTCCGTCCTGCTGCGCGGACGCCCGAGGCGATGTCCTCGCTGCCGACGCTGCGGTCGGTGGTGCCGCCGTAATAGACGGGCTCGGGCATCAGCAGCACGTCGTCCTCGCGCATCAGCCCGGCGAAGCCGTCGATGAAGTCGTCCTTCATCAGCCGCAGGGGCCCGAAGCCGTGCGGCTGGAACAGGATCAGCAGCCGCCCGTCGAAGGCGTGCAGGGTCTTCAGGGTGGCGGCGATCTTGTCCGGGTTATGGGCGAAGTCGTCGATGACGGTGACGCCGTTCCGGCTGCCCAAGACCTCCATACGGCGGCGGATGCCGGCGAAGGTCTCCAGCGCGGCGACAGCCTCGGTCAGGGGCACGCCGACGGCGCGGACGGCGGCCAGGGCGGCGAGGGCATTGGCGGCATTGTGGGCTCCGGGAACATTCAGCGTCACCGCATGGGTCGCGCCGCCCTTCTCCACCAGATCGAAGGTCATGCCGGTCGGCTGGGGCGTCAGGCCGTGGGCGCAGAGGTCTGCCTCGTCGTCGCCGAGCGAGAAGGTGACGGCGCGGTCAGCATGCGCCTGCGCCAATGCCGCCGTCTCGGGATTGTCGAGGTTCAGCACGGCGGTCGCCGCCCGGCCGGTGAAGCCGCCGAACAGGTCTCGCAGCTCCTCCATCGACTTGTGGTCCAGCGAGATGTTGGAGACCACGGCCACGGTGGGGTCATAGCGGGCGATGGAGCCGTCGCTCTCGTCCACCTCGGCCACGAACAGGTCGGGACCGCCGACGAAGGCGCTGGCGAAGGGGTGGTCGGCGTCGACGTAATTCTTCATCACCGCGCCGTTGATGACCGTGGGCGCGCGGCCGGCGCGGTCGAGGATCCAGGCGATCATGCCGGTGATGGTCGACTTGCCGCTGGTGCCGGCCACGCCGATTGAGGTCGGGGCCGCGTTGAACAGCTGCGACAGCAGTTCGGGCCGCGTCACGATCCGGGCCCCGACCGCCTTCGCCGCCGCGATGTCAGGCACCGTGTTCTCGATGGCGCCGGAGGCCACGACGATCTGGTCGGCGCGGGTCACGCCGGATCCGTCCTGGGGGTGCAGTTTCGCGCCGTGAGCTTCCAGCCAGGCGAACTTCTCCGGCGTCCGGCCCTGGTCCCGCGACCGGTCCGAGCCCTCGATCCGGCCGCCGCGCGCCTGGACGATCAGGGCGAGCGGCAGCATTCCCGAGCCGCCGATGCCGCAGAAGAAGTAGGAGGTGTCGGGCATGCGGCTTGATCTTGGGGGGCGAATGCAGGGAAGGTCCGCTGACTAGCACGTCAGGGGCGAGAGACCAGCGCATGAAGATCGGCGTCCCCGCCACCGCCTCCGTCTTCCTGCCCGAGATCGCCGACGGCGTGCGGGCGGTGGTCGCGGAACGCTGGCCGGACGGGTCGGTCGAACTGGTCTTCCATCCGGATGCATATCAGGTCAGCGGCCATTTCGCCGGGGACGATGAAACGCGTGAGAACGCCTTCGTCGATCTGGCCGAGGACCCGTCGGTCGACGCCATCTGGTTCGGGCGCGGCGGCTATGGCTCCAACCGCATCGCCGAGGGAGCCATCGCGCGGCTGACCGATGCGGCGCGGGGCAAGCGTTATCTCGGCTACTCCGACGCCGGTTTCCTGCTGGCCGGGATGTATCGCGCGGGCTTCACCGGACTGGCGCACGGGCCGATGGCGGGGGACATCCGGCGCGAGAATGGCCGCGTGGCCGTAGAACGGGCGCTGGACTGGCTGGTGTACAGCAGCACCTCGGCGCTGGAGCCGCATCTGGACGGGCGGCCGAGCGTGGCCTTCAATCTGGTGGTGCTGGACGCGCTGGTCGGCACGCCGCTGGAGCCCGATCTCAGCGGTCATGTGCTGATGCTCGAGGACGTCGACGAGGAGCTCTACCGCGTCGACCGCATGCTGTTTCACCTGACCAGCCAGGCCTCGATCCGGCGGGTGGCGGGCATCCGTATGGGCCGTGTCGCCTTCAGGCCCAACGACACAGCCGACTTCGGCATGACGGCGGACGAGATCGCGCGCCACTGGTGCCGGCGGTCAGGCATTCCCTATCTCGGCTCAGCCGACATCGGGCATGATGCGGACAACAAGGTCGTGCCATTCGGCTGAGTCACCGGAAAGCCACGGGCGTTCGCCTTTCCGGCGCATCCGGTCGACATTGTGGCGTGATCCGGTCCACATGCTGTTGATGGGGCGTAAGGTTTTGTTAACCATGAGTTCGCGGGGGCTGTGGGGTACCGGCCTCGCGATGGCGGCCTGTCTGGCGTTGGGGGACGCCGGATGGGCCGCCGAATCCCGCTGGTTCGAGACCAGCGACGGCGTTCAACTGCATTACATCGAGGGCGGCGAGGCCAACGGGCGCACGGTGGTGCTGGTCCCCGGCTGGACCATGCCCGCCTGGATCTTCGACGCCCAGATCGCCGCGCTTGAGGGCCGCTACCATGTCCTGGCGCTGGACCCGCGCGGGCAGGGCGCGAGCGAGGTCCCGGCCTTCGGCTACACCCACGACCGGCGCGGGCGCGACATCGCCGAGCTGATCGAGCATGAGGCCGCGGGCCGGGTGGTGCTGGTCGGCTGGTCACTGGGGGTGCTGGACAGCCTGGCCATGGTCGCGGCCGAGGGCGACGCCCGCATCGCCGGGCTGGTTCTGATCGACAACTCGGTGGGCGAGGGACCCGCGCCGACGCCGGTCAACTCGACGCGCAGCGTCGAGCCGCACACGCCGACGCCGGAGGTGCGCCGCAGGGCTCGCGCAGAATTTGTCGGCCGCCTGTTCGCGACCGATCCCGGCGAGGCTTACCGCGTCCGCCTCACAGATGACGCCCTGCGCATGAGCCCGGAACAGGAGCGCCAGCTGCTGAGCTACACCCCGCCGCGCACCTTCTGGCGCGAGACGCTTTATGCGGCGTCGCGGCCTCTGCTCTATGTCATCCGCCCGCGCCTGGCGGTTCAGGGGCGTGCCGTCGCCGCCCGTCCGGACACCCAGGTGGTGACGTTCGACCATGCCGGCCACGCCCTGTTCGTGGACGAGCCTGTGCGGTTCAACACCCTGCTGATCGAATTCCTCGACCACCGCGCCGACTGGGCGGACGCCGCGTGACCGGGGCCGCGAAAGCTTCGAAGGCGGCGCTGATCCCGCTGTTCCTGATCGCGCTCGGCGTGGTCGGGATCGAGAACGCCCTGACCCGCTACTTCGCCGTCGCGAAATGGTCCGAGTACGGATACTGGATCATCTCCATCGTCATGGCCGGGTTCGCCCTGAGCGGCGTGGTGGTGGCGCTATTCCGCGACACAGTAGCGAAACACGGCGTGCTGCTGCGGGCGCTGCTGCCCGCCGCCATGGTGATCGCTGCGGCGGTCGGATACCAGCTGGTCGCGGCCAACGCCTTCAATCCGCTACAGCTCCAGAACCCCACCACCTGGCCGGACCAGGTTCGCAACATCGGGCTGTATTACGCGGCGCTGCTGCCGTTCTTCTTCCTCGCGGGGCTCTATATCTCGCTGATCTTCGTGCTGAACCACGGGGAGATCGGGCGGGTCTACGGCTATGACCTGCTGGGCGCGGGGCTGGGGTCGGCGCTGGCGCTGGGGCTGATGTTCGTGGTGCATCCGTTCCTGCTGGCGCCGGTGCTGCTGGTCCCCATTGCGGCGGCAACCCTGTTCCAGCCCGGGCGGCTGAACTGGCTGGGGGCTGGTCTGGCGGGGGCGGCGCTGGTGGCGGGGGAGGCGATCCTGCTGCTCGGGGCAGCACCGATGATCTCGGAGTTCAAGGCCGTCTATGCACCGCTGAACACGCAAGGATCGCGGGTCGTGGCCGAGCTGAAGCAGCCGCGCGGCCACTATCTGCTGCTCGAGAATTTCACCGAGCGGGTGGACGCCGACGTGTCCAACAACGCCGCCATGCTGGGCGTAGCCGGACCGCCCGCCACCTACGGCCTCTATCGCGACGGCAACCGCATCGCGTCCCTGCCCAAGCCGGGCCGGCTCGACGCCGCCTACGCCCCCAGCGCCCTGTCAGCCGCGCCCTATGTGCTGCGGCCGGGGGCGGAGACGCTGCTGGTCGGGCTGTCGGGCGGTTACCGCGTGGCCGAGGCGCTGACCCTCGGCGCGGCGCGCATCGATGGGGTCGAGGGCGAGCCAGTGCTGCGCGCGGCCCTGCACGACGGCCTGGCGGATTCACCGGCGCTGGTTCACGCACCGCGCGTGCGGCTGCTGGACGATGGACCGATCGCGGCGGCATGGCGCGCGGGACCCGGCGCCTATGACGTCATCGACGTCTCGGCCGATTTCGTCGACGCGGCCCCGGCCAATGTGAACGGCCTGACGGTCGAGGCCATGCACGCCTATCTGGCGGCGCTGAAGCCCTCCGGGTTCATCTCCGTCTCGGTGTCGATCCGCGACTTCCCGGTCTATTCCCTGCGCGTGCTGGCGACGGCGCGGCAGGCGTTGCTGGACGCCGGAGTCACCGATCCAGAACGCCATGTGCTGGTCTATCGCTCGGCGTGGAACGCGCGGATCCTGGTATCGCCTAGCCCGATCCGGGCCGAGGATGTGGCGGCGCTGAAAGCCTTCGCCGCCGACCGCTCGTTCGACGTCTCATACCATCCGGGCATCGACCCCGTCGCGGCGCGCGCCAGCCTGTTCAACGACCTGCCGGTGGTGTCGTTCGACACGGGCGAGATCGTCTCGACCGGGCCCGACGACGCCATCGGGACCGAAGTTCTGGGCGTGCTGAAGGGCGAGGTCACGCCGTCGGGCCATGCCTTCCACGTGCGGCCCGCGACGCTGGACCGCCCCGCCTATTATTCGTCGCTGCGGCTGGAGAGGCTCGACACCCTGATCAAGCGGCTTGAGGTCCTGCCCCAGGCCGAGATCGGCGCGCTCGTGAACATTGCGGTGCTGGGGCAGGCGATCATCATCGCCTTGCTGGTGCTCGTCGCGCCCGCCCTGTTCCGTCGCCGCACGAACGGCGTAGCCGAGCCGAAGCGGGTCTGGCCGGTGCTGTATTTCCCGGCGCTGGGCCTCGGCTTCCTGCTGATCGAGATCATGCTGATCGACAAGGCGGCCTTCTGGCTGAACGACTATTCGTCGGCGTTTGCGCTGGTGCTGACATCAATGCTGATCCTGTCCGGGCTGGGCAGCCTGATCGCCGAGCGGGCGCGGGCGACGCCCAAGACCGCGACCCTGATCGGTCTGATCGTGGTGCTGGCCTGGATCGCCGGCGTGCTGCTGGGGGCCGAGGACTTCATGATGCGGACGCTGGACCAGCCGTGGCTGGCGCGGGCCGGGCTGGTGGTGCTGGCCGCCGCGCCGGTGTCGCTGGCGCTGGGCCTGTTCTTCCCGCTCGGCCTGATCCAGGTCGGCGACGGGCGGATGCTGCCCTGGGCCTGGGGGTTGAACGGCGCCTTCTCCGTCGTGGCCACGCCGCTGGCCAATCTGATGAGCCGCGACATCGGCTTCTCGTCGCTGCTGTTCGCGGCGGCGGGCCTCTATGTCCTGGCCTTCCTCGTATTGCCGCCGGGTTCGCGCAAAGCCGCCGCCCGCCCCGTCCTGACCGATCCTGTGGAGCAGACCTCGTGACCCTCGACCGCCGCCAGATGCTGATCGGGGGCGCAGCCCTCTCGGGCCTGTCGCTCGCCGCGTGCGACGACGCCTCGATGAAGAAGGTGCAGGCCCGCCTGAATCCGACCACCGCCGGCGGATCGCCCGCGCCCGCCGGACAGGCCGCGCCCGGCGCCCCAGCCCCGACGCCCACCGGCGCCGTGGCAGACGGCGTACGCATGCCGACGCGCCCGTGGACGTTCGAAGCCTTCCAGGAGGCCATGACCGCCTCGCATCGCAACCCCACGATCAGCGCCGAACAGTTCGCCGCCATCCAGTCGCGCAAGCCCGCCGCCGTCGCCCGCATCAAGACCTATCTGGAGGGCAAGTTCGGCACGGCAGACGAGAATGTGCTCAAGGCCTTCGAGGCCGTGCCGCGCGAGTATTTCCACTACGCCTACGCCCAGGGCGCCTCGACCGCCTACAACGCCTATGAGGACGCGCCCAAGCCCTGGGCCATCGGGCACGGCAGCGTGCTGAGCGACTATCTGGGCCAAGCCTATATGTCCCAGCTGGCGGCGCCCAAGCCGACCGATGTGACGCTGGAGATCGGCACGGGCTCGGGATTCCAGTCGTCTCTGCTCAGCCGCATCGTGCGCGACGCCTACACCATCGAGATCATCGAGCCGATCGGTCGGCAGGTGGATCAGATCTTCACGCCGCTGGGCTACGACAACGTCCACGGCAAGGTCGGCGACGGCTACTTCGGATGGCCCGAGGTCGAGGGCGGCTTCGACACCATCATGCTGACCTGCGTGGCCCAGTATGCGCCGCCCGAGCTGTTCCGCCAGCTGAAGCCGGGCGGCAAGCTGATCATCCCCATCGGCCAGCCGTTCCGCCGGGGGCAGGTCCTGTACGTCTACACCAAGGACGCCGAGGGCCGGGTGCACAGCCGCCGCGACGTGGGCGTGTTCTTCATCCCCATGACCGGGGCGATGCAGACCCAGGCGAAGCCCGTCGACGCCTAAATCCCCGCGAAGGTGTCGCAGACGGCCGGATCGCCGGACTGGTAGCCCCGCCGCAGCCATTCGACCCGCTGGGCCGAGGAGCCGTGGGTGAAGCCGTCGGGCGAGACCCGGCCGCCGCTGCGTTGCTGCAGGGTGTCGTCGCCGATGGCCTCGGCGGTCTTCATGCCCGCCTCCATGTCGACGCCGTTGACGGTGACTGCGCCGTTGGACACCGAGGCGGCGTTGGCGGCCCAGACCCCGGCGTAGCAATCGGCCTGAAGCTCCAGCGCCACGGAATAGCGGTTGGCCTCGGCCTGGCCCGAGGCGCGCTGCTGCGCCGCCTGCACCTGCTGCGAGGCGCCGGTCATCGTCTGGACATGGTGGCCGAACTCATGGGCGATGACATAGGCGCGGGCGAAGTCGGCGCCCGACCCGCCGAGCTCCTCCAGCTGACGCCAGAAGCCGAGGTCGAGATACACGGTCTTGTCGGTGGGGCAGTAGAACGGCCCCATCGCCGACTGGCCGAAGCCGCAGCCGGTGCCCGTGCCCTGTTCGTAGATCACGACGCGCGGGGGCTGGTAGCCGACCAGGGCCGAGGTCCAGACGTCGTTGATGTTGCCGCCGACGACGTCGACGAACTGGCCGGCCTCGTCCTCGGGCGTGCCGGTCTTGCCGGGTTCCTGGGTCGCCCCGCCGAACTGACTGGCCACCTGGGTGGTGGTCTGCGGGTCGATGCCGAAGAAGAAATAACCAATGGCCGCCAGCACCAGCACGCCGATCCCGCCGCCGGCGATGCCGCCCGCGCCCATGCCGCGCCGATCCTCGATGCCGCCGCCGCCGCGCCGTCCGCCCCGCCAGTCCATAGCCGTCCCTCCGAGCTTCGTTAACCCAAGCTAGGCCGGAACGCGGTGAGATGGGAAGGGATGCACGTGATCAGCGGCTGCGGTCTAGCCAGCTGTCGATCTGCGTGGTTCCCGACGTGACCGACTGGCGCCGCGCCGTGGCGGCCTCGCGCGCGGCGCGCGCCTGTTCCGGCGTGGCGGGCGGGCGATATGGTTCGACATAGAGCGGCGGCTGGCGCGCGGCCTCGACCTCGCGCAGCCGGGCCTGGGCCTCCAGCTGATAAAGCCGCGCATCAGCCTCGCGCCGGTCGGCCTCGGCGCGCAGGCGCTGGTTTTCGTAGCGATGCTGATCCAGCGGGGTCGCGCCCGGATAAGGCACGACCTGCGCCGCGGCCGGGGCGGCGAAGGCGGAGAACAGGATCAGGGCGCTGATCGGCTTCATGCGCTGAATATGGTCCCGCACGCGGCGGCCTCCAAGCGGAGCCGTTCTCAACGCTCGAAATCAGGCCGTATGGGAAGGAATGGTGGACGCGACAGGGATTGAACCTGTGACCCCTTCGATGTCAACGAAGTGCTCTCCCGCTGAGCTACGCGTCCGCCAAAGCGGTTCCGGGAAGCCCCGGAACGGGAAGGCGCGGTCTATAACCCGGGGGCCTTGGCGACCGCAAGAGCCAAACTGGGTCAGTGCTGCGGGTTGGCGGCGCCCATACCGCCAATGATCTCGGCGATCTTCTGGTCGAACACCGCCTGGGTGGTCGCGGTCCGGCTGAGCACCTCCGGCACGTCCCGCACCACGGCGTCGCAACGGCTCGAGATGGCCTGTTTGAACACCGTCGCATCACCGGTCGCCTGGAAGGTTGCGATCAAGCCCTGCATGTCAGTCTGGGCGTCCTGGATGCCCCGCGCAATTTCAGCCTGGCCTTCGGCCGTGCCTGCGGCGGGGTTGCGGGCCTCATAGGCCTCGGCGTAGGCGACGACGCGCTCCTGCGTGGTGTCCCAGCCGAGAGTCGTGCACATGCCGGCGAACACGGACGCTTTCCCCAGTTCGTAAGCCGTGGGTTCGGCACGGACGGCGGTCAGCACCGCGACGGCGGCGATCAGGGCGATCATGCCGCGATCATCCGTTCCACTTCATCCACCAGATCGCGCAGGTGGACGGGCTTGGACAGGACCTTGGCCTGGGGGCTGGCCTGGGCGGCGGTCAGGGCGACGGCGGCGAAGCCGGTGATGAACATGATGCGCAGGCCCGGTTGCCGGGCGGCGGCGACGCGGGCCACCTCGATGCCGTCGGCGCCGGGCATGACGATGTCGGTCAGCAGCAGGTCGTAGGGGCCGTGCTCCAGCGCGTCGATGGCGTCGTCGCCGTTCTCGCAGTCGACCACCTGATGCCCCGCGCGCTCCAGCGCGCGGGTCAGGAAGCCGCGAAGCGAGTTGTCGTCTTCGGCCAGAAGAATGCGCGCCATGAATTATTGTCCCCGCCGATCACTTGCCCCGAAGGCTACGACCCCAAGGGTAAACCCGCCATGAAAATCCCTGTCGTGCCTCGCCGCGCCTGTGGCTGTCGTGGGGAAAACCGTTATGGATCGGGCATGGGACGGGAAGTCGAAAGCGGCGGAATGGAAGGAGACGCGTTCCGCATCACGCCGGCGGCCGGCGATGCGGGGCCGTTCATTTTCGCCTCGCCCCACTCGGGATCCGTCTATCCCGCCGACATGGACAGAACGGCCCTTCCGGACCACAGCCTGCGCAGCGCCGAGGACGCCCTGGTGGACCGCCTGGCCGCCGCCGGACCGGTGCATGGCGCGGCCCTGATCGCCGGTGAAATCGGGCGCGCCTATCTGGATCTGAACCGCGAACCAGACGAACTGGACCCCCTGCTGATCGCCGATGCGGGGGCGATCGAGCCTTCGCCTCGGGCTGCGGCGGGATATGGCGTGGTCCCGCGCCTGAGCGGCGACGGCCGGCCCCTCTATGATCGATGGCTGTCGATGGCCGAAGTTCAGGAGCGGATCGCGCGGGTGCATGCGCCCTATCATTCGGCTCTGGGCCAGTTGATGACGGCGGCGCGGGAGCGGACCGGGCGGGCTGTGCTGGTGGACTGGCATTCCATGCCGGCGCGAGCGGGTGGGCCTGGCCGGGGCGTGGACGTGGTGCTGGGCGACCGGCACGGCTCGTCGTGCGATCCGGCGATCACACGGCGGCTGCGGGCCCTGTTCGAAGGGTTGGGCTGGCGGGTGGCGCTGAACCATCCCTATGCGGGTGGCTACTCGACCCGGCTTTGGGCGCGGCCCGACGAGGGTTTTCACGCCATCCAGATCGAACTGAGCCGGGCGCTGTATTTCGACGAGGCCGCCATGGCGCCGGGCCCCGGCTGGAGCCGCTGCGAGAAGGGTCTGGCGCGGGTGATCGCCGGGCTGGCCGAAACAGCCTTCTGAGCCGGAAAAAAAGCCGCGCCCGGGGGCGCGGCTTGAAGTCTATAGGGAGGAAACGCCCAGGAAGGGCATGACGCCTCGCGGCGTCGAAAACCAAGCTAGGTTGCAGTGCACAATCCGTCAAGAGGCATAAATGGGCCCGTGGTCACGGAATGTAACCGGCTCCACCGCACGAAACCGCCCGGTTTATGACGCAGTTGCGAAATGGCTTGGCCGTAAAGTCATTTATCGAGGATGCGCCGCGCCTGACGGATGGCCCGCGCCGCCGGAGAGGCGGCCTGGCGATAGACCAGCAGCGCGAAGGCCGAGGCCACGCCCAGCGCCAGCCACGGCGGCCCGAACAGCCAGGCCGCCGCCGCCAGTGCGAAATAGTAGGCCCGCACGCCTTGGCTGAACGAGCTCAAGGCCGGGTTCAGCAGTGCCGCCGCCGCCTGGCCCAGGGCGACCCGGTCTGCCTCGATATGCACCTCCGGCGCCGAGCCGATCAGGGCGAGCGTGTAGTTCATCTGACGCAGGGCCCAGATGAAATCGAGCAGGCCGCGCACCAGGCACAGCAGCACCAGCGCCAGCTTGCCCTCCAGCAGCTTGATCGGCGTATCCACGGCCCCGACGGAGGCGAAGCCCTCTAGCGCGCCGGGGCCGCCGAACAGGATGCCGCCCACCGCCGCGATCAGCAGCAAGTTGGTGGAGGCGAAGAAGGAGGCGGAGTTGATCGAATGACCCATCAGCTGACTGTCCACCAGCCGGATTTCCCGGTGGGTCATGGCGTTCATCCACACCCGGCGGACGATGGTCATGTCGTCGTTCAGCGTGCCGCTGCGCCGCGCCAGCAGGCCCAGCAGCGGCTCGTAGCCGAGCCAGCACAGGAAGAAGAGCGCCAGGGCCGCATAGTCGAAGGTGGTCATTGTCCATTCCTCGCCTTGCTTCGGGCGCCATGCAAGCCTATCAGGCGCGCCACATTTCGCAGTTGCACAATAGAGCCGTCATGAACATCGACGCCATCCCCGTTGGGCCCAACCCGCCCTGGGACATTAACGTCATCATCGAAATCCCGCAGGGCGGGCTGCCAGTGAAGTACGAGATGGAGAAGGCCTCCGGAGCCCTGTTCGTCGACCGCTTCCTGCACACCTCGATGTACTATCCGGGCAACTACGGCTTCATTCCGCACACCCTGTCAGACGACGGCGATCCTTGCGACGTCATCGTGCTTAACCCGACGCCGGTGGTGCCGGGCTGCGTTATCCGCTCGCGCCCGATCGGCGTGCTGAAGATGCAGGACGAGGCCGGCGGGGACGAGAAGATCCTGGCCGTGCCGGTCGACAAGCTGAACCCCTACTACACGGACATCGCCAGCTACCGGCAGCTGCCAGCCATCCTGGTCGAGCAGATCGAGCACTTCTTCACCCGCTACAAGGATCTGGAGAAGGGCAAGTCGGTCACGGTCAAGGGCTGGGGCGACGCCGGCGAGGCCGCCGAGCTGATCGCCATCGGCATGAAGGCCCATAACGACAAGCAAATGGCCGCCAACGCGGCTTGAGGTTTGCGCTGACGGCCGGCTCGTCTATCTGACACCCATGGCCGCCGCCGAGACTCCCGCTGAAATCTTCAAGCGCGCCCTGGCCCATGCGGCGCGGGCGCTGGCGGAGCAATCGGAGCTGGAGGTCGCGTTCGGTTCGGACGGGCCGAAGCTGGCGAACGGCGTCTTGACTCTGCCGCATCCGCCGCGCGACCCGGGCGGGCCCGAGAGCGCGACCCTGCGCGGTCAGGCCGACCGGCTGGCCCTGCGTCTGGCCAATCACGACGAAGGACTGCACGCCCGCCTGCGTCCGCTCGACAGCAAGGCCGCCGAGGTGTTCGAGGCGGCGGAGCAGGCGCGGGTCGAGGTCGTGGGCTCGCGCTCGCTGGCCGGCGTCCGCGCCAACATGACCGCCGCCCTGCTGACACGGCTGGAGAAGTCCGGGGCGTTGCGAGCCGCCGCCGCCGACCGGGTTCCTCTGCATGAGGCCGTGGCCCTGTTGGTGCGCGAACGGCTGACGGGGCAACGGGCGCCGGACGGGGCGGGCGCGTTGCTGGACATGGTCCGGGGCGAGCTGGAGTCGAAGGCGGGCGGCCAGATCGATGCGCTGGTGGATAGCGCCGACGACCAGGTCGCGTTCGGCAAGAAGCTGAAGGAGGTGCTGCGCGCGCTGGACCTCGACCCCGGCGACGGGCGCGGCGACGACGCCTCGGACGATCAGGGCGAGGACGAACCGGACCCTCAGGACAACAAGGACGAGGCCGACTCCGAGGACGAAGAGGATGACGCCGGCGGCGGCGAGGGGCAGTCGATGGACGGCTCGACCGACGATCAGACCGCCGGCGACGAGCGTGAAAGCAAGCCCGACGGGGCGCCCGCCGATCCGGACGGCGACGCGTCCGACGACGGGCCGGAGCTGAACGAGGGGGCGCTTCCGAACCGGCAGCAGACCCAGGACGACGGCCGCGACATCCACGCCTATCGCGTCTTCACCCAGGCCTATGACGAGGTCATCGACGCCGCCGACCTGTGCGATCCGATGGAGCTTGACCGGCTGCGGGCGTTGCTGGACCAGCAGCTGACCGTGCTGTCGAGCGTGGTCGCACGGTTGGCCAACAAGCTGCAACGGCGGCTGATGGCGCAACAGAACCGCAGCTGGCATTTCGATCTGGAGGAGGGGGTGCTGGACACCGCGCGCCTGACCCGCGTCATCACCGATCCGACCTCGCCCCTGTCGTTCAAGGCCGAGAGCGAGAGCCCGTTCCGCGACACGGTGGTGACCCTGCTGCTCGACAACTCCGGCTCCATGCGCGGGCGGCCGATCATGGTGGCGGCGGTGTGCGCCGATATCCTGGCGCGGACGCTGGAGCGGTGCGGGGTCAAGGTCGAGATCCTGGGCTTCACCACCCGGGCGTGGAAGGGCGGGCAGGCGCGCGAGGCATGGATCAATGCAGGGAAGCCCGCCAATCCGGGCCGCCTGAACGACCTGCGCCACATCGTCTACAAGTCGGCGGACGCCCCGTGGCGGCGGGCCAAGAAGAACCTCGGCCTGATGATGCGCGAGGGGCTGCTGAAGGAAAACATCGACGGCGAGGCCCTGACCTGGGCCCACGACCGGCTGCTGGCCCGGCCAGAGGCGCGGCGCATCCTGATGGTCATTTCGGACGGCTCGCCCGTGGACGACTCGACCCAGTCGGCTAATGCGGCGCTGTATCTGGACAAGCATTTGCGTCAGATGATCGCCGAGATCGAGAACCGTTCCAGCGTCGAGCTGATCGCCATCGGCATCGGCCATGACGTGACCCGCTGGTACCGCCGTGCGGTGACGCTGGTGGACGTCGAACAACTGGCCGGAGCCATGATCGAGAAGCTGGCCGAACTGTTCGATTCCTCCCCCAAGCGGATCGAGCGGACGGGACGTCGGCGGGCGGCCTGATCCGCTTGCCTCGCGCACCGACCATCGCCAAGGTCGCGCCGTGAACAGACAAAGCCTCATCATCGATTGCGACCCCGGCGTGGACGACGCCGTGGGTCTGTTGCTGGCCTTCGCCTCCCCGGAGTTCGACCTGCTGGCCATCACCGCTGTCGGCGGAAACGTACCGGTGGTGAAGACCGCGCGGAACGCCCGCATCCTGCGCCAGATCGCGGGTCGCACCGATGTGCCCGTCTTCATGGGCGCCGACCGCCCGCTGGTGCGTGAGCCGGCGGGGGCGGGCGAGTTCCACGGCGCCGAGGGGCTGGGCGACATCATCCCGTTCGAACCGGATCAGCCGTGTGCGGAGGGTGATGCCGCCGATGCGATCATTGATCTGGTGATGGCGCGCCCAGAGCGGTCCGTGGCGCTGTGCGTCATGGGGCCGATGACCAATCTGGCGCTGGCGCTGAGGAAGGCGCCCGGGCTGGCGCAGCATCTGGGGCCGGTGGTGGTCATGGGCGGCGCGCGCAGCGAGGGCGGCAACATCACCGCCTCGGCCGAGTTCAACATCTGGGCCGACCCGGATGCGGCGGCCGAGGTGCTGGCGACGGGCTGCGAAGTCGTCATGTTCGGCCTCGACGCCACGCATCAGGTACGGGCCACCGAGGACCGGATCGCGGGCATTGAGGCGGCGACGACCCCCTCGGCGGAAACGTCGGCGTCGGTGCTGCGCTTCTCGCAGCGGATCGAGCGCGAGATCGTGGGCTGGGACGCCCCGCCGCTGCATGACCCGTGCACGGTCGCCTGGCTGCTGAAGCCGGAGCTGTTCGTGCTGAAGCCGTGCCGCATCCAGGTCGAGACGGCGTCCGACCTGACGCGCGGCCATACGGCGGTCGAGTTCCGCATCGACCCGGCGACGACGACCCACCGCTGGGCCGTCAGCGCGGACGGGCAGGGCGTGTTCGACCTGATCCGGGAGCGACTCTCGTGAGGATCACCGTCGTCGGCTCGATCAACCTCGATTTCGTGGCCAGCGCGCCGCACCTGCCGGCGGCGGGCGAGACGGTGACCGGCGCGACCCTGGCCCGGCATCCGGGCGGCAAGGGTGCGAACCAGGCCCTGGCGGCGGCGCGGATGGGGGCCGAGGTCAACCTAATCGGCCGGGTCGGATCGGACGGAATGGCGGAAGAAGCCATGGCCTTGCTGATGGCCGAGGACGTGGACCTGAACGGCGTGCTGTCGGATGCCAGCGCGCCCACCGGCGTGGCCTTGATCGCCGTCGATCCTTCGGGCGAGAACCAGATCGTGGTCGCCGCCGGAGCCAACCACGCGGTGACGCCGGAACAGCTGCCCCAGCGGATCGAATGCCCGCTGATCGTGCAGCTGGAGCTGCCCATCGAGACGGTCGAGGCGGCAGTGGGGCGGGCGACCGAGTTCGTCTGCGTCAACCTGGCCCCCGCCGCGCCGGTGTCGGACCAGATGCTGCGCCGCGCGGACCTGATCATCGTCAACGAGGTCGAGGCCGCCTTCTACGGCGACCTGCTGCACAACGGCGGCGGCCGGGTGGTGGTGACCCTGGGATCCAAGGGCGCGGTCATGTACCAGCGCGGCGGCGAGATCGCCCGGGCCGAGCCGCCGAAAGTCAGGGCGGTCGATGCGACGGGCGCCGGAGACAGCTTCGTCAGCGCCATCACTGTAGCCCTGCTGGAAGGCATGGAGCCGGAGGCCGCCCTGCGTTTCGCCTGCGCCGCCGGAGCCCTGGCCGCGACCCGGGCGGGCGCCCAGCCGTCTCTGCCGATGCGGGACGTGGTGGATGGGTTGCTGGCCTAGAAGGTCACCACCGTACGCACCACGGTCCCGTCCGCCAGCCGGTCGAACGCCGCGTTGATGTCGTCCAGCGCGACCGTGCCGCTCATCAGCCGGTCCACGGGCAGACGGCCCTGACGATACAGGGCGACGTAGCGGGGCAGGTCGCGGCCGGGCACGCAGGTGCCGATGTAACTGCCCTTCAAGGTGCGCTCCTCGCCCACCAGCGACACGACGTTGACGGCGAGGGCGGCGTCGGCGGGCGGCAGGCCGGCGGTGACGGTGGTTCCGCCGCGCCGGGTCATGCGCCAGGCGGCGTCCAGGGCGCGGACGGATCCGGCCATCTCGAACACGAAGTCGGCGCCGCCGTTGGTCAAGGCCCGCACCTGCTCGACCGCATCGGGAGCCGATGCGTTGACCGTCTGGACCGCACCCAGCGACCGGGCGAGCGCCAGCTTGTCCTCGGACAGGTCCACGGCCACGACCGGTCCGGCGCCGGAGGCCAGCGCGCCCAGCACGCTGGCGAGGCCGACTCCGCCGAGGCCCACGACCGCCACGCTCTGGCCTGCCTTGACCCCGGCGGTGTTCACCACGGCGCCGACGCCGGTCAGGACGGCGCAGCCGAACAGGGCGGCCTCGGCGAACGACAGGGCCGGGTCGATCTTCACCAGCGAGCGGCGCGAGACCACGGCCCGCTCGGCAAAGGCGGAGCAGCCGAGGTGATGGTTCAGGTCGCCGTGGCCGTCGTGGATGCGGCGTCCGCCCTCCAGCAGTTCGCCCCTGCCGTTGGCCGCGGCGCCGGGTTCGCACAGGGCGGGACGGCCCTCCGCGCACGGGTTGCAGTGGCCGCACGACGGCATGAAGACCATGACGACGTGGTCGCCGATTTGCAGGTCCGTGACGCCCTCGCTCAGCGCCTCGACCACCCCCGCCGCCTCGTGGCCCAGCGCCATGGGCAGGGGGCGGGGGCGGTCGCCGTTGATCACCGACAGGTCCGAGTGGCACAGGCCCGCTGCCTTGATCGCCACCAGCACCTCGCCGCGCCGGGGCGGGTCCAGCGTCACCGTCTCGACCGACAGCGGCCGGCTGTCGGCATAGGGGCGGGCGGCGCCCATGGATCGGAGAATGGCGGCTCGGGTCTGGATCATTCCGTGAGGCTAGGCGCTTGACGCCGCGTTCGCCAAGCCCAAGGCTGGCGGCTTAATGAAGCGCGTCGAAACGCGCTCAGACAGGGAGTGATTTATGCCTAAACCGGACGAGGGCGTGCTGGCCAAGCGCGAGACCTACAAGGCCTACCACACGGTCTCGACCCGCTGGGCCGACAACGACCAGTACGGCCACATCAACAACGCCAAATTCTACGAGTTTGTGGACTCAGCGGTGAACGCCCACCTGATCATCGCCGGCGCCCTGAAGGACTCCATCGGCCTCGTCGTCGACAGCGGCTGCCGCTACACCTCGTCGTTGGAATTCCCCGATGTCATCGAGGTCGGGATCAAGGTCGACCACATCGGCACCTCGAGCGTCCGCTACGGCTTCGCCGTCTTCCGCCGTGGCTCAGCCCAGCCGGCGGCCATCGGTCACTTCGTCCACGTCTATGTCGATCCGGAAACGCGCCGCCCCCGGCCCCTGCCGCCCGTCCTGCGGGCCGTGGTCGAGAACCTGAAGGCGGACTAGTCGTCCAGGCGGCCCATCAGGGCCAGGGCGCCTACGGCCGTCAGCACGCCCAGCGCGAAGGCGCCGATGATCGAGCCGGTGGCGACGGCGGCCGAGACGGTGACAGGGCGGGTCTCGTACCATTCGACGATGTCGGCTTCGTGCAGGTCCTCGTCGGCGTAGCCTTCAAGTTCGTAGGGGGTGGCTTCGGCGGACATGGCGGGCTCCCGGTGGCTGGATGGAGAATGCCTCCGCTATAGCCACGGTTCCGTCAACGGTGACAAGGCGAGCGCGGCGGGCTAGATGCGCCGCTCGACCACCACCGAACGCGCTCAAGCAGCGAGCGACCGCATCGCGAGCGTTAGCGCCCTTAAGAGACTAAAATGGCCGGCCATTCCAAGTTCAAGAACATCATGCACCGCAAGGGGCGCGCCGATGCGCAGCGTTCCAAGCTGTTCTCCAAGCTGTCGCGGGACATCACCGTAGCGGCCAAGTCGGGGATGCCCGACGTGGCGCTGAACCCGCGCCTGCGCCTGGCGGTCAACAACGCCAAGGCCGAAAGCCTGCCCAAGGACGTGATCCAGCGCGCCATCAACAAGGCGGCCGGCGGCGACGTCGATACGATGGAAGAGGTCCGCTATGAGGGCCGCGGCCCCGGCGGCGTCGGCATCATCGTCGAGGCCCTGACGGACAACAGGAACCGCGCCAACTCCAACATCCGCGCCGCCTTCACCAAGAACGGCGGCCAGCTGGGCGAGATGAACTCGGTCGCCTTCATGTGGGATCGGGTCGGCAAGATCGTCTACGCCGCCGAGGCCGGGAGCGAGGACGCGATCATGGAGGCCGCCATCGAGGCCGGCGCCGACGACGTCGAGAGCGATCTGGTCAAGCCCGACATCTACGAGGACGCGCCGGGCCACACGATCTGGACGAGGTTCGAGGACCTGAACGACGTGGCCGAGGCCATGTCCAAGGTGCTGGGCGACCCGAAGTCAACCGCCATCGTCTGGAGGCCCCAGACCGAGGTGGCCGTGAGCGGCGATCAGGTTTCGACGCTTATCAAGCTGCTCGACGCGCTGGATGCTGAGGATGACGTTTCGTCGGTCTATTCGAACGAGGACATCTCGGACGAGGATCTGGCGAAATACAGCGGCTAAGAATTTGGGGCTGACCAGCGGTTCATGACCAGGGCGATTTCGGTTCTTCTGACGATCGTCTGGCTGGGATGGGCCGCGCCGGTCGTGGCTCAGGAAGACCCGCGCGAGACGTTCCGCTCTGAATGGGCGCTGGCGACACAGCTGGTCGACGCACGGGCGTTGCCCGAGGCCGAGGCGCTGCTGATCCGCATGGCGGAGGATGCGGCGGCGGCGTTCGGTCCTGACGCGCCCGAGACCCTGCGCGTGCGGTCGCAACTAGCCGAGGTGGTGCTGGGGCAGCGACGCTGGACTGAGGCGGAGACGCTGGCGCGGCCGGTCTATCTACGGGCGCTTGAGCTGCAGGGGCCCGACACGGAAACCACGGACGAGGCGCGGCTGGTGCTGGTGTCGGCGGCGCTGAGAGACGGGCGGCTGGCCGAGGCGGCGCCGCTGGCCCGGGCCAGTTTCGATTATCTGCTGGCGACCGAGGGGCCGGACGGCGGGGCGGCGGATCTGGCCGGGCTGCTGGCGACGATCTACGGCCGACTGGGCCAGCCGGAAGAGGCGGATGCGGTGCTGGCGCTGGTCGGCGGCGAGGGGGCATTCGCCCTGGTGAACCAAATGGAGCGGCGTCGGGCGGCGGGCGACACGGCGGGCGTGGTGCAGACGACGCGGGCGCTGTTGCTGCGTGGCGATCTGGAGGCGCCGGTGCGGATCCGGGCCGAGACGGACCTCGCGTCCGGCCTGCTGGAACTGGCGCGCGCCGGCGATGCGGCAGCCCTGATCGAGGCGGAGGGCGTGGCCCGGGCGGCGGTGCGTTCGCGACAGGGCGGCGACGCCGGGACGCTGGCCTCGGCGGAAGGCGTACTGGGCGAGGTGCTGTTATTTGACTTCGCGGCTGACTTGCCGCCCGCGCGGATCGCGGAGGGGCTGGCCATGCAGCGCAGCGCCCATGAGCGCATGCGGGCCGCACGGGGCGCGGGCCATGCGCTGACGATTCAAGATCAACTGACATACGCCATGTCGCTGGTGGCGTTCGAACGCTACGGCGACGGTCTGGCTCAGCTTCAGGACATCGAGGCGCTGGCGGCGCGGGGCGAAGCGCATCTGGCGCCGGAGCAGGCGGCTTTCGTGTCCCTGACCGAGGTGGGGGTGCGGATGGGCGCCGGCGATCCGGACGGCGCTTACGCCAGTCTGTCCGAGGCGGCGCGAACCTTCCAGATTTACGCGCTGGCGCCCGACCGCAGCGGCAGAGCCCATAACTACCTCAGCGACCATGCCTTCGTCTTCAGGACACAGGTGGCCATCGCCTGGACCAACGCGGCACGCATGAGCGACTGACGCCGTCGGCCGCCTGATCTGTCAGATGTGGGAGGTCCCGTTTTGCGCCAAATGGTCTAGGCTTTCGGTATGACGCGGTTCTTTCGATCCTTGATGTGCGCGGCGGCCCTGGGGCTGTCTATGCTGGCGGCCCGGCCGGCGGCGGCGGATCCGGTTACGGACGTCCGCGCCGCGTGGCAGGCGCAGGTCGCGGCCCATGGGGCTGACACAGCCGAGGCTCTCGGCGCCGAGTGGCAGCTGACGCAGGCCCTGACCAATGCGGGTGAGTTGGCAGAGGCGGAGACCCACTGGCGCACCATGGCCGCCGCCGCCGAACGCCTGTTCCCCGAGGACGCCGAACTGCGCGGCCAGTTGCAGGTGCGGCTGGCGATGAATGTCATCCAGCAGGGACGCTACGCCGAGGGCGCGGCCCTGTCCGAACAGGCCTTGCCGGGGGCCACGGCCGCCTTGGGCGCGGACAGCGAAGTCGTGGGGCTGGGTCAGGCGGCGTTGGCGACGGCTTACATGATGATGGGCGACTTCGCCCGGGCCGAGGCGCCGGCGCGCGCGGCCTATGAGTCGGCCATGAGCCGGGACGGCGGCCGCCGGGCCGGCCCCTACGCGATGTTGTTGCAGCAGATCTATTCCGCGCTCGGCCGCGACGAGGAGGGGCGGGCGGTCATGGCCCTGACCAATCCGGAGGGCGTCGACTATTCCGCGCGTCAGCACGAACTGACCGTCTATCGCGAGTCCGGCGACCGGGTGCGGCTGGCGGCCGCGGCCCGGCGCTACGCCGCCGACTGGCGGACTGAGACGGATGACGCCTTGGCGCTGCAATTGGCGCAGGAGGCCGAGATCGACCTGACCGGCGCCTTGCTGGACGCCGCACGGGCAGGCGAGACGGTCTCCTTCGAAGAGGCTGCCGGTGTGATCGGCCGGGTCAACGCCGAACACGCCGCGGACGGCGCGTCCGGCTGGTCGCGGTCACGCGGGCTGAACACAGAGGCGGATCTGTATCTGTTCTGGCCCGGGCATGAGGATTACGACCGCGCCACACGGCTGAAGGGCGAGGCCCTGATGGCGCTGGAGGCTGACATCGGGCCGGATCATCCGCAGGCGCTGGCGCAGCGCCTGACATACGGCGTGCTGTTGTTGCAGTCGGACCCGCAGGCTGCCGCGCCTGTGATCGTCGCGTATTATGAGGCGGCGATGAACGGGCTGGTGCCGCCGGATGACTGGGCCTTGGCGGCGGGCCTGCTGGGAAGAATCCTCGGCGAAGCGAACCCCGCCATGGGATACCGCCTCACGGCGTCCGCGGCACAGGGCCTGACCGGTTATGCGCTGGCGCCGGGACGGGACGCGGGCGGCCGCCGCGTGCTGAGGCGGCACGACACCCTGTTCCGCACACAGGTCGACCTGGCCTGGAGCCTGTCGCAGAGCCTGCGCTAGGTCCAGATCTGGCCCAGCCGCAAGGCGGCGATCAGGGCGATGACCACCAGAACGGCCAGAACCATCAGCAGCGCCCGCGAGCGGCGGTCGCTGCGATATTGTTCATAGGCGGCTTCATCCAGCCACCAGGTCTCGGCGCCGCCGCTCTTCACCGCGTGGATGACGCGGCCGCGCGCCAGCCGCCGCATGGCGCTGGCGGACATGCCCTTGACCGCCAGGGGCGCGGCGCTGCCCGGATTGGTCGCGCCCTGCGCTCGCAAGGCCTCGACGACCTTGCGCTCCGCCCGCTTCGCCGCCGCCATGGCGACGACGGCGCCCCCTGAACTGCTCATGATCCCGCTCTCCGATGACGGCGCAGGCTAGCGCGCGACGGCGGGCGGCGACAGTCCGCACTTGATCGGGGAACCGTTGCGGCCCTAGGCTGAAGATTCGTCAGTTAACGGAGCGAGTTTCATGAATCTGGAGTGGGCCATGATCTGGCCGGTGCTGGCCGCCATGACGGCGGGCGGCCTGATCGGAGTGGAGCGGACCTATCACGGGCACCCGGCCGGTTTCCGCACCCACATCCTGGTCTGCCTGACCAGCTGCCTGCTGATGCTCGCGGCCATGCACCAGTCGACCTGGGCCTTCGCGGCCCTGCCGGGGCAGACGGTGGTGATCGACCCGACGCGGATGTCGCACGGCCTGCTGACCGGCATCGGCTTCCTCTGCGCCGGGGTGATCTTCCGCGAGGGCTTCTCGGTCCACGGCCTGACCACGGCGGCGTCGCTGTGGGTCACCTCGGCGATCGGGGTGCTGTTCGGGGTGGGGATGCTGGATCTGGCGCTGATCGGCGCGGGCGCCACCCTGACCGTGCTGGCGGTGCTGAGGCTGGCGGACGCGCGGCTGCCGCACGTGGGCGTGTTGGACATCAATCTGAGATGGGTCCGCACGTCGCCGCCCGGCGAGGGCGCGCTGCGCGACCTGCTGAAGGCTGACGGCCTGAAATGCGTGCGCATCGGCCACGTCATCAGCCCGGACGGCAAGCTGCATGAGCACCACATCAAGGCCAAGGGCCAGATGCCGCTGAACATCGACGCCCTGGTCGCGCGGCTGGGCGCGCAGCAGGGCCTGTCCGGATTCTCGGTTCTGCCTCGCGACGACTGAGGCTTCACGAAAGCTGGTCATTGTTCGTCAACCTCGTTTGAGGCATGACAGGAACGGATGGCGAACACAGCGACTCGAATTCTTGGGCTCGACCCCGGCCTGCGGCGCACCGGATGGGGCGTCATCGTGGCCGAGGGATCGCGGCTGCGCTGGGTCGCGCATGGGGTGGTCAGCCCGCCTGAGAACGCCCCGTTCAGTGAGCGGCTGCTGCATCTGCTCGACGCCGTGGGCCAGGTCTGCGCCGATCACGCCTGCGACGAGGCGGCAATCGAGGAGGTGTTCGTCAACATGAACCCGTCCTCGACCCTGAAGCTGGGCCACGCCCGGGCGGCGGTTATGCTGGCTCCGGCGAAACAGGGTCTCAGCGTCGCGGAATACGCCGCCAACCTGATCAAGAAGGCGGTGGTCGGCGCCGGCCATGCGGACAAGAGCCAGGTGGCCTTCATGGTCAAACGTCTTTTGCCGGCCGCGGGCGACGTGACCGCCGACGCCGCCGACGCCCTGGCCGTGGCCATCACTCACGCGCAGCTGAGGAAGCGGGCGCTATTGGCTGGAGCAGCATGATGGGCGGGTCGTGCATTCCTCCCCCGTCGGGGGAGGGGGACCGCGGAGCGGCGGAGGGGGCTAACCCCATCCGCCAGCGTCCGGGTCTGGCCCCCTCCACCATGCTGCGCATGGTCCCCCTCCCCCAATGGGGGAGGATCACAGCATGATCGGGCGGCTGCGAGGTGTGCTGGCCGAGGTCGAGCAGGATCACTGCCTGATCGACTGCGCCGGGGTGGGCTATGTGGTGGCCTGTGGGGCGCGGACGCTGCAACGGCTGCCGGCGCCGGGCGACGAGGCGACCCTGCATATCGAATCCAGCTGGTCGGCCGAGAACGGGCCGCGCCTGTACGGCTTCCTGAGCCGCGACGACCGCCGCGCCTTCACGACATTGACCGGCATCCAGGGCGTGGGGCCCAAGGCCGCGCTGAGCGTGCTCGACGTGCTGCCGCCGGCCGAACTCGCTCAGGCCGTGGCGCGCGACGACAAGGCGGCGGTGGCGCGCGCGAATGGCGTGGGGCCGAAGCTGGCCCTGCGCATCGTCACCGAGTTGAAGGGCAAGCCGCTGGGGGATGTGTCGTTCACGCCGAGTGCTCAGGGCGTGCATGCCGAGACCGCGCCGCCGAAACCCAGCGTCACCGGCGAGGCCGTGTCCGCCCTGCTGGGTCTCGGCATGGCCGAGGTCAACGCCCGCCGCGCGGTTGATCAGGCCCTGATCCGGTTGGGTGACGAGGCCGACCTGTCCGCCGTCATCCGTGCCGCTCTGCAGGAGCTGGGGCGATGAAGCGACTGATCGGCTTGATCGGGCTAGTCTCGCTGTCCTTGGCTGGTTGTCATCCGAACAGCTTCGAATACCGGAATGCGACCGACCAACCCATCCTTCTGACGATTGAGAGGAAAAGCGGAAGCAGTTCTTCTATCCAGCTAGCTCCGGGCACCCATGTTGGACAGCTGCCGTCAATCAACACCGTCGAGCGCGTCCGCTATCAATACGGCGAAACGGTTTGCGAACTCCGTGGCGACCAGTTGACCTTGGCAAAAGGAGCTTGGAACGAGGCGCAAGCATTGATCTTGAAGCCTTGCGACGGGGCTATCCCCATTGACTGACGAGCGCATCATCTCTCCCGACGCCGCCCCCGGCGAGACCCACGACCGGGCGTTGCGGCCCCAGACGCTGGGCGAATTCGTCGGGCAGGAGCAGGCCAAGGGCAATCTGAAGGTCTTCATCGAGGCGGCGCGGGCGCGGGGCGAGTCGCTCGACCACGTGCTGCTGTTCGGCCCGCCGGGGCTGGGCAAGACGACCCTGGCCCAGATCGTGGCGCGCGAACTGGGCGTCGGCTTCCGCGCGACCTCGGGGCCGATCCTGGCCAAGGCGGGCGATCTGGCGGCGATCCTGACGAATCTCGAACCACGCGACGTCCTGTTCATCGACGAGATCCACCGCCTGAACCCGGCGGTGGAGGAGATCCTCTATCCGGCGATGGAGGACCATGTGCTGGACCTGATCATCGGCGAGGGGCCGTCGGCGCGGTCGGTGCGCATCGATCTGGCGCCCTTTACGCTCGTAGGAGCCACCACGCGGGCGGGGTTGCTGGCCACGCCCCTTCGGGACCGGTTCGGCATTCCGTTGCGGCTGGAATTCTACACCCCCGAAGAGCTGGTGCGGGTCATCACCGGGGCGGCGAGGAAGCTCGGCGCCCCGATCAGCGAGGACGGCGCGCGGGAGATCGCCAGCCGGTCGCGAGGAACGCCGCGTGTGGCCGGCCGGCTGCTGCGCCGGGTGCGCGACTTCGCCAGCGCCGACGGCGCGACCACCATCGACCGGCTGGCCGCCGCGCGGGCGCTGAGCCGGCTGGAGATCGACGAGGCGGGCCTCGATGCCAACGACCGCCGCTTCCTCAAGGCCCTGATCGAGAATTACGGCGGCGGTCCCGTCGGCATGGACACTCTGGCCGCCGCCATCGCCGAGGCGCGCGACGCGGTGGAGGACGTGATCGAGCCCTATCTGCTGCAACAGGGCTTCATCCAGCGCACGCCGCGCGGCCGCATGGCCTGCGCCCGCGCCTACGCTCACCTGAGCCTCGCCGAACCACCGAAGACTGCGGCCACGGCGCCCGACCTGTTCGGCGGCAAGTAGGCTTCACCTTCCCGCCGAAGCCCGGCATGGTGCCCCCATGGCGCGACGGGGCATCACGACTGATCGGCTGATCGCGGTGCTGGGCGGCGTGATCCTTACGCTCGGCGTGCTGCTGGTCTGGCGGCTGGCCCATGAGGGCGGCGGCTTCGTCGAGGAGGCGCCGGCGGCGCGGGTGTCCCGGCAGGCGAAGGAGCTGCTGGGCCGCAGCGCCGAGGTTCAGTTGATCCAGGCCGGACGCGGCCGGGTCGTCTGCGGCTATGTCGCGCCGACGCGGGGCGAAACCGGCCAGCCATTCGTCTCGCGCCCGAACCGGATGATGCTGATGAGCGACCCCCTGTCCTCGGAATTCCATGAAGTCATGGCGCGCGAATGCCCGGATCTGCCGCGCCCGCCCGCCATACAGGCCACGCCGTGACCGAAGCCCCCACCCATGGTCGGTTCGAGGGCCGCGAGCACCGGCTGCCGGTGCGTGTCTATTACGAGGACACCGACTTCACCGGGCTGGTCTATCACGGCAGCTATGTGCGGTTCTTCGAGCGGGGGCGGACGGATGCGTTGCGCACGCTGGGGATCGGCCATGCGGAGCTGCTGGAGGACGACCGGCCCTCGGCCTTCGTGGTCGCGACCATGGCCCTGCGGTTCCTGAAGCCCGCACGCATCGACGACGCCCTGACGGTCTCGACGCGGTTCGAGGCGGTGAAGGGTCCGCGGCTGATCATGGCGCAGTCGATATGGCGCGGCGAAGAGCGGCTGTGCGAGGCCGATGTCGTGGCCGTCTGCATCCATCTGGACGGCCGTCCGCGCCGTCCGGGGCGGGCGATGGTCGAGCGGATCAAACCGCTGCTGGCGGACGCCCCGGCGGACAGATAATCTGGCTGAACAGCCTCAGGAGGATCACATGAAAAGCGAAACCATCGGCGTCAGCGCCATCCTGACGCTGCTTCTTCTGGCGGTGATCCTGTTCGGCGGCGCCCTCGTCGGATGTCCCTACTACAAGGTCTGGGAGCGCAAGATGGCCGGTCAGGCCGAGCTGCAGTACCAGCAGGGCGCGCGTCAGGCCCTGATCGCCCAGGCCAAGGCGGAAGACGAGGCGGCCATCGCCCGCGCCCACGCGGCCACGCGGCGGGTGCTGGGCTGGGCTGATGCGGCCAAGAAGGGCTGCGCCGACCTGGGGCGTCCCGGCGACCGCGCCTGCGAAGAGCAGCTGCTGCGCGACGCGGCGACCTACTCCATCGCCAAGGAAGGCCATGAGGGCGTGATCATCAGCGTCGGCGCGCCGGTGTCGGTGGCGGTGAACCCGAACGCGGATCGCCCACGCAGCGAGTAGGCCGCCTGGCTTAGCCATTCACGAACCTGTCAGGGGTATAGGCGTGACGGAGCCGCCACGGGCGGCTAGAGCGCCTTGAAATAGTCACGCCCGCCGGGTCGGCTGGGTGGGGACCTAAGCCTTTGCGAGAGACGACCGCATGACCACGCCCGTTGAAGCCGCCACACTGAACCCCGTCGCGCTTTTCATGGCCGCCGACTGGGTGGTGAAGGGCGTCATGGTCGGTCTGGCCGTGGCCTCGGTCTGGTCGTGGACCGTGATCATCGACAAGGCCTTCCGCTTCTCGGCCCTGAACCGTCAGGCCGACAGCTTCGAGGGCGCGGTCAACTCGGGCCGTTCGCTGGAAGACATCGCGGCGCAGGCCGGGCCGAACCCCAGCCACGCCCTGCCGCGCATGCTGGTCCTGGCCATCACCGATTGGCGCGAGGCCAGGAAGGGCGGGAATCTCAGCGAGAACCAGGCGAACCTGCTGATGGCGCGCATCGACCGCGCGCTGGACAGCCTGATCGCGCGCGAAGGCCAGCGCATCGAGAACGGCCTGGGCGTGCTGTCGGTAGTCGCCACCGCCTCGCCCTTCATCGGCCTGTTCGGCACGGTGTGGGGCATCATGAACGCATTCGCCGCCATCGAGAGCGCCAACAACACCAGCCTCGGCACCGTGGCCGGGCCGATCTCGGAGGCCCTGCTGGCCACGGCGCTCGGCCTCGCGGCGGCCATCCCGGCCTATATGGCCTACAACAAATTCTCGATCGACGCGGGCAAGTTCACCGGCCGACTGGAGAGCTTCGCCGACGATCTGCAGGCCGCCGTGGCGCGCCGCCTGGGCTCCACCGACACCCGCCGGGAGGTCTGAGATGGCCCTCGGAGGCGCAGGCGGAGGCGGCCATGTGCGCGGCCGTCGACGGGCGCGCAAGCGTCCCCTGAGCGAGATCAACGTCACGCCGCTGGTTGACGTGATGCTGGTGCTGCTGATCATCTTCATCGTCGCGGCGCCGCTGATGCAGGTCGCCGTGCCGGTCGAGTTGCCCAAGACCGAGGCCGGCGCCGTGGAATCCAGCGACGAGCCGGTGGTGGTGTCGATCGACAAGGACGGCCGCATCTTCATCGCCCAGGACGAGGTCGAGTGGGAGAACCTGGCCGAGGGCGTGGCCCAGGCCGGCGGCCCGGACGCCCGCGACAAGCCCATCTCCGTGCGTGGCGATGGCCGTGCGCCCTATCAGGCCGTGGCGCGGGTGATGGCGCGGCTGGCCGACAGCGGCTTCGTCAAGCTGAACCTGATCACCGACACGGCGACCCAGGGCGCGCCGGCGCCCGCGGCGGAAGCGGCGGAAGCGGCCGAGGAGTAGCACCCGGTGGCGCGACCCAGCCCGGCGATCATCGGCTCCATCGCGCTGCACGCCGGCGTCGGCGCCCTCATGTTCTTCGTCCTGACGCAACGGCCGCCGGAGCCGACGCCGCTGGTGACCTCGATCCCGGTCTCGATCATCTCTGATACGATCACGGTCGAGGCCGCGCCGGGCGAAAACCCGACCGACGAGGTCGTGCCCGAAACGGAGACCGCGCCTCCGCCGGCCCCTACGCCGCCGCCGCCCGCGCCCCGGCCGACGCCCATCCCGACCAAGACCACGCCGCCCCGCCCGCCGCAGCGTCCGCCGGTGACGCCGCCGCGCGAGGAGCCGCGCCTGAACACCGAGGACCTGCTCAGCGGCGACCGCCGCCGGGCCGATCGCAACAACCGCCGCAACCTGCCGCCGTCCGGCGACCGGGGCCAGAGCACGGCTCCGCGCGCCATCGGCCAAGGGGACTTGAGGGCGCTGGCGGGACAGATCGCGCAGAACTGGTCTGTGCCTTGCGAGCTTCCGGGCGGCGACAACCTGACGATCAGTGTGCGTGTGCGTCTAAGCGAGGACGGTCGTGTGATCGGTACGCCGCGCCTGACTCAAAACCGCAGCGACGCCACTTGGCGCGCCGCCACCGACACCATGCTCCGCGCCATCCGTGCCTCAGCGCCCTTCGACATGCCGGCAGGCTACGAAGAGCAGGAGATCACGATCACGTTCCAGACGGCGCGGTTCTGCGGGAACCGCTGACGTCCGGCGGCGCTGGTCTGGAAGGCAGGCCTTGCCGACCCGAAAGTCGCCTCATTCAGGCGGAAGCTGTCTATTGTCACGGTTGGCGGCCATAACGCCGATGTGAGGATTTGCTGGAGAGAGACATGCGTCTGAAGGTCCTGTTCGCTGCGATGGCGTCGCTGAGCGTGCTCGCGCCCCTTTCAGCCATGGCCCAAGATCCTCAGGCCCAACCGACGCAAGAAGTCGTGGTCGACGAGGGTGTGCTGCGTCCCTTCCCCATCGCCGTGGTCAGTTTCACCGGCCAGAACGGCGACCAGATCGCCAGCGTGGTCAGCGGCAACCTGCGCCGCTCGGGCTATTTCGATCCGATCGATCCCTCGAGCTTCATCGAGACCGGCCTGTCGCTGGCCAACCAGCCGAACTTTCCGCAGTGGACCGCCGTGGGCGCCCAGGCTGTGCTCTACGGCTCCGTCACGCCGCGCCCGGACGGCCGCAATGATGTGGGCTTCCGCCTCTACGACCCCTACCGCCAGTGCCAGTTGGTCAGCTACCAGTTCACGGCCACGCCCGAGCAGTGGCGCCGCATCGCGCACAAGATCTCGGACGTCGTCTATCAGCGCATGACCGGCGAGAGCGGCTTCTTCGACAGCCGCGTGCTGTTCGTGTCGGAAAGCGGCACCCAGCTGAACCGCCTGTCGCGCCTGACCATCGTCGACCAGGACGGCTACAACCCCGTCTTCCTGACCCAGGGCGACGAAGTGATCATGTCGCCGCGGTTCTCGTTGTCGTCGCCGGACGAAGTGACCTACGTCGCGCTCGGCAAGGACTACAGCCGCATCTACCTCTACAACCTGACCACGGGCCGGCGCGAAAGCCTGGGCGAGTTCGACGGCCAGGTGCTGTCGCCGCGCTTCTCCAACGACGGGTCCAAGGTCGCCTTCTCGATCATCCGGGGCGGCAACACCGACGTCTATGTGATGAACCTGCAGACGCGGCAGCTGTCGCGTCTGACCAGCGACCCGGGCATCGACGTGTCGCCGTCGTTCAGCCCGGACGGAAACCGGCTGGTGTTCAACTCCGACCGGTCGGGCACGCCGCGCCTTTACGTCATGAATCTGGACGGGTCGGGCCAGCGCGCCATCTCGCGCGGCGGCGGCCTCTACACCTCGCCGGCGTGGAGCCCGCGCGGCGATCTGATCGCCTTCACCAAACAGGGCGGCGGGCGTTTCTCAACCGGCGTGATGAACATCGACGGCTCGGGCGAGCGCATCCTGTCGTCCAGCTATTTTGAGGACAGCCCGTCCTGGGCCCCCAACGGCCGCTACGTCATGTTCGCGCGTCAGGCGCGCGGGGGTGACACGCGCCTGTGGACGGTGGACCTTTCGGGCCGGGTGGTCGCCCAGGCGGGATACAGCGGACGCGGGTCCGATCCGGCCTGGTCGCCGCTGCTGGACCAACCGCCGGGGAATCTGGGCCTCAGCGGCGGCGCGGATTCCTGCGCCAACTGACGAGTGTGCTGAGCCTGACGGCTCAAGAGTGCGTTACCTGTGCTGGCGTTCGGGAACCCCGCCCGTTAGCAACCTTTGAACCGCCAAGCTTGGGCTGACGCCCGGGAAGACCAAGGAGACGACCTGATGACCCCTTCGACCCTCATCCGCCTCGCCGCCGTGAGCGCCGTTGTCGCCGCCATGGCCGCCTGCTCGCCGCGTCCGGCCCCGGAAACCGCCACCCCCGGCGGCCCGACGACCCCGACCGGCCCGCAGTATCCGACCAACCCGACCAGCCCGACCGGTCCCGTGACCGGCGCCGCCCTGCCGGGTTCGGAACAGGACTTCAGCGTCAACGTCGGCGACCGCGTCTATTTCGACCTCGACAGCTTCACCATCCGTCAGGACGCCTACGCCCGTCTGGACGCCCAGGCCGCCTGGCTGGCGCGCTATCCGAACGTGATGGTCCGCATCGAAGGCAACGCTGACGAGCGCGGCACGGCGGAATACAACATCTCGCTGGGCGCCCGTCGCGCCGAGTCGGTCCGCGCCTATCTGGTCCAGCGCGGCGTGGCCCCCGGCCGCATCGACACCATCAGCTTCGGCAAGGAGCGCCCGATCGCTGAGGGCTCCACCGAGCAGGCCTGGGCCCGCAACCGCAACGGCCACACGGCCATCGTCTCGGGCGCCACGCGCTAAACCTGACGACAGGCTGAACTATCGGGAGGGCGGTCGCGATGCGGCCGCCCTTTCCTTTTGACCCGATGCTCGTCTAGATCGCGCGGACTAAAGGGGGCTGTGATGGACATCGATGCGGCGGGCGGCGCGGCGACAGCGGGACTGGTCGCGGGCGCGATCGAAAAGCCGACCGGCAAGGCGGGCGAAGCCCATTCGGGCCACTGCACCGATTGCGGCGCCGCGGTCGAAAGCCGCTTCTGTCCCGAATGCGGCCAGCCCACCCATGTGCACCGCAGCCTGCTGCATCTGGTCGAGGAGGTGCTGCACGGGGTGCTGCACTTCGACGCCCGCATCTGGCGCACCCTGCCGCTGCTGGCGCTGAACCCCGGGCGGCTGACGCGCGAATGGGTTCAGGGCAAGCGCACCCGCTACGTCTCGCCTCTCGCGCTGTTCCTGTTCACCGTCTTCCTGATCTTCTTCCTGTTCAGCTTCGGCGGCGGAGGGATGGAGCCGGTGATGAAGGCGGACGGCCAGACCGCCGCCCAACTGCGTGCCGAGATCGCCGAGCTCAAGCAGGCCAAGGCTCAATTGCCGCCGGAGACGCCCCGTGCCGGCGTCGCCGGCATGGACGTCTCGATCCGGGCCGCCGAGGCGCGCCTGGCCCAGCTGGAAGGCGAGGGCGCCGGACCGCGCGCCGACGGCCTGAAACCGGGCAGCTGGCAGGCCAATATGAAGGACATCGCCCACGAAAATGCTGTCCGCGAAGGCGACAAGGGCGCCAAGGGCTTCCAGTCCAAGCTGCTGCACAAGCTCGAGAACCCGGACCTGGCGCTCTACAAGATCAAGCAGACGCTCTACAAATTCGCCTTCCTGCTGGTGCCGATCTCGATCCCGTTCGTGGCCCTGCTGTTCCTGTGGAAGCGCGGCCCCACCTGGTACGACCACGGCGTCTTCGTGCTGTATTCGCTGACGGCGATGACGATCCTGTTCGCGGCCATGAACTGGCTGGGCCGGATTCCGTGGCTGGGCGGATGGCTGGTGTTCGCCGGGCTGTTGGCGATACCCGTGCACATGTTCGTGCAGTTGAAGGGCGCCTACGGCCTGTCGATCTTCTCGGCGACCTGGCGGACGATTGCGTTGATGGTCTTCTGCAACTTCACCATCGCCCTGTTCGCTATAGCCATCGTCATGCTGGGCCTAACGGGTTAGTTACGCGCCCGGCGTAACGCCTTGCGGAGGCCGCAAATCGATGGGACCGTTCGATCCATGCTGAAGCTGTCTATTTCCCCCCGTACGAAGACCGTCCTCGCCACCGCCCTGGGCGTCGCCCTGATCGGCGGAACGGTCGTGGCCCAGACCCAGACGATGGAGCCGATCATCTGGGACAAGCGCCGCCTGGATCAGCTGGACCGCAACGTCCGCCGCCTCGAGCGCGCCCTGACCCAGAGGAACGCCGCCGGCCAGCCGGTGATCATGGAGACGGACCCCGAGGTCATCGTGCTGCAGGGTCAGTTCGCGACCATGGAGCGGCGCCAGCAGGATCTCGAGCAGAGCCTGCGTCAGGTGAACGGCGAGCTGGAGCGGATGGGCTTTGAACTCGATGAAGCCAAGCGCGACAACGGAACCCTGCGCACCCGTCTGAACGACGCCACCGCCCGCATCGATACGGTCGAACGCGCCGCGCGCGAGGCTGCTGAGCTGAACGCTCCGATCACCGCCAACTCGCCGACCGGCGCCGCCGCCACCGATCTGGCCGCCGCCGTGCGCCTGGTGGGGTCCAGCCCGGCCCGGGGCGCCCGCGCCCTGGAGGTGCTGCTGGTGACCTGGCCCGACGCGCCCGAAGCGCGCGAGGCCAGCTATCGTCTCGGCGACATGAGCGTAGCCGCCAATGACGAGGAACGCGCGCTCGACGATTACGCCTTGGCCCTGCGCGGCTGGCCGACGGCGCCATGGGCCCCCGACGCGACCCTGAAACTGACCAGCCTGCTGATCGGCGCGGACCAGAAGACGCGCGCCTGCGGGGCGCTGGGTGAGTTCACCCGCCGCTACGCCCAGGGCGCGACGGCGGCGCAGCGCACCCGCGCGAACGAGCTGAAGACCCAGGCCGGGTGCCGCTGAGGCCCGTCTCGGCCGCCGCCGACGCCGACCTGACGGCCCGCGTCCACGCCATCCTCGACTCCCGGCTGGTGCGCGACGCCGTGCATCCGGTGGCTATCGCCCTGTCCGGGGGCGGCGACTCTATGGCCCTGCTGGCGCTGGCGGCGGACTGGGCCGCCGGGCGGGGCCGCCGGCTTCTGGCCTTGACCGTCGATCACGGACTGAATCCCGACAGTGCGGGCTGGTCGGAGACGGCGCACCGGGCGGCCGAAAGCCTCGGCGCCGAATGGCGCGGCCTGAGCTGGACCGGCGATAAGCCGACGACCGGACTGCCCGCCGCCGCTCGCCGCGCCCGCCACGCCCTGATCGCCGCCGCCGCTCGAGCCGCCGGGGCGCGGGTCGTGCTGTTCGCCCACACCGCCGATGACGTGGCCGAGAGCGCACTGATGCAGGCTGGAGGTTCGACGCTGGGGACGCTGCGGCCATGGAGTCCGTCGCCGGCCTGGCCCGAAGGGCAGGGCCTGACGCTGTGCCGTCCGTTGCTGTACGAGCGGCGCGCGGTGTTGCGCGATTATCTGACGGCGCGCGGCCTCGGCTGGATCGAGGACCCGGCCAATGACGACCTGAAGTTCGGCCGCAGCCGGGCGCGGGCCGCCTTGGCGGACGCCGCGCCGCTGTCCCGCATTGATCCGCTTCGGCCCGCCACAGGGCCGGGCCCAACGGTTTCGGACGCGGGGATTGTGAGTCTCGCGCGGACCGTCGATCACCGCACCCTGGCCATGGCCATTGTCTGCGCCGGGGGCGGCGACTCCCCGCCGCGCGGCGACCGCCTCGACCGCCTGATCGGCCGGCTGCGGGCTGGGGAGGATTTCGCCGCTGTCCTGTGCGGCGCGAGGGCCGGAGCCGATGGCGCGGATGTGACGGTGATGCGCGAGGCGGGGGAGTTCGCGCGCAGGCCCGTGCCGCCGCTTTCGCTTACGCCCGGCGTCGCCGGCGTCTGGGACGGGCGGTTCGAGATCGAGGCCGGCGAGCCCGGCTGGTCCGTCGTGCCCGCAACGGGCCGCCTGTCAGCCCTGTCCCGCGACGATCGCGCGGCCCTGAACACCCTGCCACCCTCGGCGCGCGGCGCCCTTCCTGTCCTGATCCGGGATGGATCGGCTGCCCCGGTTCTTGCATGGAGGATGGCGAGGGTGCGGGCGCTGGTCGGGGAACGGCTGGCGCTGGCGCTGGACCAAACGACGCATGAAGGGGATCTGGCCGCGGCCATGCATGGCGCAACCCGCTCAGACCCCCTATTTTCGTAACGAGACATTTCAAGACCGGCGTGCTCAGGCTCTGCCGGGAAACCGAGGACCGCATGAACCTGCGCAACATCGCCATCATCGGCGTACTTCTTCTGGCCCTGTTGGCCTCCTGGGCCGTCATGACGGGACAGGGCGGGGCGCTGCCCGGCGCCAAGGCCTCCGACAAGGCTCCGGTGGTGATGACCTATTCCCAGCTGGTCCAGCAGACCCAGGCCGGCAAAATCGAGGCCGCCACCATTCGCGGCCAGCAGGTGACCGGCAAGCTGAAGGACGGCAAGCCTTTCAAGGCCACGACCTTCTATCCCAACGAACAGCTGGTCACCGCCATGATGAACGCCGGCGTGGCGGTGAAGGCCGAAAGCACCAGCCAGGCCCTGTGGGTCGGGCTGCTGCAGCTGATGCTGCCAGTGCTGTTGCTGGTCGGGGTGTGGATCTTCTTCATGCGCCAGATGCAGGGCGGAGCGCGCGGGGCCATGGGCTTCGGCAAGTCCAAGGCCAAGCTGCTGACCGAGCATAAGGGCCGCAAGACCTTCGAGGACGTCGCCGGCGTGGACGAAGCCAAGGACGAGCTGCAGGAGGTCGTCGACTTCCTCAAGGACCCGGGCAAGTTCCAGAAACTGGGCGGCAAGATTCCCAAGGGCGCCCTGCTGGTCGGCCCTCCGGGCACCGGCAAGACGCTGCTGGCCCGCGCCGTCGCGGGCGAGGCGGGCGTGCCCTTCTTCTCCATCTCGGGCTCCGACTTCGTCGAGATGTTCGTCGGCGTCGGCGCCAGCCGCGTGCGCGACATGTTCGAACAGGCCAAGAAGAACGCCCCCTGCATCATCTTCATCGACGAGATCGACGCCGTCGGCCGTCATCGCGGCGCCGGCCTGGGCGGGGGCAATGACGAGCGTGAGCAGACCCTGAACCAGCTGCTGGTCGAGATGGACGGCTTCGAGTCCAACGAAGGCATCATCCTGATCGCCGCCACCAACCGGCCCGACGTGCTGGACCCGGCGCTGCTGCGTCCCGGCCGTTTCGACCGTCAGGTGGTGGTGCCCAACCCCGATGTTGGCGGGCGCGAAAAGATCCTGCGCGTGCACATGAAGGACGTGCCGCTGGGTCCCGACGTCAACGTCAAGACCATCGCCCGCGGCACGCCCGGCTTCTCCGGCGCCGACCTGGCCAATCTGGTCAACGAGGCGGCCCTGATGGCCGCTCGCAAGGACCGTCGCATGGTCACCCACCGCGACTTCGAGGACGCCAAGGACAAGGTCATGATGGGCGCCGAGCGCAAATCCATGGCCATGAACGAGGAAGAGAAGCGCCTGACCGCCTATCACGAGGCCGGCCACGCCATCGTCGCCATCAACGTCAAGATGGCCGACCCGGTGCACAAGGCGACCATCGTCCCGCGCGGCCGGGCCCTGGGCATGGTGATGCAGCTGCCGGAAGGCGACCGCTATTCGTTCAAGTACCAGCAGATGGTCGACCGTATCGCCATCATGGCCGGCGGCCGCGTGGCCGAGGAGCTGATCTTCGGCAAGGAAAACATCACCTCGGGCGCCTCATCCGACATCGAGCAGGCGACCAAGCTGGCCCGGGCCATGGTGACCCGCTGGGGCTATTCCGATGTGCTCGGCACCGTGGCCTATGGCGAGAACCAGGAGGAGGTCTTCCTCGGCCACTCCGTGTCGCGCAGCCAGAACGTGTCGGAAGAGACCGCTCGGATCATCGATTCCGAGGTCAAGCGCCTGGTCACCGAAGGCTGGGACGAGGCGCGCAAGATCCTGAAGCGCAAGAAGGCCGATCACGAAAAGCTGGCCCAGGCCCTGCTGGAATACGAGACCCTGTCGGGCGAGGAAATCCGCGACCTGCTGGAGAAGGGCATCGCTCCCAACCGTGACGAGAGCAACTTCCCCACCGCCGGTCCGTCGGTCTCGGTGCCGGTGACGCCGGTGTCGGACGGCACGACCGTGGAAGCGCCGACGGTCCACTAGACACGGAAGAGGCCGGCCGGGTTCGCCTTGTCGGCCGCTTCTTTGCAAAACATGTTTGCATTTTAAACAAGTCTATGAGAAACGCTTCCCGAACCGGAGGGGAGCGACCCATATGACCATCGACATTGACCGGCCCGAGCGGCTGCACGGCCTGGACGCACTGAGGGGCGGGGCGCTGCTGCTGGGCGTCGTCCTGCACGCCAGCCTGGCCTTTTTCCCGCAACAGATTTGGATCGTCGGCGACGACAGCACGTCCATCGGCGCGGCCTGGCTGTTCTTCGCCATCCACCTGTTCCGGATGACCGCATTCTTCATGATCGCCGGCCTGTTCGCCCATATGATGCTGGCGCGCCGGGGTTGGTTCAGCTTCGCTAGGGATCGCCTGCTGCGGATCACCGGGCCGCTGACGGTCTTCTGGCTGCCGGTCATGGCCGGCATCATCACCGCCTTGGTGTGGAACGCCAATGTGCAAGGATGGGTCGTCCCGGGCGCGCCGCCACCTCCGCCGCCAACCTATGACTGGACGAACTTCCCCCTGACGCACCTATGGTTCCTGTATGTGCTGACCCTGTTCTATGCAGCGGTCCTGGTCCTGCGCGCGCCCTTCGCCCTGTTGGACAGCGATGGCGGCTGGGGCCGGATGGTGGACAGGCTCACCGGGGCCCTGATCGGCCCCTGGACCCCGGCGGTCCTGGCTGCGCCGCTCGCCGTCGCCTTGTATCTCGACCCCAAGTGGATCGCCTTCTTCGCCGTGCCGACGCCGGACGCGGGCGTCGTCCCCCACACCGCCGCCCTTGTCGGATTCGGCCTGGCGTTCGGGCTTGGCTTCCTGCTGGACCGGCGCCGGGACCTGCTGGACCGGATCGCCGCCTGGTCGCCCCTGTTCCTGATCGTCGCCATCGTCGCGGGGGTCGCCGCCTATGGGCTGGCGGGCGGGCCGAACCTGGAGCCGATGGCCGAGCCGACTGACCAGAAGGCGATCGCGGCTGCAGTGACGGCGCTGGCGGTCTATTCGTCGGCCTTCGCCGTCATGGGTCTGTGCCTGCGCTTCCTGTCGGGCCACAGCGTGGTGCGGCGTTATCTCGCCGACGCCTCCTACTGGGTCTACATCCTGCACCTGCCGCTTGTCATGCTGGCGCAGGTCTGGGTGCAGAACTGGGCCGGGCCGTGGTGGCTGAAACTGGGCGGCGTCTCGCTGGGCGTCTTCGCCGTCTGCCTGATCACCTATGAGCTGCTGATCCGCCATGGCTTCATGGGCCGGTGGCTGAACGGGCGCCGTGTGCCCTGGCGCCGCGTGCGCCCGGACGCCGCGCCCGCCGAATAGCTTGCCAAGCCTTCCCGGCTCGTCCACGCCATGGGCGAGCCGGATCGGAGATTCCCCATGCCCGCCAAGCCCGCCCCACACTCGCCCGAGGACGACCTCGCCTTCATGCGCGCGATCGTCGAGGGCGGCGGACGCCCGCCGATGACCCTGGCGGTCTGCTATCTTGCTGGCGGACTGCTTTACGGTTTGCAGTGCCTGTTTCACGTCGGTCAGGCGATCGGGTTGATCCGCTGGCCCGACCTGGCCAATCTGGTCTTCATCGTCGGGATCACCGTCTTTTTTCTGTCGATCCTGACCTGGGCGATCCTCAAGGACCGAAAGGCGGGGGGCTCCAACCGCGGGCCGGTGGCCGCCCGCACGCTCAACGCAGCCTTCAGCGCCACCGGCATGGCCAACTGCGCCGTCATCATCGTCTTCGGCGTGGGCGCCTATCGGGATCAGGACTTCGCCATCTGGCTCTATTACGCAGCCATCGTCTTCGCGCTTCAGGCCGCCGCCTGGTACATGGTGTGGACGCTGAAGCGTAAGGGCTGGATGCTGGCGACGGCTTTGGGCGGGTGGGTCACGGCTGTGGCGCTGGGGCTGCTGGTGCGCGAACCCCTTTGGTATCTCGGCGTCTGCACGGTGGCGCTGTTCCTGCTGTTCGCCCTGCCGGGCTGGGTCCTGTTCCGCGACGCCCGCGCGGTGCGGGCGGACTGACCGCCCATGGGCCTGCAGGATCTCGGACGGATCGACGAGGTCATCCACGGCCGCATGCGGCTGGGGATCATGGTCTATCTGGCCGACGCCGAAACCGCCGACTTCACCGAGCTGAAGACCGTCCTTGAGGCGACCCAGGGCAATCTGTCCGTCCATCTGAAAAAGCTGGAGGAGGCGGGCTATGTCGCCATCGCCAAGAGCTTCAAGGACAACAAGCCCCTGACCCGCGTGGCCATCACGCCCCGGGGCCGCCAGGCCTTCGGCGCCTATCTGGAGGCGCTGGGCGGGCTGATCGGGGGGCGGAGCTGATGGCGCCCGTCGTCGTCGATCCGAAGCGGGTGCATGAGTTCAGGGATTTCGACGCCTTCTACGGCTGGCTGGCGAAGAACCATGATCGCGAGCCTGAGGTCTGGATCAAGATCCACAAGGTGAAGTCCGGCCTGGCCTCGATCACGCCGGTGCAGGCCATCGACGCCTGCCTGTGCTGGGGCTGGATCGACGCCATCAAGAAGAGCTTCGACGAGACCAGCTTCCTGCAGCGCTACTGTCCGCGCGGCAGGAAGAGCGTCTGGAGCCAGGTCAACGTCGCCAATGTGGCGCGGCTGACGGCGGCGGGTCTGATGACCGAGCATGGTCTGAAGCATATCGAGGCGGCGAAGGCGGACGGACGCTGGGACGCGGCGTATCGGGTCAGCGGCGCGGAGATGCCTGCGGATCTGCAAGCCGCCATCGACGCCGATCCGAAAGCGAAAGCCATGTTCGCCACCCTGACGGCCCAGAACCGTTTCGCCCTGATTTTCCGCACCAAGGCGCTGAAAACCGAGGCCGGGCGAAAACGCGCCATCGAGCGTTTCGTCGAGATGCTGCGCAAGGGCGAGACCGTCTATCCGCAGGGCAAACCGAAGTGACGCCGCGCGTCATGGGCATCGTCAACGTCACCCCGGACAGCTTTTCGGACGGCGGGCGTCTGACCACGGTCGAGATGGCCGTCGCGCACGGCCTGCGGCTGGTCGGGGAAGGCGCCGACATTCTCGACGTCGGCGGCGAGAGCACGCGGCCGGGGGCGGAGCCGGTCCCGGTCAGAGACGAAATCGCCCGCGTCGTTCCGGTGATTGCAGGCCTCCGCGCCGCCTGGGCCGGGCCGATCAGCATCGACACCATGAAGCCCGAGGTTGCGCGCGCGGCGGTCGTGGCGGGCGCCACGATGTGGAACGACGTCACGGCCCTGACCCATGCGCCGGAAAGCTTGGAAGCGGCAGCCGAACTGGGTTGCGACGTGGTGCTGATGCACATGCGGGGGGAACCCAGCACCATGCAGGCCGACCCCCGCTATGACGATGTCGCGGCCGAGGTCGTGGACTGGCTGGAGGCGCGAGCGGACGCCGCGATGGCGGCAGGCGTGGCGCCCGAGCGAATCTGGCTCGATCCCGGCATCGGTTTCGGCAAGACGGCGGCGCATAATCTGATCCTGACGGCGCGGCTGGATCGGCTGACCGCGACCGGCTTTCCAGTGCTCTACGGAGCCAGCCGCAAGCGGACGATCCAAGCCATCGATCCGTCGGCGGAAAACACAGGCGACCGCCTCGGCGGCTCGCTGGCGCTGGCGCTGGCGGCGGCGCGGAACGGGGCCTCCATCATCCGCGTCCACGATGTGCGCGAGACGGTCCAGGCGCTGAAGGTGCAGTCGGCCTTGCTTGCCGCGGGCGGTTGAGCCATCTGCGACGCATGACCCAGAGAGGACGCGTTCTGATCATCGCCGGCTCGGATTCGGGCGGCGGCGCCGGAATCCAGGCCGACATCAAGGCCGTGACCATGCTGGGCGGCCATGCGGCCACGGCCATCACGGCGATCACCGTGCAGAACACCCTCGGCGTCCACGGCGTGCATACCCTGCCGCTGTACCTGATCGAGGCTCAGGCGCGGGCGGTGCTGGACGACATCGGCGCCGACGCGGTCAAGACCGGCATGCTGGGTTCGGCCGAGGTGGTCGAACGTGTCGCCGCGATCCTCGACACCACATCGGCGCCCGCCGTGGTCGACCCCGTGATGGTTGCCAAGGGCGGGGCCTCCTTGCTCGAGGACCGCGCCATCGCGGCGGTGCGGACGCTGATGATCCCGCGTGCCGCGCTGCTGACCCCCAATGCGCCGGAGGCCGAGGCCCTGACCGGGATCGCCGTCGCCGATCTCGACGGCCAGCGCCGGGCGGGCGAGGCGCTGCTGGGCATGGGCGCGAAGGCGGTGCTGATGAAGGGCGGGCACATCGCCGGACCGGCCGTGGTCGATCTGCTGCTGACGCCGGACGGCGAGACGGTGCTGGAGGCCGAGCGCATCGACACCCGTCACACCCACGGCACCGGCTGCACCTTGGCCAGCGCCTGCGCGGCCGGCATCGCCCTGGGCCAGCCGCTGGAGATCGCGGTCGCCGAGGCCTGGGCCTATGTCGCCGAGGCCATCCGCCGCGCGCCGGGGCTGGGCGGCGGGCACGGCCCGCTGGATCACGGCTGGCCGATGCGGGGATGGGAATGAGCGACAATCTGGAAGCCCGTCTGGTCGAAATCGTCCGCGCCGATCCGGGGCTTATGCATGTGCTGACGACGGTCCGGGGGCTCGGCCTGCCCGACTGGCGCATCTTTTCCGGCGCCGTCTATCAGTCGGTGTGGAATGCGGTGACCGGTCGCCCGGCGGGCTACGGCATCAAGGACTACGACATCGGCTATTTCGACCCGGACACCAGCTGGGACGCCGAGGATGTCTTCATCAAGCGCGCAGCCGCCGCCTTCGACGAGCCGTTCCGCAGCCTGGTGGAGGTGCGCAATCAGGCCCGGGTGCACCTGTGGTTTCAGGACCGGTTCGGCGAGCCCTACAGCGCCCTGACCGGCACGGACGAGGCGCTGGGCCGGTTCGTGGCGCCGGCCTTCGCGGTGGGCATTCGTATGGAGGATGACGATCGCATCACTGTCGCGGCGCCGTTCGGGCTGGAGGACATTTTCTCCATGACCCTCAGGCCCAACCCGGACCGCCCGCTGGCGAAGGGCTGGCAGAGGACCATCGACAATGCGCGCGGCCGCTGGCCCGAACTGACGGTGGTCGAGCCCGGGGCATGAGAAAGGGGCGCGACCCTTTCGGATCGCGCCCCTCGAACGCCTTCCCCGGGGGGAGGGTGGGAAGGCGTATCAGGTCAGCCCGGCTGCGGGCTTACCAGCCGCGGCCGTCGCGGCCCCGGCGGTCGTCACGGTCGTGACGCTCGATGCGGATGCGGGCCGACAGGCGGTCGAAGCGCTGGTTGAGGTCGTTGCGCTCCCAGCGGTTCAGGCCCCCGCGACGGTAGTTGGCCTCGAGACGGACCAGCTGGGTGAACTCGGCGCGCAGACGGCCGGCTTCGCGGCGGGTCAGCGACCCGTTGCGAACACCCTGGTCGATGCGGCGATCCAGTTGATACTGGCGCTGGTTGATCGACTGCCAGCCATTGTCGCCGCGTTGCTCGTAGCGGTCGTTGTCACGGCCGCCGCGGTTGTCATGGCCATAGGATTGGGCCGCGGCCGGAAGGGCGACCGAAGCCGCGACCAGGGCCAGAGCGGGGATGAGGGCTTTCTTGAACATCATGGGCTCCTTGAAGTCATCGGCGCGGCCCGGGATGGGCGGCGTTGATCCCCATTAACCACCCCCGGCCTGAGCCCGATCTGAACAGGTTTGGTCAGGTATGGTTCATGTGCATGAATTCGACGAAAGCTCTCGCGGCGGGCGTTTCTGGACCCCGCCGCCGACATTTGCTGAAATAAGGATCAAGGCGGCGTTCAGGCGCCGTTCAGAGGCCGGGGCCTAGACAGCGTTCCATGAACCGCATCCACGTCATTCTGCTGACCGCCCTGATGGCCGCGACGCCCCTGAGCCAGGTCATGGCCCAGGATCGCGATTCGCGCGGCGGCCGGGGCGACCGCTCCGAGCAGCAGCGCCGCCAGATCAGCGAGGCCGAAGCCCTGTCGCGCGCCCACGGCCGCGCCGGCGGCGCCCGCTATGTGGGCTCGCGCGGCATGCGCGGCTCAAGCTATGTGTTTCTTTTCGAGCGGGACGGTCGGGTCTTCGAGGTCTCCGTCTCCGCCTATGACTGACGAGGCCTGAATGCGTGTTCTGCTTGTCGAGGACGACGTCGATCTGTCGCGCCAGCTGAAGGCGGCGCTGGGCGACGCCGGCTATGCGGTCGATCACGCCGCCGACGGCGAGGAAGCCCACTATCTGGGCGGCAACGAGCCCTACGACGTGGTGGTGCTGGACCTCGGCCTTCCCAAGATCGACGGCGTCTCCGTGCTGGAGCGGTGGCGCCGCGAAGGCAAGACCACGCCGGTGCTGATCCTGACCGCGCGCGGCGCCTGGTCTGACAAGGTCTCGGGCTTCGACGCCGGGGCCGACGACTATTTGACCAAGCCGTTCCATACGGAAGAGCTTCTGGCCCGGCTGCGGGCACTGCTGCGCCGCTCGGCCGGCATCGCCTCGGCCACGCTCAGCTGCGGCGCCCTGCGCCTGGATCCGCGCGCGGCCCGGGCCAGCGTGGACGGTGAGCCCCTGCGTTTGACCTCGCTGGAATACCGCCTGCTGCACTACATCATGATGCACCAGGGACGGGTCATCAGCCGCACCGAGCTGGTCGAGCACCTGTACGATCAGGACTTCGACCGCGATTCCAACACCATCGAGGTGTTCGTCGGCCGGCTGCGCAAGAAGATCGGCGCCGACCGGATCGAGACCGTGCGCGGCCTCGGCTATCGCCTGACGCCCCTGGCCGGTGAAACCGAGGCGGCGTGACCGACCAGCCGGGGGCAGAGCCGAAATCCTGGGGCCGCTGGTTCGGGCGGCCGGGCCGCAGCCTGACCCGTCGCCTGATCTGGCTGGCTTCGGCCTGGATCGTGCTGGCCCTGATGCTGACCGGCTGGGTGTTGACCAGCCAGTATCAGGAAAGCGCGCTTCGCCGTCTGGAGGATGAGTTGCGCGGCGCCATAGACGAGGTCGTCATCGCCTCGACCGCCACGCCGGTCGGGCTCGAGGTGGAGGAGATCAAGGACGCCCGAACCCTGCGCGGCCTGTCGGGCAAATACTGGATGGTGGCCGAGCCCCTGCCGGGCGGCGCCGTCAACGTGCTGGCGCGGTCGCCGTCCTTGTCAGGCGAAACCCTGGCGATACCCGCCGACCTGCCGCCCCGGTTGGCGGCCGATCCCGGCAGAATGATCACCTACAGCGACCCGGGCATCCTCAAGGCCCCTCTGTTCCAGCCCCTCAGGATCGGCGCCAGCCTGAAGTCCATGCCGGGCCGGGATGCGCCGCTGATCTTCGTGGCCGGCGTCGACCGCTCGATGATCGAGGCGGATGCGCGTCAGTTCGCCACCTACACCTGGATCGCGCTGCTGATTCTGGGCGTCGGGCTGGTCACCGCCGTCTTCCTGCAGGTGCAGATCGGCCTGCGCCCCCTGTTCGCGCTGCGCAATGAACTGGTCGATGTGCGCAAGGGCAAGGCGGCGCGCATCGCAAAAACCTACCCCGTGGAGATCCAGCCCCTGGCCGAACAGGTCAACCGCCTGCTCGACCAGAACCAGGAGACGGTCGAGCGACAGCGCACCCACGTCGGCAATCTGGCCCATGCCCTGAAGACGCCGCTGTCGGTCATGCTCGCCGAGGCGGGCACGGCTCAGGGGATGCTTCCCGACGTGGTTCGCCGCCAGACCGAGGTGATGAAGGGCCAGGTCGATCACCATCTGCGCCGCGCCCGCGCCGCCGCCCGCGCACAGATGCTGGGCGAACGCACCCCCATCGGCGAGGTGCTGGACGAGATGGCGGTGATGCTGGAGCGGGTGTTCGAGGAGAAGGGCGTCGAGATCGACTGGCGCGCGCCCGACGAACTGGCCTTCCGCGGCGAGCGTCAGGACCTGCAGGAAATTCTCGGCAACCTGATGGAGAACGCCTGCAAATGGTGCGTCCGGCGCGTCCGCATCTCGGCAGGGCCGACCCATCTGGGCCAGATGGTGGTTGTGGTTGAGGACGACGGCCCCGGCGTGCCCGAGGATCAGCGCGAAACCATGCTCCAGCGCGGCGCCCGGCTGGACGAGAGCGCTCCGGGCTCGGGTCTGGGCCTGGCCATCGTCGATGATCTGACCAAGGCCTATGGCGGGCGCTTCACCCTGGCCGCCAGCGAGATGGGCGGCCTGAAGGCGATGCTGGAGCTGCCGTCCGCCGAGATGTGACAGCGGAAGCGGATATTAACCCCTTCTGGTCATCCTGTTGGCTGGCCGGGCGTTCGTCGGCCCGGAGAGCGAGACCATGGCCGAATTGTCGGTCGCCCACCGCGCCATCGTCGCGCAGCTGATCGAGCACTGCCCTGACAGCCTGCTGGTGCAGCTTGCCGACATGACTTCAAGCGTGCCGGGCGACCGGGCGCAGGCCATCGCCGCCATGATGCGCGCCGCCCAGACCGACCGCTCGCGTCGCGCCGTGGCGCTTGGACCCCTGCTTCCCCTGTTTTCGCCGCGCCCTGACGGGGTCGAGGCCGTGCATTTCCCGCCCCAGGTTCTGGCGCGTCTGTGGACGCTGGCCGCCGGACGTGAACCCGAGCTTCTGCCGGTGCTGGACGACGAGGACCGCGCCGCCGTCGTGGCTGACCGCATCGGCCTCGCCGCCGCCGCCGCCGTGCGCGACCAGCCGGACGTGGTCTGGCCCGTGGCCCTGACACCGGCCGATCGGGCGGAGGGGCTGGAGGAGCTCGCCGCCTGCTTTGATCTGCTGCATCTGGCGCGCCGGGGCCTTCCGTCCCTCGAGCACTGGATCGGCCGCCCCGACGGCGACCAGCAGGCCGAGCTGCGGCTGCTGGTCCGCGACGCCTCGGCTCTGCAGCCCGACGGCGCTGCGCGGATCGTCGAAATCCTTTTCGCCCATCTGGCGGACGCTTCCCTGGTCCTGCGCATCGTCACCCAGACCTCGGGCGCCGCCGGCCGCCAGAGCTTCCTTTCAAGCTCCGAGATGGCGGGTTTCGTGGACCGGCTGATCGCCGGCGTGAACGCCCGGGTCGAGCGCATCGCCGCCTTCCGCCCGGCCGCCGGCCTCGGCGGGGTCGAAGGCCTGACCGCCGACGTCATGTGGTGCTCGGGGATCGTCACAGAACTGGACGTGACCCTGTCGCTCCAGCCGGACAGTCCGTGGGGCCGCAGCGTCCGCGACGCTCGCGTCAGGGTGGCCGGCCAGTTGGTCAATCTGCTGAAGATCAGCGAGAAGGCCGTCGATACAGCCCTGCCCATGACGCGGGTGCAGCTGGCGGGACGCATGACCCGCATGGCGCCCAAGCTGGACGCCCTTGCCGAGGGCGACGCCATGACCTCGGCCGACGTTCTGATGCGGCTGGTCGGGGCCCTGCGCGGCGCGGCCTCGGTGTTCGGCTGCGAATCCGAGCGCAAGAAGCTGGTCGAACGGCTGATCGACCGGCTGACAACCTATGCCGACGAGGCGCTGGAGATGGTCAACGGCGGCGAGGCGCCGGACGAGAACCACGCCCTGAAGCTGATCGAGCATTCGGCCGAGTTCCTGGTCCACCTGGACGCCACGGACGCCGCCCGCACCGTTCGTCGCCGTGCGGCGGTGGCCGGCGCGCCGCCCGTCGTCGGCGGAGCCGCCGCCTGACTGCGGCGTCGTGCCGGTGGCCGACGCCCCGGCGCGGCGCTATAGGCCTCTCATGAACTGGCTGCCCAAATCGCCCAAGGCTCGTCGCCGCCTCTGGATCGTCGCCGCCGTGGCGCCGGTTCTGGCCTTCGCCGCCGGTCTGTCTTTGTGGGCCATGAACGACAGCGTGACCTTCTTCTTCTCGCCATCGGAGGCTTCGGCGGCCTCCGCGCCCGCCGGTCGCGCCATCCGCTTGGGCGGGCTGGTCGAGGCGGGCAGCGTTCAGCGGCATGCCAACGGCGAAGTGGTCTTCACCGTCACCGACAACGCCGCCTCGACGCGGGTGATCTACCAGGGCGACCTTCCCGACCTGTTCCGCGAGGGGCAGGGGATCGTGGCGCAGGGGGCCTTCCTGCCCGACCGCACCTTCCGCGCCACCGAGGTGCTGGCCAAGCACGACGAGACCTATATGCCCAAGGAAGTGGCCGAGCGGCTGAAGGCCAAGGGCGAGTGGCGGCCTGAATAAGGTCCGCGAAATTCCGCCAAAACCGGCGCGCTTCGCCCTGATCCCGCCGCAAGCTTGTCCACCATTGACGCGCGGCGATTAGGCAGTGCGTCTTTTCGCTCTATATTCAGGACTTGAACGGCCATCCGTGGCCGAAGGACGGGTTTTCGAGAATGGCGATGAAGCGCAAGGAATTCCTGATGGGGGCCGCCTTTGGACTGGCCCTGGCGGCCGGAGCCACGGCCGGCGGCGTGATCCAGTGGCCGGGGGCCCATGCGGAGCCGGTCCACGGTCGGCTGCAGCCCAGCGCCGGACGTCCCGGCCTGGCCTTCGCCCCCCCGCAGGGCGCGCCGCTCAGCTTCGCCGACATCTTCCAGCAGGTCGCCCCGGCCGTGGTGCAGATCGACGTCAAGACGCGCATCCCGCGCCGCGAGGCCCAGACCTTCCGCATCCCCGGCACCCCGTTCGAAATCCCCACACCCGAAGGTCAGGAAGGCGAGGAGCAGGACGAGGGCGCGACCGCGCTGGGCGCCGGCTCGGGCTTCTTCATCTCGGCCGACGGCTACATCGTCACCAACAACCACGTGGTCGAGAACGCCGAGGAGATCACCGTCAAGCTGTCGGACGAGCGCGAATACACCGCCCGCCTGATCGGCCGTGACGAATCCACCGATCTGGCCGTCATCAAGATCGAGGGCCGTGACTTCCCGTTCGTCGTCTTCGAAGAGACGGCCGAGCCGCGCGTCGGCGACTGGGTCATCGCCGTCGGCAACCCCTTCGGTCTGGGCGGCACCGCCACGGCGGGCATCGTCTCGGCCCGCGGCCGCGACGTCGACAGCGCCTATGTCGACTATCTGCAGATCGACGCCGCCATCAACCGCGGCAACTCCGGCGGCCCGACCTTCGACATCTACGGCCGGGTCATCGGCGTGAACTCGGCGATCTTTTCGCCCGGCGAGAACGGCGGCTCGGTCGGCATCGGCTTCGCCATCCCGGCCTCGACCGCCAAGACCATCACCGACCGGCTGATGCGCGGCGAGACGATCCAGCGCGGCTATCTCGGCGTTGGCATCCGCAGTCTGACCGCCGACCAGTGGGAGGCACTCGGCCACCCGCGCGACTTCAAGGGCGCCTACATCGAAACCGTCACCGCCGACGGCCCGGCCGCGCGCGGCGGAGTCGAGGTCGGCGACTTCGTGGTCGCGGTGAACGGCCGCCCCGTCTCCAACGGCACCGAGGTGACCCGCGCGGTCGGAGCCGCGCGTCCCGGCGAGACCATCCGGCTGGACATCATCCGCGACGGCCGCCGCCAGACCCTGAACGTTCGCTCGGGCACCCGCCCGTCGGAACGCGAGTTGCTGGCCTCCGACAACAGTTCGGGCAGCGCCGCCCCCAATGTCCCGGCCGCGCCGACCGCGGTGACGGTCGAGGGCCTGACCGTGGCGCCCCTGACCGATGCCCTGCGCCAGCGCTACGGTGTGCCGGAGTCTGTCAGCGGCGTGGTCGTCATGAACGTTCAGCGTGGCACCGCCGCCTCGCGTCTGGGCTTCACCGAAGGCTTCGTCATCACCAGCGCCAACAACCGCCCGGTGGCGACGCCGGAGGAACTTCGCGCCGCGGTCGCCGCCGTGCGGGGCCTGAACCGTCCGGGGGTCCTGTTGTTCGTGCGCACGCCGCAGGGCTCAGCGCCGGTGGTGCTGGAACTGCCAAAGGCCGAGTAACGGATATGACCAAGGCTTAACTCACGGAAACGCCGCCGATCAGTCTATGATCGGCGGCGAATCTCTTTCAGGGGGCTGACATGCGCATTCTGGTGGTCGAGGACGACGCGGAGGCCGCGACGGCGATGGTGCGCGGCCTGTCCGAGGCGGGGCATGATGTGTCCCACGCCGTGGACGGCGCCTTCGGCCTGCTGGAGGCCCAGAAAGGCGGCTACGACGTCTATGTCGTGGACCGCATGATGCCGCGCCTGGACGGGATCGGCATGGTCGAGACCCTGCGCAAGGACGGCGACCAGACCCCGGTGCTGTTCCTGTCGGCGCTGGGCGAGGTCGAGGATCGGGTCACGGGCCTGAAGGCCGGGGCCGACGACTATCTGGTCAAGCCCTACGCCTTTTCGGAGCTGATCGCCCGGGTCGAGGCCCTGTCGCGCCGGCGCGAGACCGGCGGCGTCCAGACCGTGCTGAAGGTCGGCGACCTGGAGATGAACCTGATCGGCCGCACCGTGCACCGCGAGGGCAAGGAGATCGACCTGCAGCCGCGCGAGTTCCAGCTGCTGGAGTTCCTGATGCGCCACGCCGGCCAGTCGGTGACCCGCACCATGCTGCTGGAGAAGGTCTGGGAATACCATTTCGACCCCCAGACCAACGTCATCGACGTCCACATCAGCCGCCTGCGCTCCAAGATCGACAAGGGCTTCGACCACGCCATGCTGCAAACGGTGCGCGGGGCGGGATATCGGCTGGAAGCCTAGGGCCGCAGGATGCGGCTCCCCTCCCTCTTTCGCCGGACGCCGTTCCGACTGACGCTGCTGTTCCTGGCGCTGTTCGCGGCCACGGCCAGCGCGGTGCTGGCCTATGTCTATTTCGCTTCGGCCTCCGAGGCCCGGGCCAAGGCGACGGACGACGTGCGCGCCGAAGAACAGGTGCTGACCGCCATTTACCGCGAGCGGGGCCGTGACGCCCTGAACCAGGCCCTGGTTGACCGCACCATCAAGGGCGGGACCTACCTCTATCTGCTGATGGATTCGAACCGTCAGATCATCACCGGCAACCTGACGCCCCCGTTCGAGCCCATGGAAAATCCGCCGACGGAGCGGTGGGACACCTTCCGCCTGACCGCCACCGACGCCGACGGACGGGTGCAGCGGCGTCAGGCCATGGGGGTCGAGGTCCTGCTGAAGGGCGGCGAGATCCTGTTCGTCGGCCAGGACATCGGCGACACCGAGCGCTATCTCGACCGCCTGACCCAGGCCCTGTGGGGCGCCATGGCCATGGTGCTGCTGCTCGGCCTGACCGGCGGTCTGCTTGTCAGCCGCAACGTCGAGCGGTCCATGGGGCGGCTGAACAAGGTTGTCAGCGCCGTGCAGGACGGCGACCTCAAGGCCCGCGCCCAGGTGCGCAAGTCCGGCGACGAAATGGATGAACTGGGGCAGGGGCTGAACACCATGCTCGACCGGCTGGAGGGGTCCATGGCCTCGATCCGGCATGCCGGGGACGCCATCGCCCACGACCTGCGTTCACCGCTGACCCGCATGCGGGCCAAGCTGGAGGTCGCCCTGATCGACGCGGAGGCGGGTCGGATGGACGGCGTCGACGCCCTGCAGATGGCCCTGTCCGAAGCCGATGAGTTGCTCAAGACCTTCAACACCGTGCTGGCCATCGCGCGGCTGCAGGCGGTGACGGGCGCGGGCCGCACGCCCGACGCGGCCCTGTTCGACGCGGGCGAACTTGCCGCCGACATGGCCGAGCTTTATGAGCCGGCCGCCGAGGACAAGGGTCTGGACTTCTCCGCCGAGGTCGAGCGCGGCCTGAACGTCGAGGCCAACCAGCCCTTCCTCGCCCAGGCCCTGGCCAATATCATCGACAACGCCATCAAATACACGCCTTCAGGCGGGGCGGTGAAGCTGCGCGCGCGCCGTCGTTCATCGGGCGAGATCGAGTTCTCGGTCACCGACACAGGCCCCGGCGTGCCCGAGGCCGACCGCGAGCGGGTGGTGCAGCGCTTCGTGCGTCTCGACAACAGCCGCACCGAGGCCGGCTCCGGGCTCGGCCTGTCGCTGGTGGTGGCTGTGCTGGAGGCGCATGGGGGCCGCGTTCAACTGGATGAAGGCCCCGGCGTATATGAGGGCACCGGTCCCGGCCTTCGGGTCGCTCTGGTGCTGCCCGCCGCCGCTGGCGCGGCGTGACCGAGGCCCTCGCCGCGCGGCTGAAGCCGTGCGGGCCGATCACGGATTCCGCCGCCGCCGAACGCTCGTTCGAAGGCCTGGCCGCAGCGTCTGATGAAGGCGGCTGGCGTCCCCTACTGGATCAGGCCTGGCCTGCGCTTTCGCCCGCCTTCGCCGCTTCGCCCTACCTCGCCGGCGTCGCCCGCCGCTGGCCCGAGCGGCTGCGGCTGACTCTGGACGCCGATCCCGAGGAACGGCTGGCCGCCATCCTCGCCGTCACCGCTGCGCTCGACGGCCCGCCCGATGTCCTGAAGGCCCCGTTGCGGCTGCTGAAGGCGGAGCTGCATCTGCTGACCGCCCTGTCCGATCTCGGCGGCGTCTGGGATCTGGATCAGGTCACCGGCGCCCTGTCCCGCTTCGCCGACGCGGCGGTTGAGACCGCGCTGCGATCCGTCGCCGTCGAACCCCGCGAACGCGGCAAGCTGTCCAGCCCCGCAGACGATCCGCGCGGTCCCGTCCCCGGCCTGTTCGCCCTGGCCATGGGCAAGCACGGGGCGTTCGAGCTGAACTACTCCTCCGACATCGACATCTCCTTCTTCTACGAGCCCGAGGTGATCGAAAGCGTGCTGGACGGCGTCGAGGCCCAGCGCTTCGTCGACCGCATCGCCCAGGGACTGGCCGGCCTCCTCAGCGAGCGCACCGGCGAGGGCTATGTATTCCGCGTCGATCTGCGCCTGCGCCCCGACCCGTCCTCGACGCCGCCGGTGGTCGCCGCCCCGCGCGCGCTCGCCTATTACGAATCCGTGGGCCAGAACTGGGAGCGGGCGGCCTTCATCAAGGCCCGCGCCGTCGGCGGCGACCGGGACGAGGCGGCGGCCTTCCTGAAGGCGCTGGTTCCCTTCGTCTGGCGCCGCAGCCTCGACTACCCGGCCATCCTCGACATCCAGTCGATCAAGCGCCAGATCCACGTGCACAAGACCGGCGACGGGCTGGAGGCGGCGGGCGCCAACCTGAAGCTCGGCCGGGGCGGCATCCGCGAGATCGAGTTTTTCGCCCAGACCCAGCAGTTGATCCTCGGCGGCCGCGATTCGGCCTTGCGCAGCCAGCGCACCGTCGACGCCCTGCGCACCCTCGCCGACAAGGGCCACACGCCGCCCGCAACCGCTGCCGTCCTGACCGCCGCCTACATCGAACTGCGCGGGCTGGAGCACCGGGTGCAGATGCTTGCCGACGAACAGACCCACGCCCTGCCGGTCGATCCAGCGGCCCGCGCCGCCGTGGCGGCTCTCGCCGGCGAGTCCGACCTGCCCGCCTTCGACGCCCGGGTCGAGGCGCTGCTGGCCGAGGTCAATCGCCTCTACGGCCAACTGTTCGAAAGCGAGGAGGACCTGTCGTCCCCCTACGGCAGCCTCGTCTTCACCGGCGTCGAGAACGACCCGGAGACGCTGGATACGCTGCGCCGCATGGGCTTCGCCGAGCCTGACGGGGTGGCCGACACGATCCGCAGCTGGCACCACGGCCGCATCCCGGCGACTCGCACGGCGCGGGGACGGGAGCTGTTCACCCGCCTGGCGCCCCAGCTGCTGACGGCGGTGGCGCAGACCGGCGCGGCCGACGCCGCCTTCCGCCGCTTCTCGGTCTTCTTCGCCGGCCTGTCGGCGGGGGTGCAGGTCCAGGCCCTGTTCCTGGCCCAGCCGCGCCTGTTCGAGATGGTGCTGGGCGTCATGGCCTACGCCCCCCGGCTGGCGCGGACGCTGGGCCGCTATCCGGCGGCGCTGGACAGCGTTCTTGACGAGCGGTTCCTGCGCGACATCGATGACGACAGCGGCGTAATCGCCCAGATGGATGCGGAGGCGGCTTCGGCCCCCGATTTCGAAACCGCCATGAACGCGGTGCGCCGCATCCACCGCGAGCAGATGTTCCGCATCGGCATCCACGTCATGACCGGCCGTGCGGGCGGCGAGGCGGCGGGCCGGGCGCACACGGCCCTGGCTGACGCCGCCATGCGCATGCTGGCCGACGCCGCGCTCGTCGAGGCCACGCGACAGGGCGGCGCCATGGCCGGCTCGGTCGCCGTCATCGCCCTGGGCAAGGCGGGGTCGCGCGAGATGACCGCCGGTTCCGACCTCGACCTGATGACCGTCTATGAGGCGCCGTCCGAGGCGGTGTCCGACGGCAAGGGCTGGAGCGCCGACGTCTTCTACGTCCGTTTCACCCAGCGGCTGATCGCGGCCCTGTCGGCGCACACGGCCGAGGGCGGTCTTTACGAAGTCGACATGCGGCTGCGCCCCAGCGGCTCCAAGGGGCCGGTGTCCCTGCGCCTCTCCGCCATGGCCGACTACTATGCCCGCGAGGCCGAGACCTGGGAGCTGATGACCCTGACCCGCGCCCGCCTTGTGTGGGCGAGCGACGCCGACTTCGGGCGTGCGGTCGAGACGGCGCTGGAGGCCGCCCTGCGCCGGCCCCGCCCCGATGTGGACCTCGCCGCCGATGTGCGCCGCATGCGTGACCTGATGGATCGTGAGCGGCCCGCCTCCGGCTTCTGGGACTTGAAGCTGGCGCCGGGAGGGCTGGTGGATGCGGAGTTCGCGGCCCAGTTCGGCCAGTTGCAGCGCGCGGCGGCGGGCGAACCCCTGACCGTCTCCACCCTCGCGGCGCTCGATGACGCCCCGGCCTTGTCCGAGGCCTGGCGGGTGCAGCAGCGACTGTCGCATATCCTCGCCTCGGCCTTCGAGGACCGCCCCGATCTGGAGATCGAGCCCGAGGGCCTGCAACGGCGCCTGGCCGAGGCCGTAGGCGAGACTGATCTGGCGGGGCTGAAACGGCGGCTGACAGAGCTACGCACGGCGGCCCGCGCGGCCTTTGAAGAGCGGCTTCCGAGCCTTCGCGACGGATAATGAGGCGGACGACGTTCGATCAATCAGGGACGGCTGAAAACCACATGAAAGATCGAGCCATGAACAAGACCATCATCGTCGGGGGCCTGGCGGCCCTCGCCCTGGCCGCGGCGGGCGGCGTCGCCATCGCGCAGCAGCAGCCGCAAGAGCGCCCGCATCGCGGCGCGGCTGACACTGACGGCGACGGCCGCATCAGCCAGGCCGAGTTCGTCTCGGGCCGGGTGTCGCGCCTGACCGCTCTGGACGCCAACCGCGACGGCTCCGTCGCCCGCGAGGAAATGCAGGCCGGCCGTGAAGCCCGCCGTGACGAGATGGCCGGTCGGCGCTTCGACCATCTCGATGCCAATGATGACGGCGCCATCAGCCGGACCGAGTTCGACGCGGCACGCGACGCCCGGCCTGAAGGCGGTCGGGGCGAACGCGCCGGGCGTCCGGGCCGGGGTGGTCATGGTCCGATGGGCGGCCGCATGGGCCGGGGCGGTCATGGCGGCCCCGGCGGCGGCGGCGAACGCGGTCCCGTGGTCATCGCCGAGGTGCAGACGAAACTGGGCGAGGCCTTCACCCGTGTGGACGCCGACCATGACGGCTATCTGACCGAGGCCGAGCGTCAGGCCGGGCGCGAGCAGATGCGCGAGGGCCGCCGCGAGCGGATGCAGGAGCGTCGGACGGAACGGCGGGCGTCGCAAACCGCTCCCGCTTCGGAGTAAGGGTGATGTCGGGGACGGCCGTGACTGCGCGGCCCGACCTTTTCGGTTCGAACCAGAGAGGCCGGCTTGAGCGAAATCGCCGACCCCGACGAGGATCTGGTGCGCCGCGTGGGTCAGGGCGACCCCGCGGCCATCCAGGCGCTGGTGGCGCGGAAGCTCCCGCGCATGACGGCCCTTGCGCAGCGCATGCTGTGCGACCCTGCGGAAGCCGAGGACGTGGCGCAGGAGGCGATGCTGCGGGCCTGGAAACAGGCGCCGCGCTGGACGCCCGGCAAGGCGAAGTTCGACACCTGGCTGCACCGGGTGGGGCTGAACCTGTGCTACGACCGGCTGCGCCGCCGCCGGGAAATCCCCACCGAGACTCCGCCCGAGCGGATCGACGAGGGGCCGGCGCCGGACCGGGGATTGCTGGCGGCCGACGTCGGCGCGCGTGTGAACGCGGCGCTGGCGCGGTTGCCGGACAGACAGCGCGAGGCGATCGTGCTGTGTCATTATCAGGAGCTGACCAATATCGAGGCCGCGGCCCTGATGGCGGTCAGCGTCGAGGCGCTGGAGAGTTTGCTGTCCCGGGGGCGGCGTACGCTGCGGCAGGCGCTTTCCGGCATCCGGCCGGGCGCTGAAGGAGAGATGGAATGAACGCCGAACGGTTCAGTCAGCTGGTGGAGGCCTACGGCGCCGACGCCCGGCGCTGGCCTGTGGCCGAGCGCGAAGCCGCGGAGGCCTTCCGGCTGGCCCGGCCGGATGAGACCGCGCGTCTGCTGGCCGAGGCCGACGCCGTCGACGCCCTGCTCGACGCCGCGCCGCGTCCGGTCGTGTCGCACGCCCTGCGCGAGCGGGTGCTGGCGGCGGCCGCGGGCGCCGGGCTGAAGGCGCGCCGTCCCCTGTTCGGATTCCGCCCCGGCCGCACGGTCTGGCTGTCGGGCGGCGCCTTCGCCGCGGCGGCCTGTGCGGGGATCATCGCCGGCCAGACCCTGACCACCCATCTGACCGCCGACGCCCAGGCCGACGCGGTGCTGTATCAGGCGTCGCTGTCCGCCGTGGACGATAACGAGGTGCTGGGATGAACAATCGCGCCCTGACCGTCGCCGTGATCGCTTCGGTCGCGCTGAACCTGTTCGCCGCCGCCGCCGCCACCACTCTGTGGGTCACCCGCGAGGGCGTCGAGCAAAAGGTGGCGGAACAGCGCCGCCCTGGTCGCCGCACCCCCATGCTGGCCATCGCCGAATCCTTCGACCCCGCCGTGCGCGACCGGGTGCGCCAGACCATGCGTGAGTCCGCTCTCGCCGCCCGGCCCGACTTCGAGGCGGCCCGCGAGGCTCGCCGCGACGCGGTCGAGATGGCCGGCGCCGAGACCTTCGACCCCGCCGCCGTCACCGCCCTGCTGGACAAGTCCCGCGCCGCGGAGCTGCGCGGCCGTGAGCGGCTGGAGCGCGACATGGTCACTCTGCTGGGGACGCTGGAGCCCGATGACCGCGCGGCCCTGGCTCCGGCCCTGTCCCGCAGCGGCGGTCGGGGCGGACGTGGCGAGCGCGGCCCGCGTGGCGAAGGCCCGCCGACGCCTTAAGCCGCCCGCGCCTGAGCCGGCGCCGTGTCTGCTGGACGCCGGACCGGCAGGATGAAGGCCACCGTCGTGCCGCGTCCCGGCTCGCTCTCCATGGTCAGTTCGCCGCCATGCAGTTCGACCAGCGACTTGGTCAGGGCAAGGCCCAGGCCGGTGCCCTGGGTGGTCTTGGAGTGCTGGCCCTCGACCTGTTCGAACGGACGGGCCAGCCGGGCCAGGTCTTCCGGCGCGATGCCGATGCCAGTGTCGGTGACCGCCACTCGCATGCGCGGACCCTCCCTGCGCACCGAGACGACGATGGAGCCGCCCTCGGGCGTGAACTTGATGGCGTTGGAGATCAGGTTCAGCAGCACCTGCTTCACCCCGCGATGGTCGGCTTCGATGTCGGGCAGGTCGGCGTCGGCGTCGAGGTTCAGGCTCAGGCCCGCCTCGGTGATCTTGCCGCGCATCAGGCGGATGGCGTCCTCGCACAGCTCGCGCAGCGAAAGGGTGTCATAGTGCAGGCTCAGTTTGCCCGCCTCGATCTTGGCCATGTCGAGGATGTCGTTTATGAGGCTGAGCAGATGCTGGCCGGACTTCAGGATGTCGGCGGCGTAGCCCTTGTAGCGTGCGTCGCCCAGCGGCCCGAACATCTCGCCCGCCATGATCTCCGAGAAGCCGTTAATGGCGTTCAGCGGGGTGCGCAGTTCGTGGCTCATGTTGGCCAGGAACTCGGACTTGGCCTGGTTCGCCGCCTCTGCCCGGGTCATGGCGACCTCGTATTTGCGGGCCAGCAGCGACAGCTTCTCCTGGCTGGTCTCCAGCTGGTCGACCATCAGGCGCAGGTGGTCGTTGGCCCGCTGGCGCTCGGCCTCCTGGCGCTTGATGGCGGTGATGTCGGCGGCGGTGACCACCGAGCCTCCGTCCGAAGTGAAGCGTTCGCTTAGCTGCAGCCAGCGCCCGTCGTGCAGCTCGACCTCCCGGGCGCCGGCCACGCCGCCCGGCGCGGGCTGGTCCGAACGGATGGCGAGCGCCGCGATGCGGTTCAGGTCCTGCTTGAAGGCGCCCTTGCGCAGCACCGCGTCCTCAAAACCGAAGGCGTCCTTGAAGGCCTGGTTCCACAGGATCAGCCGCTCCTGCCGGTCGAACAGGACGAAGGCGTCCGACACGCTCTCGATGCCGTCGCGCAGACGCTCCTCTGCGGCCTTGGCCCTGGCGTTGGCCCGGCGCTGATCGGTGATGTCCAGGGCCACGCCGAGGATGACCGAGAAGCCGTGTTCGCCCCGGTCGCCCCGCGACTGGCCCCGCGCATCCAGCCAGCGCGGCTTGCCGTGCTCATCCGGCACCGGGAAGGTCGCCTCGAACGCGCCGAAGGTCGCCGCCTGGCGCAGGGCGTGCAGCAGCTTGTCACGGAAATCGGGATGCACCCGCGCCAGCACCGTCTCGGCCGGGTAGGCGCCGCTCTCCTCGAAGCCGAGCATCAGGGCCATGTAGTCCGACAGGGTGACCTCGTCGTTCTCGAGATCCCATTCCCAGACGCCACAGCGCGCGCCCTCGACCGCTACGCGGAAACGCCGCTCGGTGTCAGCCCATTCCTTGCTGATGCGGGCCTGGCGCGTCTGCTGGATCAGCACCAGCAGCACCATCATCAGGCCGACGGCCATGGGCACGCCCAGAATCCAGGCGTCGTCGAACAGGCCCACGGCGTTGCGGATCACGGCGTTGCCGCGTGCGATCAGCAGCACATAGCAGGCGACCACCAGCGTGACCGCGAGGATCAGCACCCGCGCCCAACCGGGCGTGCCCCGTCTGCGGTCGGCGGAGCGCCGTCCCGACCCGGTTATGCGGCGCTCGTTGCCCCGCAAGGCGTTCTCCCGACGATTCAGTTGATCGGGAGAATCTAGGCTGCGTCGCGGAGTCGTGTCGAGGCGTGGTTAACGCGGTTCAGGCGGCCTGTGGCGCGGGGGACTCACGTCGCAGCGGCCCGTCCGCAGGCATGGCCGGAGTCAGCACCTCGCTGACGGTCTTCAGCGCCGCCCTGGCCTCGGCGGCGAGGCGGCGGGCCTCGGGCGGGGCGTCGTCAGGCGCGTCGTCCACGGCGGCGATCAGCTGCTCGGCCAGGGCCATCAGGCGCGGGGCCGCGGCGATCAGCCTGGCCTGGAATTCGATGCGTTCGGGATCGCGGTCGTATTCGGCGCCGGGCACGCGCCAGCCGCCCCAATCCGCCTGATCGGTGACGATGACCGGGTAGGTGCCCGGGAAGGGGTGGTGCGGGCAGTCCTCGGCCGTCTGCCACTTGTTCCGAGCCCGCAGCAGCCGCCAGGTCTCGGTGACGGCGGCCGGATCGTCGGTCGGCAGAAGCAGTTCGTGGGCCAGGAACTCGCGGCCCAGGCCGACGTCGTATGTGACGCGGACCGGCTCCTCGAACCCCTTGGCCCAGACGGGCTGGACCCGTTCGATCGCAGCCCAGGCGCCGACGCACTCGACCCAGACCTTCTGACCCTTCTGGAACTGCGCGCGCGCCATGCCTGATCCTCGCCAATAGAGGCCTCAGCATGGGGCGCGCGCGTTAGGATGCGGTTTCCCGACGGGGTGAACGGCGGTTAACCCAGACCGCGCTCAAGCAGTGAGCGGCCGCGCGGCGAGCGTTAGCGCCAGAAAACACCTCAGGACGGAGTCGAAATGTCCTCGAGGGTTTCGCCGGCGTAGCGTTCCTTCACGCGGGTCGACAGGTCGCCCAGCGACACTACGCCCACCAGCTTGTCATGCTTGTCCAGCACCGGCAGGCGGCGGATCTTGCGGGAGCCCATGGAGTCGAGCACCGACTTCAGGTCATCGCTGTCCAGCACCGTGTGCGGATCGCGGGTGATGTATTCGACCACGGGCGAGGCGGGCTGGGCGCCGCCGGCCACGGCGCGGATGGTGATGTCGCGGTCGGTGACGGTTCCGATCAGCCGGTCGCCGTCAGCCACGGGCATGAAGCCGAAATCGCCCTCGGCCATGCGCCGGGCGACGTCCTGGATCGTGTCGCCGGGGCGGGCGACCTGCACGTCCTTGCTCATCACGTCGCGGATTTTCATGGCAGTCTCCTGTGTGTGGGGTTGCAGGTTCAAACCCCGGCCGACGAAGCGGGTTCCGCTTTCCCCGTCGGCCGTGGCCGGTTAAGCGAGGCCGGAACACGGAGCGACGAGCATGACGGCGGCGAACGAGGCGAAGGCGATCCTGGCGCGGCTGGGCGTGGGCGAGGCGGCCTGGGGCGGAAGCCTGCCGACCCGCTCGCCCATCGACGGGTCGAGCGCGGGCGGCGTGGTCGAGACCGCCGATATCGGGGCCGTCATCGCCCGCTCGGCCGAGGCCTTCCGCGCCTGGCGCCGCGTCCCGGCGCCGCGCCGGGGCGAGCTGGTGCGGCTGCTGGGCGAGGAACTGCGGGCGTCCAAGGACGACCTCTCCAGGCTGGTGACGCTGGAGGCCGGCAAGATCGTCAGCGAGGGCGCCGGCGAGGTGCAGGAGATGATCGACATCTGCGACTTCGCCGTCGGCCTGTCGCGGCAGCTGTACGGCCTGACCCTGCCCAGCGAACGGCCCGGCCACCACATGCGCGAGACCTGGCAGCCGCTGGGGCCGGTGGCGGTCATCACCGCCTTCAACTTCCCCGTCGCCGTCTGGGCCTGGAATGCGTGCCTGGCGCTGGTGTGCGGCGATCCGGTGATCTGGAAGCCGTCGGAGAAGACGCCCCTGACGGCGCTGGGGGTCCAGGCTGTGTTCGACCGCGCAGTAGCTCGTTTCGGGGATGCGCCGGCGGGCCTGTCGCAGCTGGTCATCGGCGGGCGCGACGTGGGCGAGGCCTTGGCCGCCGATCCGCGCGTGCCCCTGGTCTCGGCCACCGGATCGACCCGCATGGGCAAGGCGGTGGCGCAGACGGTGGCGGCGCGGCTGGGACGGTCGTTGCTGGAGCTCGGCGGCAACAACGCCATGATCGTCACCCCCAGCGCCGATCTGGAGATGGCCGTGCGCGCCATCGCCTTCTCGGCCGTCGGCACGGCGGGACAACGCTGCACTTCCCTGCGCCGCCTGCTGGTGCATGAGGACGTGGCCGAGGCGCTGATCGCGCGGCTGGTGAAGGCCTATGAGACCCTGCCGGTCGGCGACCCGCGGGATAGCGGGACGCTGGTCGGGCCGTTGATAGACGAGGCCGCCGGCGCGGCTTTCGACGATGCATTGCGTCAGGCGGAAGCCGAGGGCGGCGAGGTCGTGGTCGGCGGCACGCGTGGGTCTGGACCCGGGATTTACGTCCGGCCCGCCATCGTGCGCATGCCGGCGCAGTCGGCGGTGGTGCAGCACGAGACCTTCGCCCCGATCCTCTACGTCCTGACCTGGCGCGAGTTCGACGCGGCGGTCGAGATGCAGAACGCCGTGCCGCAGGGCCTGTCGTCCTGCGTCTTCACCGACAGCGTGCGCGAGGCCGAGGCCTTCCTGTCGGCCTGGGGCTCGGACTGCGGCATCGCCAACGTCAACATCGGCCCGTCCGGCGCCGAGATCGGCGGCGCCTTCGGGGGCGAGAAGGACACGGGCGGCGGCCGCGAGTCCGGCTCCGACGCGTGGAAGGCCTATATGCGCCGCCAGACCCAGACCGTGAACTTCAGCGCCGACCTGCCGCTGGCGCAGGGGGTGAAGTTCGACGTTTAAGGCAGGACCTTCCGGCGCTACCGCTCGCGACGCGGTCACTCGCTGCTTGAGCGCAGGCTGAAGCCCCGCCCGGTTTCCGGTCGGTGGTGGGAG
>JAZKHQ010000007.1:0-44600 GCA_040385285.1 Pseudomonadota bacterium
CGACGAAGGTCCAGCCGCCCATGTTCTTGGGCTCTTCCTGGCACCAGACCAGCTCCGCATTCGGGAAGCGGCCCAGCTCCTTCATCAGGGACTTCATCGGCCACGGATAGAACTGTTCGAGGCGCAGGATGTAGACATCGTCCACCGCCTTGCCGTCCTTGGCGTCCTTTTCGCGGCGGTCCAGCAGGTCGTAGTAGACCTTGCCCGAGCACAGGATGACGCGGCGGATGTCGGCGTCTGGCTTGACGGTGATCCCGGCCAGTTCGGGCCGCGTCTGGGCGTCGTCGTGCAGCACGCGGTGGAAAGACGAACCCTCGGCCAGATCGGCCAGGGACGAGACCGCCTTCTTGTGCCGCAGCAGCGACTTGGGCGTCATGATGATCAGCGGCTTCCTGAACGGCCGGTGCATCTGGCGGCGCAGGATGTGGAAATAGTTGGCCGGAGTCGTGCAGTTGGCGACCTGCATGTTGTCTTCAGCGCAGGCCTGCAGGAACCGTTCGAGGCGGGCCGAGGAGTGCTCCGGCCCCTGCCCTTCGTAGCCGTGCGGCAGCAGCATGGTCAGGCCGCACATGCGCAGCCATTTGCGCTCGCCCGAGGTGATGAACTGGTCGATCACGACCTGGGCCCCGTTCACGAAATCGCCGAACTGGGCTTCCCACATCACCAGGGTATTGGGGTCGGTCAGGGCGTAGCCGTATTCGAAGCCCAGCACCGCCTCTTCCGACAAGGCCGAGTCGATCACCTCGAACTGGGGCTGGCCCTCGCGCAGGTTGTTCAGCGGGACGTAGCGGGCCTCGGTTGTCTGGTCGATGACGCCCGAGTGGCGCTGGCTGAAGGTGCCGCGCACCGAATCCTGGCCCGACAGGCGCACCGGGAAGCCCTCGTCCAGCAGGCTGGCGAAGGCCAGGCTCTCGGCCGTGGCCCAGTCCAGGTTCTGGCCGCTGTCGATCATCTCGCGGCGGCCCTCGATGACGCGCTTCAGCGTCTTGTGGACATCAACGGCGTTGGGGACGGTGGTCAGGCGGTGGCCGAGGTCGGTCAGCCGGGACAGGGGCACGTCGGTCTTGCCGCGCCGCTCGTCGTCCTCGGCCAGGCCGATGCCCTGCCACTGGCCGTCCATCCAGTCCGCCTTGGAGGCCTGGAAGGTCTTGCCGGCTTCCATTTCCGCGTCGAGGAAGGCCTCGAACCGGGCGATCTCGGCGTCGACGCCGGCCTGGTCGATGACGCCCTCGGCCACCAGACGTTTCGAGTAGATCTCGCGCGTCGACGGCTGGGCGCGGATCTTCGAATACATCAGCGGCTGGGTGAAGGTCGGATCGTCGCCCTCGTTGTGGCCGAAGCGGCGGTAGCAGAACATGTCCACCACCACGTCCTTGGAGAATTTCTGCCGGTACTCGGCGGCCACCTTGGCGGCGAAGACCACCGCTTCCGGATCGTCGCCGTTCACGTGGAAGATCGGCGCCTGGACCATCAGGGCCACGTCCGACGGATAGGGCGAGGAACGGCTGTTGCGCGGGCTGGTGGTGAAGCCGATCTGGTTGTTGACCACGAAGTGGATCGTGCCGCCGGTGCGGTAGCCCTTCAGTCCCATCAGGGCGAAGCATTCGGCCACGACGCCCTGACCGGCGAAGGCCGCGTCGCCGTGGATCAGCAGCGGGAGCACCTTGGAACGGTCGAGCACGCCCTGCGGCTCGGTCTCGCCGGCATAGGCCTCGCGGATGTCGAAGGCCTGTTTCGCCCGCGCCTTGCCCAGCACCACCGGGTTGACGATCTCCAGGTGCGACGGGTTCGCGGTCAGCGACAGGTGGACGTTGTTGCCGTCGAACGACCGGTCCGAGCTGGCGCCCATGTGGTATTTGACGTCGCCCGAGCCCTCGGTGTCGCTGGGCAGGGTCGAACCGCCCTGGAACTCGTGGAAGATGACCTTGTAGGGCTTGCCCATCACGGCGGCGAGCACGTTCAGGCGGCCGCGGTGGGCCATGCCCAGCACGATCTCGTCGACGCCCAGGGCGCCGCCGCGCTTGATGATCTGCTCCAGCGCCGGGACCATGGCCTCGCCGCCGTCCAGGCCGAAGCGCTTGGTGCCGGGGAAGCGCTTGTGCAGGAAGCGCTCGAAGGTCTCGGCCTCGATCAGCTTGTTCAGGATCGCCAGCTTGCCCTCGCGGGTGAAGGCGTTGCTCTCGAATTTCGCGGCGCCCTCGAACCGGTCCTGCAGCCAGTTCTTCTCCTCCGGCTCGGCGATATGCATGAACTGGATGCCGATATTGCCGCAGTAGGTGCGCTTCATCAGCGCCAGAACCTCGCGGATCGTGCCGGTCTGAAGCCCCAGCACGCCGTCCAGATAGATCGGGCGGTCCAGGTCGGCGCCGGTGAAGCCGTAGAATTCCGGCGTCAGCTCCGGGTTCTCGATCGGTTGCTCGATGCCCAGCGGGTCGAGCTGGGCCTGCAGGTGGCCGCGGACGCGGTAGCTGCGGATCAGCATCAGGGCGCGGATGGAGTCGTGGGCGGCGGCGCGGATCTCGTCGCCCGAGACGCCGGCGGGCGCGGCAGCGGGCGCGGGCGCGGCGGCGGCGGGCTTTTTCGGATCGGGCTTGGGAGCGGGCCAGCGGCCGTCGAAGACGCCGGTCTCTTCCGTCGGCTCGGCGGCGCCCGAACGGCCCCACGATCCGGCGGCGTTCGACGCCTTCACCGATTCCGCGTTGTCCCGCAGCTGGTCAAAGAAGGCGCGCCACTCGGTCGAGACGGACGCGGGATCGGCGGCCCATTTGCCGTGCAGATCCTCGATGAAGGCGGCGTTCGAGCCGTAGAGGAATGAGGTTTCGGCGAAAACCTGGTTCAGCCGCCCGGCGTCGTCAGCCATCTGTCTCGTCAGTCCCTATCGCCCCGGGCGCACGTCTGCGTGGGAACGGCGCCGCTCATATAAGCGGTGTTTGCTGACGGGTCATGACCGAATGGGGGCCGTCAGGTCGAATTTCACTCAATTCAGGAGAAATTCGACCTGTTTTTGTCTCGCCACTGAGACACGTTTCTCGCTCAAGCAGCGACGCTACGCGAGCCGAGCGTTAGCGCGGCGGCCACCGGCCGCTCGCCGAAAGGTGTCAGCCCTTCAGCACTTCCACCAGGGTCTTGCCCAGCCGCGCGGGCGAGGGGGAGACACGGATGCCCGCCGCCTCCATGGCCGCGATCTTGGATTCCGCATCGCCCTTGCCGCCGCTGACGACGGCCCCGGCGTGGCCCATGGTTCGGCCCTTGGGGGCGGTACGGCCGGCGATGAAGCCGACCATGGGCTTCTTGCGGCCCTTCTTCGCCTCGTCGATCAGGAACTGGGCCGCGTCTTCCTCGGCCCCGCCGCCGATCTCGCCGATCATGACGATCGACTGCGTTTCCGGATCGGCCAGGAACAGCTCCAGCACGTCGATGAATTCGGTGCCCTTGACCGGATCGCCGCCGATGCCGACGGCCGTGGTCTGGCCCAAACCCTCGTTGGTGGTCTGGAACACCGCCTCATAGGTCAGGGTGCCGCTGCGCGAGACGACGCCCACACTGCCACGTTTGAAAATCGAGCCCGGCATGATGCCGATCTTGCACTCGTCCGGCGTCATGATGCCCGGGCAGTTCGGCCCCAGCAGGCGCGAGTTCGAGCGGTCCAGCCGCGCCTTGACCCGCACCATGTCCAGCACCGGGATGCCCTCGGTGATGCAGGTGATGAAGGGGATCTCGGCCTCGATGGCCTCCAGGATGGCGTCGGCGGCGCCCGCGGGCGGCACATAGATCACGCTGGCGTCGGCGCCGGTCGCGTCGCGCGCCTCGGCCACCGAGGCGTAGATCGGCAGGGTCTCGCCGTGACTGCCGGTCCAGGTCTGGCCGCCCTTGGCCGGGTGCACGCCCGCGACCATCCGGGTGCCGTGATAGGCCAGCGCCTGTTCCGTATGGAACCCGCCCGTCTTGCCGGTCAGGCCCTGGACGATGATCTTGGTGTTCTTGTCGACGAGGATGGACATCTAGGAATTCCCGAGGGGACGAGTGTTCATTGTGATTGTGGGACGAGCGGACGTGACAGGGTCATTTCCAGCGTCCGGCTCGAAAGCGTGTAGGAGACGTTGAGTTTCCGGCCATCCGAAGCAGACCAAAGACCGCCTTCAACGCCTTGCCGCATTTCGAGGACTGCTGGCGAAAGGCCGAGCTCGGACGCCAGACCGTCAACTCCGGCATCCCATTCCCCGGTCGGCTCGACAACCTTCACAGTGCATGAGGCGGCTACGCGACCGAGAGCCTTTGGACCTGACATCGTCACCCAACCCGAGCCGGTGTCGTAGCCCATGCCCCAGTCGGGATTGCTTACGATCCGATCGATGTCGGCCTGACTGCTGACCACCTCGAGGAGGGGCTCCCAGTGATGTTCGTCGGCCACCCGCCGAAAGCCGTCCAGATTCATTTCTGAACTGACACAGCCAATGCGGACAAGATCGACAGGCGATGGAGAAGCCTGCGCATGGCCGCTCCCCGCCGCAGCGAGGATTCCCGCGATGATAAGCGTGAGGATCACGATCACCCGACCGCCGCGACGATCTTCTGGGCGGCGTCGTCGAGGTCGTCGGCGGCGGTGATGGCCAGGCCCGACTCGTTCAGGATTTTCTTGCCCAGTTCGACATTGGTGCCTTCCAGACGCACGACCAGCGGCACCTTCAGGCCCACTTCCTTCACGGCCGCGACCACGCCTTCGGCGATGACGTCGCACTTCATGATGCCGCCGAAGATGTTGACCAGGATGCCCTGGACGGCCGGGTCGGCGGTGATGATCTTGAAGGCCGCCGCGACCTTCTCCTTGCCGGCGCCGCCGCCGACGTCGCAGAAGTTGGCGGGCTCCTTGCCGTACAGCTTGATGATGTCCATCGTCGCCATGGCCAGGCCGGCGCCGTTGACCATGCAGCCGATGTTGCCGTCCAGGGCGACATAGGCGAGGTCCCATTCCGAGGCCTCGATCTCCTTGGCGTCTTCCTCGGTCTCGTCGCGCAGTTCCTTGATGTCCGGGTGGCGGAACAGGGCGTTGCCGTCGAAGCTGACCTTGGCGTCCAGCACCCGCAGGTGGCCGTCCTTCATGACGATCAGCGGATTGACCTCCAGCATCGCCATGTCGGTGTCGACGAAGGCCTTATAGAGGATCGGGAACAGGCTCTCGCCGTCCTTGGCCGCCGCGCCGTCCAGCTTGAAGGCGGTGTTGATCCTGGCCACGTCGGCGGCGGTGACGCCGGCCTCGGGGTCGATGACGATGGTCTGGATCTTCTCGGGCGTGTCGTGGGCGACGGCCTCGATGTCCATGCCGCCCTCGGTCGAGACGACGAAGGCGATGCGGCCGAACTGGCGGTCCACCAGCAGCGAACAGTACAGCTCACGCTCGATGTCGGCGCCGTCCTCGATGTACAGGCGGTTGACCTGCTTGCCGGCCTCGCCCGTCTGGGCGGTGACCAGGGTGTTGCCCAGCATTTCCTTCGCGTGCTTGACCACGTCCTCGATCGAGAAGGCCAGCCGCACGCCGCCCTTGGCGTCGGGACCCAGCTCCTTGAACTTGCCCTTGCCGCGCCCGCCGGCGTGGATCTGGGACTTCACCACATACAGCGGCCCGGGCAGCTGGCGCGCCGCGGCCTCGGCCTGATCCACGGAAGTGATGGCCACCCCCGCCGCGACCGGCGCGCCGAAGCCCTTCAGCACCTGCTTGGCCTGATATTCGTGGATGTTCATGGAATGCCCGCCGTCATGGGAGAAACGTCGGGGCGCTTATAGGCGCGCGGTCTTCGCAGGTGCAACAGGCTCTAGTCGACCCAGTCTTTCTTCAGCGTCCGGGAGGCCCCGATCAGCAGCAGCGCGGCCAGCACATAGAAGCCCATGCCGGTATAGATGGCCCAGCGCAGGCTCTCCTCGCCGAAACGCGGCGCCAGCAGGTCGCTCATCCAGCCGAAATAGTAGAAGCCCACCGCGATGCCGAGCAGGTTGTTCAGCAGCAGGAACAGGGCCGAGGCCGTGGTGCGCATGGGTGCGGGCACCAGATGCTGGACCGACGCCGTGATCGGCCCCAGCCAGACCAGGTTCAGCCCGGTGGGGATCAGGAAGATCAGGAAGGCCATGGTCAGGGCCGCGACGCTGTTGCCGCCGCCGCCGGGCAGGACCTGCTCGATGATCCAGCCCGAGTTCATGGCCACGATGAAGCAGGGCGCCGAAATCAGGAAGGCGATCGCGGGCACCAGCGGATAGGCGCCCTTGGACTTCTTGCCCAGCCTGTCGGCCAGCATGCCGCCCAGCCAGATGCCAGCGAGGCCGCCGACCAGGGCGATGCCCGAATAGTACCAGCTGACCTGCTTCAGGGTCAGGTCGAAGCTGCGCATGAAGAACAGCGGCAGCCAGCCGGCCACGCCGTAGCCGCAAACCGACGAGGACGCGGCGCCGAGCGCCAGCAGCCAGAAGCTCTTCTTCTTCATCACCACCGAGGCGGTCGAGCGGGCGATGAAGACCGAGACGCCGATCACGGCCAGCAGGCCGGCGGCGAACATCCAGATCGTGCCCGGTCCGGCCAGGCCGGGCCCGATGCCCGTCTTGACCGCCCAGGCGCCGAGCCCCCCGGCGATGACGAACAGGATCAGGGCGATGTTCAGGCCGAGACGTTTCGAGGCGGCCGGCCCCTCCGCGGCCGCGGCGACGGCTGCGTGAGCCGCCGCGCTCTCCATGCCGCCGCGCTTCGGATCCTTGACGGTCAGGCGCAGGACGGGCGCGAGAATGAGGCCGAGCAGTCCCACGGCGATGAAGGCCGTCTGCCAGCCGAATTCGGCCGCCAGCAGCCCGCCGACCAGCGTGCCCGCCGCCGTGCCCAGCGGAATGCCGAAGGCGTAGGCCGCCAGGGCCCGCGCCCGCTGATGCGGCGGGAAATAGTCGGCGACGAGCGAATAGGACGGGGCCACGCCGCCCGCCTCGCCCACACCCACGCCCATGCGGCACAGGAACAGCTGGGTGAAGGATCCGGCCATGCCGCACAGGGCGGTGAAGCCGCTCCAGACAGTAAGCGCCGCCGTCATGATCCACACCCGGCTGAACCGGTCGGCCAGCCAGGCGATGGGGATGGCCAGGGTCGAATAGACCGAGGCGAAGGCGATGCCGCCCAAGAGGCCGAACTGCTGGTCGGTGAGCTGGAAATGCTCTTTCAGGGGCGCGGCCAGGATGCCGATGATCTGCCGGTCCAGGAAGTTCAGCATGTAGACGAGGATCAGGATCGCCAGGACGTAATAGCGATAGCCCGGCGACGGCGCCGTGGTTGTGGCCTCGGTCGAACTCATGGCGTTTCCCCTCGTCTTTTATCGTTGGCGCGGACGGTAGCTCCCGCGCACCCGCGGCGGCAAGAAAAAGGGCGGCGGCTCAGGTGAACCGCCGCCCGTGATCAGAAGATCAGTCGTTCAGAAGATGGATCAGAACTTCGCCGTGACCGTGGCCGACCAGGTGCGCGGCGGGCCGTAGAAGGCGGTGATCGAGTTGTTGAAGGTCGCGCCGGCGAAGTTGTAGCCGCCGATCTTGTATTCTTCGTCGGTGAGGTTCTTGCCGACCAGCGAGAACGACCAGTGGTCGCTCGGGTCAGTCCAGACCATGGCCAGATCGACCAGGCTGTAGGCCTTCTGGTCCAGCACGGGGTCCGGCGCGTCGAACAGGTGGAAGTCGTCGCGGTACGAGATCGACGGCGTGATCTTCAGCTCGCCGCCGGCCACGTCGCCGACCCAGTTCAGGCTGAAGAAGCCCGACCATTCCGGCGAGTTCTGCGGCTCGCGCGTGCTGGAGATATCGACCGGCGTGCCCGTCACCAGGGTGATGAATTCGTCGAACTCGTTCTTCAGATAACCCACCGACACGAAGGCCGAGAGGTTGTCGGTCAGCGACAAGTTGCCCTCGAACTCAGCGCCGTAGATGGTCGATGCGCCGGCGTTGTCGACCACCGAAGCCACGCCGACAGCGGGCAGGGTCGCGACCTGCTGGGTCGTGATCTGCTGGTCCTTGAAGTCCGAGTAGAAGACCGCCGAGGCGAACGACAGGCGGTCTTCAAAGGCGCGGCCCTTCAGACCCAGCTCGTAGGTGGTGACGGTTTCGGGATCGTAGCCGTTGACCGTCTGGGGCACCAGGGCGGCGTCGCCGCGCATGTCCCAGCCGCCCGACTTGAAGCCCTGGCCGATGGATGCGTAGCCGGTCACATCGTCCGAGAAGTCGTAGGACAGGCTGACGCGCGGTGTGAACTGCCCGAAGGTGTCTGAAGCCGTGTAGTTGGTGCGGGTGGCGAAGATCGGCCGCGGCGTGCCGCCGAGGAGCGGCGAAGGCGTGGCGCCGAGGTAGAAGGCGCGGAACACCTGGGCGTCCTTGTCGTCCGAAGTGTAGCGGCCGCCGATCGAGCCGTGCAGACGATCGCTGAAGTCGTAGCTGAAGTCAGCGAAGGCCGAGATCGACTGGGTCTCGACCTTGCCGGCGGCGGCGATCACCACGCCCAGGTTGGCGGCGATGGTGTCGAACGCGCCCTTGGACGAGCTGTCCAGATAGAAGACGCCTGCCACGCCCGACCAACGCTCGCCGGTGAACAGGGCCTGGAATTCCTGGGTGAACTGGTGGTCGCCGTAGTAGGCCGGAACGTCCAGGAACGGCTGCGGCGTCTGGTCAAAGTCGATGACGGTTTTGGTGTAGCCGCTGCGGTAGGCGGTGATCGACTTCAGCGTCAGGCTGTCCGAGACAGTCAGTTCGCCGGTCAGGGCGAAGCCCTCGGTGACCACCGACTGTTCGCCGGTCAGGCCCGCCTGGGTGTCGTAGATGTCCGCCGGCGGGGTGTAGCCGCCGGTGGTCGAGTTGACCTCGCGGTGGCCGTGACGGGGATTGGAGTCGTCCTCAACCCGGTCATAGGCGAAGCGCCAGAACATGTTGTCCGAAGCTTGCCATTCCGCGCTGGCGCGGTAGGCGGTGACATCCTTGTCGTAGTGCTCTTCGCCGGTCGTCAGGTTGGTGCCGTAGCCTTCGTGGTCATAGGTGGCGATGGCGCCGCCGATGGCGAAGGTGTCGGTCAGCGGCACGGAGCCGGAAGCCAGCAGGTTGAGCTCGTTGAACGAGCCGATGCCGACGCGGGCTGTCAGGCTGGGCTCGTCGCCCAGACGCTTGGTGACGTATTTGATCGCGCCGCCGATGGTGTTGCGACCGTAGAGGGTGCCTTGCGGGCCCCGCAGCACTTCGATGCGGTTGATGTCGAAGATGTCGAGCACGGCGCCCTGCGGACGCGCGACATAGACGTCGTCGATATAGAGGCCCACGCCCGGCTCGAAGCCCCACAGGGGATCCTGCTGGCCCACGCCGCGGATGAAGCTGATGAGGGTCGAGTTGGAGCCGCGCGCGACCTGGACGGTGGCGTTCGGGGTCTGCTGCTGCAGCGCCGTGATGTCGGTGGCGCCGGTGGCCTCAAGCCGGTCGGCGCTGATCGCCGAAACGGCGACGGGCACGTCCTTCAGGGCTTCATCGCGGCGGCGGGCGGTGACGATGATCTCGTCGACCGAGCTTTCGTCCTGCGGCGTCGCGTCCTGGGCCATGGCGAACGTCGAAAGCGCGCTCCAGGCCGCACCCGCCAGAAGGGCGGTCTTCACCAGTCGATTCATTGTGGTCCCCATTTTGATGTTTCCTGCCTCGACGCTTTTATTCAGCGTTCAATGATTTTCCTGAAACTGACGCCATTTCGCCATCATGTCAAACAGCAGCGCTTGTCGGGCGGAAGGTTGAAGCCTGGCTGTGGCGCCGTTGCACGGGCCGCCTGACGGCCCTAGCCTCGCGCCATGAGCAGCGAAGCGCCCACAGACGCCCCTACCCCGCGACGGGGCCGGCCGCCGAAGATCAAGGGCGCCGCCACAGGCGACACGCGCGAGTCCATCCTGGATGCGGCCGAAGATCTGTTCTCCAAGCACGGCTTTTATGGCGTCACAATCCGGGAGGTGGCGCGCGAGGCAGGCGTGGATACGGCGCTGGTGCACTACTATTTCGGGGCCAAGCGCGGCCTGTTCGACTCCGTGTTCCTGCGTCGGGCCGAGGTCTGGAACAACGAGCGGGTGGAGGCCATCAACCGCTACGCCCGGGAGCCCGGCCCCGGCGGCATGACCCTGGAGGGCCTGCTGGAGGCCTTTCTGCGCCCGCCTTTCCAGTGGTCGCTGAAGGGCGGGCCGGGGTGGAAGCACTATTCCGCCCTGGTGGCTCAAACCAACGCCAATCCCACCTTCGGCGGCGAAACCATGGCCCGCTATTTCGATCCGGCGATCCGCCGTCTGATCGAGCTTATCAAGCAGGTGTTGCCCGACGCGGCCGAGGTGGACCTGTACTGGGCCTATCACAACCTGTCCGGCGCCCTCACCCTGACGCTGGGCGAGACGGGCCGGCTGGACCGGCTGTCGGGCGGGCTCTGCCGGTCAGGCGATCTGGAGACCGCAGGGGATTACATGGTCCGCTTCGCCGCGGCCGGCTTCCGCGCGGTTTGCGGCAAGCGCGCCTGAATTCTGCAAGCGACGCCGCAGGCGGGCCAGAAGCGGGCCGGAATGTGGCGAGCGTCACATAAACATTGCAAATACAGCGGCAAGCTGCGCCATAAAAGCGCCGGTGTGACCGGTTACATTGCCGACACATCCCAATTAATCGCCATAAAGGGGAAGCGTCATGCTTCACCGTGTGATCTACGCCAGCGAAGCCGTCGGCGCGACCGGAACCTCGACTCTCTCGATCGCCCAGATCCTGGGCGTCGCGGAGCGCAACAACCGCCGTGACCACATCACCTCGTGCGTGATGTTCCACGAGGGCCATATCCTGCAGATCATCGAGGGCGCTCGCGCCGATGTGGACCGGCTTCTGAAGCGGCTGGCGATTGATCCGCGCCACACCGGGCAGCGCATCCTGCAGGACCGGTCGGTGTCAGCGCGGGCGATCGACGACGCCATGTGCCTGTGCGGCGACCCCGGCGCCATGCTGGACGCCGCGGGCCTGTCCAGCCTGTCGCTGATGACGGCCAATGACGCCGAGCGGCTGCTGGACATGCGCAAGGCCGCGTGACGTCAGCTCTCGCAGCGCCTAACTGAGGCCGGTGAGCTTTTCCGAAGACGAGATTGAACGCTATGCGCGGCATCTGGTGCTGGCCGAGATCGGCGGGCCGGGGCAGCAGGCGCTGAAGCGCGCCCGCGTCGCCGTGGTCGGTCTGGGCGGCATAGGCGGTCCGGCGGCGATGTATCTGACGGCGGCGGGGATCGGCGAACTGGTGCTGATCGACGACGACGACGTGGCCCTGTCCAACCTGCAGCGGCAGGTGCAGTTCGGCATGGACAATCTCGGCGCGCCCAAGGTCGAGGCGGCTAAAGCCGGGCTGGCCGAACTCAACCCCCATGTCAGGGTCGCGGCGGTGGAGGAACGGCTGTCGCTGGATAATGCGGCGGCGCTGCTGGACGGCTGCGATCTGGTCATCGACGGGACGGATGATTTCGCCACGCGATTCGCCGTCAACGCAGCCTGCGTAACGGCAGGCATTCCGCTGGTGTCCGGCGCGCTGGGCCGATGGAACGGGCAGGTGGGGGTGTTCTCGGGCAGGCCCTGCTACCGTTGCCTGGTTTCCGAAATCCCGCCCGAGGCCGAGACCTGCGCCCGCGTCGGCGTCATCGGAGCCCTCGCCGGCGTGGTCGGGTCGATGGCGGCGCTGGAGGCGATCAAGATCATCACCGGCGCCGGCCGGGCCCTGACCGGGCGGCTGCTGCTTTATGACGGGCTGGCCGGCACGGCGCGGACCGTCACGGTCGCCCCGGATCCTGCCTGCCCGGTCTGCGGCTGAGCTACAGCATCGCCGGGATGACGCGGTCCGCCGGGCGGTGGCCGTTCCGGAAGGTCAGGATGTTGGCGATGACGCGGTCGCCCATGTCCTGACGCGCCTCAAGCGTGGCGGACCCGAGGTGGGGCAGGAGCACGACGTTGGGCAGGCCCAGCAACCCCGGATGAATGACGGGCTCGTTCTCGAACACATCCAGCCCGGCCCCGGCGATGCGACGACCAGCCACGGCCTCGGCGAGCGCCGCCTCGTCGATCAACTCGCCCCGGGCCGTGTTGATCAGAAGCGCGTGCGGCTGAAGCCGCGCCAGCCGTTCGGCCGACAGCAGATGATGCGTCTCCTTCGTCGCCGGACAGTTCAGCGAGATGACGTCCATGCGGGCCAGCATCTGGTCCAGATCGTCCCAGTATGTCGCGTCCAGATCCTCCGCGATCATCGGGCTGACGGGCTTGCGGTTGTGATAGTGGACCTGCATGCCGAAGGCTTTGGCGCGGCGCGCCAGGGCCTGACCGATGCGGCCCATGCCGACGATGCCCAGCCGCTTGCCCCACAGCTTGCGCCCGCACATCCAGGTGGGGGTCCAGCCCTCGAACCTGCCGTCGGCGATGGCCTGCGCCCCTTCGACGATGCGGCGGCTGACCGCCAGGATCAGGGCCATGGCGAGATCGGCGGTGTCCTCGGTCAGGACGCCGGGCGTGTTGGTGACGATCAGGCCGCGCCCGACCGCCGCCTCGATGTCGATGTGATCCACCCCGGCTCCGAAGCTTGCAATCATTTTGAGCTGGTCGCCCGCGCCGGCGATCAGCGAGGCGTCGATGGCGTCGGTGATGGTGGGGACCAGCACGTCGGCGCGCTGAACGGCGGCTTCCAGCGCGGCCCGATCCATCGGCTTGTCGGTCAGGTTCAGCTCAGCGTCGAACAGCTCGCGCATGCGCGTTTCGACCGCGTCCGGCAGGCGTCTGGTTAACACGACCTTAAGTCTCGGCGCAGACATTCGGAGCCTTCGGATTCAGGGACGCCCCCGTATCTAGGAAACCCGGTGTCTAGCAAACCCCGCCCCCGCCTCCAAAGGCCGGTTGTGATCGCCGCCATACTGGCCGCCGCCGTTCTGGCGGGCGCCGGCTCGACCATGCCTGACGGACGGCCGACGCCGACGGGGCTGGAGGTGCCGCGCTGGATCAGCCTGAAGTCGTCGCAAGTGCGGGCGCGGGTCGGCCCCGGCCTCGACTACCGCATCCTGTGGGAATACCGCGCCGCTGGCCTGCCGGTGCAGGTGATCGCCGAGACCCGTCATTGGCGCAAGATCTGCGACCCGGAGGGCAACGTCGCCTGGATCCATCGCTCGGTGGCGTCCGGCCGCCGCAGCGTGTTCAACACCGGGGCGCAGGAGGCGCCCATCTACGCCGGGCGTTCGGAGCGCTCAGGCCTGCGGGCCCGCCTGTCGCCGCGATCGATCATCGGGCTGGACGAATGCAAGGACGGCTGGTGCCGCATCGGCGCCCGCCGCGTGCACGGCTGGGTGCGTCAGGACACGGTGTTCGGGTTGCAGGCGCGCGCCCTGTGCGACGCGGCGCGCCCGGCAGGCCCCCCTCGCGACTGACCGTCACGGTTGAGCCGCGGGTTCCCGTCGTGTAACCGGACGGCTCATTCGCGGGAGATCACCGTTTGAGCCAGTCGAAATATCCCTCGTCTTTTGATTATGAGGCGCTGCTCGCGTCCGGTCGCGGCGAGCTGTTCGGGCCGGGCAACGCCCAACTGCCGGCTCCGCCGATGCTGATGTTCGACCGCATCGTGACGATCAACGATGACGGCGGCGACCACGGCAAGGGCTATGTCGAGGCCGAACTCGACATCCATCCGGACCTCTGGTTCTTCCAGTGCCACTTCATCGGCGACCCGGTCATGCCGGGGTGCCTCGGCCTCGACGCCATGTGGCAGCTGGTGGGCTTCTACCTCGGCTGGATCGGCGGACCGGGCAAGGGCCGGGCGCTGGGCGTCGGCGAGGTCAAGTTCACGGGCCAGGTCCAGCCGGACGTGAAGAAGGTCGTCTACAAGATCCACCTGAAGCGGGTGATCAACCGCCGCCTGGTCATGGGCATCGCCGACGGCGTGCTCGAGGCCGACGGCGAGGTGATCTACACTTGCAACGACATGCGCGTCGGCCTGTTCGGCGGCCAGAGCGAAACCAGTGCGAATGCGTAGCCTTCGCACACGGATTTCGCTCAAAACTCATACCGGCCGTTCCCAAGGGAACGGCTGGGCGGAACCGGTGGGCGGCTAAGCGCTCTCCTCCCTATATCCATCAGACCGCGGTCAACGCGGCGAGCAGTCAGAAGGAAACCTCCATGCGGCGTGTTGTCGTCACCGGGCTGGGCATCGTCTCCTCCATCGGCACCGGAGCCGAAGAGGTCACCGCGTCCCTGAGGGATGCGAAGTCGGGCGTGCAGGCCGCGCCCGACCACATCAAGCACGGCTTCCGCTCGCAGGTCTGGGCGCCGCCGTCGCTGGGCGTGACGGCCGAGGACTGGGCCCCGCTGGTGGACCGCCGCGCGGCGCGCTTCCTCGCCAACGGCACCGCCTGGGGCCACATCGCCTTCGAGGAGGCGCTGAAGGACTCGGGCATGACGGCGGACGAGATCAAGTCCGACCGCATCGGCGTCATCGTCGGCGAGGGCGGCCCCTCGACCCAGATCATCCTGCAGGCGGCCGAGACCACCATCGAGAAGGGCTCGCCCAAGCGCATCGGCCCGTTCGCGGTGCCCAAGGCCATGGCGTCGGGACCTTCGGCCGTACTGGCCACCTGGTTCCAGCTGCGCGGGGTCAATTATTCGATCAGCTCGGCCTGCGCGACCAGCGCCCACTGCATCGGCGCGGCGGCGGAGCAGATCGCCTGGGGCAAGCAGGACGTGGTCTTCGCCGGGGGCGTCGAAGACATCGACTGGTCCATGTCGAACATGTTCGACGCCATGGGCGCCATGTCCTCGAACTTCAACGAGACGCCGTCCAGGGCCAGCCGCGCCTATGACGTAGCGCGCGACGGCTTCGTCATCGCCGGCGGCGCCGGGATCGTGGTTCTGGAGGAATACGAGCGGGCCGTGGCGCGTGGCGCAAAGATCTACGCCGAGGTCACCGGATACGCCGCCAACTCGGACGGCTATGACATGGTGGCCCCCTCGGGCGAGGGCGCCGAACGCTGCATGAAGCTGGCGCTCGAGATGGCCGGCAATCCGAAGATCGATTACCTGAACCCGCACGGCACCTCGACGCCGGTGGGAGACTCCAAGGAGATGGGCGCGGTGCGCAACGTCTTCGGCGACGCCCTGCCGATGATTTCCTCGACCAAGTCCCTGACTGGGCACTCGCTCGGCGCGGCCGGCGCCCAGGAGGCGATCTACTGTTTGCTGATGATGGACAATGACTTCGCCGCCGAGAGCGCCCACATCGAAACCCTCGACCCCGAGTTCGAGGGCATGCCGATCCTGCGCAAACGCCACGATGGCCCGCTGAAGCACGTCATGTCCAACAGCTTCGGCTTCGGCGGCACCAACGGCACGCTGATCCTCAGCAAGATTTAACGCGACCCAAGGAGAGCCGAAATGGCCGAGTCCAGCTGGAACATGCCCGCGGGCGAACTCATGAAGGGCAAGAAGGGCCTGATCATGGGGGTGGCGAACGCCAACTCCATCGCGTGGGGGATCGCGTCCCAGCTGGCGGCGCAGGGCGCCGAGCTGGCCTTCACCTACCTCGGCGAGGGGCTGGAGCGTCGGGTGCGGCCGCTGGCCGAGAGCGTGGGCGCGAAACTGCTGATCCAGGCCGACGTCACCGACGACGCCTCGATGGACGCCGCCTTCGCCGAGCTGGAGAAGGCGTTCGGCACGATCGACTTCGTGGTCCACTCGGTCGCCTTCGCCAACAAGGACGAGCTGAAGGGGTCGTTCGTCGATAACACCAGCCGCGACAGCTTCCTCCTGGCCATGAACATCTCGGCCTTCAGCTTCGTGGACGTGGCCAAACGGGCGTCGAAGCTGATGCCCAACGGCGGCGCGCTGGTCACCATGACCTACCTCGGCTCCGAGCGGGCCATCCCGAACTACAACACCATGGGCGTGGCCAAGGCGGCGCTGGAGGCGGCGACCCGCTACATCGCCCGCGACCTGGGCCCGCGGGGCATCCGCGTCAACGCCATCTCGGCCGGGGCCATGCGCACCCTGTCGCTGGCCGGCATCTCGGGCGGCCGCGGCATGATCAGCCAGGGCCGCGCCATGTCGGCGATGAAGGAGGACACCTCGATGGAGGGCGTCGCCGGCGCCGCCCTGTGGCTGTGCTCGGACCTCGGCTTCTCGACCACGGGCGAGGTCATCCACGTCGACGCCGGCTTCCACATGATGGGCATGGCCGCGGACGAAGAAGCCTAGGCCGCGCCCCGCTCCACCCTCCGATAGGCAAACCGGTCCCGGATGTTCGGGCCGAAGAAGCGGCCTTTCGAGACGGCGGCCTTGAAGTCGGCGACGACCTCGGGCGGGACAGCGTCGTAGTCGTAGACGTCGCCCGAGATGAAGGTCACGCGCAGGCGGCGGCGGGGTTCGTCATAGCTGAAGCGGCGGATGACGCTGGACGGCATCCTGTAGAAACGGGCGGGTGAGCACCCGGTTTCAGAGCACGCGGGCGCAGATCTGGATCAGCCGCTCCACGTCCGCCGCATCCTGATACAGGCCGAAGCCGAAGCGGATGACGTCGTCGCGTACGTCGGTGACGACGCCGGCGTCCAGCAGGGCGGCCTGCCACGTCTTGGCGTCCGGATGGCGGAAGGCGAGGAAGCGGGCCCGGGCGGGATCGCCGGTCATGGGATTGATCAGTTCAGCCCGCGACAGGCGCCCTGCGGCGCCGGAGCGGGCGGCGTCCTGGAAGGTCTGCATCAGGCCGTGGGCGTGGGTGGAGACGGCGGCCGTATCCAGCCCCTGATCATCCAGCATCCGGCGCCCGGCGTTGAAGCGGTAGAGGGCGGAGGCGTCGAAGGTCGCGCCCCACAGGCGTCCGGCGTCGGCGGCGTAGCCCACGCCGCCCGGCGGGCCGGTCAGGTCGCCGAACTCCGCGAACCAGCCGGTCGAGACGGGCCGTTCGCAGAACCCGGGCGGGGCGTGGAGGAAGCAGGCCCCCTCGCCCGCCATGGCGTATTTGTAGCCCCCGGCGGTGTAGAAGACGCGGTCCGCAACGGTCGACAGGTCGGTCGGCTGGGCCATGAAGCCGTGGTAGCCGTCGATCAGCACCCAGGGACCGGCCGGGCTCGCCAGTTCGGCCAGGGCGGCGATGTCCGCGAACACCTGACCGGTGCGGAAGAAGACCTGGCTGACCACGATCCAGTCGTGACCCCCGGCGCGGGCGGCCGTCGTGAACCGCTCGGCGAAGGTGTCGAAGGGATCGAGCGGGATGCGGGTGACCACCGCCTGTCCCGCCTCCTCCCAGCGCTGGCTCTGGCGCCGGAACGAGTGGAACTCGCCGTCGGTGGACAGGATGCGCACCGGCGAGCGCTCGAAGCCCGAGAACAGCCGCAGCAGCAGGTCGTGGGTGTTGGGCGCGAAGACCAAGCTGGACGGGTCAGGCAGGTTCAGCTCGCGGCAGAGGTGCGCCTTCGCCTCCGGCACGACCTCGCCGAAGATCAGGTCCCATTTATTGTCGGCGTGCAGGTTGGCGTCGAGCCAGGCCTGCTGCTGCGCCTCGAACGAGGCGTCCGGCCACAGATGATGGCTATGGGCCGCGAAATGCAGCCGGTCGGGCGCCGCCGCCAGCGCGCGGGAGAACAGGGGTTTGAATCTCATGGCCCCTCATCCCCCGGATCGTCCCTGCGCTCAAGCCGCGAGCAGCGCATTAGCAACCCCCGCTCAAGCAGCGAGCGCCCGCGGCGCGAGCGATAGCGCCCCTAGATCAGACTGCCGTGGCAGTGCTTGAACTTGCGGCCCGAGCCGCAGGGGCAGTCGGCGTTGCGGGGGGTGCGTTCCCAGTTTTCAGGCAGACGCTCGACCGGCAGGCGGGCGCGATCGTCGCCCTGCAGCATGCCCTCCGGCAGTTGCGCCGACGGGTTGGCCATCTCGTTCTCGCCGGTTTCCGGGCTCAGGTGGATCTCCTGGAACTCGGGCATTTCCGGCGGAGCCTGGAAGCGGAACTCGACCGTCATCAGCCAGCGCGTCACGTTGTGGCGCAGGTCGTACAGCAGCGTCTCGAACAGGCTGAAGGCCTCGGTCTTGTACTCATTCAGCGGATCGCGCTGGCCGTAGCCGCGCAGGCCGATGACGCCGCGCAGGTGGTCCAGATGCACCAGGTGCTCGCGCCACTGCAGGTCGATCATCTGCAGCAGGAACTGCTTCTCCAACCCACGCATCTGGTCCTCGCCGATCATGGCCAGGCGCTCGACCGTGCGGGCCTCGGCGGCCTGGACGATGCGCTCCTCGATCTCGTCGTTGGACACACCCTCCTCGGCGGCCCAGTCAGCCAGCGGCAGTTCGAGGCCCAGGGTGGACTTCACCTTCTCGTCCAGCCCCTCAATGTCCCACTGCTCGGCATAGGCCTTGGGCGGCATGAACCGCTCAACCATGTCGGAGATGGCGTCGTTGCGGAACTCGGCGATCAGCTCGGACGAGTCCTCGGCGTCCATGAACTCCTGGCGCTGCTCGAACACGGCCTTGCGCTGGTCGTTCACGACGTCGTCGTATTTCAGCAGGTTCTTGCGGATGTCGTAGTTGCGGGCCTCGACGCGCTTCTGGGCGGTCTCGATGGCGCGGTTCAGCCACGGGTGGGTGATGGCCTCGCCCTCGGCCACGCCGAAGCTGCGCATGATGGCGTCCAGACGGTCGCCGGCGAAGATGCGCAGCAGGTCGTCCTCGCAGCAGAGGAAGAATTTCGACGTGCCGGGGTCGCCCTGACGGCCGGTGCGGCCGCGCAGCTGGTTGTCGATGCGGCGGCTTTCGTGGCGCTCGGTGCCGAGCACGAACAGGCCGCCGGCGGCCAGGGAGATCTGCTTCTTCTCGGCGATCTCGGCCTTGTACTGGGCCTCGATGGCGGCTTCGGACTCGGGAGTGATCTCCAGCGCCATGTTGCGCTGTTCCTGGCGCCATTTCTGGAGACGGATCTCCAGGTTGCCGCCCAGCTGGATGTCGGTGCCGCGGCCGGCCATGTTGGTGGCGATGGTCACCGCGCCGGGCAGGCCCGCGTCGGCGACGATGAAGGCCTCCTTCTCGTGCTCGCGGGCGTTCAGGACGTTGTGCGGAATGCCGCGCAGCCGGGTCTCATAGACGATGTCATACGCCGCATCGCCGAGCTTCTCGGCTTCCTTTGGCTTGCCGGCGTAGGCGGTCTTCAGCGAACGGCCGATCTCGACCTTGTGCTCATAGGTCTTGAGCATCTCGGACAGCTGCTCGGACTTCTCGATCGAGACGGTGCCGACCAGGATGGGCTGGCCCTTCAGGTGGCACTCGGCAATCTGATGGGCGATGGCCTGGTTCTTCTCGGTCTCGGTGCGATAGACCTCATCGTCGTGGTCGATGCGGACCACCGGGCGGTGCGTCGGCACCTCCAGCACGTCCATCTTGTAGATGTCGTGGAATTCCTGGGCCTCGGTCGCGGCCGTGCCGGTCATGCCCGACAGCTTGGAATACAGGCGGAAGTAGTTCTGGATCGTGACCGAGGCCAGGGTCTGGTTCTCGGGCATGATCTTCACGCCCTCCTTGGCCTCGATGGCCTGGTGCAGGCCTTCCGACAGGCGCCGGCCGGTCATCATCCGGCCGGTGAACTCGTCGATCAGCATGATCTCGCCGGCCTTGATGATGTAGTCCTTGTCGCGCTGGTACAGGGTGTTGGCGCGCAGGGCCTGGTTCACATGGTGCACCAGGGTGATGTTGGCGGCGTCGTACAGGCCGGTGGTGTCGGCGGCGAACAGGCCGCGCTCCTCCATGATCTGCTCGATCCGCTCGGAGCCTTCCTCGGTCAGCAGCGCCTGCTTCTGCTTCTCGTCGAGGTCGTAGGTGGTCTTGTCCTTGATCAGGTCCTTGATGATCGCATCGACCGTCACATAGAGGTCCGAGCGGTCCTCGGTCGGGCCCGAGATGATCAGCGGCGTGCGCGCCTCGTCGATCAGGATGGAGTCGACCTCGTCGACGATGGCGAAGTGATGCTCGCGCTGCACCATCTCGCGCCGGTCGTAGACCAGGTTGTCGCGCAGGTAGTCGAAGCCGAACTCGTTGTTGGTGCCGTAGGTGATGTCGGCGTTGTAGGCGGCCTGGCGCTGGCCCTGGCTCAGGCCGTTGACGATGACGCCGACCTCCATGCCGAGGAAGCGGTAGACGCGGCCCATCCATTCGGCGTCGCGCCGCGCCAGGTAGTCGTTGACGGTGATGACGTGCACGCCCTTGCCGGCGAGCGCGTTGAGATAGACGGGGGCCACGGCGACCAGGGTCTTGCCCTCGCCGGTGCGCATCTCGGCGATGCCGCCCTCGTGCAGGATCATGCCGCCGGCCAGCTGGACGTCGTACTGACGCTGGCCCAGCACGCGCTTGGAGGCCTCACGCACCACGGCGAAGGCCTCGTTCAGCACCGCGTCCAGCTTCTCGCCCTTCTCCAGCCGGTCCTTGAACGCATCGGTCATCATGCGCAGCTCACCGTCGCTGAGCGCGGCGTATTTGGCCTCCAGGGCGTTGATCTTGAGGACCTGGGCCATGAAGCCCTTGACCTTGCGATCGTTGGACGAGCCGAAAAGTTTCTTGGCGAAGCCGAGCATGGGCGTTCCGTAAGGCGGGAGCGAGCGACGAATGAGGCTCTGGACTGTCCCGAAGGGCGGCGAAAGCGCGCTGCTCAGGATCATCGGCCGGACGACGGCCCCGGTCGCCTTCCTGATCGAAGGCGCGCGCGAGGGCCGCGCGAACGGTCGAAAATCCCTCGACTTGAGCGCAGGCGGGACTTAAGCACCGACCTTATCCCTGTCAACGCGAGGGGCTTTTTGGCGCGGCCAATTCGCCCTTCCCGCAAGGATTGGAGCGCCCCCATGCGACATTCGCGCACCTTTCTGGCCGTCGTGCTGGCCGCCGCGTCCCTGGCGCTCGCCGCCTGCGGCGGAAACGGCGGCGACGGCCGACCGCCCGAACCGGGCGACCGCGCCGTGGCCAGGATCAAGGGGGAGACCATCTGGGCCTCCGACGTGCGCCGCGAGGCGGTGGCGCAGGGGCTGATCGGCGAGGGCGAACCGTTCGACGCCACCTCGCCCCTGTTCCGCCGGGTGCTGGACGAGGTGATCGACCAGTCCCTGCTGGCCGCGGAGGCCGAGCGCCGCGGTCTGGACAACAGCCCGCTGGCCCAGCGGAGGCTGGAGGCGACGCGCCAGCGCATCCTCGGCGACATGCTGGTCGAGACCGTTGTCAGCGGCGCCGTGTCCGACAAGGCGGTCGAGGCCCTGTATCAGGAGCAGGTCCGGCAGGCCCAGACCTCCGACGAGATCCGCGTTCGCCTGATCCTGTCCCGTTCGAAGGAGGAGGCCGACGCGGTCATCGGCATGCTGGCCCGGGGCGTGGCCTTCGAGGCCCTGGCCATGGAGCGGTCGGTGGACGAGGCGACGCGCTTCTCGGGCGGCGACCTGGGCTATTCGACCCCGGACGTGATGCCGGACGCCTATGCCACGGCCTTGCGCGACAAGCCCGCGGGATCCACGGTCGGGCCGTTCCAGACCGAGGGCGGCTGGGCCGTGCTGCGGGTAGAGGACCGGCGGAAGGAAAGCCCGCCGACGCTGGAACAGGCCCGGCCCCAGATCGTGCGCTACCTGACCTATGAGGGCGTGCGACAGCTGTTGCAGCAACTGCGCGACAAGGCCGACGTCGAGGTGATGGTGAACGGGGAATCCGGCCCGCGACCCGAAGAACCGGCCTCCGCCCCCCCCGCCGCAACGCCCGCCCCGGCCCCCGCCGCCGCACCCCCGGCCAAGGCGGGCTGATGCCGAACAAGTCCAAGGGCACGGGTCCCTCTATCGAGCAGACCATCGAACAGGCGCTGGAGCCGATCACCACCGCCATAAAGCGCGCCACGACCCGGTCGACGTCCGAACCGGCGACGCCGGCGCCGGGCAAGCCGGGGCTGGCCGTGTCGCCCCTAGCCGTGCCCTTCCCGGCCATTCCACCCATCGGCGGGGTCGAAATCGCGACGGGGCGCGCCGGCTTCTACAAGCACGAGCGCGACGACCTGGTGGTGTTCCGCTTCGCGCGGGGATCGACCTGCGCCGGGGTGCTGACGAAACACAAGGTCGGCTCGGCCCCCGTGGACTGGTGCCGTCGTCATCTGGACGCGCCGGGCGGCGGGTCTGATATCCGCGCCCTGGTGGTCAACGCCGGCTGCGCCAACGCCTTCACCGGCAAGGCCGGGGCCGACGCGGCCCGGCGCACGGCCTCGGAGGTCGCCAAACGCTTCGGCTGCCGCCAGCGTGACGTCATGCTGGCCTCCACCGGCGTCATCGGCGTGGTTCTGGACGACCGGAAGATCGTCGCCCGCCTGCCCGAGATCGAGGCCAGGCTGGACGGCGACACCCACCCCACGGACCAGTGGGCGGCCGCCGGCGTGGGCATCATGACCACCGACACCTTCCCCAAGGGGTCGTTCGCCGAGTGCGAGATCGAGGGCCGCACCGTCCGCATCGCCGGCATCGCCAAGGGTTCGGGCATGATCGCGCCGGACATGGCGACCATGCTGGCCTTCATCGTCACCGACGCGACCATCGCGCCGCCGGTGCTGAAGGCGCTGCTGGGCCTGCACGTCCGCACCACCTTCAACTCGGTGACCGTGGACGGCGACACCTCGACCAACGACACCTGCCTGCTGGTCGCCACGGGCGCGAGCGGCGCGCCGCGCATCGGCCGGGTCGGCGACCGCCGGCTGAAGGATTTCTCGGCCGCGCTGGACAAGGTCATGCTCGACCTCGCCCACCAACTGGTCCGCGACGGCGAGGGCGCGCGCAAATTCGTGCGCATACAGGTGGACGGCGCGGCCTCGCCCGCCTCAGCCCGCAAGCTGGCCAAGTCGATCGCCGAAAGCCCCCTGGTCAAGACGGCCATCGCCGGTGAGGACGCCAACTGGGGCCGCATCGTCATGGCCGTGGGCAAGACCGACGAACCGGTCGACCGCGACCGTCTGGCGATCAGGTTCGGACCCCACGTCGCGGCTGTCGACGGGGCTCCGTCGCCGACCTACGACGAGGCGAAGATGAGCGCCTATATGAAGAACGCCGAGATCGACATCACCGTCGATGTCGGTCAGGGCCGGGCCTCGGCCACCGTCTGGACCTGCGACCTGACCAAGGGCTACATCGAGATCAACGGCGACTATCGCTCGTGAGCCCCAATCTTCCGTTGAATCACGGGCTCCCCACCGTCCTCGTCGTCGCCGTGGCCCTGATCGATCCGGACGGGCGGGTGCTGATCGCGCAACGGCCCGAGGGCAAGGCGCTGGCCGGGCTGTGGGAGTTTCCGGGCGGCAAGGTCGAGGCCGGCGAACGGCCGGAACAGGCCCTGATCCGCGAGCTGAAGGAGGAACTCGGCATCGACGTGACCGAGGCCTGTCTCGCCCCCTTCGTTTTCGCCAGCCACGCTTACGATTCGTTTCACCTGTTGATGCCATTGTACCTGTGCCGACGCTGGTCCGGCGTGGTCGTGAAGCACGAACATGCGGCGCTTGCGTGGGTGAAGCCGAACCGGCTGGGGGACTATCCCATGCCGCCGGCCGATGAACCGCTGGTCGCCTGGCTGCGCGATCTGCTCTGACCGCCGCTCTTTCAGGGGGAGGGCCGAATGCGACGCTTCATCTCCCGCTTCCGGCGTGACGAACGTGGCGCGACCGCGCTCGAATACGGCATCATCCTGGCCCTGATGTTTCTGGTCATCCTGTCGGCCCTGACGGCCTTCGGCGGCACGGGCAGCGGCATCTTCAACACGGCCATGAACGCGCTCCGGAGCGCGATGGGCGGTTAAGTCCCGTCTTCGCGGCATCCATGTTCCTTCACCCCCAGCGCATCCGCCAGCCGCACCTTGGCTGACCCCCTGGGCAGGGGCTTCTGCTGGGTTTCGGAGGGGGCCCAGCCGGCCAGATGGACGATCTCGAAGGTCGCCGGGATGCGGCCGTCCGGTTCGGCGTATCGTTCCGCATAGAGCGCCGCCGCCCGGGCGATGACGGCGCGGCTGAGCGGCCGGACCGGCCCTGCCAGCACATTGGTCTCGCCCATGGCGCGCAGGTCGCGGATCAGGGCGAACAGGTCGGGATAGCGCACCGTCACCCGGTCCACGTCCGCCACCGGCAGGGCGAACCCGGCCCGTTGCAGCAGCCCGGCCCCGTCGAAGCCGTCGGCGAAGGGCGAGACCCGCGCCTGGGCGCCGCCGCGCAGCTCCAGCTCCGACTCCGTCAGCACCGCGCGCAGCTCCTTCAGCGTCCCGGCGCCCAGCAGCGTCCCGACGAACAGCCCGTCCGGCTTCAGCGCCCGGCGGATCTGCGCCAGGGCTCCGGGCAGGTCGTTGGCCCAGTGCAGGCTCATCAGGCTGACGATCAGGTCGGCCTCGCCGTCCGGCAGGCCCAGCGGCGCGGCGCCGGGGGCCGCGCCATCCCCCGCCGTCGTCACCGGGCCGATCCTCTGCGGCGTCGCGCTGTCGGCCACGGCTTCCGCGAACACGCCCGGCAGGGCCGACAGGTCGACGACGACCGGAAAGTCGCGCAGGATCACCTCAAGACTGCCGACCGCGTTTTCCGCGGCGCGGCGGTGCAGGAAGTCGGCCTGACCGAGCGTGCGGACGGCGCGGACCAGTCGGGCGCGGCGACGGGAGGCGTCGAAGATGAGGGGCGGGCCGGAGTTTGGGTGGCCGGATGTCTGAGGGGGCGTCATGAGCTTACAGGATGGGGGCTGGCGCGACCGATTGAAACCCGGCCCGCGTGTCGCCGCGTTCGGGCGATCGCTGGCCGACCTGATCCTGCCGCCACTGGCCCACGACAGCCCCGAGGCCACGGCGTCCGCCGGCCTGACCCCGGACGCCTGGAGCCGGGTGGTGTTTCTGGAAGCCCCCGTCTGCGACGGCTGTGGCGCGGGGTTCGAGGCCGATGGCGGGGCCTTCGCCGCCGACCGATGCGCCGCCTGCATCGCCCAGCCCTACGCCTTCGCCCGCGCCCGGGCCGCCTGCGTCTATGACGAGGCGTCGCGCGGCCTGATCCTGAAGTTCAAGCACGGCGACCAGCAGCAGTTCGCCGGCCTGTTCGCCCGCTGGCTGGGCCGGTCGGCGTCCGAACTGACCGCCGATTGCGACGCCGTGATCCCCGTGCCGCTGCATCCGTTGCGGCTTCTGACCCGGCGCTTCAACCAGGCGGCGGAGATCGCCCGGCCGCTGGCCCGCGCCGCGAACCTCGACTACCTGCCCGACGCCCTGAACCGCGCCCGCGCCACCACGAGCCAGGGCGGCAAGAGCCTGCGCGGCCGCCGCCTGAACGTGAAAGCCGCCTTCTCCGTCAGTGAGGCCGGGCGCCGCAGCATCAAGGGCCGCCGCATCCTTCTGGTCGACGACGTGTTGACCACAGGCGCCACCGCCGAGGCCTGCGCCCGCGCATTGCTCGACGCCGGCGCCCGCGCCGTGGACCTGGCCGTCATCGCCCGGGTGCGCAGTGCGAGAGAACTGCCTACATAGGCTTCAGTGATTCAGGAGACCCCGTTGCCCGACATCGTCATCTACACCAAGCCCGGCTGCGGCTACTGCTACGCCGCCAAGGCCCTGCTCGAGCGCAAGGGCGCAGACTTCACCGAGATCGTCGCCTCCAGCGATCCGGCGAAGAAGCAGGAGATGATCCAGCGCTCGAAGGGCCGCATGACTTTCCCGCAGATCTTCATCGACGGTCGCCACATCGGCGGCTCCGACGACCTGTCGGCGCTCGACCGCAAGGGCGAACTCGACCCCCTGCTCGCGGCCTGATGGCGACCACGCTCGACATCGCCCTGATCCAGACGCGGACCCCGGCGACGGCCGCGGCGGCCCTGGCCCATGTCGAGCCCCTGATCCGGCAGGCCGCGGCGGGCGGCGCGAAATTCATCCTGACGCCCGAGGGGACGAACCTGCTGGAGCAGCGCCGCGACCGGCGCGGCGAGGTCATCGCTGACGAGGGCGCCGATGTCGCCGTGCTGGGTTTGAGGAAACTGGCCGCCGAGCTGAAGGTCTGGCTGCTGGTCGGATCGGCCATCGTGCGCTCGGGCGCGTCCGGCGACGACCGCGCCGCCAACCGCTCGCTGCTGATCGACGACACGGGCGCCATCGTCGCCCGCTATGACAAGCTGCATGTGTTCGACGTCGACCTGCCCAACGGCGAAACCTATCGCGAAAGCGCCAACATCCGCCCCGGCGACGCGGCGGCCGTCGCCGACACCCCCTGGGGCCGGCTGGGGCTGACCGTCTGCTACGACATCCGCTTCCCACACCTGTTCCGCCAGCTGGCCAAAGAAAGTACGGGAGGGCCGGGCGCGTCGATGATCGCCGTCCCCGCCGCCTTCACCGTCCCGACCGGCGAGGCGCATTGGGAGACGCTGCTGCGCGCCCGCGCCATCGAGACCGGCGCCTTCATCCTCGCCCCGGCCCAGGGCGGGACGCATGAGGACGGGCGCAAGACCTGGGGCCGCTCGACCGTCGTCGGGCCGTGGGGCGAGGTGATCGCCAGGCTGGATCATGACGAACCCGGCGTGCTGTTCGCCGCCCTCGACCTCGACGCCGTGCAGCGCGCGCGTCAGGCCGTGCCCGCCCTGCTGCATGACCGCGACTTCGCCCCGGCCTCCTCATGATCCGCTACGCCCTGACCTGCGCGCATGACCACGGCTTCGAGGCCTGGTTCGGCATGTCCGCCGATTATGACGACCAGGCGGCGCGCGGGCTGGTGGAATGCCCCTTCTGCGGCTCGCGCGAGGTTAAGAAGCAGATCATGGCCCCCGCCGTCGCCGGAACGAAGCGCAGCGCCCCGCCGGACACGCCTGCGACGATGCAGGCCATGATGGGCGCCCTGGCGCGCGAGGTGAGGGAGCATGTCGAGACCAATTTCGACTACGTCGGCGACGCCTTCGCCGCCGAGGCCCGCGACATCCATGAGGGCCGGTCCGAGAAGCGTGAAATCTACGGCGAGGCGACACCCGCCGAGGTGAAGAAGCTGAAGGACGACGGCGTGCCCGTCGCGCCCCTGCCGGCCCTGCCGCCGGATCCGGCCAAGGCCCACTGACGCATGGCCGGGGGCGGGGGAGAAGGCGAGCGCTATGCAGAGTTTCCGCCGCCGGCGTCCCTGCGGCCGTGGGTGCGCACGATCTGGACCTATGCGGCGCCGAACCCGACCGGCGACATCCAGCGCATCGCGCCCGACGGCTGTCCCGAGCTGATCCTGGACATCGGCCGTCCGTATGAGGAGCAGGGCGAGGACGGCGTCTTCCGCCTTCAGCCCCAGGCCCTGTTCGCCGGCCAGATGACACGACCGTTGGCGCTGCGTCCCGTGGGGCCGGTCGAACTGGTGGCCGTCCGGTTCGAGCCGGACGGCGCCCGTGACTGGCTGGGCCGGCCCATGAACGCGGCGACCGACCGGCGGCTGGACATGGTCGAGCGTCTGAAGGGCCTGAAACCGCTCGCGGGCTACCCTGAGGCGCAGGCGCGTATGTTCGGCGACTTCCTCGACGCCTGCCGCCGCGCCGGCGGCTGGTCCATCGATCCAGTGGTCCGTGCCGAGGTTGAGGCGGCCGAGGCGGAACAGCCGCCGCCCTCCCGCTCGCCTGCGGAGCAGCGCGCCTTGCAGCGCCGCTTCAGCGACCGGGTCGGAATGCCGCCGCGCATGTTGCGTTCGATCCTGCGCTTCCGACGTGTCTTCGATCATGCCGCTCACGGCGGACCCGAGGCGGAAACCTGGCTCGAGGCGGGGTTGATGGCCGGCTATTTCGACCAGCCTCAGATGGCGCGCGATTTCCGCCGCTTCCTCGGCTGCACGGCCACGGCCTGGGCGAAGGAGCAGATGGAGCTGGCCCGGGCGCTGGCGTCGCAATCCTACAAGCCGGAGTTGAGCCCGCTGGGCTAGGGTCCGGCATCGCCTTCAGGAGACCCGCCGATGCTGTTCGCCGCCGCTCTCGCCGCCCTCATCCTGCCGCAGGCCGAACCGGACCTGTCGTGGATGGCGGGCTACTGGCTCGACTGCGCCGACGGGCGCGAGGCGTCCGAGACCTGGAGCGATCCCCGCGCCGGGCTGATGGTGGGCAGCGCGGTGACGGTGTCTCGCAACGGCCGCCCCTCGTTCGAGGTCTCGCACATCGGCATGACGCCGCAGGGCTTCGCTTATGTGGCCCAGCCGGGCGGCGCGCCGCCCACGGTGTTCGTGCTGGCGGAAAGCAGCGCCTCGCGCGCCGTCTTCTCGAACCCGGAAAACGACTTCCCGCAGCGGGTCATCTACCGGCGCGAGGGCGACGTCCTGCACGCCCGCATCGAGGGCGACATCAACGGCCAGGTCCAGAGCATGGAATGGCGCTTCGACCGGGCCGAGCTCAACGCCCGCTGCCCGGCCTAAGCCCGGGGGTCAGTCCCGCGTCCAGCCCTTTTCCGCCATGCAGGCAGCGAAAGCGGGGGTGCCCTGGTTGCGGCCGGCGTAGTCGCGGCAGGCTTCCAGCGAGGCGTCGAACGGCTGGGCGTTCTGGCCTGACCAACCGTACTCGTCATCGTCAATGCCGATCACGGTGACGCAGGCGGAGGTGGTCAGGGCGGCGGCCACGGCGGCCAGGATCATCAGCTTCTTCATGGTTGGACTCCGGTTCGGGGATGACTGCGCTATCCCACGGCCAAGCTGGCGAAGTCCCGTTACATCACCGCAAGGTAGGTGAAATCGCGGTAAGGCGGGTCAGTCTCGCGTGGCGACCATCATGTAGTTGATGCCGGCGTCCGCCCCCTCGCTCCAGCGGTCGGCCAGCGGGTCGTAACTCAGGCCGAACGGACCTGTCACGGTCACCGGCTCCACGGCCAGCATGGCGCGGATTTCGTCCGGCTTCAGGAACTGGCTCCAGTCGTGGGTCCCGGCCGGCACCCAGCGCAGGATGTATTCCGCCGCGACCTTGCCCAGGGCCAGAGACTTCAGCGTGCGGTTCAGGGTGGCCACAACCATCAGGCCGCCCGGCTTCACCAGCCGCGAACAGGCGCGCACGAAGGCCTCCGGATCGGCCACATGCTCGATCACCTCCATGGTCAGGACCACGTCGAACGGGCCCGAGCCCTCGGCTTCCAGTTGTTCGACCGTCGCCGCGCGGTAGGCGATGTCGAGCCCCGTCTGGTCCGCATGCGCCCGCGCCGTGCCGATGTTCTCGGACGAGGCGTCCACGGCTGTGACATCAAAGCCCATCCGCCGCATCGGCTCGGCGATCAGCCCGCCGCCGCAGCCGACATCCAGCAGGGTCAGGCCTTCGAAGGGTGTGCGGCTTCGTGCATCGCGGCCGAAATGCTCGATGGCTGTACGCCGCACGAAGGCCAGCCGCGCCGGATTGAACCGGTGCAGGGGCGCGAACGGCCCCTTCGCGTCCCACCATTCGGCGGCCTGGGCCGAAAAGCGCGCCACGTCGGCGGGATCGATCGACGGCCCCGCCGCGCCCTCGCCGGATTCAGCGGAGCTTGGGGGTTTGCGCGCCGTCAGGCTGTCGGTAGAAGCGACCATGCCCCGTGGGATGAACCCGCGCGGCGCTTCATGCAAGACGAGGGCGACCTGCCAGGATGACGCGGCCCATCCCGACACGACTGGTGATGAAGTTCGGCGGCACCTCCATGGGCGACCTGGAGCGCATCCGCCGCGCCGCCCGCATCGTCGCCGCCGAGGCCAATGCAGGCCACAAGATCGCGGTGGTCGTCTCGGCGATGGCGGGAAAGACCAACGAACTGGTCGCCTGGACCGATGGCGCCGGCCGCCCGGCCCCCATTCTCAGGGATCAGGGGATCGAGATGTCGGACGACGAATACGACGTCGTCGTCGCCTCGGGCGAACAGGTCACGGCGGGGCTGCTGGCCCTGACGCTGCGCAACATGGGCCTGAACGCGCGCAGCTGGATGGGCTGGCAGATTCCCATCCTGACCGACGACGCCCACGGCCGGGCCCGCATCGAGGACGTGCCGGGCGAGGTTCTCGGCGCGGCCCTGGACAAGGGCGAGATCGCCATCGTCCCCGGATTCCAGGGCGTCACCCGCGACGGCCGCATCACGACCCTGGGCCGCGGCGGCTCGGACACCTCGGCGGTGGCGGTGGCTGCGGCGCTGGACTGTCCCTGCGACATCTACACCGACGTGGACGGGGTCTACACCACCGACCCGCGCATCGAATCCCGCGCGCGGCGCCTCGAAAAAGTCTCCTACGAGGAGATGCTGGAGATGGCGTCTCTCGGCGCCAAGGTCCTGCAGACCCGTTCGGTCGAGCTGGCCATGGCCAAGCGGGTGCCCGTGCGTGTGCTGTCCAGCTTCATCGAGCCCGATGCGGCCGGAAATCTGCCGCCGAAAGCCGGCACCCTGATCTGCGACGAGGAGGAAATCGTGGAAAAACGCATCGTGTCCGGCGTGACCATGAGCCGTGACGAGGCCCGCATCACCCTCCTGGGCCTTGCGGACCGGGTTGAGGGTCCCGCCGACGTCTTCACCCTGCTGGCCGACGCCAACGTCAACGTCGACATGATCGTCCAGTCACAGGCCCGCAGCGAGGGGGCGGTCAACCTGACCTTCACGACGGGCCGCCGCGACGCCGCCCGCGCCGCCGATCTGGTCCGGGCGGCCCAGGACCAGCTCGGTTTCGAGGAGATCCGCGTCGACCAGGACGTGGCCAAGGTCTCCGTCGTCGGCGTCGGCATGCGCAGTCATGCGGGCGTGGCCCAGACCATGTTCCGCGCCTTGGCCGACAAGGGGATCAAGTTCCAGGCCATCTCGACGTCAGAAATCAAGATCAGCGTCCTGATCGACGCCGCGTATGCGGAACTGGCCGTCCGCGCGCTACATTCGGCCTACGGACTGGAAGCAGTCTAGAAAACAAGCTTGACGGCGCCCACATGGGGCGTCGAACACCGGAGGGGCCATGCCGATTGGCGGATTGACGACGAGGGGGCCGCGCAACCTCCTTCGCCAGATCCGCGAGGCCATGGCCGGAGCGGCTCCGGCCCAGCAGCGGCTCGACAAGGTGGTGCGCACCATTGCCCAGTCGATGGTGGCCGAGGTCTGTTCGATCTATCTGAGGCGCGCCTCGGGCGAGCTTGAGCTGTTCGCCACCCAGGGTCTGAACCCCGAGGCCGTGCACAACACCCGCCTGCGTCCCGGCGAGGGGCTGGTGGGCGAGGTCGCGCGTCTGGCCCAGCCGATCAGCCTGTCGGACGCCCCGTCGCACCCCAGCTTCTCCTATCGCCCCGAGACCGGCGAAGACCCGTACCACGCCTTCCTCGGCGCCCCGCTGCTGCGCGGCGGCCGGGCCATCGGCGTACTCGTCGTCCAGAACCGCGCCGAGCGCCGCTATGACGAGGACGAGGTCGAGGACATCCAGACCATCGCCATGGTCCTGGCCGAGACAGTCGCCTCGGGCGAACTTCTGGCCCAGGACGAGCTGCGCGACGTCGAGGTGGCGCCGCACCGGCCCGAAAGGCTCAAGGGCCAGCGCTTCGCCGAGGGCCTCGCCTACGGCCACGTGGTTCTGCACGAAGCGCCGCTGCCGCCCGAGCGGCTGCTGTCCGAGAACCAGCAGGTCGAGGAAATCCGCCTCCGCGAGGGGCTGAACACGCTGAAGGCCTCGATCGACGCCCTGCTGGACGGCGGCCAGGGCAAGCTGGCCGGCCAGTCGTTCGAGGTGCTGGAGACCTACCGCATGTTCGCCGACGACCGGGGCTGGAACCGGTCGCTGGAGGAGGCGGTGCGGGGCGGTCTGACCGCCGAGGCCGCCGTCGACCGGGTCCGCAACGAGCACCGCGCCCGCTTCGCCCAGGCCCGCGACCCCTACATCAAGGAACGGCTGCACGACTTCGAGGATCTGGCCAACCGGCTGCTGCGCATCCTCGCCGGCGACAAGCCGGGCGAGCGCGACCTGCCCGACGACGCCATCCTGGTGGCCCGCAACCTCGGGCCCGCGGACCTGCTGGAATACCCGCGCCACAAGCTGAAGGGCCTGCTGCTCGAGGAAGGCTCTGCCGCCAGCCACGCCGCCATCGTCGCCCGGGCCCTGCAGATTCCCTGCGTCGGCCGTCTGCAGGGCCTGCGCGACCGCCTCAGCGAAGACGACCTCGTCATCGTCGACGGCGAAACCGGCGAGGCCTATCTGCGCCCCCGGCCGGACATGCTGTCGGCGGTGCAGTCGCGCATGGTCGTGCGCAACCAGCGTCAGGCCGAGTTCGCCAGCCTGCGCGACGTTCCGGCCCAGACGCTGGACGGCACGCGCATCACCCTGCTGACCAACGCCGGTCTCGCCGTCGATCTGGAGAACATGGAGGAGACCGGGGCCGAGGGCATCGGCCTGTTCCGCACCGAGTTCCAGTTCATGGTCTCCGAGGAACTGCCGAAGCTGAACACCCAGACGGCGCTCTACAAGCTGGTGCTCGACGCCGCGAACGGCAAGCCGGTCACCTTCCGCACCCTCGACATCGGCGGCGACAAGGTCCTGCCCTATCTGGACACGGAGCGGGAGGAGAACCCGGCTCTGGGCCGCCGCGCCATCCGCCTCGGCCTCGACCGGCCGGCCCTGCTGCGCATGCAGGTGCGGGCCCTTCTGGCCGCCGCCGCGGGCCGTGAGCTGCGCGTCATGTTCCCGATGATCGCCACGGTGGACGAATTCCGCGCCGCCCGCGAACTGGTGGACAAGGAATGCGAATGGGCGCGCCGCCGCGGGCGCGCCCTGCCGGCCCTGTTGCGAGTAGGCGCCATGGTCGAGTGCCCGAGCCTGCTCTGGCACCTGGACGCCCTGCTGCCCCTGACCGACTTCGTCTCCATCGGCACAAACGACCTGCTTCAGTACATGTTCGCCGCCGACCGGACGAACCCGCTGGTGTCCGACCGCTACGATCCGCTGTCGCCCCCCGCGCTCCGGGCCCTGGCGGAAATTCAGAAAAAATGCGTCGAGACCGGCACGCCCGTGTCCGTCTGCGGCGAGCTGGCCGGGCGGCCGTTGGAGGCCTTCGCCCTGCTGACGCTGGGATACACCCGCCTGTCGGCCCCGGCCGGCGGCGTAGGGCCGGTCAAGCGCATGATCCTGTCCACCGACCTGCCCGCCGCCAAGCGCGGCATGAACGCCCTGATCGGCTCGTCCGCCGGCTCGATCCGGGGCGAACTGGAATCTCTGGCCCGCAAGTTGAACGTCGCCCTCTGATCGGTCCCGTCCCGGGACGGGCCGGCGGCGTTAACGATACGTTGATCGGGCTGGGCAAATGAGTTATCCACAAGACGAGAATGCGCGGTCTCCGGGGGGAGGCCACGACTGTCATCCGGATATGCTAACCGGCGGGTCTTGGTTGAGTACGGCGCGGATCGAACCCACGGTCACGCCGAGTGCGGGGTTGGGCGTTATGGCTCTGGATGCGGGGGATGCCCCCCAGGAGTTTCGGGACCATCCCGAATGGAAGGACGTCGTGCCTCCCGTGACCGCCGCCCCGACTCTTGGTGAAGCCCTGAGGCTGGCCCGCGAGGTCTCGGGCAAGTCCCTGGCCGAACTGTCCGCTGAAACCCGTGTCCACACCCGCTATCTGGTCGCCTTGGAGCAGAACGACTGGTCGGTGCTGCCGACGCGCGTCTTCTCCATCGGCTATGTGCGCGCTTATTCCACGGCGCTGGGACTCGACGAGCAGCTGGCGGTCGAACGCTTCAAGCGCGAGAGCCCGGACCCGTCCGTGCCGCTTCAGGCGCCGGTCGGCGTGGCCTTCGAGGACGTGCGCCGCTATTCGCCCCGCATCATCGGCGCCATTGCCCTGATCGCCGTGGCCGTGGTCGGCTGGAACGTGTTCCAGCGCGTCAACCTGATGCACCGCCCGGCGGCGTCCGACATCGTCTCCATTCCCGAGAGCTGGACCCTCGGCGCCGTTCCGGGCCAGTCCGGACACGTCGTCTCGCTCAGCGCGCCGCAGCCCGCGCCACCGGACCAGACCATTCCCGCCCTCTATGTCACCCCGGGTCTCGAGGCCCAGCTGACCGGCATCGACCCCACGGATCCGGAGGCCGTGGCCGCCGCGACCGCCCGCAACGCCGGTCCGGTGCAGCGCGCCTTCAATCCGCGCGGCGCGGTCTACGGCGCCGCCGCCACCGCGAGCCAGGTGGTGATCCAGGCCCGCAAGGCCGCCTCCATCGTCGTGCGCATGGCCGACGGCCGGGTGTTGTTCGCTCGCCAGCTGGCCGCCGGCGAGGCCTGGCGCGCACCCCCCGGCGTGTCGGCCGTCGTGGACGTGTCCGATCCCACCGCCTTCGACGTCTATCTGAACGGCGAGCACGGCGGCGCGCTGCAGGCGGCCCTGACGCCCCTGTCCCAGCTCAACGCCCGCGCCCAGCAACAGGCCCAGGCCCTGGCGCGCCAGGCCGCCTCCGAATTGGCCGCCCGCACCGAGGCCGCGGCTCAAGCCGCCGCCGCCCAGGCCTCTCCGACGGCGGCTCCGGCGCAAACCCAGGCCGGCGTGATCGCCATCTCGACGGGCGGCTGATCCGCGTCATCCGGTCGTCGTGGTTTCGCCACGCGTGATGGCCTATATGACGGCCAGCATGAGCGACCACTCGCATATCCGTCCCTGGCGCCACATCGAGCGCCGCAAGAGCCGCCAGATCATGGTGGGCAATGTGCCCGTGGGCGGCGACGCCCCGATCACCGTGCAGTCCATGACCAATACGCCGACGTCCGACGCGGCGGCGACGCTGGAGCAGATCCGCCAGCTGGAGGAAGCCGGCGCCGACATCGTCCGCGTCTCCTGCCCGGACGAGGCGTCCACGACCGCCTTCCGGACCATCGCCCGCGAGTCGCGCGTGCCGCTGGTGGCCGACATCCATTTCCACTACAAGCGCGGCATCGAGGCGGCCCAGGCGGGCGCCGCCTGCCTGCGGATCAATCCGGGCAACATCGGCTCGCCCGACCGCGTCCGCGAAGTCATCCAGGCGGCCAGGGACCACGGCTGCTCCATGCGCATCGGCGTCAACGCCGGCTCGCTGGAGCGTGACCTGCTTGAGAAATACGGCGAGCCCTGCCCCGAGGCCATGGTCGAGAGCGCGCTGAGCCACGCCCGCATCCTGCAGGACCATGACTTCCACGAGTTCAAGATCTCGGTGAAGGCGTCCGACCCCTTCCTGACCGTCGCCGCCTATCAGCAGCTGGCCGAGGCCATCGACTGCCCCCTGCACCTCGGCGTGACCGAGGCGGGGCCGCTGCGCAGCGGCACCATCAAGTCCGCCATCGGCATGGGGAGCATGCTGTGGGCCGGCATCGGCGACACCATCCGCGTCTCGCTCGCCGCCGATCCGGTCGAGGAGATCAAGGTCGGCTTCGACATCCTGAAGTCGCTCGGCCTGCGCCACCGGGGCGTCAACATCATCGCCTGTCCGTCCTGCGCGCGTCAGGGCTTCAATGTCATCGAGACCGTGGGCATCCTCGAAGAGAAGCTGGCCCATGTGACCACGCCGATGTCGCTGTCGATCATCGGCTGCGTGGTCAACGGTCCGGGCGAGGCGCTCTACACCGACGTCGGCTTCACCGGCGGCGGCAAGGGCGCCGGCATGGTCTATCTGAACGGCAAGATCGCCCACAAACAGGCCAACGAGTGCATGATCGACGAGATCGTCGCCCGGGTCGAAGCCAAGGCCGCCGAACTCGAGGCCGCCCGCGCCCTTGCTGAAAAGGCCGCCCTTCAGGCGGCGGAATAGGAAACCTCATGCGCTTCGCCCTGCCCGCCGTGCTCATCCTTCTGACGGGCTGCGCGCCGACGCCCGCGCCCGAGGCTCCCGCCGTCGGCATGGCCAATCCGGCCTCGGTCAGCTGCATCGACAACGGCGGCCGCTCCGAGATCCGCAACACGCCCGCGGGCCAGGCGGGCGTCTGCGTCTTCGAGGACGGGCGGCGTTGCGAGGAATGGGCCCTGTTCCGCGACCACCGCTGCGTCGCGCCCTGAGATCCGGACGATGAAGCTCTACATCTCCACCCCGTCCCCCTTCGCCCGCAAGTGCCGCATCGTGGCGCGGGAGCGGGGCGTGGCCGTGACCGAGGTCGTGGCCGATCCGTATGCGGATGACCCGGCGTTGCTGGCCGCCAATCCCATCGTCCAGGTGCCGACCCTGATCGCCATGGACGGCCTGCCGATCTCGGACAGCCCGGTGATCTGCGAGTATCTCGACAGCCTCGGCTCCGGCCCGCGTCTGCTGCCCGCCGACGGTGCGGAACGGCTGCGGGTCAAACGTCTCGAGACGCTCGGGAACGCCCTGCTCGACCAGGGGGTGAAGCGAGTGCTGGAGATGCGCCGTCCCGAAAGCGAGCGCTCGCCCTCGTGGATCGCCCGCTGGACCGCCGGGATGAACCGCACGCTCGACACGCTGGAGGCGGCGGACCTTCGCCCCGATCCTCTGGACATGGGCGTCATCACCGTGGGCGTCGCCGTCACCTGGATCAGCTTCCGCCACCCGGACATCGACTGGAAGGCGGGCCGCCCGAACCTTGTGGCGCTTCAGGTCGCGCTGGAGGCGCGGCCCAGCTTCAGGGACACCGCCCCGGCCTAGCCGACCACGCCGGCCAGCTGAAGGCCCTGAAACGCCGCCAGCAGCAGCAGCAGGAAGCCCACCGCCGTGGTCAGCACCCGCCGCGGCACGCGCTTGGCGATCAGTCCGGCGAAGGGCGCGGCCAGCAGACCGCCGACCACCAGCCCGGCCACGGCGGACGCGTGGTTCTCCAGCGCCTCGGCGTCGCGCCAGTGGCCGCTCAGCAGCGACCAGACGAAGGTCGCGGAAATGGCCACGGTGAGGAAGAATTCCGCCGTATTGACCGTGCCGATGGCCCGGCGCGGCTCCTGCCCCGCCCCCACCATCGCTGAACTGACGGTGGGGCCCCAGCCGCCCCCGCCGATGGCGTCGAAGAAGCCGCCGACCAGCCCCAGCGGCGCGGCGAACCAGCGCGGAATATGTCGGGGCCTGAGGTCCCGCGTAGCCCGGTACAGGATGTAGACCCCCATCAGCGCCAGGTAGGCGACCACGAACGGCTTGATGACCGTCCCATCCACCCCGGCCAGCACATAGGCGCCGATGCAGCCGCCGATGACCCCGGCGATGGCCAACGGGACCAGCAGCCGCCATTCCACATTGCGGTGCCAGACATGGCTGCCGGCCGAGGCGGCGGTGGTGAAAACCTCTGCCCCATGCACGCTGGCCGAAGCCGTCGCCGGCGGCACGCCGAAGGCCAGCAGCACCGAGGTGGAGATCACGCCGTAGGCCATGCCCAGGGCGCCGTCGACGGCCTGAGCCACAAGCCCGACGGCCAGGAACAGCAGAAAGGTCTCCATGCATCCCCTGTATGCGTGACGGCCGGGGAGGGCCGACGCTCAAGGCAACGCTCTGCGCGATGATAGTTCCAGCCGCCTGACGCGGATGTGATCCCCGCATCGACAGGTCCGACGCCTTCGGGCTATTGCTCCCGCCCGTTCCGCCATCAGGATTTTCAGACCCTTGCGACTGCCCCAGGCCCGGCTCGATCAGGTGCTCGACCGCTTCCATGAGGTGGAGGCCCGCATGGGCGCGGCCACCGACGGTCAGGAGATCGTGCGCCTGTCGAAGGAGCATGCGGAGCTGAAGCCCGTGGCCGACGCGGTCATGGCCCTGGCCCGCGCCCGCGCCGAGATGGCCGACCTCGAGGCCATGGCGTCGGATCCCGAAATGGCCGAAATGGCGGCCGAGGAGCTCCAGGCCCTGAAGGAGCGCCTGCCCGACGCCGAGCGCGACGTGGCCCTGCTGCTGGCCCCGCGCGACGCCGACGAGAATGCGAGCGCCGTTCTGGAGGTCCGCGCCGGCACCGGCGGCGACGAGGCGGCCCTGTTCGCCGGCGACCTGTTCCGCATGTACTCCCGCTATGCCTCCACCCGCGGCTGGAAGGTCGAGCTGGACTCGGCCACCGAGGGCGACGCCGGCGGCTACAAGGAGATCATCGCCACCGTCACCGGCGACGGCGTCTTCGGCCGGCTGAAGTTCGAAAGCGGCGTCCACCGCGTCCAGCGCGTGCCGACCACCGAGGCGCAGGGGCGCATCCACACCTCGGCCGCCACCGTCGCCGTCCTGCCCGAGGTCGAGGATGTCGAGATCGAGATCGCCGACAAGGACATCCGCATCGACACCTACCGGGCCTCCGGCTCCGGCGGCCAGCACGTGAACAAGACCGACTCGGCCGTGCGCATCACCCACCTGCCCACCGGCATCGTCGCCACCAGCTCGGAGAAGTCCCAGCATGTGAACCGCGACAAGGCGATGAAGAACCTGCGCGTGCGCCTCTACGACATGCAGCGCCAGGCCAAGGACAACGCCCGCTCCGACGCCCGCAAATCGCAGGTCGGCTCCGGCGACAGGTCGGAACGCATCCGCACCTACAACTTCCCCCAGGGCCGGGTGACCGACCACCGCATCGGCCTGACCCTCCACAGCCTGCCCCAGATCCTCGAGGGCGACCTGGACCCCATGCTCAACGCCCTGATCGCCGAGGACCAGGCCGCGCGTCTGGCCGATCTGGAAGCGGAGTTCGGGTGACCACCGTCCTCGTCGTCGCCCATCCGGGTCATGAGCTGCGCCTGTCGGCCTGGGTGCGGCGGACGAGGCCCACAGTATTCGTGACGGCGCGCGGTTCACGCTCAGGCCGGTCGGAGGCGCGCATCGCCGCCAGCCACGCGGTGGTCGAGACTCTGGGCGGCGCGGCGGGTGAACCCTTCGGCGCGGCTTGCGACATCGATCTCTACGCCGCCATCATGGCCCGTGACCCGACGCTCTTCCTAGCCTTGGCCGACACCTTAAGGGATGCCTTTGCGTCCGTCGCCACGGTCGTCGCCGACGGGTGGCAGAACTACAATCCGGTGCACGACCTGACCCACCTGATCGCCCGTGTCGCAGCGGCGGAGGCCGGCTCGCGATTCCTCGACTATCCGGTGGTGCTGGGCGGCCTCGCCCACGCCCCGGACGGACCTCTGGCCGAGGTCATCGATCTATCCCCGGACGAACTGTCCGAGAAGCACACCTTGATCGCCCGCTATCCCGAGATCGCGGAGGATGTCGCGGGCCTGACAGCCGCCGCCGGCGACGCAGCCTTCGCCCGGGAGACGCTGCATCGCCCCCTGCCGCTGGGCGAACTGCTGCCGACAACCACGCCGCCCTGGTACGAAATCTGGGGCGAGGGCCGGGTCGCCGCCGGGATCTATGCGGAATGTCTGCGCTGGAGCCATATGGCGCCAATCGTGGCGGCGCTTTCGGCCCGGCTGGAGGCCGTCCCGATGGAGATGAGGCGATGAGCCTGCGCGTCCTGATGACCAACCTGACGCTCGCGGGCCGCACGGGCACAGAGATCGTCACCCGCGACCTGGCCCTGGCCCTGAAGCGCGCGGGCCATGCGCCGACGGTCTATACGCCCCGCCCCGGTCCCATCGCCGGGGAACTGCGAGCCGCCGGCGTGCCGGTCGTCAGCGACATCGCCGAGATCACCGAAAAGCCTGACGTCATCCACGGGCATCATGTGATCCAGACAGGGGTCGCCGCCGCCCGTTTTCCCGACACGCCCGCCGTCTTTGTCTGCCATGACGCCGTGGCCTGGCACGACACGCCGCCTCGGCTGCCCAACATCCGCGCCTTCGTCGGCGTCAGCGAGCGGTTCGCGCAGCGCCTGATCGAGGACGGCGCGCCCGCCGACGCCGTTTCGGTCATACCCAACGGCGTCGACACCGACCGCTTCCAGCCCGGCGGCCCCCTGCCGAAGAAACCGCGCAAGGCCCTCGCCTTCGCCAAGAACCAGGCCCACCTGCCCGCGGTCATCGCCGCCTGCCAGGCGCGCAAGATCAAGCTCGATATCGTCGGCGCCGCCGTCGGCCGCATCGAGGCTGCGCCCGAGGCCCTGCTGCCCGGCTATGATCTGGTGTTCGCCAGCGCCCTGTCCGCGCTCGAGGCCCTGGCCTGTCTTCGCTCCGTGGTCGTCTGTGACGGGCGCGGCCTCGCGGGCATGGCGACGCCCGAAGCCTATGCCGCCATGCGGCGCGAGAATTTCGGCCTTGCCCTGCTGGACAAACCCCTGACCGCCGAGACAGTCGGGGCCGAGATCGACCGCTACGACCCGCTGGGCGCGGCGGCCACTGGGGTGAAGGTTCGGCGCGAGGCGGGGCTGGACGTCTGGGCCGCCGCCTGGGTCGACCTGTACAGCCGCCTGATCGCCGAGCACGCACCAGCCCCTGACGCCGAGACGTGGGGCGCTGCCCTTTCCGCTCACCTGCAAACCTGGGATCCCGGACGCGTCCCGACCGCTTGGGCGACCGAACGGGAGGCGCTGAACGCCGCCATGGCCCGGTTGGACAGCGGCCTGCAGCCGCTCACACCCGGCGTCGTCGCGCAGCCCGGCGATCCGACCCTGTCCCTGACCGGCTTCCATCCGGCCGAGGCATGGGGGGCTTGGTCGGCGCGGGAGGCGGCCGCCGTGCGCCTGATCCTGCCCGGTGGCGTCCATCCGACCCGGCTGCGTCTGCGTCTCAGCGCCTTCCTGCCAGAAAGCCGACCGATCCTTCCTTTGACCCTGCTGCTGAACGGCCAGCCGCTGGGCGAGGCCGCCCTGGACGGCGACGGCGGCGCCCGCGACCTGCTGTTCGCGCTTGATCCGACTGCGGCCGAGCGCACCCTGTGGATCAGCTTGCGGTCTCCTGCGCCCCTGGCCCCGACGGCGGTCGGCGCCTCAGGCGACCCGCGCCCGCTCGGCTACGGCCTGCACGAGGTCGAGATCGCCTAGCCCTCCCCGGGCGGCTCTTCCCTGGGCAGCTTGGCCACGCGCCGCTTCATCAACCTGTCGGACAGGGCTTCGGCGTGTTTCAGGGTGAAGGCCAGGGCCGCCGGCGAGCCGCGCTTCGGCCCCACCGTATCGGCCACCACAGCCCCACGCTCGCCCAGCGGCCGGGGATCGCCGGTTGTGGTGTCCATGGCCGTCTGGTGCTCGATCTCGGCGTTGAGTTCGGCCCCCATCAGGATGATCTGCACGGTCAGCCATATCCACAGCAGGAAGCCCATGAAGGCCGCCAGCGGGCCGTAGCTGTCGGTCCGCACGAAGGTCGTCAGATACCAGCTGAACAGGAACGACACCGTCAGGCTCAGCACCGCCGCGAACACCGCCCCGGGCGTCAGCCAGCGCCACCGGGCCCTCTGCCGGCACGGGCCGAAGCGGTAGATCACCGTCAGGGCCGCGACATAGATCACGAAAAGCACCGGCCAGCGCAGCGGCGCCAGGTGATCCCACTCGTCCTGCAGCCCGAACACCGCCAGCACCACCGGCACGCCCACCACCAGCGCGGCGGACAGCAGCACCGCCGTCAGGCCGCTGAGGGTGAAGGCCATGCAGGTCAGGTTGTACTTGACCAGATTGCGCTTCTCGACCTCGTGATAGGCGACGTTCAGCCCGTAGAAGAGCACCTTGATCGCCCCGTTCGCCGTCCACAGCGACAGGGCCAGGGTCCAGAACAGGGTGAAGGTCAGCTGGGTGTTCGAATTCTCGGCCAGCCGCTGCATCTCGCCGCCGAGGAAGCCCGCCACCGGCGCGGGGAGCACCGAATACAGGAACTGCAGCCGGCTCCAGGCGTCGGCCGGATCGGCGAACAACCCATAGACGGTGACGAAGGCCGCCAGGGTCGGGAACAGCGACAGCACGGTAAAGAAGGTCACGCCCCCGGCCACGAATCCGACGCGGTCGCCGAAATAGGCTGCGCTGACCCGCCAGCCGATGTCGATCCAGCCCTTGTGCGGAATGTGGTGCGGATGCAGCGCCAGACGCCCGCGCCCCGGCTCGCGGGCATCATGGTCCTCGGGCGTCGGCGCCTTGGGGGGCAGTGGATCGGGCTTGAAGCGCCGCAGATCGACGCCATAGCGGTAGCCGGTGCGATGCAGCAGGTGGATGGCTCCCGCCCCCGCCGCCAGCCCCCCCGCGACCGCCGCCATCATCCGCCAGGCCCGGCCCGCGCCGCCGGTCTTGTCATTAGGCTTGAAAGGGGAAGGCTTCTGCATCAGGCCGCAACGGCCAAGCTGGCCTCTCCGTTCCCCGCTTGCCCGCCGCGAACGCATGGGGCACTGGACCGCTCATGACCCAGACCCTGCTGACCGCCTGGAAGGGCGCCCAGGCCCGCCTCAAGGACGGGCGCATCGACAGCCCCTCGATCGACGCCCGCCTGTTGCTGGAGGTCGCCGCCGGGGTGTCGCGCGCCGACATCCTGACCGACCCCTACCGCGTCCTGCCCGTCGAGACCGTCGCCGCCTATGAGGCCATGATCGAACGCCGTCTGAAGCGGGAGCCCGTGTCGCGCATCCTGGGCCGCAAGGGCTTCTGGAAGATCATGCTGAACGTCACCCCCGACGTGCTCAGCCCGCGCCCGGACACCGAGGCCATACTCGACGTCGTCCTGCCCGCCTTCGAGCCCGGCCGCGCCTTCGAGATGATCGACCTCGGCACCGGCTCGGGCGCCATCCTGCTGGCGGTGCTGGCCGAACGGCCGGCGGCGCGCGGCGTCGGCACCGACATCTCGTTCGAGGCGCTGGCGGTGGCGAAGGAGAACGCGGCCAGCCTCGATCTCGACAATCGCGCAGCCTTCCTGCGCACCGAATGGGCCGCAGGGTTCGGGGACCACAGCTTCGATCTGGTGGTTTCCAACCCGCCCTATATCCCCAGCGCCGACATCGACGGTCTCGACCCCGAGGTGCGCGACCACGATCCGCGCCTGGCGCTGGACGGCGGCCCGGACGGGCTGGAGGCCTATCGCCTGCTGGCCCCCGAGATCATGCGCATCCTGAAGCCGGGCGGGATTTTTGCGGTCGAAATCGGCTGGGACCAGGGTTCCGCCGTCGAGGCCCTGTTCCAGGCCGCCGGCTTCGCCGACGTGAAGGTCGTCAAGGACCTCGGCGACCGCAACCGCGTGGTCACCAACGGCCCGGACCCCCGCGCGGCGCCCGTCACCCTGTGACCAACTAACCCCTTGGAAAGCGCGCCGACCCGCGCTAAGTCTGTGTCTGTCTCCCACCCAAACGCACGCCTTGGACCGCTTCCGGTCCTTCCACGCGCGCATCAGGGCAGTGACGGTCGGGCCGGTCGCCCGGCGGACCACGGGGGGACAACGGATTTCCGACAACATCGTCAGCGGGGATTGGCCTCGCGCGAAGCGGAAAACGAAGACGGACGGACCTGACGGGTCCTCCTCCTCAGACAGCACGGTAGCGTCTAATGAGAGATTTCAAGGGCATGAAGCGTCAACGCGGACGCAACAGAAAGCCCGGCGGCGCCGGTGGCGGCGGCAATAACAACAACGCCAATCCGAACCGCTCGTGGGATTCGCAAGGCCCCGAAAACATCAAGGTCCGGGGCAACGCCCAGACCGTCTATGAGCGCTATCTGCAACTGGCGCGCGACGCCCAAGCGGGCGGCGACCGGGTGCTTGGCGAAAACTACATGCAGCACGCCGAACACTATTTCCGCGTCCTGCGCGCGCTCCAGCCGTCGCGCCCAGTGTCGGAGATCGCGGCCCGCGAGCTGTCCAACCAGGGCTTCGACATCGACTTCGAGGACGAATCGGGCGCCCAGGCCGCCGCCATCATGGCCGCCCACGCCGCGGAACAGGCCCGCCTGAACCAGCAGAGCCAGCCCCAGGGCGACAGCGACGGCCAGCCCCGCGAACCGCGCGAGCCTCGCGACACTCAAAATCGTGACGCGCAGAACCGCGACGGCCAGCAGCCCCGCGAATGGCGCGACCGCAGCGAAAACCGCGAGCGCAACAACGATCCCCGCGACCGCGCGCCGCGCGAAGACCGCGAGCCTCGCGCCGAGACCGAACAGCCCCGCGCCGACGGTCAGCCCCGCGAAACCCGCCGCGAACGTTGGGAGCGCCGCAACGCCGAACGCGACGCCCGCCGTCTGGCCGAAGGCGGCGAAGCCGACGCTCCGGCTGCGGACGCTGCACCGGAACCGGCCGAAGAGCGGCCGGCCCGCAAGCCCCGCGCCGAACGCGCGGTTCGTGACGCCGACGACGCGCCCGCGGCCTTGCCGGGCTTCCTGACTCGCTCTACGGCCCCCGCCGCAGAGGCCGAGGAGGCCCCCAAGCCCAAGCGCGCGCCGCGCAAGGCGAAGGCCCCGGTCGACGAGGCCTGATCTCCGGCCTTCATCATTTGAAGCCGCCCTCCGGAACGGCCAAGCCGCCGGAACGTTGATCGGGCAGGCGAGGCTGTCCCGATAGAGGCGTGGGCGGTCCCGTCCCCGTCAATGTTCTGGAGGACCGTCCATGCTTCGCTGGGCACTCATTTTTCTCGTTCTGGCGCTCGTCGCCGGCGCTCTCGGCGCAGGCGGCGTCGCGGGCCTGTCGATGAACATCGCCTATGTCCTGTTCGTCGTCTTCATCATCCTGCTGATCGTGCATTTCATCACGGGTCGAGGGCGCGGCACGTCGCTCTGACGTCGAACGCCGACCCCGGGCCTCAAGCAGTGAGCGACCGAGTCGCGAACGATAGGCCCAAACACCAGGAAGGCCGCGGTCGATCAGACC
>JAZKHQ010000007.1:44610-245492 GCA_040385285.1 Pseudomonadota bacterium
GTCGTCTTCATCATCCTGCTGATCGTGCATTTCATCACGGGCAGGGGACGACGGATCTAGACGGACCAACCGTCTGAATGAATGAGGCCGCGGTCGATCAGACCGCGGCCTTTTCCTTGTCGCCGGGGACCACCGGGTCGGGCGCGGTGGCCGCGTGGCGGGTGTCCTGCCGCCGGCTCAGCCGCCAGGTCTCGGCCGGTTCGAAGCCTTCCCCGCGCCAGGCCATGGCCGTGACCGTGATCTCGTGCGCGTCCCAATCCACCTGGTTGAAGCTGGGCGGCGCGCCCCGCTCGCGTTTCGACAGCGTTCCGCAACCGACCGCATAGGAACAGGCGTCGCCCAGATTGATCGGCAGGGCGAAGGGCACATGCACATGGCCGGTCATGACCAGATCGACCCCCGCTTCTGCGAAAATCAGCGCCGCCGCGTCGCCGCGCTTCACGTCGCCGGTCATGGGCGTGCCGATCATCTCGATCAGGGGGTGGTGGCAGGCGAGGATGCGCAAGGCGCCCGGCGGCGCCTGACGCAGGGCCTCGGCGGCCTTCCTCGTCTGTTTCAGGTCGATAACGCCCTTGGACCAGTTGGCCCTGGCCTGCCATCCGCGGGCGGTGGTCACGCCGCGCACCATCAGCTTCGGCGACAGGAACTGGTGATCGTGGGCCGGATGGCCGGTCGCCGTCTCGAACGCCCTCCACGGCCAGAACAGCCGCGCCGCCACGTCCCAGTAGGGCACGTCGTGATTGCCGACGGTGACGAACACCGGCCGGGGCATGGCTTCGATCCAGCCGGCGGCGGCGGCGAACTCGTCAGGATAGCCCTTCTGGGTGATGTCGCCGGTGATCAGCACCAGATCCGGCGACTGGGCGTGGGCATAATCCACCGCCGCCTTGCAGGCGTGTGAATGCTCGACGCCGAAATGAATGTCCGAAAACTGCAGCACCCGTCCCATCAGACGCTGTCCTCGGCGGCGGGCGGCAGAGGCGCCAGGGCGCGGAAGGCCTTGGGCCGGAAGATCACCGTGGCCTCCTGTCCCAGCAAGGTCGGCTCTCCGTCAATCACCGCCGGGATGCGCGACCGGGCCCGGATCACGGCCCGCTTCGTCGGCCGGGTGCGCACGGCGGCGTCCTTGCGCCAGTCGTCGAACACCGCGTGGGCCGCCAGCCGGATGGCCTCGGCCGCACCATGGGTGGACATGGCGGCGGCTTCCAGCCCCACGGGCTCGTCCATGGCGCGCGAGATCATCGGGCTGATGAAGACCATGGCCTCGACCCGTCGGCTGGTCCCGCCGTCCAGCGAATAGCGCATGCGGCCGGTGAACGACCGTTTCAGCGCCCGGCGGGCATAGGTCCAGGCAAGTTTGAACTTGCCCTCGCGCACCGCCTCGCGCGCCGGGGCCCACAGGGCGGGCGAGCCGAGAATCGCGGCGCAATAGAAGACGTGCCCCTCCACCTCGCCGCCCGACACGGAAGTGTCGACGCCCTCTGACAGGGCCAGCCGCAGCGCCGCCTTCCAGTCGCCGGTGCCGTACAGCGCCTTGGGCAGCATGTTCATGGTGCCGCCAGGCAGAGGCGCGACCAGCGGCCCCCTGGGTCCGGCGCGGGTTGCGATGGTCCCCGCCGTCCCGTCGCCGGCCAGCACCAGCAGGGCGTCGGGGCAGGCCCCGATCGCCGCCTCGACCTGTTCGTCGAAAGTATCGCCTTCCAGCGCCACGATCGTCGCGTCGAGGTCATATTCGGCCAGGATGGCCTCGGCCTGGGCCGTCGCGTCGGGCCCGACGCCGCCCGACAGCGGGTTCACCAGCATGATGACGCGCTTCAGTGCGACGTGGGTCGTCAGCGCAGGCGCTTCAGCGGCCGCTTCCGGCCCCGAGTCAGACAATGGGCCGGGGGCTTCGGGTGCGGCCAAGGTTTCGCTCATCCGGGCCGAACGTCCCGCCCCGGCCTATGTTCCGACTGGAGCGGGAGAAAGCTTGGCTATTGCTTCTTCAGCTCTTCGGCCGTCGATGCGGCCCCGGCTTGCAGGGCGTCGCCGGTCTTGTCGGCGGCCTCGCCGGCTTCTTCCGCGGCCTTGTCGGCCACTTCAGGGGCCTTGCCGGCCAGCTTCAGGGCGCCGTTCCAGCCGGTGGAGATCCAGCCGTCGATCATGGCGCCGCCGGCGGCCACCGACTGCTCCTTGATCCCCAGCACCGCCGTCAGGGCGCCGAACAGCGCCAGCAGGGTGACCAGCAGGCCGATGATCGGCACGCCGCCACGCTTGCTCTTGCGGGCCCACACCGGAGATGCGGCGCCGTCATCCGCCATGCGGACAGGTTCAGGAAAACGCATAGAAAAACCCCCATTACGAACCGCCGAACCGCCCCTCCCTCGGTGCGTCCTGCGATCCAGCAAGCCTAATACAATCTTACCGGTGACGATAGGCCGGGAACCTGCGCTATAATCCAGCGTTCTCTCCACCGGGGCGAACAAGGGACAAGGGATTTCACCATGAAGAAGGCACTTATCGCCATTGCCGGCGCCGGTTTGCTGGCCTCGGCCTGCGCCAGTGACGGCGACAACACTCAAGCTTACCGCCAGGGCGCGGCGGGTGCGGCCATCGGCGCCGTGGCCGGCGCGATCATCGGCAACAACGTGGGCGACGGCAACGCCGGTCGCGGCGCCGCCATCGGTGCCGTCGTCGGCGGCGTGGCCGGCGTGGCCCGGGGTTCGGCCGAAGACCGCCGCAACCAGCGCTATGACGACGCCCGGGGCATCTACTGCTACCCCGAAGGCGACTGCTACTATCCGGACGGCCGCCGCTACCGCTAAGCGGCGCGACGTTTGAACAAGCCAGGGCGGCTTTCCTGATCGGGAAGCCGCCCTTTCGTTGTGCTCGGTCCATCAAGCGGAACCATATCGGTCCAACCGCTGTTCTTCCGGCAAGAGCAAGGGGCTGATCATGAAACTCTCGACCACGCGCGTGTTGGTGTCTGCGGCTCTTGTGGCGGCGCTCGGGCTTTCAGCCTGCTCGACGGCCCAGCGGTTCTGGCGCCGTGACCAGCTGGTCACGGCCTCGACCGCCTGCTCGACCCAGCGTTTCGACATCTATTTCACCGAGGCCCAGGCCCGGCTGACCGAACCGGCGCGCGAGGCCATCGGCCTGTACGCCGCGCGGCTTCAGGGCTGCGAGATCAAGTCGGTGAACGTGCTGGGGCTCGCCTCTGCCACAGGCGACAGCCAGGCCAACCGCGACCTGTCCGAGCGCCGCGCCGTGGCGGTCTCGGAAGCCCTGGCCGCCGCCGGGTGGCCCATGCCGGTCTTCTCGCTTGAAGCCGCGGGCGACGCCGGCGCCGTCACCTCGGACGGCGTGGCCCAGCCGCTGCGCCGCCGCACCGAGGTGGTGGTCGAAGCCGCGCCCCGCTGATCCCTGGGCCGTCAGGCGTCTGATCGCCGCATCCCGATGACAGCAGGCCCGCCGAACGGCTAGGGTCCGGCAGTGCGCCGCCTTCTGATCCTCATCGCCTCGGCTATTGTTCTCCTGACCGCTCCGGCGGCTCAGGCCCAGACGTTTGCGCCCCTCACATCGGCGGCCGGCCCCCAGCGCGGCCAGCATATCGAGGCCGAGTTGGTCTCCATGACCGCCTGGGCTGCGCCCGGCTCGACCGTCGTGGTCGCCGTGCGCCAGCGGATTCCGAAGGGCTGGCACACCTACTGGCGCAATCCCGGCGACAGCGGCGGGGCCACGACCCTGACATGGTCCCTGCCCCCCGGCGTCACGGCGGGCGAGATCGTCTGGCCCCTGCCCGAGCGCCAGCCGGTGCAGGGGCTGATGAACTACGGCTATTCGGGTGAGGTATGGCTGCCGGCTCCCATCGAGATTCCCGCCACAGCGCGGGTCGGCGAGACCTTGTCGCTCAAGGTAGACGCCCTGTTCCTGGTCTGCAGCGCCGAGATGTGCGTACCGGACCCGCTGACCCTGCAACTGGAGCTGCCCATTCGCGAGGGCGCGCCGCCCCTGACGCGCGACGGCCCGGAGATCCAGCGCGTACTGGAAGCCGCCCCCCGTCCCGCCGGGATCAAGGCTCATGCGACCTGGGTCGACGGCGTCCTGACGATCACCGCCACGGGCGGCCCGCTGGCGCTTGGCGTCCACAGCGCCAGCTTCTTCCCCTATGAGCCGCGCGTCATCGACCATCCGGCGCCGCAGACGGGGTTGCGAGGGCCGAACGGCCTGACCTTGCGGCTCCAGCCGGGGCGCAAACTGGCCGCCGACGGCGTGACCGGTCCCATCCGCGGGGTCATCGCCACAGACATCGGCGCCTTCGAGATCACCGCCGAGCCCGGTCAACCGTTGAACGGCGCATCAGGCGACGGCGCATTGACCATGGAGACTGAAAGGACCGGCTGGCTCCCGTTCCTGCAGGCCGCCCTGTTCGCCCTGATCGGCGGGCTGATCCTGAACCTGATGCCCTGCGTCTTCCCGATCCTGGCCATGAAGGCGGCGGCGCTAGCGGGGGTCAGCGGCGATCCCGCCGCCGCCCGCCGCGACGGCCTCGGCTTCCTCGCGGGAGTGTTGACCACGTTCCTTGCCCTCGCCGGCGCCATTCTTCTGATCCGCGCGGGCGGACAGGCCGCCGGCTGGGGCTTCCAGCTGCAGTCTTCGGCCATGGTCATGGGCTTGTCGCTGCTGATGCTGGCCGTGGCGCTGAACCTGTCCGGCGTCTTCCACATGGGCGCGGGGCTGCAGGGCGCCGCCACGGGGCCGCTGTCTCGCCTGCCCGGCTGGCTGGGCGCCTTCTTCACGGGGGTTCTGGCCGTGGTCGTGGCCGCCCCCTGCACCGCCCCCTTCATGGCCTCCGCCCTGGGCGCCGCGCTGGTCATGCCCTGGCCGATGGCGCTGCTGGTGTTCGCCATGCTGGGCCTCGGTTTCGCCCTGCCCTTCGTCGCCGCCAGCCTGTCCCCCGGCCTGATCCGCCGCCTGCCGCGTCCCGGCCCGTGGATGGAGCGGCTGCGCAATCTCCTCGCCCTCCCGATGTACGTCACGACCCTGTGGCTCGGCTGGGTGTTCCTGCAGCAGGCGGGACCGCTGGCGACCGGTCTGCTCGCCGCCGCCGGACTGGCGCTGGTCCTCTGCCTCGTCTTCGCCGGCCGGACGCAGAGGGGCCGCGCCCCCGTCGTCATCGCCTGGGCCGTTTTCGCGCTCGCCGCCGGCCTCGCTGTCGCTGCCCACCTGACTGTGGCCACGCCTGTCGCGTCGGCCCGCCACAGCGCCCTGCCGTCCCGGCCATGGTCGCCGGAAGCGGTTCAGGCGGCGCTGGCGCAAGGCCGTCCCGTGCTGGTCAACTTCACCGCCGACTGGTGCGTCACCTGCAAGGTCAATGAGGGCGCGGCGCTGGGTTCGCCAGCGGTGGCGCAGGCCATGCAGCGCACGAACGCGGTCTATCTGGTCGCCGACTGGACCCGCCGCGACGACGCCATCGCCGCCGAACTGGCCCGTCACGGGCGCTCGGGCGTGCCGCTGTATCTGCTCTACACGCCGGGCCGGCCGCAGCCGCGCGTCCTGCCGCAACTGTTGACGGATGGGGTGGTGGTGGAGGCGCTCGCCGCAAGCGGCGGGAAATAGCTCAAGACGGCCTCAAGAAGCGAGCGACCGCGTCGCGAGCGTTAGGCCCTTAGACCTCAGGCGCGGGCGGCGCCGTGATCACTTCGACATTGTCCTCGAACAGGTGGCTCAGTTCGGCCAGGGCTACGGCCCGTTCCTCGGCCGAGGTCGCGGCCTCCAGCGCCGTCACCCGCCCCGGCATGTCCTCGGAGATGCCGCGCAGGATGCATTTCAGGTCGCCGTCGGCGCCGCGCTCCTTGAGGATGATGTGGCCCTGCATGTCGCGCTCGGACAGTTCGCCGGCCTGGGCCTTGAAGCCGGCGAAGGCCTCGCTGGTGAAGAACCCGGGCTGATTGACCGCGCCTGACGCGGCCCAGCTGTCGGTCAGCGCCTTCAGCACTGAAGCGCGTTCGACCAGGTCGGAGAAGAACGGTTCGGTCGCCACGGACGGCGGAACCCCGGCCTCGAACGCCGGCTGCGCGGCGGACAACGCCACGTTCGGATCGCTCAGCAACAGGGCGGTGGCGATGGCCAGACCACAGGACATGACGCTAATCCTAAATCATTGATGGACCCGGCTTACGCCCCACCCGTAAACGAGACCTTATTAACCACTCGCCGGAGCCCGCATGTCCGATCCGCTCGCCAAAGCCTGGGCCGCTTTCGACAGCGCCGCGAAGGCCGCCGCGACAACCCGCATCGTCGATCAGTTCGCGGTCGACCGCGACCGTCTGTCCCGCATGAGCCTCGACGTCGCCGGCCTGCAAGTCGATCTGTCGAAACAGGCCTGGACGGCTGAGGCCTTCGACGCCTGCCTGGCTCTGGCCGAGGCCGCCGATCTGCACGCCCGCAAGCTGGCCCTGTTCAACGGCGAGGCGGTCAACGGCACCGAGGGCCGCGCGGTCCTGCATCCCGCCCTGCGCGCCCGCTCAGGCAGCCATTTCGAAGCGCTGGGCGAACCCGTCTCGGCCGAAGTCGAGGCCGTCCGCGCGGAGATGAAGGCCTATGTCGAGGCCGTGCGGTCCGGCGGCGCATCCGGGGCGACCGGCAAGCGCTTCGAGGCCATCGTCCATATCGGCATCGGCGGCTCCGACCTCGGGCCGCGTCTGGTGTGGGATGCGCTGCGGCCGCTTCAGGCCGCCATCGACCTGCGCTTCGTCGCCAACATCGATCCGCGCGACATGGCCGAAGCCCTGACGGGTCTGAACCCCGAAACCACCCTCGTCATCGTCGTGTCCAAGACCTTCACCACACAGGAAACCCTGGCCAACGCCGAAGCCGCCAAGGCGTGGCTGAAGGCCGGCCTGCCCGGCGGCGGGATGCAGGCCCACTTCATCGGCGTCACCGCCGCGCCGGAGAAGGCCGCCGCCTTCGGCTGCGGCCGCACATTCGGCTTCCGCGACTGGGTCGGCGGGCGCTACTCCCTGTGGTCGGCGGTTTCCCTGTCCTGCGCCATCGCCCTCGGCTGGGAGGCATTCCAGGGCCTGCTCGACGGCGCCGCCGAGATGGACCGCCACTTCCTCGAGACGCCCTTCGCCGGGAACGCCCCGGTGCTGCTGGCCCTGGCCCAGGTGTTCAACGTCGACGGCCTCGGCCGCCGCGCCCGCACCGTCGCCCCCTACGCCCACGTCCTGCGCCGCCTGCCGGCCTTCCTGCAGCAGTTGGAGATGGAGTCGAACGGCAAGCGCGTGCGCCGGGACGGATCAACGGTTGACCGCGGCACCTGCCCCGTCGTCTTCGGCGAGCCCGGCACCAACGGCCAGCACGCCTTCTTCCAGCAGATCCATCAGGGGCCTGAGACCGTCCCCGCCGAGTTCGTGGTCGTGGCGAAAACGCACGGCGACACGCCCGAAAGCCCCCTTTGGGCCAACGCCCTCGCACAGGCCCAGGCCCTGATGCTCGGCAAGACCGCCGACGAGGCCCGCGCCGAGATGCTGGCGTCCGGCATGGACGCCGCCGAGGCCGACCGCCTCGCCCCCCACCGCGCCTTCCCCGGAAATCGCCCGTCCACGACCATCGTCATGGACCGCGTCACGCCGCAGAGCCTCGGCGCGCTCCTCGCCCTTTACGAGCACAAGACCTTCGTCGAGGGCGTCATCTGGGACATCAACAGCTTCGACCAGTGGGGCGTCGAACTGGGCAAGGTGCTGGCCAGGGCGATCCTGAAGGATGTGGCGGCGGGCGCGCCTTCCGCGGGGCTGGATCCGTCTACGGTAGCGCTGTTGCAGCGCCTGAATCGGCCGTAGAATGGGCGACCCCCTCGCAGGAGCCGCCCCCATCATTGTCCCTGCGGCCGTCGCTTACCAGCGGCGGTCGTGACGGTAGTCGCGGTCGTCGCGGCGGTCCTCACGACGGTCGCGGCGGTAGTCGCTGCGGTCGTCACGGCGATCGTCCCGACGGTCATAGCGGTAGTCGCGGTCGCGGCTGTTGATGCCGTGCTCGCGCTCCCAGTGGCCCTGGTTCCGATAGCAACGGCCGCCGCGATAGTATTCGCAGCCGTCGCCATTGTTCGAGGCCGCGCCCAGCGCCGCACCGGCCAGGGCGCCGCCGACCACATAGCTGCCGTCGCCATCACCGATCAGGGCGCCGGCCAGAGCGCCGACAACGGCCCCCAGAATGACATCCTCGCCGCTGTCGTTATCGCGGTGGTCGCGGTCATAGCGGCTCTGGGCCGCGGCGGGCGCCGCCAGCAGGGTCAGGGCCAGAATGCCCGCAGCGCCGGTCATGATCTTGGTCTTGGTCATCGCAGGTCCCCCTTTTGGGTGCGCCGGTCAAAAGAAGCGGCTTCGAGGATCACCCTGCGCCCTGCTGGCTGAACGGCCTGACAGACCTTCGTTCATCCGTCGTTCATCGCGCGCAGACGCCCCTCCAGCCCTTGACCAGCGGGGCCGCCAGACCTATTTGCCCCTCGCGATTAGCACTCGGGCCTGTCGGCTGCCAAAACAGCCGCGCCCGGGGATCACACGTTACCATTGGGAGACAATCAGATGGCGTTTCGTCCGCTCGGCGACCGCGTGCTCGTGAAGCGCGTTGAGGAAGAATCCAAGACCAAGGGCGGGATCATCATCCCCGACACGGCCAAGGAAAAGCCCCAGGAAGGCGAAGTCGTCTCCGTCGGCCCCGGCGCCCGTGACGACAGCGGCAAGGTCAACGCCCTGGAGCTGAAGGCCGGCGACCGCATCCTGTTCGGCAAATGGTCGGGCACCGAGGTCAAGGTCGACGGCGAAGACCTGATCATCATGAAGGAATCCGACGTCCTGGGCGTGCTGTCCTAAGCACCCGCGTCGACCCTTATTCTCAAGAAATCATCTAGTTAGGAGCCGCCCACCATGGCCGCCAAGATCGTAATGTTCAACACTGACGCGCGCGACAAGATGCTGCGCGGCGTCAATGTCCTCGCCAATGCTGTGAAGGTCACCCTGGGGCCCAAGGGCCGCAACGTCGTCATCCAGAAGTCCTTCGGCGCGCCCCGTTCCACCAAGGACGGCGTCTCGGTCGCCAAGGAAATCGAACTGGAGGACGCCTTCGAGAACATGGGCGCCCAGATGATCCGCGAAGTCGCGTCGAAGACGAACGACAAGGCGGGTGACGGCACCACCACCGCGACCGTTCTGGCCCAGTCGATCGTCCAGGAAGGCCTCAAGGCCGTGGCCGCCGGCATGAACCCGATGGATCTGAAGCGCGGCATCGACAAGGCGGTCACCGCCGTCCTCGCCGACATCAAGGCCTCGGCCAAGAAGGTCTCGAACAACTCCGAAATCGCCCAGGTCGGCACCATCTCGGCCAACGGCGACGTCGAAGTCGGCGAGATGATCGCCAAGGCCATGGAAAAGGTCGGCAACGAAGGCGTCATCACGGTCGAGGAAGCCAAGACCGCCGAGACCGAACTGGACGTCGTCGAGGGCATGCAGTTCGACCGCGGCTACCTGTCGCCCTACTTCATCACCAACGCCGACAAGATGGAGGTTCAACTCGAAGAGCCGCTCATCATGCTGCACGAGAAGAAACTCTCGTCGCTGCAGTCGATGCTGCCGATCCTGGAAGCCGTGGTCCAGAGGGGCCGTCCCCTGCTGATCATCGCCGAGGACATCGAGGGCGAGGCCCTGGCCACGCTCGTGGTCAACAAGCTGCGCGGCGGCCTGCGCGTCGCCGCCGTCAAGGCGCCGGGCTTCGGTGACCGCCGCAAGTCCATGCTGGAGGACATCGCCGTCCTGACCGGCGGCCAGGTGATCTCGGAAGACCTGGGCATCAAGCTCGAGAACGTCACCCTCGACATGCTCGGCAAGGCCAAGAAGGTCACCATCACCAAGGACGACACCACCATCGTGGACGGCACCGGTGAGAAGGAAACCATCGAGGCCCGCATCGGCCAGATCAAGAAGCAGATCGAGGACACCACCTCGGACTACGACAAGGAAAAGCTGCAGGAACGTCTGGCCAAGCTGGCCGGCGGCGTCGCGGTCATCCGCGTCGGCGGCTCGACCGAGGTCGAGGTCAAGGAGAAGAAGGACCGCGTCGACGACGCCCTGAACGCCACGCGTGCAGCCGTTGAAGAAGGCATCGTCCCCGGCGGCGGCATCGCCCTGCTGAAGGCGACCAAGGCGCTGGAAGGCCTGAAGGGCGACAACGCCGACCAGACGGCCGGCATCGCCATCATCCGCCGCGCCATCCAGGCCCCGATCCGTCAGATCGTCGAAAACGCCGGCGTCGAAGGCTCGATCGTGGTCGGCAAGGTGCTGGAGAACGCCTCCGCCACCTTCGGCTTCAACGCCCAGACGGAAGAGTATGGCGACCTGGTCGCCATGGGCGTGATCGACCCGGCCAAGGTGGTCCGCACCGCCCTGACCGACGCGGCCTCGGTGGCCTCGATCCTGATCACCACCGAAGCGGCCGTCGCCGACGCGCCGAAGAAGGCCTCCGGCGGCGCCCCCGACATGGGCGGCGGCATGGGCGGCATGGGCGGCATGGACTTCTAGGTCCGCCATCCATCGACTGAATCAGGGAAGGGCGGAGCCAGGAATGGCTCCGCCCTTTTCGTTGCCTGACTTTCGCGCACGCAGCGGCTCTCTGCTTGAGCCGTGCAACCGATCAGCCATCCCCGCGTTTCACGTCGAATCTTGCGGCGACGCTTCGGGGGCGAGGGGCTTTGTTTTCAGCAAATCTGCGGTGCGCGGCGAGTGTGGCGGCCCTTCTTCTGGCTCTGCCCGCGACCGCGTCGGCGGGTGAGGATCCGGCCGGAATTCCGCTCCAGGGCGTTCCCGACGAACAGGACCTGTCGCGTCTGTCGCTCGAGGACCTGGCCCAGGTCGAGGTCACCTCGGTGTCGCGCCGGCCCCAGGCCCTGGCCGACGCCGCCGCCGCCATCTACGTCATCTCCAGCGAGGATATCCGCCGTTCCGGCGCGACCAGCCTGCCCGAGGTCCTGCGTCTCGCGCCCAATCTGAACGTCCAGCGCGTCAATTCCGTCGAGTATGCAATCAGCGCCCGCGGCTTCAACGGCTACGAACAGTCGAACAAGCTGCTGGTCCTGATCGACGGCCGCGCCATCTATTCGACCCTGGCCTCCGGCGTCTTCTGGGACGCCCACGATCTGGTGCTGGAGGATATCGAGCGCATCGAGATCATCAGTGGTCCCGGCGGCGCCCTCTACGGCTCCAACGCCATGAACGGCGTCATCAACATCATAACCCGCCCGGCGACCGAGACCGGCGGCGGTTTGATCCGCCTGACCGCCGGGGAAGAGGACAACAGCTTCGCCCTGCGCTACGGCGGCTCCATGGGCGGGGACGGGGCCTGGCAGGCGCATCTGCTGGGTTACGCCCGCGACGACAGCCTGCGCCCGGACGGCTCCGACGCCACCGACGGCTCGGACGGCCTTCGCGGCGGGGCCCGCGCCGACTGGAGACTGGGCGACAACCGGCTGACAGTTCAGGGCGAGATGTTCGACAACACCGTCGCCATCAACGAGGATTATTCCGGCACGGACACCTCGGTGCGAGGCGGCCATGCCCTGGGCCGTCTGACCCGTCCCCTGTGGGACGGCGAGCTTCAGGTCCAGGCCTATTATGACCGGTTCACCCGCGACGAGGGCTCCACCCTCGAACAGACGCGGACCTGGGACCTGTTCGTTCAGCATGACGTCTTGCGCGGTCGGCACCATTTCGTCTGGGGCGGCGGCTACCGCTCGGTGGACTCGGCCTTCACCCCCGCTCCGGGCGGCGCCTTCCTCGATCCGCCCAAGCTGACGCTGACCCTCGCCAATCTGTTCGCCCAGGACCAGATCACCCTGTCGGAAGGGCTGACCCTGACGCTGGGCGTCAAGTACGAGGACAACAGCTTCTCGGGCGATGAGCTGCTCCCCAGCGTCCGCCTCGCCTGGGCCCGCTCCGGCGGCGACCTGCTGTGGGGCGCGGTCAGCCGCGCCAGCCGCACGCCCAATCGCATCGAGCGCGGCCTGACCCTGCCGGGTTTCCTGGAGGCCGGAACCTTCCAATCCGAACGACTCACCGCCTGGGAGGCCGGCTACCGCGCCAACCCCTGGCCGGATGCCTCCTTCTCGATCTCGGCCTTTTACAATGTCTACGACGACCTTCGGACCGTCGCGATCACGCCGGGCACCTTCGTACCGTTCCGGCTGGCGAACTTCGGCTCGGGCGAGACCTGGGGCGTCGAGGCCTGGGGCAGCTATGACGTCAGCGCCCGCTGGCGGCTCAGCCTGGGCGTCACGACGCTGGAGAAGGACTTCGACACCAATCCGATCGAGGAAGACATCACCGGCCTTGTCTCCACGGGTCAGGATCCGGACTATCAGGTGCTGCTGCGCTCCCAGTCCGACCTCACCGACCGGCTGGAGCTGGACGTGCGCCTGCGCGCCGTCGGCGAGCTGGTGACCACCGACAGCTACGTAGAGGCCGACGTGCGGCTGGGCTGGCGCCTGACCGACCGGCTGGAGCTGTCGCTGAACGGCCAGAACCTGCTCAACGACATGAAGTTCGAGACCGACGATCCCGGCCGCCGCCGCGCCTTCGGCCGCAGCCTCTTCGCCTCGCTTCGAGCGTCGTTCTGACATGACCTTGCGGGGGCGGGCCATCGCGCTGACCGCAGCCCTGGGCTGGAGCCTCGCGCTCCAGACCGTCGCCGCGTCCGCGCCCCAGCCCATGTCGGCCCAGAGCAACCTCGAATATTCGGTCAAGGCCAACTACCTCGTGCGCTTCGCCGCCTTCGTGGACTGGCCCGCCGGCGCCTTCGCCAATCCGCAGTCGCCCGTGGTGATCTGCGTCATCGGCCGCGACCCGTTCGGTCAGGTCCTCGATCGCGCCGCTGCGTCCCAGACCGCTTACGGCCGCAGCCTGTCGGTGCGCCGGCCGACGACGCCGGAGGCCGCCGCCGCCTGTCACATCTACTACGTCGGCCAGGGCGGAGCCGCCATCGCCACCACGCTGGAAGGGCGGCCCGGCCAGCTGTCGGTGACCGACGCCGTCGTCGCGCCCCGGCGCGGCATGATCCATTTCGTGGTCAGCGACGCCCGCGTCCGTTTCCACGTCGATCAGGGCGCCGCGGCGCGGGCGCGCCTGAGCCTGAGTTCGCGGCTGCTGAACCTCGCCCTGTCGGTTCAGGGGGCCTGAAATGCAGCGCCTCCTCACCCGCCTGCGCCGCAGCCGATTCCCGCTTCTGGCCCTCGGCTCGCTGCTGATCCTGCTGATGGCGGCGGTGGCCGTGACGGTGCTGAGCGAGCGGGCGCTCAAGGACCAGCTTGCGCGCGAGGCGGGCGCCCAGGCCGACCTTCTCGCCTCCGCCGTCAGCGGCGCCCTGGCTTTCGACGACCGCGCGGCGGCCCAGGACTATGTCAACGCCGTGCAGGTGAACCCCAACGTCCTCGCCGCCGCCGTCTATGACGAGAATAACCGGCTGGTGGCCAGCTTCACCCGTCCGGGCGAGACCGTCCCCGAGGTCACCACAGCCCAGGACCGCTCGACCCGCTTCAGCGACGGCAAGCTGCGTGTCGTGCGCCCCGTCACCGAGGCGGGACAGCGGCTGGGCCTCGTCGGCATCCGCCTGCTGGAGACGCCGCCGTCGCAGCGGTTCAGCCGCTACGCCGGCCTGATGCTGATCCTGGGTCTGGCCGGCCTCGTGGTCGCTGTGCTGGCGGTGGCGCAGGGCGCGCTTCGTCGGGCGAACCGCGAACTCGGCCTGCGCGCCGACGCCCTGACCGAGACCAACGCCCTGTTGCAGCAACAGATGGCCGAGCGGGAAAAGGCCGAGGCGGCCCTGCGCCAGTCGCAGAAGATGGAGGCCATCGGCCGCCTGACCGGCGGCATCGCCCACGACTTCAACAATCTGCTGATGGTGGCCTCCTCGGGCGTCGAGCTGCTGGAGCGCACCGAGGATCCGGCCCGGCGCCTCAAGCTGAGCGAGGGCGTGCGCCAGGCGGTCGATCGCGGCGCCGCCCTGACGCGGCAGTTGCTGGCCTTCTCGCGCCAGTCGCCGGTGCGGGCCGAAGTGCTTGACCTCGCCGTTCAGGTCGACGGTCTGCGCTTTCTGCTGGAGCGGTCGCTGCGCGCCGACATCGAGGTCGTCATCGACATGCCCCTGGGCCTGTGGCGGGTCGAGGCCGATCCGGCGGAGCTGGAGCTGGCCCTGCTGAATCTCGCCGTCAACGCCCGCGACGCCATGCCTAATGGCGGACGCCTGACCGTCTCCGCGCGCAACTCGCCCGCCCACAACGGCGGCCACGACATCGTCTGCATGACCGTGGCGGACACCGGCGTCGGCATTCCCGAGGCGGTCGCCGCCCGGGTGTTCGAACCCTTCTTCACCACCAAGGAGGTCGGGCGCGGCACTGGCCTGGGTCTGTCGCAGGTCTATGGTTTCGCCCGCTCGTCCGGCGGCGACGTCAGCGTCGAGTCGCGTGAAGGCGAAGGCTCGACGTTCGTCCTGTGCCTGCCCCGCAGCGACAAGCCCCTGTCGCCGGTCCGCACCGCCCCCGCCACGCCCGACGCCGCAGCCCCGCCGCCGCCCGGGTCGCGCATCCTGATGGTCGAGGATGACGACGCCGTCGCCGCCGGCGTCGGCCACATGTTGACCGACCTCGGCTACGACCACACCCGCGCCGCCCACGCCGACGAGGCGCTGATGATCCTCGAAAGCGGCGAGCAGTTCGACCTGATGTTCTCCGACATGGTCATGCCCGGCTCGATGAACGGCCTCGCGCTCGCCCGCGAGGTCCGCGCACGCCGCCCCGACCTGCCCATCGTCCTGACCACCGGCTTCAGCGAGGCGGCGTCCGAGGCCTCGGAGGCTAATTTCCGCCTGCTGCTGAAGCCCTACCGCATCGGCGATCTCGACACGGCGGTGCGGCAGGCGCTCGCGACCTAGCGCCCGCCCGCTCTCAGCCAGGCCTCGCGCGCCGGCAGCAGCCGCGACGGAGCCAGACCCCGCAGGCTGGATTGCGACAGGCGTTTGAGCCCCGCCTCATTGCCCTTGCGCCAGGCCACATCGCACTCGTGCGCCATCCCTTCCGCCACATCGACCAGAAAGACCCGGTTGGGCAGGGCCAGCTGACGCTCCAGCCGCACCCGCATGCCTGAGGCGGACATGTCCGAAACGATGCAGGCGATCTCCAGCCCCGGCGCGACGACGACGCCGCGTCCGTTGGACGGCTTGCGGGGCTCGAGGCGGCGGTCAGCGGGGGTGTTCATCCACCGCCATTTGCGCAGGGTCGCCGGTCGCGGTCCAGCGCCACGACGACGTCCGCCCGCACCCCGCCCGACAGCATCCGCCGGGTGATGCGCTCGAAATACTGGATGAAGTCCGCCAGCCGTTCACGCTCGGCCTCGGGCAGGGCTTCATGGGCCACGCCCAGCAGGTCCGCCTCCTGCTGACAGCGCCAGTCCAGCACCACCTCGAACCCCGGCGCCTTCAGGAACAGGATGGCGTCCATCCGGGCGGCGAAGGCGGCGTAGTCGCCGGCGACATGGTCGTTGACCAGTTTCCGCCAGCGCCCGTCCGCGTCCCGGTCAAGCTCCAGCTCGTTGATCGGCCCAACGAGCGCCGCAGCATTCTCAGGCAGGGCGCCCAGACACCAGGCGTCGATCAGGATCGCCCTGGGCCGCCCCCGGAATGCGCGCCACCGCTCGACCGGCCGGCGGTCGTCTCCGCGCTTGTCGAAATCGGGGATCAGGGTCACGTCGTCCGCGCCCGCCGCCGACAGGTCGTCGATCAACCGTTGAAGCAAGGCCAGGTCATGCGTCCCCGGCGGCCCGCGCGTGATGAACAGCGGATGCGCGTCGCGCGCCATCGCCTCGCGCTCCGCCCGGGTCAGATAGACGTCGTCGATCGATATCTGCGCGCCGCCGAAGGCCTCGGCCGCCGCCCGTGCCAATGTCGTCTTGCCCGACCCTTGCGCCCCGACCACGCCGATCACCGGCGGGCGGTCATTCGGGCCCTCCGCGATCAGCCGGCCGGCAAGGGCGACCAGATCGGGGTTGGCGCGGCCCGAGGCCATATCCATGCTCAGTGCTGGTTTTCCGGCAGCCGCACGATCAGGCCGTCCAGATCGTCCGAGACCCGGATTTGGCACGACAGGCGGCTGTTCGGCTGCACGTTCTCGGCGAAGTCGAGCATCGACTCCTCCATGGCCGAGGCCCGGCCGGTCACGTCCTGGAACGCCTCGTCCACATAGACATGGCAGGTGGCGCAGGCGCAGGCGCCGCCGCAGTCGGCGTCGATTCCCGGCACATTGTTGCGGATCGCGCCCTCCATGACGCTGAGGCCGTTCTTGACCTCGACCGCATGCTCGCGCCCGTCATGCTCGATGTAGGTGACTTTAGCCAACTCAGGCCGCCGCCTTCTTCCGGCCCGGGGCGATCATCAGCTTCTTGGTCTCGGCGATGGCCTTGGCGGGGTTCAGGCCCTTGGGGCAGACCTGGGCGCAGTTCATGATGGTGTGGCAGCGATAGAGCTTGAACGGGTCCTCAAGGTCGTCGAGGCGCTTGTCCGTCGCGTCGTCACGGCTGTCGGCGATCCAGCGGTAGGACTGCAGCAGCGCCGCCGGGCCCAGATACTCCGTCTGGTTCCACCAGTAGCTGGGGCAGCTGGTGGAGCAGCAGGCGCACAGGATGCACTCGTACAGCCCATCCAGCTTGGCGCGTTCCGCCGGCGATTGCAGCCGCTCCTTCTCCGGGTCCTCGTCATCGGACTGGAGATACGGCTGGATCGAGTCGTACTGGGCGTAGAACAGCGTCAGGTCCGTCACCAGGTCCTTGACCACCGGCTGGTGCGGCAAGGGGGCGATGGCGATGGTGTCCGACTGGCACTCGTCCATGCCCTTGGTGCAGGCCAGGGTGTTGCGCCCGTCGATGTTCATCGAGCACGAGCCGCAGATGCCCTCGCGGCACGAGCGCCGGAACGTCAGGGTCGGGTCGATCTCGTTCTTGATGTGGATCAGGGCGTCCAGCAGCATCGGTCCGTGATCGTCGGCCGAGACCTCGAACGTGTCCCAGCGCGGGTCGGCGTCGACCTCTGGGTCGTAGCGGTAGACCTTATAGGTCTTCAGGTTCTTCGCGCCCTTCGGGGCCTTGTGAACCTTGCCCTTCGAGGGCTTCGAACCGCGGGGGAGAGAGAGCTGGACCATCAGTAAACCCGCGCCTTGGGCTCGATATAGGCGATGTCCTTGGACATCGGTTCCTTGTGGACGGGACGGTAATCGATGCTGACCTGCTCGCCCGGGCGCTTCCACGCCAGGGTGTGCTTCATCCACTCGGCGTCGTTCCGGTCGGGGAAGTCCTCGCGGGCGTGGGCGCCGCGCGATTCCGTGCGGTTCAGCGCGCCCTCGATGGTCACCATCGCCTGGTCGATCAGGTTGTCGTACTCCAGCGTCTCGATCAGGTCGGTGTTCCAGATCAGGCCGCGGTCGGTGGTCTTGATGTCGGCGCCGGCGGCGTGGATCGAACGCAGCTTGGCCACGCCCTCCTCCAGCGTCTTGCCGGTGCGGAACACGGCCGCGTCGGACTGCATCGCCCGCTGCATCTCGATGCGCAGCTTGGCGGTCGGGGTCGAGCCGTTGGCGTGGCGGAACCGGTCGAGGCGCGCGATGTGGCCGTCGGTCGCCGACTTCGGCGCGTCGGGAACCTTCGACGCCTTGTCCACCACCTCGCCGCAGCGCAGGCCGGCGGCGCGGCCGAACACCACCAGGTCGGTCAGCGAGTTAGAGCCGAGACGGTTGGCGCCGTGCACCGACACGCAGGCCGCCTCGCCCACCGCCATCAGGCCGGGCACGACGGTGTCGGCGTTGCCGCCGATCTTGGTCAGGACCTCGCCGTGATAGTTCGTGGGGATGCCGCCCATGTTGTAGTGGACCGTCGGCAGGACCGGGATCGGCTGCTTGGTCACGTCCACCCCGGCGAAGATCTTGGCGCTCTCGGAAATGCCCGGCAGGCGCTGGTGCAGGATCTTCGGGTCCAGGTGGTCGAGGTGCAGGAAGATGTGGTCCTTGTTCGGACCCACGCCGCGCCCTTCGCGGATCTCGATGGTCATGGATCGGCTGACCATGTCGCGCGGCGCCAGATCCTTCACGGTCGGCGCATAGCGCTCCATGAAGCGCTCGCCCTCGGAGTTGGTCAGATAGCCGCCCTCGCCGCGCGCACCCTCGGTGATCAGGCAGCCGGCGCCGTAGATGCCGGTGGGGTGGAACTGCACGAACTCCATGTCCTGCAACGGCAGCCCAGCGCGCAGCACCATCGCATTGCCGTCGCCGGTGCAGGTGTGGGCGCTGGTCGCCGAGAAGTAGGCGCGGCCGTATCCGCCGGTGGCGAGGATCACCATCTTGGCGCGGAAGCGGTGCATGACGCCGTCATCCAGCTTCAGCGCCGTCACGCCGGTGCAGGCGCCGCCATCCATGATCAGGTCCAGCGCGAAATATTCGACGAAGAACTCGACCTCGCGGCGCACCGACTGGCCGTAGAGGGTGTGCAGGATGGCGTGGCCGGTGCGGTCGGCGGCGGCGCAGGTGCGCTGCACCGGGCCTTCGCCGAAGTTGCGGGTCATGCCGCCGAAGGCGCGCTGGTAGATCTTGCCTTCGTCGGTGCGCGAGAAGGGCACGCCCCAGTGCTCCAGCTCGTAGACGGCCTTGGGCGCGTTGCGGACCAGGTATTCGATGGCGTCCTGGTCGCCCAGCCAGTCCGACCCCTTGACGGTGTCGTACATGTGCCATTGCCAGCTGTCCTCGCCCATGTTGCCGAGCGAGGCCGAGATGCCGCCCTGGGCCGCGACCGTGTGGCTGCGGGTCGGGAAGACCTTGGTGACGCAGGCGACCTTCAGCCCCTGCTGCGCCGCGCCCAGCGCAGCGCGCAGACCCGAACCCCCAGCGCCGACGACGACGACGTCGTATTCGTGATCGACGAATTCATAGGCAGCCATCAGGCGATCAAACTCCGAAACCGGCCGGCAGCGGCGCCGACCCGAGCGCCAGACGCCCGATGAAGAAGACGGCGGTCACGACCGCCAGCAGGCAGATCAGGTTCACCAGGCCGATCAGCAAGGCCTTGGTCCCCGGGCGGTGGATGTAATCCTCGATGATCACCTTCCAGGCCAGGCTGGCGAACAGGAAGAAGACCACCACCGTCGCACCCAGCAGCCCGGCGTTCAGCCGGTCGGCGAACCACGCCAGCACCGTGTCGTAGTCCGCGCCGGCCAGCGAATAGGCGTTGAGCGCCAGCCAGACGCCCAGCGGCATCAGCAGCAGCAGGGCCAGCTTCTCGACCGTCCATTCTCCGGCGCCGTGGCGTTCCGAAACGCGGACGCCCTTTCGGTATTGGCTCGGACCGCTCACAGCGAAACCCTCCCGGTGGCGAACAGGCCGGCCCAGAACAGCACCGTCACCACCACCGGCCCCCAGACCGAGATGTGCGACAGGGTGTCGGCCGACTTCAGCGACAGGCCGTTTCCGGTGTCGTTGATCAGGTGGCGCCCGCCGTTCAGCACGAACGAGAACAGCACCAGCGTCAGGCCGATCCCGACCAGCAGGCCCAGGGGCGAGCCCGCGCAGGCCATGACCCGGGCGTATGCGTCCGGCCCGAACGCCGCCGCGCCCAGCCAGCCGACGAGGATCATCATGCCGAAAGTTGCGGCTCCAATGGTCACCCGGAACAGGATCGAGGCCAGCATGGTCACGTGCCAGCGCCACACCTGCAGGTGCGGCGACAGGGGCCGGGGGCGTCCATTCGGCTGGGTGACGAAACGACCGGTCTGGTCGTCCGCCGGGTTGTTCGAAGGGTCGCCCGCGCCGGGCTGTGGCTGAGACATGCGAACGGTTCTCAAAATCCGGGAAATATCAAGACCCGGCATCCAGAATTGTTGGTGACAGGCTTTAGGGACGCGCCGGTCCGTCTGTCAACGAAACGCAGCCGTAACGCAGGGTCGCACCCGCGAATTCCCCAGCGAGCGTTCTTGGCCGTGCCGACGCAGCAGGCGATCGCGCAACAATCGCGCGGGCAATCTGGCCTTCACCGCTCCAGCGCGGCAGTATTGCCGGATGTCATCAACCCTGCTGATCGCACTCGCGGCGCTGGCGGTGCAGACCGCGCCGCCGCCGGCCCCGTCGCCGGCCTATCGCGATCCGCCCGTCCGGCCGTTCGAGCCGGCGGGACCGCTGGTGACGGGCGCCGAGGCGGAGGCCGGGTTTCCGCCCCTGCGCCATCCGCCCGAGGCCCCCGTCAGCGTCGACGCCTATCGCGGCCACTATGAAGCGCCGCCCGATGCGGTCGAGCGGGCCTATGACCGAGGCGTCAACCAGGCCGAAACCGCCATGAACAGCCGCATGGGGCCTCTGGACGGCCGCTGGCGGGTTCTGGATCAGGGCGGCGGGATCCTGTTCACCCTGGTGCTGTCCGACGAGGGCAGCGGCGTCCCCATCGAAGGCGCCTGGCGCGACGACGGGGGTCATATGGGCGTCGCCGCCTCCACGCCGCGGGACGACGGCCGCACCGTCATCGTTCTGGACGGCCGCTGCGAGCTGGTGCTGGCCCCGTCCGGGTCCGGCTTCACCGGCGCCCTGATCCGCGAAGGCCGCGAACAGCCGGTCCGTCTGAGCCGAACCTAGCCGCGCACGAGCGCCAGAGTGGCCGCCAGCGCATCCGGTCCGCAGGCTTCCGCCGTCCCCCGGCCCCAGACCGGATCAGGCCACAGGGGGTCGTCACGGCGCCGCCCGACCACATGCACATGCAGCTGGGCCGTGACGTTGCCCAGCGCGGCGATGTTCAGCTTGTCCACCGGCCGCCCCGCGGCGACGCCGAGCCGCCGCACGATCTCGCCGGCCTGGACAATCTCCTCCAGCAGCACGGCCCGGTCGGTGCGGGTCAGGTCGTCGATCTCCACCGCGTCCGCCACGCGCGGGATCAGGATCAGCCACGGAAATCGTGCGTCGGTTTGCAGCCGCACATGACTGAGCGCCCACTCCGCCGCCGCGACGGAGCCGGCCTCGAATGCCGGATCAGGACGGAAGCCGATCAATTCAGGCCGTAGACCACGCAGGCCTGGCTGGTCAGCTCGCGCAGCGGCGGCTGCAGCGCCAGCCGCGCCGCCTCGATCTGGTCCTCGCTGGGCGCCGCGCCCGGGGCGGCGGGCGGCGGGGGCGGCGGCGGGCTCGGCGCGCGGGACATCCGGCTTCCCGTCACCACGACGTCCTCGTAGTCGACGTTGGTCGCATCGCTGACGCCGGCGCCGTAGGACGGCCACCCGGCCAGCACATCCGTCTGGCAGGCCCGGCCCGTGGGATCGATCACCCGCACCGGCCCCAGTCGCGCGCCCGCATTCTCGGCCGCCGCCCGGGCGCGCGATGCGGAATCCTTGACCGCCTCGCCGGCCAGCAGATTCAGGGTTTCATTCTCCGGCTGCAGGTTGAAATAGACCTGTCCCACCGAGGTCGGCGACGACGCCAGCACGGTCGCGTAGACCCGCTCCAGCACCGACACGTCGCGGATGGTGATGCTGACCGTCGCATCGGCCTGATAGCGCTCGATCCGGTCCGACCGGACGTTGTCGCGCAGGACGCCGTTCTCGTCGCGGTACTGGTCATAGAGGGGCCGGGTGCTGATGGTCGTTTCGACCCGCACCTTGTCCGCGCCGTATTCCGCCAGGGTCTGGCTCAACGCCCGCACCCGGTTCGCCGCCGCGCGCGAGGCGTCCGCCGCCGTGCGCTCCACATTCTGGAATGTGCCGCTGAAGGCCGCCCGGTTGGCCGGGATCTCGACCCGCACATAGCCGACCGAAGCGATCACCGGGTCGCGCATCCACCAGGGCGCCGGGATGTACTGCTGCCCGATCGTCGCCGGTGGCGTCTGGGCCAAGGCGGGCGCGGCGATCAGCGCGGCGGGGGTCAGGGCCAGGGTGGCGAGCAGAATGCGCTTCAGCATGGACGTCCTCCGGATTGGGACGCCCACCCTGCACCGCCGTTCGCCGCCCCGTAAAGCGGGATCAGGCCGCCGCCCCGCCCATCATCATGAAGGCGTTCAGCTTGTTGCCGTCCGGATCGCGGAAATAGGCGGCGTAGAAACTGTCGCCGCGCGGCCCCGGCGGTCCCTCGCAGGTCCCTCCGTTGGCCAGGGCGATCTCGTGCAGCCGGTGGATCTGCTCCACCGACGACGCCTCCAGCGCCGCCATGACGCCGTTGCCCACGGTCGCCGCCTCGCCGTCGAACGGCTTGGTCAGCCCGATCCCGGCCCCGCCGCCCGGCGTGCCCCAGGCGATGGCTCCCGGCCACTCCATCATCCGCGACGTCCCAAGCTCCGCGGCGATGGCGTCATAGAATTTCGCCGCCCGCTCCAGGTCGTTGGTCCCCAGCGTCACGTAACCCAGCATGGCTCTTCCTCCCGTTTGGCGGACGGAACCACGAACAAACCACGAACGCAAGTCGTGCGGCGACGCTTGAAGCCGCCCTGCGCTTGCGACCGGCGCGGCCCGGGTCTAGACCGCCGCCACCTTCCCTTTCGCACTGCACAACCTTCGGAGACCAGTTCATGGCTCGCGCAAAGATCGCCCTCATCGGCGCCGGCATGATCGGCGGCACCCTGGCCCACGTCGTGGCGCGTGAAGCCCTGGGCGACATCATCCTGTTCGACATCGCCGAGGGCACGCCCCAGGGCAAGGCGCTGGACATCGCCGAGGCCTCGGCCGTCTTCGGTCAGGACGTGGCGCTCAAGGGCGCCAATGACTACGCCGACATCGCGGGCGCCGACGTCTGCATCGTCACGGCGGGTGTGCCGAGGAAGCCCGGCATGAGCCGCGACGACCTGATCGGCATCAACCTGAAGGTCATGAAGGCCGTGGGCGAGGGCATCAAGGCCCACGCCCCCAACGCCTTCGTCATCTGCATCACCAACCCGCTCGACGCCATGGTCTGGGCCCTGCAGAAATTCTCGGGCCTGCCCAAGGAGAAGGTCGTCGGCATGGCCGGCGTGCTGGACTCGGCCCGCTTCGCCTACTTCCTCGCTGAAAAGACCGGCGTGTCGGTGCAGGACATCCACGCCTGGACCCTGGGCGGCCACGGCGACGACATGGTGCCGATGGTGCGCCACTCGACCATCGGCGGCCTGCCCCTGCCCGACGCGGTCAAGGCCGGCTTCCTGTCGCAGGCCGAGCTCGACGCCATCGTCGACCGCACCCGCAAGGGCGGCGGCGAGATCGTCGCCCTGCTCAAGACCGGCTCGGCCTTCTACGCCCCGGCGGAATCGGCCGTCGCCATGGCCCGCTCCTATCTGCTGGACCAGAAGCGCGTCCTGCCCTGCGCCGTCTGGCTGTCGGGCGAATACGGCCTCAGCGACCTCTACGTCGGCGTCCCGGCCCTGATCGGCGCCGGCGGCGTCGAGAAGGTCGTCGAGTTCACCACCGACGACGCCGAGAAGGCGATGTTCAAGAAGTCCGTCGAATCCGTCCAGGGCCTGATCCAGGCCTGCAAGGACATCGATTCCTCGCTCGCCTGAGGCGAGCGGGCGCTCTGCGCGAGCGCCTCGGTACGGAAAAGGGCCGCCGGCGTTCCCCGGCGGCCCTTTTGCTGTCCGCTTACTGCGCCGCGGGCGGCGCGGCGAAGTAGCCGGTCGTCTGGGCGAAGGCTTCGACCATGTCGACCCATATGGCGGCCGGATCGTTCAGCTGGTCGACGCCGCCCGGAGTCAGCAACAGGTCATACTGGACCAGGGCCGTGGGATCCTGGCCGGCGACGCCGGGGAAGAAGGTCCCCTTCAGGAAGCGGTGATCGCGGTTCCAGTCGTTGACCATGGCCATGGTCACGCTCGGGTTGCTGAAGCTGGCGGCGAACTGGATGTCGCCGCACACATCGTTGGTGCAGCCGTAGAAGAAGATCAGCCAGGTCAGATTACCGTCCTTGACCGTCAGCCAGGTCTCGCCCTCGCGGCGCTGGACGGGCAGAACCTCGCCGCCTTTCGAGGCGATCCAGGCGCTGACATCGGCGATAGCCAGGCCCGGCGCGGCGGGGGCGGTCTGCGCCATGGCGGGCGCGGCGACTGCCAGGGCGAGGGCCGCGAGGAGGGGGGTCAGAAATCTGCGGGTCATGGGTCTCTCCGGTTGGGGTCAGCCTAAGCCATTCGGCGGCGGATTTACGGCGGACGCCTTCAGCCAGGCCTGGCTGGTCATTTCATTGAGGCGCGACACGGTGCGCTCGAACTCGAAGGCGCCGTCGCCGGCGGGATAGATCGCCTCGGGCGGCCCTTCGGCCAGCACCACCAGCCGGGTCCTGGCCTCGTAGAGCGCGTCGATCAGGGTCACCAGCCGCCGCGCCTCCGCGTGCCGCCCGGCCCCCAGAACCGGCACGCCCTCCAGGAACAGGGTGTGGAACCGCCCGGCGACGGCCAGATAGTCCTGCGGGCCCAGGGCCTTGCCGCACAGCTCGGCGAAGGTCGCCCGCGCCATCCCGCCCACGGTGCGCTCGACCACCACGTCACGGCCCAGCACGGCCAGATGCGTCGGCTCCTCCGGCTCATCGCCCTTCAGCTGGCTCCACAGGGTCTCGAATCCCATCTCGCGGCCGAAATCGGTCCCCGAATACCAGACCCGGCTGGCGCTCATGCGCAGCAGCCGCCAGTCCTCCGGCCCCGCCACCTGTTTGACCACGCAGCGCCGGTTGATCAGTTCGATGAAGGGCAGGAACAGCTGGCGGTTGATGCCGTCGCGGTACAGATCCTCGGGCGCGCGGTTCGAGGTGACGGCCAGCACCACCCTCTTCTCGAACAAGGCCTCGAACAGCCGGCCCAGGATCATGGCGTCGGCGATGTCGGTCACCTGCAGCTCGTCGAAGCACAGCAGCCGCGCCTCCGACGCGATCAGGGCCGCCACGGGGCCGATGGGATCATCGCCTCGATGCTCGCCGAACACCCGCTGGCGGGCCTTCCTGTCGCCGTCGCGCCACTGGCGGATCAGGTCGTGGACCCGGGCCATGAAGGCGTGGAAGTGGGCACGGACCTTCCGCTTCTCGGGCGCGCAGGCGAAGAACAGGTCCATCAGCATGGACTTGCCGCGCCCCGGCGGCCCCCACAGATACAGGCCCCGAACCTCCGGAACGCCGCCGAACAGGCCGCGCTTGCCCAGGTCCCGCTCAAGCCGCGACAGGGCGTCCACCGCCGCGCCCTGTGCCGGATCGGCCTCGATCGCCCGATCCTTCAGGCGGCGATCATAAGCGTTGCGAATGCGGGAACCCATCGAACTTGGGCTTAGCTTGGCCTTGATCCTGTGAAAAGCGATTGCTTCACAGACGCGAGCGCCTACATGCAGGCTTCCGCACAACACCATTCGCGCTCAAGCAGCGAGCGACCGCGTCGCGAGCGTTAGCGCGTCCGAAGGACACCAAAGATGGGTTACAAAGTCGCCGTCGTAGGCGCCACCGGCAACGTCGGCCGGGAGATGCTGAACATCCTCGAGGAGCTGAACTTCCCCGTCGATCAGATGCACGCCATCGCGTCGCGCAAGTCCAAGGGCGTCGAGGTGTCCTGGGGCGACAAGACCCTGAAGTGCCAGGATCTGGAGAGCTTCGACTTCTCCACCGTCGATCTGGTGCTGATGAGCGCGGGCTCGAAGGTGTCGAAGGAATGGTCAGAGAAGATCGGCAAGGCCGGCCCCATCGTCATCGACAACTCGTCCGCCTTCCGCATGGACCCGGACGTGCCGCTGATCGTGCCGGAGGTGAATCCTGATGCGATCAAGAAGGCGACGAAAAAGAACATCATCGCCAACCCCAACTGCTCGACCGCCCAATTGGTCGTGGCCCTGAAGCCCCTGCATGACGCGGCGAAGATCAAGCGCTGCGTGGTCTCGACCTACCAGTCGGTGTCGGGCGCGGGGAAGGAAGGCATGGATGAGCTGTGGACCCAGACCAAGGCCATCTACGGCCTCGGCGACGCGCGGCCCAAGGTCTTCGCCAAGCAGATCGCCTTCAACGTCATCCCCATGATCGGGACCTTCCTCGACGACGGCTACACCGACGAGGAAGCCAAGATGTGGAAGGAGACGCACAAGATCCTCGACCCGGACATCAAGCTGACCGTCACCTGCGTCCGCGTGCCGGTCTTCGTCGGCCACTCCGAATCCGTAACGGTCGAGTTCGAGCGTCCCCTGCCAGCCGACGAGGCCCGCGTCATCTTGCGCGAGGCGCCGGGCGTGCTGGTGATCGACAAGCAGGAGGCCGACGGCTTCATCACCCCGGTCGACTCCGCCGGCGAGCACGCCGTCTACGTCAGCCGCATCCGCAAGGACCCGACGGTCGAGCACGGCCTGTCCCTGTGGGTCGTGTCCGACAACCTGAGGAAGGGCGCGGCCCTGAACGCCGTCCAGATCGCCCAGCTGCTGGACGAGACGGGCATGATCAAGCCGTCGAGCGGATATCGCTCCATCACGGTCTAGGCCGATGAGCGGCGCCGCTGCGGCGCGGCCTGCCCTGATCTCGGCGGTCGCCTGCTACACCCTGTGGGGCTTCCTGCCCTTGCTGTTCATGACGCTGGGCCATCACGGCTTCAGCGCCGACGAAATCCTCGCCCAGCGCACGGCCTGGTCGCTGCTGTTCGCCGGCGCCCTGGTGCTGTGGGCAGGTCAGGGACGGCAGGTGCTGCGGGTGCTCGCGACGCCGAAGCTGCTGGGCTGGCTGGCCCTGTCGTCAGCCCTGATCGCCGTCAACTGGGGCCTCTACGTCTGGGCCACGACGCATCACTCAACACTCGAGGCCAGCCTCGGCTACTACATCAACCCGCTGCTCAACATGGTCGTGGGCATGTGGCTGTTCCGCGAGCGGATGGACCGCTGGGGCTGGATCGCCATCGCCCTGGCCGGCGTCGGCGTGCTGTTCCAGGCCGCGGCGCTGGGACGACCGCCATGGATTTCGTTGGCGCTGGCCTTTTCCTTTTGCGCTTACGGCGTGATCCGGAAGCGCGTGGCCGTGGACGCTCAGGCCGGGCTGATGGTCGAGTGTCTGCTGCTGGCTCCGTTCGGCATCGGCTGGGTCATCTGGCTGCAGAGCCAGGGTCTGGGCCACGCCTTCAACTCCCCCAGCCATTTCGGCCTCGCCCTGCTGACCGGACCGGGGACGGTCATCCCGCTGGCCCTGTTCGCCTGGGCCGCGCGGCGGCTGCCGCTGTCGACCATCGGCTTCATCCAGTTCATGGCGCCCACGTTGCAGTTCGGCGTCGGCGTCTGGTCGGGCGAACCCTTCACCCTGCTGCGGGCGATCTCCTTCGCCTTCATCTGGCTGGGAGCCATGGTCTTCGCCGGCGCCGCCTGGTTCCGCGTGCGAGCCGAGCGGCGGGCGCTGGCGGACGTCGTCGAGCCGGTCTGAGCGTCAGAGGGCCGAATAGAGCGCCTCGATCAACCGTTGAGGCCGGGGGTCGCCGATCAGGTGCGGCGACTGGCGCGTCATGACATAGGCGGCGGACACGCCCGACGCCGGATCGGCGAAGGCGCAGCTGCCGCCCCAGCCGCAGTGGCCCACCGCGTCCGGGTTCGGGCCGAAGATGTTAAGGCCGTGGTTGCGCGTGAAACCCGCGCCCCAGCTCATGACGAAGGGCAGGACCCGGTCCTGGCCATAGACCCGCTCCTTCGTGGCCTCGGCCACCACGCCCGGCGACAGCACCCGCCGCCCGTCCAGCATCCCGCCCGTGGCCATGACCGACAGGATGCGGGCGAGGCCCAACGCCGTGCCGTGCAGGTTGGCGGAAGGGATCTCCAGCTGACGCCAGGCCGCGGACTCGCGTGGCCCTGGCGACGACCCCCGGTCGAAGAAGGCGGCCCGCTTGATCACGTCGATTTCGCCGAGGTTTGGCGCGGCCGACGGTTTGCGCGTCTGGGCCACCCGGCCGTGCTCGGCCTCCGGCAGGCCGATCCACAGGTCCAGGTCGGGGAAGTCCTCGCGCAGGGCCGCGCCCATGCTGCGCCCGTCGGTCAACCGGAACAGCTCGCCCCCCAGATAGCCGACCGTGATGGGATGGTAGCCCGAGCCTTCGCCCGGCGGCCACATCGGCGCCTGGGCGCAGAGCCGGTCCAGCACCGCCTGCCGGTCGAACCAGATGGCCGGGTCGAAGTCGCCGGTCAGGCCGCTGAGCCCCGCCTGATGGCTCAACAGCTGAGCGACGGTGATCCGGTCCTTGCCCGCCTGGCCGAAGGCGGGCCACAGGGCCGCGACCCGCTCGTCATAGGCCAGCCGCCCGCGCTCGACCGCCATGGCCATCAGCGTCGCCATCACCGCCTTGCCGGTGGAGTAGACCGGCGCCAGCGTCGTGTCGGTGAAGGGCGTGGCGCGGGCCGTGTCGGCATGGCCGGCCCACAGGTCGATGATCGTCTCGCCGCCGATGCAGACGCTGACCCGCGCGCCCAGCTCGTTCAGCCCTTCGGGCGCGTCGGTGAAGTTGGCGGCGAAGGCGTCCTTCACCCCGCCGAAGCGGTCGGGGCAGGCGCCGTGGATGTCGGGTGCTTCGGTCATCCCTGCGCCTTAGCCGCGGATTGTGACGCCAGCCAGTCAAGCGCGCCCTGTGCCGCCACCACGCCGGAGGCCATCGACGCCTGCAACAGATAGCCGCCGGTCGGCGCCTCCCAGTCCAGCATCTCGCCGGCGACGAAGACGCCGGGCCGGGCCGTGAGCATCAGCCGCTCGTCCACCGCATCCAGCCGCACGCCGCCCGCCGAGGATATCGCCCGCTCCAGCCCCTGCGCGCCCGTCAGGGTCAGGCGCACGGCCTTGATCCGTTTGGCCAGCTTGTCGGACCCCATCGGAATCTCGCCCGGGATTTCACGCATCAGGCCGATGGCCGCGGGGGACAGCTTCGCCGCCTTGCGCAGCCAGTTGGAGACGCTGTCCTTGCCGCGCGATCCTTCCAGACGGGCCGCCAGCTGTTCGACGGTCCAGTCGGGCCGCAGGTCGACGGTCAGGACCACCGAACCGTCCGCCGCGATGGCGTCCCGCAGCGCCGCCGACAGGGCGTAGACCGCCCCGCCCTCGACGCCGTAGCGGGCAATCATCGCCTCGCCCCGCACGGTGCGGCCGCCGAAGGTGAAGCCCGCGCTTTTCAACGGTTGACCGGCGAAGCGCTCGGCGAAAGCCGGCGACCAGGCGACATTGAACCCGCCGTTGGCCGGGCGGAACGGCTCGACGCCCTCGATCCAGCCGGTCCACGCCCCGTCCGAGCCCAGCCGGGGCCAGCTGGCCCCGCCCAGAGCCAGCACCACGGCGTCGGGCCGCTCGACCCGCTCGCCTTCCGGTGTCTCGAACCGCAGGGCGCCGTCAGCCCAGCCGGTCCAGCGCGACCTCGTCCGCATCTCGACGCCCAGATCGCTCAGCCGCCCCAGCCAGCCCCGCAGCAGGGGCGAGGCCTTCATCGCCTTCGGAAACACCCGGCCGCTAGTGCCGACGAAGGTTTCCTGCCCCAGCCCCTCGGCCCAGGCGGTCAGGTCGGCGGGCGAAAGGGCGGCCAGCCAGGGCACCACGGCCTCCGCCGCCGCCCCGTAGCGCGTCCCGAACCGCTCCGGCGGCTCCGAATGGGTCAGGTTCAGCCCCCCCCGCCCGGCCATCAGGAACTTCCGCGCCGGCGACGGCATCCGGTCGTGCACGATCACCTGCGCTCCAGCCTTCGCCAGAACTTCGGCGGCCATCAGGCCGGCGGGGCCGGCGCCGATGACGTGAATTCGATTTGGGATCATGCGCTGCTCCTAGACCCTTCCGCGTCTCGCGGCGAGCGCGGGCGCGTTTCAGCGTCGCACGCCTGAACTGGACGCCTCCGATCACGCGCTTCGTGCTGAAATCGCTGTCTCGGAACGCCCCGTTCGCGCATACGCTTCAGCCCCATGAGCGTCGCCTTCACCCGCGAGGAAGACCTGGAGGCCACGGCCGCCGATCTTCCCGACCGTCCGATTTCGCCCCATCCGAACCTTGTCACGGTTGCGGGACTTGCCGCCATCGAGGCCGAACTGGCCTCGGCCCGCGCCGCCTACGCCGCCGCCCAGGCCAAGGGCGACATCGAAGCCGACCGCACGGCCATGGCCCGGGCGACCCGCGACCTGCGCTACTGGTCCGCCCGCCGGGCCACGGCCCAGCTGATCGAGACCGAGCCCGAGGGCCGCGTCCGCTTCGGCGGCTCGGTGACGATCGAGCGCGAGGACGGCCGCACCCAGACCTGGCGCATCGTCGGCGAGGACGAGGCCGACCCCGCGAAAGGATCGGTCAGCCACGTCAGCCCCCTGTCCCGCGCCCTGATGGGCAAGGCCGTCGGCGACGAAGCCGTGGTGGCGGGCCAGACGGTCGAGGTCGTGGCGGTCGACTGACCCCGGCGGCCGGACGGTTCGGACTCCAAAAACACCGTCCGAAGCGTCCGATGCGTCCGGATCGTCCGCTCTCTGGCCTTTGACTGGTGAAGCATCATAACGCCGCCGGGACCAAGGCGCGTTCGTGACGCTGGTCGGGGGGCAAAGGCGAGTGATGTCAGCCGGTTCGCCAATGCGAATGCGTGCGTCCAGGGGCGGGATACGGCGCCCTACACCCCGTCGGGCATCGTCCCGGCGTTGATGGCGATGCGGCCGATCAGGCCTTTGACGATCAGGTCCAGCGCCGAGCCCTCGCGGTAGTCGGCGGCGGCGACGAAGTTGACGCGGTCCTCGGAGATCAGGCTGTAGATCTTCTTCTGGTCCTTCTCGTTGAAGCGCGGGTCATAGACCGCGATCGAGAAGCCGCCCTTGGTGTGCATCATCTTCATGGTCGGCACGTCGGTGTCGCCGTCGCCGAGGAAGATCATCCGCTCGAACGGCACGGGCCGGTCGTCGTCGGCCATGAATTTGTTGATCTTGTCGTGCTCCCAATGATTGAGCACGCCCTTGTTGATGCGGAACAGATACTGGGTCTTGGTGGTGTAGTTCACCCCCACCGCCGGCCAGATGGCCACGCCGTTCTTGTCGTAGACGAACTTGGACGCGAAGACGTGGTGGAACTCGTCCCTGATCGGGCAGCCGTCGATCATCTCCTCCAGCCCGGCGGAGACGATGTAATGGTCGATGTCGAGCCCGTATTCGGCGCCGACGGCGTTGATGCGTTCGAACCAGCCCTTGCCGGTCAGGTCGGATTTCAGGCCGTCGAACAGTTTCACGTCCTGGCCGTGCTCGCGCAGCGTGTCGCGCGTGATCGGCGCATCGTTCTGCCGCGCGTGCTGAAGCATCAGCTGCATGTACATCAGGATGCCGTCGCCATCGGCGGCCCTGGTCAGGGCCTCGGCCTCGCCCCAGAAGTCGCCGATGCCCATGCCCACCGAGGGGATGAAGCTGACTTCCTGCATGTTGCCGCGCGCGAGGGTGCCGTCGAAATCGTAGATCAGCGCGGTCTTGAGGGGCTTTGCCATGGGCGGACGTCCTGAGGTTTCCGGACCCTCTATCGCATTGATCCTCCCCTGCGAAGCGGGGGAGGGGGACACCGAAGGGGTGGAGGGGGCGAGCCTCAAGCGCCGGCGGATGGGTCCGCCCCCTCCACCGCAAGCGGTCCCCCTCCCCCGTGAAGAACGGGGGAGGATTTAGCCTAACCGCAGCTCCGGCGCCGCCGCGTCGCTGGCGGCGGCCAGCGGCAGATGGAGGATGAAGGCCGCGCCCTTGCCGGGTTCGCTTTCGACCTCGGCCCAGCCGCCGTGCAGTTCGACCAGCGCCTTGACCAGGGCCAGGCCCACGCCCGGGCCGCCCCGCTCGCGCTTGACGAAGCGGTCGAAGACGTGGGCCTGGAGGTGATAGGGGATGCCGCGCCCGGTGTCCTCGACGCGGATGCGGACCTCGGACGGCGAAACCTCGGCCGACAGGGTCACGGCGCCGTCCTCGCTGACCGCGCGGGCGGCGTTGTCGAGCAGGTGGTCAAGCGTCTGGGCCAGCCGCCGCTCATCGGCGCGGATGGGGCGTATCTCGGCGGGGCAGGAAACGGTCAGGCGGGCGCCGCGGCCCTCGATCTTCGACCGCGCGGCCTCGGCGGCTTCGGCCAGCAGGTCGCAGACCCGCACGTCGCCGAGCGACAGCTCCATCTCGCCCGCGTCGATCTGGGCCATGTCGAGCACGTCGTCGATGGAGCCGGCCAGCTGGCTGGCGGCGACGCGGATGGCGCCCGCGTGCTGGCGGCTGCGCTCGGGCAGGTCAGGCTGCATCTCCAGCAGCTCGGAATAGCCGACGATGGTCGTCAGGGGCGTGCGCAGTTCATAGGAGACGCTGCCGACGAACTCGCGCTTCAGGGTGTGGGCCTCCTGCAGCGCGGCCTCCTTGGCGGCCAGGGCCTGCTCCAGCTCGCGCCGGGCGGTGACGTCGGAAAACGCCACCAGGGTCGCGCCGTCAGGCAGGGGGCGGGTCTGCCAGGCGGCGACGCGGCCGTCCGCCGTGCGCCCCTCGCCCGACACGGCCACGCGGCTTTCGGGATCGGGGTCGGCCACCCGCGCCTTCAGCCCCAGCCACAGGGCGGGGTCGGGCATCACGGTCTTGCACAGCTGCGCCACCGCGTCGAAGTCGTTGGCCTGAACCAGCCGCTCGTTGGACAGGGACCAGAAGGTTTCGAACGCCTCGTTGTGCAGCCGCAGCCGCCCGTCCGAACCAAACACGGCCACGGCGTCGTTGAGCTTGTCCAGGGTCGCGGTCTGGACCTGAAGCTGGGCGTTGAAGCGGCTGCGCAGCTTGAGCTCGTCGGTGATGTCCGAAAACAGCAGCAGGATGCCGCCCAGCGGGTGCGGCTGGCGCACGACCCGCAGGGTACGCCCGTCGGGCAGGGACCAGCTGTCGTCCGGGGCGGCGGCGGCGGCGCCGTAGAAGTCGAGCTCATTGGCCTTCCACCCGGCGTAGTCGACGACCTCGGGCAGCATGCGGCGCTGGCGCAGGCGGTCCAGCAGCTCGGCGTGGGTAGGGCGCTCGTCGAGCCAGGCCGGGTCGATCTCGAACAGGGTCTGGAAGGCGGTGTTGTGGAAGGCCAGCCGCTTGGACGGGCCGAAGATGGCCACCGCGTCGGCGAGGTGGTTCAGGGTCTCGTCGTGGGCCTCGACATGACGACGCAGGGTGTCGCGGGTCTCCTCGGCCTCGGTGGCGTCGATAGCGAAGGCGATGACGGCGCCGGAACCTCCGGGGGCCGGCTCGGCCACGATGCGCCAGGCGCGGCGGCGGCCGTCGGCCCCGGCGGTCCAGCGGAAGCCCTCCTGACGCGACCCGGCGCGGGCGGCCTCGGTCAGGACGGCGTCGGCGCCGCGGTCGAAACTGAGGCCCCGGGCGCGGGCGTCCTCGAGGCTGTCGGCCTTGACCTCGTCCAGCCAGGCCTTGTTGGCCCAGGCCAGGCGGCCCACGGCGTCGGCGACCCAGGTCGGAACCGGCGAGGCGTCGGCCAGAAGCCCCGGACCGTTGCCCGACAGATCGACCGGGTTCTCCAGCGGCGACAGGCGCAGCCAGGCGTCGCCGGCGGACGAGCGCCCCTCAATCCGCCAGGTGGCAGGGCCGATGGGCAGGGCCATGTCCAGCGCCTCGCCCCGCGTCTCAAGCGCCGCCAGCCGGTCCGGCGCCGCCTCTCGCACGGCGGCCAGCACGGCCTCGGCGGCGGCCGCCGGATCGCCGCCCAGCACGTCGATCATCACAGGGTCGCCCCAAGCCTTCGGAATTGGGGCCAGCACGGGACGGGCGTCGAAGCTCAGTTCCGGCGTCAGGGGGATGCGCAGGTCGGCGAAGGCGCTGAGCGCCGACTGGCGCGCGGCCACGGCGGCCTCCAGCCCGTCCAGCGTATGCTCCGAGGCCTCGCGCGCGATCCGCAGCCGGGTGCGCAGGCGCCACGCCCAGGCGCTGACCGCCAGGGCCAGGCCCGCCGCGCCCGAGGCGGCCACATATGCGATGTCGGCCTCAGCCATGGAAATCCCGCCGATTCGTCGGGCCACCATACCCGCAAGCGGGTGATTTGCGATCCCGCCCCGGAGGCCTGATATGGAGCCCATGACCGCTTCCTGGACCGACCAGACCGCCCCCTCGCTCGACGACTTCGCCCGGCTGGCGCGACAGGCGTTCGACGCCCTGCCCGAGCCGTTCAAATCACTGGCCGGCGACGTGGTCATCCGCGTCGACGACTTCGCCGACGAAGCGTTGCTGGCCGAGATGGAGATCGAGGATCCATTCGAGCTGACCGGCCTCTATCACGGCTTCGACATCGGCCTGCGCGACGCCATGGGGCCGGCGGCGGAGCCGTCGCGCATCTTCCTCTACCGCCGCCCGATCCTCGACGAGTGGTGCGAGAACGGCGAAGTGGGCCTGTCCGAGATCATCGGCCACGTCCTGATCCACGAGATCGGCCACCATTTCGGCCTCAGCGACGATGACATCGACCGGGTCGAGGGGGACTGACCTCAGGCAGCGAGGCTCCGCGGGCCATGCGTCAGGTCAAGAAATCGGCCTCAAGCAGCGAGCGGCCGCGCCGCGTGCGTAGGCCAACGACCCTGCCCTAATACCAGCCCGCCTCGCGCAGAGCTCGAGCGTAGCGGCGGCTGACGGGGGCGGTGAGACCGCCCTCCAGTGTCAGCACCGCCCGGCCGTCGCCGCGGTCGACGGCGCGGACCGCATCCTTCGCCACCCACCAGCTGCGGTGGGTCTGGGCGCCCTCAAGCCCCTCCAGTTCCGTCAACGCGTCGGACAGCCGCATCAGGATCAGGTCCGAGCCCCGGTCGGTGTGGATGCGAAGGTAATGATCCTCGCCCTGCACCGCGCGGATCGTCGCCCCGCGCAGCTTCGGCGGCAGGCGGTCGAGGAAGCGGGCCGGCTCGGCCCCGGCGGGGGCCGCATGGGTCTGGACCGGCGCGGCGCGGGCGAGGAAGACGTTGATGGCCGTGATCGCGGCCGTCACCGTCGCCACCGGCCCCAGCATGTAGGGCAGGGCCGAAAGCGGCATCTGCGCGCGGCTGAAGAAGAAGCCGGTCACGAACCAGACGACCACCGACAGCGGCCCCGAGATGGTCAGGGTCAGGGCCAGGACCGTCAGCCACGGCCGCTCGTCCATGTCGATCCAGCGGGTGACCAGCAGGGAGCACAGATGCCCCCACAGGCCGCCCGCGATCATCAGCGGGATCCAGTAGACGAACCGCACCCACAACGGCGCCTCGGCCGTCCCGAAGGCCCCGCTGAGCGCCAGAACCACGCCGCCGGCCACGGCCACGGCGAAGCCGCGCGCGACGTTGCGGTTCTTTGGCGGGACGGGGGCGGGCGCTGTCATCCGTCCCTGAAGACCACGAAACCGGCCGCGATTGAAGGCCGGCGCCTTTCAGAGATTTAACGGGACAGGCGGGCAGTCCCGGGCCTCTATGCGGCGACTGGAGACACCCATGCGCCTGATCGCTCTCGCCCTGCCCTTGCTATTCCTTGCCGCACCCGCCGCCGCCCAGACAGCCGACGCCGCCCAGGTCGTGGCCGCCGAGCGCGCCTTCGCCGCCGACGGCGCGTTGATGGGCATCACGGCCAGCTTCACCAAATGGTCGACGCCCGACGCCATCGTCATCGGCGGCGGCCAAGCCCAGACGGTGCGTGAGGGCTATCCGCCCGACGTCCCACGCCCCGCCGACGAGCCGTTGCTGGCCTGGTGGCCGAATTTCGCCGGCATCTCGATGTCGGGCGACCTGGGCTTCACCACCGGCGGCGTGTCGTTGAATGGAGCCCGCACCGGCCACTATTTCACGATGTGGAAACGCCAGCCCGATGGATCGTGGAAGTGGGTCTATGACGGTGGATCAGGCGCGTCAGCCGCCGCCGTGCCGGGGCCTGAGAGCGATCCGGTCATCCTGCCGACCGCCACGGTCGGGTCGGCGAGCCCCGGGATCGCCATGGCCGAGGTCGAGGAGGCCGAGGCCGGACTCGCGGCCCAGGCCGCCTCCAGCCAGAAGGCGGCGCATCTGCAATATCTCGCCGCCGACGGTCGGCTGTATGTCGCACCCAGGCCCCCGGCCCTGGGCGCAGCCGAGTTTCCTGCCGTCCTGGACGGATGGCCCGCGACCTTCGCCTTCGGGGCCATGGAGGGCGGCGGCGCGTCCGACGCCGGCGACATGGTCTGGACCTATGGCCCGGCCAGCTGGTCCCGCGACGGCCAGCCGCGCCACGGCCACTATGTCCGCATCTGGCAGAAGCGGCCCGAGGGCTGGCGCATCGTCCTGGCCCAACTGATCCCCGCGCCGCCGCCTCCCCCGCCGCCAACCCCCGTCGGCGGCTAGGGCTTCAGCCCTCGGTCAGTGGCGGAACACGCGAACGCCCGTGAAGGCCATGGCCAGTCCGGCCTCGTCTGCGGCGGCGATGACCTCGGCGTCGCGCATGGAGCCGCCGGGCTGGATCACGGCGGTGGCGCCTGCCGCGGCGGCTTCCAGCAGGCCGTCGGCGAAGGGGAAGAAGGCTTCGGAGGCGCAGGCCGAACCCTGCGCCAGCGAATGGGCCAGCCCCTTCGCTTCTCCGGCTTCGCGGGCGCGGATGGCGGCGATGCGGGCGCTGTCGCGGCGGTTCATCTGGCCGGCGCCGATCCCGGCGGTCTGGCCGTCCTTGGCATAGACGATGGCGTTGGACTTCACATGCTTGGCCACGGTGAAGGCGAACAGCATGTCCTCGATCTCCCGAGGCGTCGGTTGGCGGCGGGTGACGATCTTCAGGTCGGCGGCGGTGATGCGCGACCGGTCGCGCGACTGGACCAGGAAGCCGCCGGCGACGCTGCGGAACACCTCGCCGGGTCCGTGCGGGTCCGGCAGGCCGTCGGTGATCAGCAGGCGCAGGTTCTTCTTGGCCGCGAAGATCGCGCGCGCCTCGTCGTCGGCGCCGGGGGCGATGACCACCTCGGTGAAGATGTCGGTGATGGCGCGGGCGTCGGCGGCGTTCAGGGGGCGGTTGACGGCGATGACTCCGCCGAAGGCCGAGACGGCGTCGCACTCCAGCGCGCGGCTGTAGGCTTCCGACAGCGTGTTCCCCACCGCCACGCCGCAGGGGTTGGCGTGTTTGACGATGACGCAGGCCGGGGCCTCGAACTCGGCGACCAGCTCATAGGCGGCGTCGGCATCGGCGATGTTGTTGTAGCCAAGCTCCTTGCCCTGCACCTGTTCGGCATGGGCCACGCCGGGACGGCATTCCCCGGTGCGGTAGAAGGCGCCCGACTGATGCGGGTTCTCGCCGTAACGCAGGGTCTGGGCCAGCGAGCCGGCGATGGATTTGCGGGCCGGGGCGGCGTCCTCGACCTGACCGGCGAACCAGCCGCTGACGGCGGCGTCATAGGCGGCGGTGCGGGCGAAGGCGCGGGCGGCGAGGCGTTTTCTCAGGGCCAGGGTCGTTCCGCCGTCCGACGCAACGGCTGAGACGATCTCGTCGATCGAGGCGCGGTCCACGGCCACGGCGACATAGCCGTGGTTCTTCGAGCCCGAGCGGATCATGGCCGGACCGCCGATGTCGATGTTCTCGATGGCGGCCTCGAAGCCGGCGCCGGAATCAACCGTGGACTCGAACGGGTAGAGATCGATCCAGACGATATCGATCGGGCCGATGCCGTGCTCGGTCATGGCGGCGGCGTGTTCAGTGGCGTCACGAACGCCGAGAAGTCCGCCGTGGACCACCGGATGCAGCGTCTTGACCCGGCCGTCCATCATTTCGGGGAAGCCGGTCAGTTCGGCTACGTCCCGGACCGGCAGACCGAAGGCGGCGATGGCGGCCTTGGTGCCCCCGGTCGAGACCAGTTCGACCCCGGCGGCGTGCAGGGCGCGGGCCGCGTCCTCCAGCCCCGCCTTGTCCGAAAGCGAGATCAGGGCGCGTTTCGGCGCCACGCGGTCGGGCGCGGGCGGAAAATCGGGAGCGGCGGGCATGGCGGCGTCCGTGGAATGTGTGGGGTCGGGGAGACGGGCGGGCGTCTAGCACCGTTCGCGGGGCGGCGTCACCCCGCCGCGAAGATCAGGCCGCCCACCAGCGAAGTCCGTTCAGGACCAGCCCGACCACGATCAGCGGCCCGAAAACCGTCAGCGTGTGGCGGGTGCAGGGTTCGGGGAAAAAAGTGTCGTAGGCGCCGTCCCGGGTCGCGCCGTAACGGACGGCGAGGGCTGTCAGCGGGCATTTCATACCCGCGCCGATGAAGACGGCCGCCTCGACCACGACGAGGCCCAGCGCCGCCCACAGCCACGGACCGCTCCACCCGGTGAGGCCCGCCAACAGGACGGCGAAACAGGCGGCGGCCATAACCAGATAGATCGCCGTGTGCAGGCCGCGCACCAGCGCCAGCCGCCCGGCGTCCGTCACTCCGGATCCCCCGCCGCGCCGGCCGGGCTGAGTTTCCAGCGGATGCGGCTTTCGGCGTCGGTGCGGGCGGAGCCGCGGACGACGATTTGCAAGGACCGCCGCGTCAGGCCGTCGTCGACATGGACGCTGGGCTCGATGGCCACGTCGGGGCCGTCGGTGCGGAACCACCAGCCGCGCCCGGAATGGCCGCGCAGCAGGATCGAGCGGCGGTCGCGGGCGAGGGACGCCTGCACCCCCGGCTCGAGATGGAAGCGCACGGCGTAGGGAGCGGCGATGGCGCGGACCACGTCCTTCTGACCCTCGGCGGGGAAGAGCCGCTCCTCGGCGCGCAGCTCGTCGAGCCGCTGGTCGAGATAGAGGCGCCGCTGGTGCTTCAGGCCGTAGTCATGGACCCAGCCGTCGTGCTCGATCTCGAGCCAGACGGCGCCCTCGCCGTCGCGCTTGTCGCTGTGGACGTGATAGGGCCGGCCGGCCATGCGGGCGCCCAGCAGCTCGGCCTTCCAGCCGCCCAGGGGCTCGCCCAGCGAGGTTTCGCCCAGGGTCAGGGTCGAATGGCCCGGCGTCAGGCGCAGGCCCTGACGGTCGGCGGCCTTCGGGTTCCAGCCGCAACCGGTGATGAGGCGGTCGCGGCCGCAGACGATCTCCAGCGCCATGGGCTGGGCGCAGGCGGAGCCTGACCAGGCCCCGCGCGGCGTGGCCGAGGCGTCCGCGACGACGGTCAGCAGCGGCGACTGGATGCGGTTCAGGCCGCCCACATGGCCGGACAGGTTCGGCTCCCTGGCGCCGTCTGCATCGTGGGCGCGGGCCGCGGCGACCCGGGCGGCTGTGGACGCGCCGCCGCCCTCCATGCTGATCAGCCGGCCGTCGGGCAAGGTCAGCAGGCGCAGGGCGGCGGTCAGGCGGCCGATGGCGGCCGAGACGGACGCCGGCGTCGGCTCGGAAATCTGGCCCAGCGCATCGTCCAGCGTCAGCAGGTCCAGCAGCAGCTCCAGCGCCGCCTCGGGACTGCGCGAGGCATGACCACCGTCGGGCCCGACAGTGACGGACAGCGCGCCCGGCAGGCGGGCCAGCGCCCGGCGGCGGAGCGAGGCCCCCGCCGGTCCGGCGAGGACGCAGCCGGCGATGGCGGCGGCGGTCAGCCGCTCGGCCTTGCCCGCCAGCCCGCCGGGCGGACGCAACAGTTGACGCGCCTGCCGGCCCAGCAGGTCGGCGAGGCGGGCGCGGTCGGCTTCGCCCGCCGTGGCCGCCATGCGCCGCGCGGCGCAGGCCAGGGCGTAGACGCGGCGGCTGAGGATCTCGGGATCCCAGGCGAAGGGGGACCAGCGGCTGAAATGCTCGCCCCAGGCCAGGGTGAGGCGCAGGGCCTCGCGCGCGCCCCGCTCGCCGTCGGCCATCAGGGCCGGCAGCCAGGCGAAGGCGTGCAGCTGGACGGCGAAGGCCCGTGTCGGGCTGGGCCGGTTCCAGGGATTGGCCGGAGCAGGCGCGTCGAGGCTGGTTCCGGCCAGGACAAAGCGGCCGCCGGCGACGGCCTTGCCCACGGCGGCGTCGGCGGGGCGGTAGTCGCGCGGCGTGGCGGTGAAGGCGCTGACCGCCGGGCCCTTCAGCGTCAGCCCGTAGCCGGGCAGGCCGTAGAGCTCGATCCATAGTTGACGGGTCAGCAGCCGCCCGGCGATGGCGGCCCAGAGGCCGGGGCCGGTCGCCGCGCCGGTGGACTTGACCGGGGTGCGCATGGGGGCGCCGCGCAGGCCGGGGATTTCGCCCGGCGTCGGGCTGGCCGCCTCGGGCCGGTTGAAGCCGAGCGGACTCACGCGGCCTTCAGCGCCGCGATATTGGCCGCATAGGCCGGCGGGCCGCCCCTGAACACGGCGGTGCCGGCCACAAGGGCATCGGCGCCGGCGGCGACGCAGGCGCCGGCGTTGTCGGCGGTGACCCCGCCGTCCACCTGAAGCACGGCTTTCGATCCGGCGGCGTCGAGGGTTTTGCGGACGCGTTCGATGCGGCGGAGGCTGGTCTCGATGAATTTCTGCCCGCCGAAGCCGGGATTGACCGACATGATCAGCACCAGATCGACCAGCTCGACCACCTCGTCGAGGATGCCCAGCGGCGTCGCCGGGTTGAACACGACGCCCGCCTTCGCCCCCAGCTGGCGGATGCGGCCGAGGGTCCGATGCAGGTGCGGGCCGCTCTCGGGATGGACGCTCAGGATGTCGGCGCCGGCCTCGCGATAGGCTTCCAGCCACGGATCGACTGGCGCGACCATCAGGTGCACGTCGAAGGGCAGCGTCGTATGCGGCCGGATGGCCTTCACGATATCGGGGCCGAGGGTGATGTTGGGCACGAAATGCCCGTCCATGACGTCGACATGGATCCAGTCGGCGCCGGCGGCCTCGATCGCGGCCACCTCTTCCCCCAGCCGCGCGAAATCGCTGGCGAGGATCGACGGACAGATCAGGGGCGCGGCCATGTCCCGGGGATAAGGCGGGTCGGCGGCGGGAGCAAGGCGGGAGACAAAAGGCGTCCTTCTCCCCTCCGGGGGAGAAGGTGGGCCGCGATAGCGGCTCGGATGAGGGGGATGCCTGACGAAGGCTGTCCTTCCGACAATGAGCGAGCTTTCAGGGCCCCCTCATCCGTCAGGCTGTCGCCTGACTCCTTCTCCTCCGAGGGGAGAAGGGTCGTTAGACTCGCTCCAGCTTCGCCGCGAAGAAGCCGTCCAGCGAGCCCTGCTCGGCCCACATCGACGGCAGGATGCGCAGCCATCCTTCCGGGGTCAGGGCTTCATCCGGCGCGCCGACGGCGACGGGGTCGGCGGGGACGGTGCGGAAGGCCGGGTTGCGGCGCAGGAAGGCGATGATCTGGGTCTCGCCCTCCTCGCGCTCCAGCGAGCAGACGCAATAGACCATGCGGCCGCCGGGCTTCACCTTCCCGGCGGCGACGTCGAGCAGTCGGTGCTGGACGTCGGCCAGCTTGGCGACCTCCGCCGGCTTGGTGGCGCGCAGGGCTTCCGGGTTGCGGCGGAAGGTGCCGGTGGCGGTGCAGGGGGCGTCCAGCAGCACGGCGTCGAAGGTGCGGGCGTCCTCCCAGTCCTCGGCGGGCGCGGCGACAACCTCGGCGGTCAGGCCGGTGCGCTGCAGATTGCGGTGCAGCCGCTTCAGCCGGGCCTCGGAGCGGTCCAGCGCCACGACATCGGCGCCGGCGGCGCACAGCTGCAGGGTCTTGCCGCCCGGCGCGGCGCAGAGGTCGAGCGCGGTCTCTCCGGCCTTCACCGCCAGCAGGCGGGCGGGCACGGCGGCGGCGGCGTCCTGGACCCACCAGGTCCCGTCCTCGAAGCCGGGCCAGCCGGCCACGTCGCCGCGCAGGCCGGTGCGCACCGTGCCCCCGGGCAGCACGTTGCCGTCAACGATTGAGGCGATGGCTTGCGCGTCCACGCCGGGCTTGAGGCTGAGGTCCGTCGGCGGCTCTTCCCGTGCGGCCAGCGCCATGCCGATCAGGGCCTGTTCGCCGTAAGCTCCGCGCCAGCGGGCGGCGAGCCAGTCGGGCAGGTTGGATTCAGCCGTGGTCAGGCCGGGCCCGTCGCGGCCGACCCCGCGCAGCACGGCATTGACGAGGTTCTTGTAAGGGCGGGTCTTTGGATCGCGCTCGGCCTGCTTCACCGCCGTGGACACCGCCGCGAAGGCTGGCGTTTCGAGCACCAGGGTCTGGGCGAGAGCGATGCGCAGGATGGTCAGCACCGCGGCCGGCGGGGCCTTTTGCAGCCGGCGGTCCAGGATCTGGTCAATCTCGCCCAGACGGCGCAGGGCCGCCATGGCCGTGGCGCGGGCGAAGCCCCGGTCTGGGGCGGGCAGGCGGGCGATGTGCGGCAGGTTCAGGGCCTCGTCCATGCCGCCGCGCCGCTCCAGCGCCGCGTTCAGCAGCTCGCCGGCGGCGATGCGGGCCTCGACCCCGATGTCCATGGCGGCGTCGGGCTCGGCCCCATCCAGCGTCTTTGGGCGCGGTTCGCGCCGGGGGCCGCGCGCCTGTTCAGCCATGCGGCGGCCGCGCGCGTCGGAGTTCCCGCCCGCCTTGTTGCGGCCTTTCGGCGTGCCGCCGCTCAAACCGTCACCTGCGTGCCCAGCTCGACCACGCGGCCGGGCGGGATGTGGAAGAAGTCGGTCGGGTTGGCGGCGTTGCGCATCAGGTAGATGAAGAGCTTGTCCTGCCACAGGGGCATGCCCTGGGACGCCGAGGCCACCACCGAGCGGCGGCCGAGGAAGAAGCTGGTCGACATGATGTCGAACTTCAGCCCCTGCTTGCGGCACAAGCCCAGCGCCTTGGGCACGTTCGGCTGCTCCATGAAGCCGTAGCTGATGGTGATCTTCTTGAAGTCGTCGTTGATGGGCTCCATCACGATGCGTTGGCTTTCCTCGACGCGCGGACGGTCGGTGGTGCGCACGGTGAGGACCACGTTCTTCTCGTGCAGGACCTTGTTGTGCTTGAGGTTGTGCATCAGGGCGACGGGCGCGATGTCCGCGTCCGAGGTCAGGAAGATGGCCGTGCCCGGCGCCCGGTGCGGCGGGCGGGCGCGCAGCATCTCGATCAGGTCGGCGAGCGGCAGGCTGTCCTTCTTGGACTTGTCGGACAGGATCTGGCTGCCGCGCACCCAGGTCCACATCAGCAGGATCAGGGCCGCGCCCAGAACCAGCGGCAGCCAGGCGCCGTCAGGGATCTTCAGCAGGTTGGACGTCAGGAACACCGTGTCGATGAAACCGAACGGGACCAGGGTAAGGCCCACGGCCCACAGCGGCCATTTCCACTTCTTGGTGATGACCGAATAGCTCATCAGGGTGTTGATCAGCATCACCCCGGTCACGGCCACGCCATAGGCCGCGGTCAGGTTGTGGGTGCTGCGGAAGGCGAAGAGCAGGATCAGCACCCCCACCATCAGGAAGGTGTTCACCGCCGGCACGAAGATCTGCCCGGCCTGGGTCTCGGACGTGTTCTTGATCTCTATGCGGGGCAGCAGGCCCAGCTGCACCGCCTGCTGCGTCACCGAGAAGGCGCCGGTGATGACGGCCTGGGACGCGATCACGGTGGCGGCGGTGGCCAGCGCCAGCATCGGCCAGTAGGCCACGGCCGGGACCATCGACCAGAAAGGATTCTCCGATGCCGCCGGGTCGGCGAGGATCAGGGCGCCCTGGCCGAGATAGTTCAGGGTCAGGCAGGGCAGGACGAAACCGATCCAGCCGATGCGGATGGGCGATTTTCCAAAATGGCCCATGTCGGCATAGAGGGCCTCGGCCCCCGTCACGGCGAGGAACACGCTGCCGAGGATGACGAAGCCGAGGAAGCCGTCGTTGATGAGCAGCTGAACGCCGTAATGGGGCGAAAGCGCCCGCAGGATTGTCGGGTCGTCGAAGATGTGGATCAGGCCCAGCACGCCGAGGCTGAGGAACCACACGGCCGTGATCGGGCCGAAATACTTGGCCAGGCCGGCGGTGCCGCGCGACTGGATCATGAACAGGGCCACCAGAATGGCCGCCGAAACAGGCACGATATAGGGGTCGAGGGCGGTTCCCACCCCCGGCGCGTCCTTGACCCCCTCGATGGCCGAAAGCACCGAGATGGCCGGGGTGATGATGCCGTCGCCGTAGAACAGCGCCGCGCCGCACACCCCGAGAATGAAGATCCAGGCGCTGCGCCGCCCGACCGCGTGCTGGGCCAGGGCCATGAGCGCGAGCGTCCCGCCCTCGCCCTTGTTGTCCGCGCGCATCAGGAACAGGACGTATTTGAACGTCACCACGATCATCAGGGCCCAGAAGGCCAGCGAAACCACGCCGATGACGGCCAGATCGCCGCCGACGCCGGACTGGGCGTGGGCGATGGCTTCGCGCAGCGCATAGAGGGGGCTGGTGCCGATGTCGCCGAAGACGACGCCGATGGCGCCGATGATCAGCCCCCATTTGCCGTGCTTGACGTGACCGCCCTCGCCGGCCGCCGCAGGGTGCGGGTGGGCCGGAGCGACGGACGTGTCGGCGGCGCTGGAAGCGGCGTGTGGCGTCATGCCTTCACCGCCGGGAGCATCCCCAGCCATGCAGTTCCTCCGGGCGCCGCAGGGAGGCGGGCCCCATCAAGAGCGGCGAGCCTTTAGGCCCTTTCATCGGCTGGTTCAATCGCGCCCGCAAGGCCGCGGTTCCGCCCGTTTGTGAAACCGCTCCGCTCGCACTACCTTGAGGGGGAAACGCCATGTCAGACAGTCAAAGATTCCCCGTCGCCGCCCACGCCCTCGCCTATCTGGCGCACAAGGACGCCTATGCGCCTGGCCAGGCCGTGGCCAGCGCGGTTCTGGCGGCCTCGGTGCCGACCAATCCGGTGGTGGTGCGGCGCGTCACGGCGCTGTTGGCCAAGGCCGGGCTGATCGCCACGCGGCCGGGCGCGTCGGGCGGAGCCTGGCTGCTGCACCGGCCCGAAGCCATCCGGCTCGACGTGGTGCTGCGCGCCGTCCACGGCTGCGCCCATCTGGGCTCGCCGCCTGCGGGGGCTCAAGGGTGCCCGGTCGGCGAACACATCCCGCGTCAGGTGGCCAGGGCCCTGACCGCCGCCGACACAGCGGCCGCCGAGGCCTTGTCGAAGATCACCATCGCCGACCTCTTGCTGTCCGACGCCGCCTCGCTGGCCGGCATTCCGACGCCGGGGCGGACCAAGGCCAACGCTTGAGCGGTCGCCGCCGCATCCTGATCACGGGCGCCTCCGCCGGAATCGGCGCGGCCCTGGCCCATGTCTATGCAGAGGCGGGGTGGGACCTGATCCTGACGGCGCGGCGGGCGCCCGCCCTGCGCAGCCTCGCCGCCGTGCTCGAGGCGGCCCACGATATCACCGTCACCGTCATTCCCGCCGACCTGGCCGAGCCGGGCGCGGCCGTCGCCCTGGCCGAGACCATCGCCGCGCAGGGATTCACGGTCGACGGGCTGGTCAACAACGCCGGGTTTTCAAAAACGGCGGGGTTCCTGAACACCGACCCGGCCCAGCAGCAGGCGATGATCCGCGTCATGCTGACCGCCCCGATCGATCTGGCGCGGGCCCTTGCCCCGGGGATGGTCGAGCGCGGGTTCGGGCGGATCCTGAACGTCGCCTCGCTTGCGGGGCGGATGCCGGCGACGGGCGGGGATACCCTCTACGGGCCGATCAAGAGCTTCCTCATCAAGGCCTCGGCCGGACTGCATCTGGAGCTTCAGGGGACGGGCGTGCATGTCACGGCGCTGAACCCCGGCTACACCCTGACCGAGTTCCACGACGCCAACGGCACCCGGGCCGAGGTCTCCGCCGCCTATCCGAAATGGATGTGGCAGACCGCCGATCACGTGGCTCGGGTCGGCTACGAGGCCTGCGAGGCCAATCGCGTGCAGGTGACGCCGGGAGTCATGAACAACCTGATGGCGGGCCTGGCCAAGCACCTGCCGGACCGCTGGGCGCTCAATATGGTCGGCGGCCACGCCCGGCGGCTGAAGCGGATCTGAAGACGGCTGACACGCCTCAAAAGCGCGTCCGCCGCAGGAATCAATGCCCGCCGGTCGGATAGGGCGTGGTCACGGCGCCGGAGATCATGCCGGGCAAGGCCTCGGACAGGCCCATCAGGATGAACTGGATCGCCAGGGCGCACAGGATCAGGCCCAGCACCCGAACCACGATCGACATGCCGACGCTGCCCAGCAGGCGGCTGATGGGCCCGGTGGCGGCGAAACACAGGAAGGCGGCGAGGCTGGCGGCGAGGATGGCGGCGACGCCCGCGGCCTGACCCGCCGGGCCGATCTTGGCGGCCTCTCCGGCCTGGATGATGATGGTCGAGATAGCGCCTGGGCCGATCATCAGGGGAATGGCGAAGGGCACCACCAGCCGCTGGAACCGCCGTCGCGCATAGCCGCGCACGTCGCCGGGGTCATGGTCCGGGTCGTGGAAGGTCTTCAGGAACTCGCCGCTGGTCATGTCGAGCCCCAGCAGCAGCAGCAGGATGCCCCCGGCGATGCGGAACGCCGCCAGCGAGATGCCGAAGAACTGCAGCAGGCTGATGCCGGTGAAGAAGAAGAAGCCGAGGAAGGCCGCGGCGAACAGGCAGATCAGGGCCGCGACCGACAGGCGCTGACGCAGACTGGCCCCCGCCGTCGCCGCCGCGAAGATCGGGATGTTGCCGATGGGATCGACCAGGGCGAACAGCGCCACGAACAGGTTGACCCCCAGATCGACCGCGTCCATGAGACTTCCTTGCCCAACAAATCATTCCGCCGGCCCTTTTCGGGACCGCGCGCCCGCGCGCGTCCCTGTCTAGCCGGTCAACCGGAGATCGTCGATGTCCATGCCCGTGCTGACCGACCCGCGCCTGATCGTCGGGCTGGACCTGCCCTCCATCGAGGCGGCGCGGGCGATGGTGGACCGGCTGGGGGCGACGGTCGGTTTCTACAAGGTCGGGCTGACCCTGCTGGCCCGGCCGGGCGGGGTGGCCTTCGCCCATGAGCTGCAGGCGCGGGGCAAGCAGGTGTTCCAGGACTGGAAGCTGCATGACATAGGCGCGCAGGTTCAAGGCGCGGCCCGCGCGGTGGCCGAGGGCGGCTGCGACCTGGTCACCGTGCACGCCGAGCCGCAGGTGATGCGCGGGGCCGTCGCCGGGCGCGATGCGGCGGGATCGGGCACGAAGATCCTGGCCGTGACGGTTCTGACCAGCCTGTCGGACGCCGACCTGACCGACATCGGCTACGGCTATGACGCCGCCGCCCTGGTGGAGCGGCGGGTGCGTCAGGCGCTGGATTGCGGCGTCGACGGGGTGGTGTCCAGCCCGCTGGAGGCCGCGCGGGTGAAGGAGATCGCCTTGTCGGCGGGCCGTCCCGACTTCCTGATCGTCACGCCCGGCGTGCGCCCGGCCGGCGCCGACAAGGGCGATCAGCAGCGGGTGGCGACGCCGCAGGAGGCGTTGAGGGCCGGCGCCACCCATCTGGTCGTGGCGCGCCCGGTGGTGGGGGCCGAGAATCCCATGCTGGCGGCGTCCGGGATCATCGCGTCGATCGACGGCGTCCGCTAGTCAACGCCCGCGCAGGCTAGCGCCGCCTGCCGTGGGGCTTTTCGGCGAAGGCGGCGGCGACCATTGTGGCCAGCGCCGGATTGCGCAGGAATATCCAGCCGCCGGCGAGGGCCGCGACCGTGCCGAGAATGGGGCGCTGCTTGAACAGGTGGACGGCGCGCATGCCCAGCCCTTCCGGCTCATAGTCCTCTTCCTCGTCGTCGCCCCCAGCCATGCGCACGAACAGCAGGGCGACCAGAAGCGCGACCACCGCGAACAGCAGGGCCGTGATCGCGGCAGCGGCGAGCGGCGGAATGACCAGCGACAGGGCGTAGAAGATCGCGGCGCCGAACGCCACGATCGCCACGAACCCCGCGCCGGCGGCGATGGCCGTAGCCACCGCCCGGCGGATCAGGCTTCGGCCGAACATCAGCGGCGGCGGCCGGCCAGCAGCAGGCCGAGCACCACGCCGACGCCCAGGGCGATGGCGGTGGACTGGACAGGGCGCTCCTGCACCCGCTCGACGATGTAGCGCTGGGCTTCATCGAAACGCTCGGCGGCGTCGTCGTAATATTCACGGCCGCGCACCCGGGCGTCGTCGTAATAGGCGCGGGCCTTCTCGCGGACGACCTCGCCACGCTGGCGCAGGACGGCTTCGGCCTCGGCGGCCTTGGCGCGCAGGGTGGCCTCCGCTTCGGCGGCCTTGGCGCGCAGGGCCGCGGTTTCCTCGCGGGCGCCGACCTTCAGATCCTCCTTGAGGGTCTTGAGGTCATTCTTGATGTCTTCTCGGGCCTTGGTGACAGCCATGATGCGCGCTCCGGTCTTAAGCTTGACGGTTAGATAGAGAACCCTTTGCCGGAACGCCACTCCGGCTTTGCGGTTCCCCGCAGTGCAGCATGGAATTCGGGCGCACGAAAGCGCCCGGCGCTTGGCGGCGCGGGGGAGGCGGGCCTACACAAACACGCATGACCCACTGGCTGTTCCCGCCGTCGCCCACGCCCTCGCTGCCCATTCATGGACGAAGCGAGCGGTTTCCCGTGCGCCGCATCCTGTGCGTGGGCCAGAACTACGCCGCCCATGCGCGCGAGATGGGCGGCGATCCGTCGCGGGCGCCGCCGTTCTTCTTCACCAAGCCGGGGGACGCCCTGGTCACGGACGGGGCCGATCCGGCCTATCCGTCGGCGACGGCGAACCTGCACCACGAGGTGGAGCTGGTCTGCGCCATCGGCGCTGACGGCGCCATCGCCGGCTGGGCCGTCGGCTGCGACCTGACCCGGCGCGACCTGCAGGCCGCGGCCAAGGAGAAGGGCCGGCCGTGGGACGCGGCCAAGGGCTTTGACCAGTCGGCCCCGTGCGGCGCCCTGACCCTCGGCGCCCTGCCCGACCCGGACGCGCTGATCGAGATCCGCGTCAACGGCGAAGTGCGCCAGACGGGGCGGCTGTCGGACATGATCTGGAGCCCGGAGGAGGTTCTGGTGGAGGCCGGCAGGCTGTGGGCCGTCCAGCCCGGGGACCTGATCTTCACCGGCACGCCCGAGGGGGTCGGACCGGTCGTGGCCGGTGATCGGGTGGAAGCAACCATTGGGGGCCTGCAGCCCCTGAGATTCACGGTGGCGCCTCAGGTAGTGAGCGCCCGAGGCGCGAGCGACAGGCAAGACCAATGAGCCTCATTCTTCACGGCTACTGGCGTTCCGGCGCGGCCTATCGCACGCGGATCGCGTTGAACCTGAAGGGCCTCGGCTATGAGCAGCACGGGATCGACCTGCGCACGGGCGCTCAACGGTCCGAAGATTTCCTGCGGCTGAACCCGCAGGGGATGGTGCCCGCCCTTGAAGCGGACGGCGTGGTCCTGACCCAGAGCCCGGCGATCCTGGAGTGGCTGGAGGAGACCCATCCCCGGCCGGCGCTGCTGCCCGCCGACGCGCCGGGCCGGGCGCAGGTGCGGGCCATGGCGGCCCTGATTGGCTGCGACATCCATCCGCTGAACAACCTGCGCGTCGGCAAGGCTTTGCGCGAAAGCTTCGGCGCCGATCAGGCGGCGGTGGACGCCTGGGCCGCGCGCTGGATCGTTCCCGGCTTCACGGCGCTGGAGGCGCTGGTGGAGCGCCACGGGGCGGGCTGGTCGTTCGGCGATCAGCCGACGCTGGCGGACTGCTATCTGATTCCACAGATCTATTCGGCGCGGCGGTTCAACGTGCCGCTGGACGCCTTCCCGCGGCTGCTGGCCGTGGAGACGGCCGCGAACGCCCATCCGGCGGTGGCGGCGGCCCATCCGGACCGTCAGCCGGACGCTGACTGAACTGACCGACCACTGCTCGCCCGGTAAGGTTCCGTCAAAGTCTCCTTGAGGGGGCCTTAAACTTTCTGCGGCAGTGTCCCACGGTGACGCTCGCCGAACCTCATTCCCCCACCGACCGCCTGGCGCTCGCCGTGGTGACGCAGCCCGAAAGGGCCGCCCCCGCGCCCGCCGGGGCACGCGAGGATGCGCTGCGCTCACTTCTGAACACAGCCGCCGACGGCGGCGTCTCGCTGATCGCCACCCGTCCCGACGGCGACGGCGAGCGGCTGCTGGGCCAGGCCTGGCCCTTCCCCTCGCCCTTCCAGGTGACGGTGCGCACGGTGTCGCTGGCCGACGGCGTCGACCGGGTCGAAGCCCGCGCCCGCCGCTCGCTGGAGCGTCTCGGCCTGCCGCGCGGCGATACGCTGCTGGTTTCAAGCGCGACCGATCTGGCCGGGGCCGAGGGCCGCGCCCTGTGGGACCGGCTGCTGGCGCTGAAGGATCGCGGTCTGTTCAAGCGCATCGGCTTCTGCGCCGGGGTCGAGGACGGCCCGGCCCTGCTGGCCCGGCGGCTGAACCCCGATGTGGTGCAGATGCCCTGCAACCTGCTGGACCAGCGCGCGGCGCAGAGCGGCGTCCTGGCTGAGCTGCGGGCGCTCGACGTCTCCGTGCACATATCATCCGTATTCGCGCGCGGCGTGCTGTTCATGAGCGGCGACAGCCTGCCGCCCGAGATGGCGATGCACGCCCATGCCCTGTCGCGCACGCGGCGTCGGCTGGCCGAGGCGCGGGTCGATCCGATGCAGGCGACGCTGGCCTATGCGATGGGCATCAAGGAAGCGTCGGCCGTGGTCGCCAGCGTGGCCTCGGCCGCCGAGTTGCGCGCCATCCTGGCCGCCGCCCACGCCCCCATGCCGGACCTCGACTGGTCCAGCCTGGCGCTGGAGACGCCGTCTTTCGCCGACGCCTCCCGCCGCGTCAGTAGCGCAGCCTGATCCCAGCATAGGCTGACCGGCCCGGCTCGCCGTAGCCGAGCAGCTGCTGATACGTCTCGTCCGCGAGGTTTTCGGCCCGCAGCGTCAGGGTCACGTGCTCGTTCAGGTCATACGCAGCGTTCAGGTTCGCCGTGACGAAGCCGTCCCGCGTCCCGCCCGAATCCGGCATGTCGCCCTCGGCCCGCACGGTCAGGGCCGCCGACAGCCGCTCGCCGCTCCAGCCCAGCGTCGCTGACCCCGCGTGTTCCGGCACGCGCAGGATCGGCGTTCCGGCGCCTTCGTCGACCGCATCGGTCCAGGCGTAGGACGCGCTGAGGTCGAAGCCGCCGCCGAGCACCGCCCGGCCCTCCAGTTCGACCCCGTCGGTGCGGGTCTCGGCCAGGTTGACGTAATAACTGTCGAAGGTCGCGCCATCGAAGACATAGGTGATCTGGTCCGTGACGCCGAGACGATAGACCGTCACCCGCCCCTCGATCCGACCGTCGGCGGCGCGCCAGCCGATGGCGATCTCGCTCCCCTCAGCCGTCTCGGGCCTCAGGACCGGAAAGGGCGAGGACGAGAAGCAGAAGTCGCACACCGCCTGGCTGATGGACGGCGCCTTGAAGCCCGTGCCGTATGCGCCGGACAGAATGAAGCCGCCGTCGAGACGGTAGGCGGTGGACACCCGCCCGGTGGTCTCGCCGCCGAAGTCGTCGGTCTCGTCGTGACGCAGGGCCCCGACGACGCTGAGCCGGTCGGTGATCTGCACCCGCGCGGTGGCGAAGGCGGAGCTGGTCGCCAGATCCTCACTCAGGCCGGTCGACAGACTGCCCGTCGTCTCCTCACGCTCCAGCCCGATCGCATAGGTCAAGGCGGTGACCAGGGCGACGCCGTCCGCCTGCCAGCGCAGCACCCGGCGGTCCGCCTCGAAGTAGGACGGGAAGGCCGAGACGGTGTCGCGGGTTATGTCAGAGGCCGAGACGCTGAACTGATGGTCCAGCCCCAGGGCCCGTGCCCGCAGCCGGGCGAAACCGGACGCCTGCTCGCTGGACTGCGTATCCGCCGTGTCGGCCAGGGCGTAGGTCGGGGCCGGGAAGCCGTCGAGATCAGCCCGGCTTTCCGACCAGCGCAGGGAGCCGTCGATGGAGACGACGCCGTTGAAGGCGTGACGGCCCTTCAGGCCGACGGTTGTGGAGCGGAAACCGTCCGCCTCCGGATTGCCGTCGGCCTCGTCGGCGGCGGAGATTCCGTCCGTCTCAAAGCGCGAAACCGAGGCGCTGATGGCTTGCGTCTCATCAGCTACACCCACCGCCAGGCGGCCGCGAGCGGTCCCGAACGACCCGGCCTCGGCGGCAAGGTGGATCCCGTCCGTCTCGCGGGTGGTAAAGGCGATGACGCCGCCGATGGCGTCCGAGCCCCACAGGGACGACTGCGGCCCGCTCAGCACCTCGATGCGGTCGATGTCGCCGAGCTCGAGGCTGGAGAAGTCATAGGCGCCGTTGGGCTCGGCCGCGTCGTTCACCGGCGCGCCGTCGATCAGGACCAGGGTCTTGCCGGGCGTCGCACCCCGCATCCGCACCTGGGCCGCGCCGCCGAAGGCCCCGGAGCGGGTGACCGACAGGCCGGGCGTGTCGCTGAGGATGTCGGCCGCAAAGACCGCGCCGCGCCGCTCGATATCGGCGCCGGTGATGACCCGGGCGCCGGGGGTCTGGTCGGCGAGAACGTCGATGCGCGTGGCGGTGACGACGATCTCCGGCAGGGGGCTTTCGGCCTCCTGGGCGAAGGCGGGCAGGGCGAAGCAGGCGGCGAGGGCCGCCGACGGCAGAAGTAAGGACCGCTTCATGGGCGTGTCTCTCCAGGACCCGTCGGCTGCGCGCGACGGGCGTTCAAAGCGACCGATCCGCCGCGAAACAGGTCACGGACGGCGCAGGATCGGGTCGCTTCGACGAGACAAGCAGTCCCCGCGCCTCTGTCTGGTCCCGGACAGCGGACGAGCGACGTCGGCGGCCAGGTCTCCTGGCTTGCGGATGATCAGCCGCCGCCCTCGCCTTCCCAGCCCCTCCGAGGAGGACCCAGTGGCGCCGGGGATCGCTCCCCGGACCGGACGACGGCCTGGCCGCCTACAGTTGCGGGCACAGCCACGGTTTCGCACCGTGTTCCCTTAACCGCCTGTCGGGGTTGTGGCAGCGTAGCCTGAGGAAGGCAATCGGCCTCAGCTCGTGGCGCGCAGGTGGTCCAGATAGATCCGCCACCCGTTGATGGAGTCCCGCCGCTCATCCGGTGTCGCTCCGTTGTAGATGAAGCCGAAATTCTCTCCGGTGATCTGGTTGAGAACGGCGGCCAGGCCCTCGGCCACGACATCCGGGCCATAGTGTCGGATGCCCTCGAAAGCGTCCGGTGAAAGATTCTTCAGCGAGATGGCCCGGTCGGGGAGCGGACGGTCGTCATCCATCAGCATGATGATGGCGGGGACGGCGTCCGGCCCCAGCGCGATCAGTTGGTCAAACAGCCGCTGTTGCTCGGTCGGCCACGCCCTTCTTTCCTCCCGCGTGGGGGGCGGGAGGGCGGCGATCCTCTCGATGATGGCCCTGACCTCCGGATACAGGGGCGTGTCCGCATCAACGGTCCAGTCCGCGATGACGTGGTCCTGGCGCGCGACTTCGGCTTCGACCGCCGCGATCGAGGCCGGATCGGCCGATCGAAGGGCGCCGGGCGTGTCGCCCGCGAAATACAGATCGCCTTGGGCTTTCACCGTGAACACAAGGCTGGGAACGCCGACGGCAGCGCTCAGTTGTTCGAGCGAGGGGGCATAGGCCGAAGGGGCGGAATACCAGCGCACCGTCAAGCCGGAACCGGAGCCGCCCTTGATCCAGCGGGGGCTGGAGATCGCGACACCGACGTAGTCATCGGGCGGGATCGTTTCGGGCATGGCCCCCGGCTGGCCGACGACGATGATGTCGGACTGGGCCACCAGCCGCCACAGCGGCGCCTCCTGGGCGAGGGCAGGCGCGCCCAGGGTCAGGAGGGCCAGCATCACAAGGGCGGCGAGCGATCTCATCCGGAGATTGGGACGGCAATCCCCATGAACGGTCAAGCCGGCGCCCATTCTGCTTGAGACGGAGCGTCCAATCCGCCACCCTGCGTCCTTCGATGAACGCCCCCCTGACCCATCCGCCGAAGACAGAAGCCGACGCCGGAACCACCCCGGTGATGCAGCAATTCCTGGCGGCCAAGGCGAGCCAGCCGGACGCGATCGTCTTCTTCCGCATGGGCGACTTCTACGAGCTGTTCTTCAGGGACGCGGAGATCGCCTCGGCGGCGCTGGGCATTACCCTGACCAAGCGGGGCAAGCATCAGGGCGAGGACATTCCCATGGCCGGGGTGCCGGTCCATGCGCTGGACGGCTATCTGGCGCGGCTGATCCGGCAGGGGTTCAAGGCCGCCATCTGCGAGCAGTTGGAGGCGCCGTCGGAAGCCAGGAAGCGCGGCTCCAAGGCCGTGGTCCACCGCGACATCGTGCGGGTGGTGACGCCCGGCACCCTGACCGAGGACACGTTGCTGGACGCGCGCGGGGCCAACCGGCTGGCCGCCGTGTCGGTGCGCAAGGGCCGGGCGGCGGTGGCGGTGGTCGAGCTGTCGGCCGGCGGCGTGGACGTGGTGGCCTGCGATCCGAAGGATCTGGCGGCGGCGCTGTCGGCCTTCCGGCCGTCCGAGGTGCTGGTGCCCGACCGGCTGTTCTCGGACAGCGAGATGAAGGCCGCGCTCGACGGGTCGGGCGGCGTGGTTCAGGCCCTGCCGCAGGCGCTGGCCGAGCCGACGGGTGCCAAGGCCCGGGTCGAGCGGCTGTACGGCGTCGCGGCGCTCGACGGCTTCGGCGCCTTCGAGGAGGCCGAGGTTTCGGCGCTGGGCCTGATCGCCGCCTATCTGGAGACGACGCAGGCCGGGCGCATCCCGGCCCTGTCGCCGCCGCGCCGGACGGGCGAGAGCGGCTTCCTCGCCATCGACCCGGCGACACGGCTGAGCCTCGAGATCGACCGGACCCAGCGGGGCGAACGCGAGGGATCGCTGCTGGCCTGCATCGACCGCACGGTGACCTCGGGGGGCGCCCGGGCGCTGGCGGAGCGGATCGCGCGGCCGCTGCGGGACCCGGTCGAGATCAATCATGGACTCGATGCGGTCGAGTGGCTGTTGCAGCGGCGCGACCTCAGGCGGGACCTGCGCGGGGCCTTGCGCGCGTCATCGGATGTGGCGCGGGCGGTGTCGCGGCTGGCGCTGGGGCGGGGCGGACCGCGCGATCTGGCCGCCATCCGGGCTGGGCTGAAGACGGCCGAGGGGCTGTCGGGCCTGTTCGCCCCGGTGCGGGAGCCGCTGGGGGGCCTGCCGCTGCGGATCACCGACTGCCTGATCAAGCTGGCGCCCGGCGTCGGCGTCGATCATCTGCTGGCCGAGCTTGTCGAGGGCCTGGCGGACGAACCGCCGCATCTGGCCCGCGACGGCGGTTTCGTGGTGCCGGGTCACCGGCCCGAACTGGACGCCGCCCGGACGCTCCGCGACGACAGCCGCCGCGTGGTGGCGGATCTCGAGGCCCGCGCCGTGGCCGACAGCGGCGTGCCGTTCAAGATCCGGCACAACGCCGTGCTGGGCTATTTCCTCGAGACCACGGCCAAGCACGCCGAACCGCTGTTCCGAGCGGGTCCCGAAAGCCCCTTCATCCACCGCCAGACGCTCGCGGCGCAGGTGCGCTTCACCACCATCGAACTGAGCGAGCTGGACGCGAAGATCAGCCAGGCCGGGCACCGCGCGCTCGCCATCGAGGGCGAAACCTTCGAGGGCTGGCGCCGCGCCGTGCAGGAACTGGCGGCGCCGCTGCAGGCCGTGGCCGAGGCGCTGGCCGAACTGGACGCCCACGCGGCGCTGGCCGAATGGGCGGAAGAGGCGGGGGCGGTGCGGCCCGAGGTCGATGAATCGCTGTGCTTCTCGGTCGAGGCCGGGCGTCACCCGGTGGTCGAGGCGGCGGTGAAGGCGGCGGGCGATCCCTATACGCCGAACCCGGCCTGTCTTGACGGCGCCGGCAAGGGCGGGCCGCGCCTGTCGATCGTCACCGGGCCAAACATGGCCGGTAAATCAACCTTCCTGAGGCAAAATGCGCTGCTGGTGGTGCTGGCCCAGGCCGGGTCGTTCGTGCCGGCGGCGTCGATGAAGCTGGGCGTCGTGGACCGGCTGTTCAGCCGCGTGGGCGCCGGCGACGACCTGGCGCGCGGACGCTCCACCTTCATGATGGAGATGGTCGAGACCGCCGCCATCCTGACCCAGGCGAGTGAGCGCAGCTTCGTGGTGCTGGACGAGATCGGGCGCGGCACGGCCACCTATGACGGCCTGGCCATCGCCTGGGCCGTGGCCGAGGCCCTGCACGGGACCAACCGGTCGCGGACCTTCTTCGCCACCCATTATCATGAACTGGCGCGGCTGGAGGAGCGGCTCGACCACGTCTCGAACCTGTCGATGCGGGCGCGCGAGTGGAACGGCGAGCTGGTCTTCCTGCACGAGGCCGCGCCCGGCGCCGCCGACCGGTCCTACGGCGTGCAGGTGGCCAAACTGGCGGGGGTTCCGCCCTCGGTCGTCGGCCGGGCCCGCGAGGTGCTGGAGCGGCTGGAGAGCGACAAGGCCGCCCACGGAAGGCTGGACGACCTGCCCCTGTTTGCTATGGCCGAACCGCCGGCGCCGCCGCCGTCTTCAGCGGTCGAGGACGCCCTGATGGGCATCGAGCCTGACGAACTGAGCCCGCGCGAGGCGCTGGAGGCGCTGTACCGGCTGAAGGGTTTGAAGAACCGCTAGCGGCGCGGACGAGGCTGCTCCGCATAGCCGAAGTCGATCACGCACATGTAGCGGTAGGCCCGGTGGCGGCCGCAGGCGGCGCCAGCGCTGACGTAGCCGGGGCGGAAGATGTTGGTGCGGTGGCCTCGGTCGGGCACGCCGTCGTCGACGATCAGCTGGATCACCACCGCCTCGCCGGTCTCGGCGCCATAGGAGATGTTCTCGCCGCCCGCCGCCGGGCCGCCGTGACGGACGATGCGGTCGGTGAAGGCCGATCCGTCCGAGCCGACATGACCGATCGCGCCGAACGGCCCCTGATCCTCGACATGGTCGGCGGCGGCGAGGCGCAGGATGTCGCTGGTGGCCAGCGGCGGCAGCGGCTCCTGCCGCTCGAGGAATGCGATGGCTTCGTCGACCGCTGCGACGCCTTCCTGCGTGCGAATAGAGAGGCCGTCGGGATCGCGGAAGATGTCGCCGTCGTAGAAGGCGCGGTGCTGGCGCAGGCGGCGGGCGTAGGCGGCGGGGTCGGTGCGGGCGAGGTTGATGTGGCGCTCGACGGCGCGGGCGACGTCACGGTCGCGCGGCTCCGGGGCGGAGGCGGGCGGCAGGATCAGCGCGGCGAGGGCGAGCAGGACGGCCTTCATGACTCCATCATAGCGCATCGCCTGTGGCGCAGGGATGGCCGCCGCCTATAGTGGGCCCGTGACCCCTCCCGGCGACCTCGACACACGCTTGGCCGACGCCGCGTCCGCGCCCGACGTGCGCGCCGCCGTGGCCGCGGCCCTGCGCGAGGCGTTCGACATAGCCCGCGTCCGCGCCGCGCGGAAACTGGACGCCGGCATGGGCGGGATCGAGGTGGCCCGGCTCTATTCCGGGGCCGCCGACGAGATGCTGACGGCCCTGTGGCGCTTCACGACCGGGCATCTGTATCCCGCGCCCAATCCGACCGAGGCGGAGCGGTTGAGCCTGATCGCCGTCGGCGGCTACGGCCGGGGGGTGCTGGCGCCGTTCTCGGACCTCGACCTGCTGTTCCTGCGACCGTGGAAGTCCAGCCCGCGCAGCGAGCAGGTGACGGAGTTCATGCTCTATGTTCTGTGGGACCTGGGCCTGAAGGTGGGGCAGGCGGCGCGGTCGCTTGACGAGTGCCTGAAGCTGGCGCGGGACGACATGACGGTGCGCACCACCCTGCTGGAGGCGCGGTTCCTGGCCGGGGACGAGCCGCTGGCCGAAGGGCTGATCGCGAAATTCCGGGCCCAGGTGTCGAAGGCAGACCCGCGCCCCTTCATCGCCGCCAAGCTGGAGGAGCGCGACGTGCGCCACCAGAAGGCCGGGGCCGTGCGCTACAAGGTCGAGCCCAATGTGAAGGACGGCAAGGGGGGCCTGCGCGACCTCAACAGCCTGTTCTGGATCGCGCGGTCCCTGGCGCCGGACAGCCCGCTGGGCGAGCGGGTGCTGGAGGGGCTGCTGACGCCCCGCGAACGGCGGACGTTCGAGGAGGCGTTCGACTTCCTGTGGCGCACGCGGGCGCATCTGCACCTGACGGCCGGGCGGGCGGTCGAGACCCTGACGTTTGACCTGCAGCCCGAGGTGGCGCGGCGAATGGGCTGGCGCGGGCGCGGCGACGAGCCGGCGGTGGAGCGGTTCATGCGCCGCTATTTCCTCGTCGCCCGCGACGTCGGGGCCCTGACCCGGGCCATGAGCGCCCAGCTGGAGGCGCGCCAGCAGAAGAAGGCGCGCGGCCTGTCGCGGCTGTTGCCCGGCCGCCAGAAGAAGCTGGCGGTCGAGGGCTTCCTGATCGACGAGGGCCGGCTGTCGGTGACGGGCCCCGAGGTGTTCGCGAGCGATCCGCTGAAGCTGCTGACCCTGTTCGTCGAAGCGGACCGGCATGACCTCGATCTGCACCCCGAGGCGTTCTCGGCGGTCAGCCGGTCGCTGCCGCTGGTGACGCCGTCGCTCAGGCGCGATCCCGAGGCGTCGAAGGCGTTTCTGGACGTGCTGGCGCGCGGGCAGAGGCCCTATCGCGTCCTGACCATCATGAACGAGACCGGGCTGCTGGGCCGCTTCCTGCCCGAATGGGGGCGGATCGTCGGCCAGACCCAGTTCAACATGTACCACGCCTATACGGTCGACGAGCACACCCTGCAGGCGGTCGGCCTGATCAACGACATCTGGCGCGGCAAGCTGAAGACCGACCATCCGCTGGCCAGCGAAATCGTGCACCGCATCGTCGATTTCGAGGTGCTGATGCTGGCCATGCTGCTGCACGACGTGGGCAAGGGCGGCGAGCGCGGGCAACTGGAGGACGGGGCCATCGCCGCCAGGCGGGCCTGCGAACGACTGGGGATCGACAGTCGCCGGATCGAGCTGGTGGTCTGGCTGGTCAGGCATCATCTGGCCCTGTCTGACTACGCCCAGAAGCGCGACGTGGCCGACCCGGAGACGGTGCAGGGCTTCGCCGAGCTGGTCGGCGATCCGGAGCGGCTGCGCATGCTGCTGGTGCTGACCGCCGCCGACATCCGGGCCGTGGGACCGGGGGTATGGAACAACTGGAAGGGGCGGCTGATGCGCGACCTCTACAGCCGCGTCGACGCCCTGTTCCGGGGCGAGGCCTTCGACGGCGAGGACCCGCTGGCCGACTGGCCCGAACTCACGGCGCGGGCGAAGCAGGAAGGCGCGGCGGTTCAGGCGCTGGCGGCGCCCGAGGGCGATCCGCACGCGACGATCCAGGTGGCGGTGGCCGCCGCCGACCGGCCCGGCCTGTTCGCCGATCTGGCCGCGGCCCTCAGCGCCGCCGGAGCCGATGTGGTCAGCGCCCGCGTGGCGACCGCCGCCGACGGCACGGCGCTGGACGTGTTCGAGGTGCAGGACGGGGCGGGCGCGCCCTACGGACAGGCGGAACCGCGCCGCCTGACCCGGCTGGTCGCGGCGCTGGAGCGCGCGGCGCGGGGCGAGGGGGTGGCCCCAGCGACAACCGCTCAACCCGTCAGCGCCAGGCGCGCGGCCTTCGAAGTCAGGCCGGTGGTGGCCATCGACGCCGAGGCCGCCGACCGGGCCACGGTGATCGAGGTGTCGGGGGCCGACCGGCCGGGCCTGCTGGCCGATCTGGCGCGGACCCTGTCGGACGAGGGGCTGTCGATCCGGTCGGCCCATATCGCCAGCTTCGGGGCCCGGGCCGTGGACGCCTTCTATGTCACCGACGAAAGGGGCCGGAAGCCGCGCGGGGCGCTGCGGATGGAGCGGCTGGCGGCGGCGCTGGAGACCGTGCTGGACCGCGCGGCGCCCCCGGTCGAAGGCGGCCGCGCCGCGCCCGTCCGCGCCAGCACCCGCGACGTCTCGGAGTTGAAGGGCCGTCCGCGCGCGCCCACGGCATGACCGGGCGCCATGATCCGCTTGCGCGCGTCTCCGCCCGTGCCTAGACCGATGCATCCCCCAGCCTGCACGAGCGCCGTCCGATGAGCCTGGCCCGCAACACCCTGGTCCAGGCGAGCCTGACGCTGGGCAGCCGCCTGCTCGGCTTCGCCCGCGACATGGCGCTGGCGGCCCGCTTCGGCCAGGGGCCGATGATGGACGCCTTCACCACGGCGCTGATGCTGCCCAACATGTTCAGGCGCCTGTTCGCCGAGGGCGCCTTCGCCCAGGCTTTCGTGCCGGTCTACGGCGGCGTCCGCGCCCGCGAGGGCGAAGAGGCCGCCGCCGTCACGGCGTCGGAGGCCATGAGCTTCATGATGGCGGTTGTCGCCGGCTTCTGCGTCGTCCTTCAACTGTTGATGCCGTGGATCATGCCGTGGCTGCTGTCGGCCTATCGCAACGATGCGGGCATCATGCGCACGGCGGTGATCGCGACCCAGCTGGCCATGCCCTATCTGGCCTGCATGACGGCGGCGTCGCTGCTGTCGGGGGTGCTGAACACCTCAGGTCGGTTCGCCCTGTCGGCGGGGGTTCCGGTGTTCCTGAACCTGTGCACCCTGGCGCCCCTGCTGAGCGCCTATGTCATCCCGGCCAGCCAGCCGACGGTGCTGCTGTGGGTCACGGCGGCGGTGTCGGTGTCGGGTCTGGTGCAGGCGGGGCTGCTGTGGTGGGGCGTGCGCCGTCTGGGCATCGCCGCGCGCCTGTCGTGGCCGCGCCTGACGCCGAACGTGAAGCGGGCGCTGGCGCTGGCCGTGCCCGGCGCGCTCGCGGGCGGGGCGATGCAGGTGAACTCCGTGGTCAGCCAGATGCTGGCGGGATCGGACGCCGGCGCCCGCTCGGTGCTCTACAATGCCGACCGCCTGTACCAGCTGCCGCTGGGCCTCGTCGGCGTCGCCATCGGCCTGGCCCTCGTTCCGCGCCTGACCCGGGCATTCGTCTCAGGCGACCATGAGGGCGGGCGGCGGACGCTGGACGACGGCATCACCCTGGCCATGGCCTTCACGTTGCCGGCGGCGGTCGCCCTGTTCGTCATTCCCTTCTTCATCATCGACGCCACGGTGACGCGTGGGGCCTTCACCTCGGCCGACGCGGCGCGAACCGCCGACGTGCTGCGCCAGTTCGCCTGGGGCGTCCCGGCCTTCGTCCTGGCCAAGGTCCTGACCCCGCCCTTCTTCGCCCGCGAGGACACCAAACGGCCGATGATCTTCGCCGTTTCGGCCGTGGCCTTCACCGTGGTGGTGGGCGCGGGGCTGTTCTTCTGGCTGTCGAGCCTGGGCGTCGACGGCGTGCTGGGCCTGGCCATCGCCACCAGCCTGTCGGCCTGGATCAATGTCGCCCTGCTGGCCGGAACCCTGATGAAGGAGGACGCCTGGCGGCCCTCGGCGAGCTTCCTGTTCCGCTTCACCCGGGTGCTGGCGGCCAGCGCCGTGATGGGCGGGGTGCTGGTGGCGGCGGGGATGGCCTATGGCCCGCTGAGCCGCCTGTTCCTGGCCAAGGAGATTGCGGTTCTGGCGGTCTGCGGCGTCGGCGCCCTTGTGTACGCGGTCTGCATCGTGCTTTTCCGCGCCATCAGCCCGGCCGAGCTCAAGGCGGCGCTGAAGCGTGAACCGGGCGCGGCAGCGTCCACGACTGGACTCGAGTGATGACTGACGCCGCCGACGCCTCTCCCGCCTACACTGGCCCGCGCCGGGTGCTTTCGGGCATCCAGGCCTCCGGCGCCCTGCATCTGGGCAACTATCTCGGCGCGCTGAAGCGTTTCACCGCCCTGCAGGACCAGGGCGCGCCCTGTTTCGTCTTCGTCGCCGACCTGCACGCCATCACCGTGTGGCAGGATCCCGCCGTTCTGACCGCCCAGACGCGCGAGATCGCCGCCGCCTATCTGGCCTCGGGCCTCGACCCGGCGCGGTCGATCATCTGGCCGCAGTCGGCGGTGCGGGCGCATTCGGAACTGGCCTGGATCCTGAACTGCGTCGCCCGCCTCGGCTGGCTGGACCGCATGACCCAGTTCAAGGAGAAGTCGGGCAAGCACAAGGAGCGCGCCTCGGTCGGCCTCTACACCTATCCGGTGCTGCAGGCGGCCGACATCCTGCTCTACAAGGCCACCGAGGTGCCGACCGGCGAGGACCAGAAGCAGCATCTGGAACTGACCCGCGACATCGCCGCCAAGTTCAACAACGATTTCAAGGCGCCGGGCTTCTTCCCCATTCCCGAACCCCTGACCCAGGGGCCGGCGCCGCGCGTCATGAGCCTGCGCGACGGGGCGGCCAAGATGTCCAAATCCGACCCCTCGGACCAGTCGCGCATCAACCTGACCGACGACGCCGACGCCATCGCCGCCAAGATCAGGAAGGCCCGCTCCGACGCCGATGTCCTGCCCGGGACGCTCGAGGGCCTCGAAGGCCGCGCCGAGGCGAAGAACCTGGTGACCATCTATGCGGCCCTGGCCGACATGACCCGCGAGCAGGTGCTGGCCCAGTTCGGCGGCCAGGGCTTCGGCGCCTTCAAACCCGCCCTGGCCGATCTGGCCGTGTCGTCGCTGGCCCCGGTCACCGGCGAGATGCGCCGCCTGATGAACGACCCCGCCGAGATCGACCGCGTCCTGAAGGACGGCGCCGAGCGCGCCGCCGCCGTCGCCGATCCGGTGGTGGACGAGGTCAAGAAGATCGTGGGCTTCTGGAGAGCGTGACCCACCCGCTCGACCGGCCGGTCTGGAGCGCCCTGACCGGGGAACGGCAGGCGCATCTGGCGCTGGGCGACGCGCGGGCGATGCGGTTCGATCCGGCCTACGCGTTGTTCGCGGCGGCGCGGGACGATGCGCCGGAGAGCGTCGAGGACCTGGCGCGGCTGATCCCGGAGGGCGGCGCGGTCGGGCTGGTGGAGGCGGACGACGTCGCCCTGCCGCCGGGCGCGCCGGCGCGACATGCGGCCTGTGTGCAGATGACGGCGCACACCCTGACGGCGGGCGGTCCGGACCTGGCGTTCGAGGCGCTGGGGGATGGGGACGCGGCCGAAATGCTGGCGCTCGCCACCCTGACCGAGCCGGGGCCGTTCTTCGAAAAGACCCACCGGCTGGGCGACTTCATCGGCGTGAAACAGGGCGGCCGGCTGGTGGCCATGGCCGGCGAACGGATGAAGCCCGACGGCTTCACCGAGGTGTCGGGGGTCTGCACCCACCCCGACTGGCGAGGGCGCGGCTATGCGGCGGGGCTGATGCGGGCGGTGGCGGCGCGGATCCTGGCCCGAGGCGAGACAGCCTTCCTGCACGCCTATGCCGCCAACGCCGGGGCGATCGGCCTGTATGAATCGCTGGGCTTTTCGGTGCGGACCTCGATCACCTTCACGGTGCTGGGCGATGGCGGATCAGCCGGGCATGGCCACGGCTAGACCGGCGGAGCGGCCGCCGCGTCCTCCAGCAGCGCGCTGTAGCGACGGACGGATTCATCGGCCAGCTTCGGATCGTAGCGCATCGGCGGCACGGAGGTCGGCTCGTCGAAGGCGTGGGTGCCCTCGGCGATCCAGGTCTCGACCTCGGCCCCGCAGTTGCGCACCATGTCGTGCACGGCCTCGGCGTTTCTGACGGTGGTCAGGTGGTCGGAGCGGCTGATGACCGCCAACACCTTCGGACAGTGCCGCCACGGCCGCATCCGGTTGACAGCAGCGATGCCGACATAGGGATAGGCGAGGAAGGCGGCCCTCACGCCCGACAGGTCGCACGATGCGGCGTCCGCCAGACCTGCCGCCCCGCGCCGGCTCAGGTCCTCGCTCATCGCGTCCATGATCGACCAGCCGCCATGGCTCCACCCCGCCAGCGCCAGCCGCGAGGCGTCCACGTCTCGCCGATGTGACATGGCATGGATGCAGGCCAGCACGTCCCCTGCGCGTTCATGACCTCGCAACAGCAAGCCGGTGCAGACCATGCTGAGGGCGAACATGCGGCTCCAGCCGCGCGGGGCATAGGAATCGACGATGAAGGCGCGCCAACCGGCAGCCCTCGCTGCCTCGGCATACTTCGGCAGATGGTCCCGCAAGCCGCCGCAACCGTGAAAAAGCAGCACCGCGGGCCGCGGTCGGTCGTCATCCGGTCCCACAACAGTGACAAACGGCTCGAGGCGGGCCCAGCGGGCGGAAAGCGTATCCATGGCGGCCATCCTAGCGCGCCGGGGCGCCGTTTGAAGCGCCTTGTCGCCCGCGCCGCTGCATTCCCGCCCTTGCATCGGGGGGCGTCTGGTCCTTTAAGCGCGCGCACAAGCCTCCCCGCGCCGAAAGACCGTCGTCATGTCGAACCCCGCCCCGAAGAAGAAAGTCGTCCTCGCCTATTCCGGCGGGCTGGACACCTCGATCATCCTGAAATGGCTGCAGACGGAGTATGACGCCGAGGTCGTGACCTTCACCGCCGATCTCGGCCAGGGCGAAGAGCTGGCGCCGGCGCGCGAGAAGGCCCTGAAGCTGGGCATCAAGCCCGAGAATATCTTCGTCGACGACCTGCGCGAGGAGTTCGTGCGCGACTTCGTCTTCCCGATGTTCCGCGCCAACGCCCTGTACGAAGGTCAGTATCTGCTCGGCACCTCGATCGCCCGGCCGCTGATCGCCAAGCGCCAGATCGAGATCGCGAAAATGGTGGGCGCCGACGCCGTCTGTCACGGCGCGACCGGCAAGGGCAACGACCAGGTGCGGTTCGAACTGGGCTACTACGCCCTCAACCCCGACATCCACGTCATCGCCCCGTGGCGCGAGTGGGAGTTCCGGTCGCGCGAGGCGCTGCTGGACTTCGCCGAGAAGCACCAGATCCCGATTTCCAAGGACAAGCGCGGCGAGGCGCCGTTCAGTGTCGACGCCAACCTTCTGCACTCGTCCTCCGAGGGCAAGGTGCTGGAGGATCCGGCGGTCGAGGCCCCGGAGTTCGTTCACCAGCGCACCATCAGCCCCGAGGACGCGCCGGACAAGGCGACCATCTTCGAACTCGGCTTCGAACGCGGCGACGCGGTCTCCATCGACGGCCTGGCCATGTCGCCGGCCACGATCCTGACGAAGCTGAACGAACTGGGTCACGACAACGGGGTGGGCCGCCTCGACCTGGTCGAGAACCGCTTCGTCGGCATGAAGTCTCGCGGCGTCTATGAGACCCCCGGCGGGACCATCCTGCTGGCCGCTCACCGCGGCATCGAGTCGATCACGCTGGATCGGGGCGCCATGCACCTGAAGGACGAGCTGGCCGTCAAATACGCCCACATGATCTACAACGGCTTCTGGTTCTCGCCGGAGCGCGAGATGCTGCAGGCCGCCATTGACCATTCGCAGGCGCGCGTCACCGGCACGGTTCGGGTCAAGCTCTACAAGGGCAATGTCTCGATCATCGGCCGAGAAAGCCCTCAGAGCCTGTACGATCAGGATCTGGTGACCTTCGAGGAGGGCGTCCAGGCCTACGACCACCGCGACGCCGCCGGCTTCATCAAGCTGAATGCGCTGCGTCTGCGCGTCCTCGCCCGGCGCGACCAGCGGACCGGCGAATAGCCCTTTCAACGAGAGAGTAACCCATGCGTCTGTTCCCCGTACTCGCCGCGATCGCGGCCATCGCCTTCGCCGCTCCCGCCCTGGCCCAGGAGGCGCCGCCGACCCCGGCCGTCGCCGCCGCCCAGGCCGAACTGGAAGCCGCCGGCGAGGCCATCAAGCCGACCCTGGAGACCATGCGCCAGCAGGCCGCCGACATCCGCGCCGATGCGACCCTGTCGGACGCCGACAAGCAGTCGCGCATCCAGGCTCTGGTCGCCGCCAACCAGGGCGCCATCGACACCTTCACCGTGGCCCTGACCAACTTTGTCGTCGCCCAGGCCGAGGCCGAAGGCGCCACGGCCGAGGAAGCCGCCGCGACCGCCGCCATGTTCCCCCCGCTGCTCCGCCAGCAGCTGACCCAGTCGCTGGTCACCGGCGAAGACGCGGACTGAGCCTTACCGCGATTTCACTTGAGGTGAGACGGCGTTCGATCAACTTTCGCGGCGACCCATCAAGGAACGCCCCGATGATCAAGGCTCTCTCGCTCGCCGCCGCCCTCGCCCTGCTGCCGTTGTCGGTCGCCCTGGCCCAGGAACAGCCGGCCCAGGAACAATCCGGCGGCGCCGAGGCCGCTCTTGAAGCCGCCGCCGAGGCTTTTGAAGCCCGCATGGAGGAGTTCGGCGCCCGCGCGGAGCTGATCGGCGACGACGAAAGCCTGACCGAGGCGCAGCAGGAAGCCGCCATCATGGCCCTGTGGGCCGAATACCAGCCGGCGGTGAGCGAGTTCACCGCCTTCGCCACCAGCCAGGCCGGCCTCATCGCCGCCGAGGCCATGGCCGACATCGACATGGACGCCCTGGTCGCGGAAGCCCTGAACGACGTGGACATCGGCGGCCTGGTCGCCGACGCCCTGGAAGGCGTGGACGTCGCCAGCGTGGCCAACGCCGCCAACAACGGCGCCTGGGCCTCCAACGACCCGGAGCACATGGCCACCTACGGCCTGATGGCCGACTACGCCGTGGGCTCGGCCCTGGACGAGGTCGAGGACGCCGAGGCCGAGATGGCCGCCGACCTGACGGAGCAGGCCGCCGAAATGGCCGCGGACGCCGCACAGGCGGCCGCCGAAGCGGCCGAGGCCGGCGACGACGACTGACCGCCGCCTGAGACCGCCCCGCCCTTGACCCGGGCGGCGTCGCATCCGACAGGCGGAGCATGAGCGCCTTGCCCGTCGATCCGCATCTCTACGCCGCCTTCCTGGGCGTGATGGTCGTGATGGCCATTACGCCGGGGCCGGCCAATGTCTTCTCCGTCGCCAACGGCGTGCAACGCGGCAGGGCCGCCGCCCTGCTCGGCGTGGTCGGGATGAATGCGGCGACCCTGGTGTGGTTCGGGGCGGCGGCGCTGGGCCTCGGCGCCCTGGTCACGGCCTTTCCGCAGGTGTTCCGCATCGTCTCCATCGGCGGGGCGCTGTATGTCGCCTGGCTGGGGATCAAGGCCCTGCGAGACGCCTTTTCGCCCGCCGCCGACCAGAAACCCCTCGTCCTGCACCGCGACCGCAGCGCCTTCGTCGACGGCTTCATGGTGCAGATCGCCAACCCCAAGGCGGTGCTGTTCTTCACCGCCGTCCTGCCGCCGTTCATGGACCCGGCGCGCCCGGCGGCGCCGCAGCTGGCCCTGTTCGCCCTCGCCACCATCGGCATGGACGTGATCTCGATGTCCGCCTACGGTCTGGGGGGAGCGGCGCTGGCCCGGCGCATGGGCGAACCCCGTTTCCGGCGCGGCTTCGGCGTCGCGGTGGGCCTGATGCTGCTTCTGGCCGCCACGCTGATTGTCTCGCGTTTGTAAGGACTTGTTGCGAAGCGGAACCGTCGTTCCCATGTGCCGTTCCGCAGGGGATCAAGAGGAAATCGTTCGATGAAGCTCATGACCTTCAGAACCGCCGCCGTCGCGGCCGTTTCAGCGCTGGCGCTCGCCGCCTGCGTCACCCCGACCCCGTACCAGCCGGCCGGCGCCGGACCATACGGCGGCTATTCCGAGCAACGCGTCGAGCGCGACCGGTATCGCGTCACCTTCGCCGGCAACTCGGTCACCTCGCGCGAGCAGGTGGAGATGTCGCTGCTGCTGCGCGCGGCCGAACTGACCGTTCAGGACGGCTATGACTGGTTCGCCACCGTCAACCGCGCCACCGATCGGGACACGCGCTACCGCGCCCTGGGCGGACCCCGGGACCCCTTCTACTACGACCGGTACGGCTCGATGTGGGGGCCTTCGTGGCGGTATTACCGCGGCGGCGCCTGGAGCCGCTGGGATGATCCGTTCGATGACACCATGATGCGTCAGACTGACCGCTACGAAGCCTCGGCCGAGATCATCATGGGCCACGGCGCCAAGCCCGCCGACGACCCCAACGCCTTCGACGCCCGCGAGGTCATCGCCAATATCGGCGGACGGGTGGCGCGGCCCTAGGCTGCGCTAACGCTCGCGACGCGGTCGCTCGCTGTTTGAGCGCGTTCAAACCCGGGCCTCAAGCAGCGAGGCTCCGCGAGCCGGGCGACAGGCTAAAAAAGACAAGCCCAGAGTTGGGCGTCAGCCCACTCTGGGCGTCTTCATCCGGCGTTTGTTGGAGTGTGTCGCCGGGGCGTTCCCCAGCGCTTCCGGCAGTTCGCCCTTGAAGTAGAAGCGTTGCCACGCCTCCTTGGCCGCGTCGGGGTCGCCGGCGGCGAGGCGGCCGTTGAAGTCGGTGCGCTGGCGGTTCCAGGCGTCGAACTGGTCCCGCAGGCCGGGATTGGAGTTCAGGTCGCGGATCACCGGCTGGAAGGCCTCGGTCTTCTTGTGCTCGACCAGGCTGATGAAACAGAAGGGCTCGCCCTTCTCGAAGCGGATGCGCCCCGGCCGCGTGAACAGCCAGTTCATGGTGAAGGGGAAGGGCAGCCAGTCGGTCTCGATCAGGCCGACCAGAGGCTGAATCCCGTCCTTCAGGTGGTTGGGGCTGCCCTGGCACATCATGCCCCAGCCCGGCGGGCTGCGGAACATGTAGCCCGGGTGCATGGTCAGGACGCCGCGCGAGAAGTGCGAGGTGACGAAATGCTCCATGTCCCGCTGGGGCCGGTCCGGGTTGATGGTGATGTCAGCCTGGCTGGGGCCGCCGTTCCACTCGGCCTCGAAGGCGTAGGGGCAGAGGATCTCCCACCCCGTGGTGTTGGCCATGTTCAGCGGCAGGCAGCGGTAGGGGTGCCGGCTGGCGAAGGCGTCCATCCAGTTCCGGCTCTGACGCCCCGGCACCATGTCCGGCGGCGTGGCCGACATCGGATAGCATTCCAGTTCCACGAGGCGGCGTCCTTGGGCTAAGCGGTTGTGGTCCCTCTATCCCTAGCCAGGCCTGATGACCCAAGACAAGCCGCCCGCCTTCGACCGCGACCGCCTTCTGGCCTGGATGGCCGAAAATGGCGTGGATCAGACGACGCACGACCATCCCGCCGTGTTCCGCGTCGAGGAGGGTCTGGAGCTGAAGGCGGCCATGCCCGGCGCCCACACCAAGAACCTGTTCCTCAAGGACAAGAAGCAGCGCCTGTGGCTGATCTCGGCGCGGCAGGACACGGTGATCGACCTGAAGCGTGCGCCGAAGGTGATCGGCTCCGACCGCCTGTCGTTCGGGAACGAGGGCCTGATGTGGGAGACGCTGGGCGTGCGCCCGGGCTCTGTCACGGCGCTGGGACTTGCCAATGACGCCGAGCGGCGGGTCACCTTCGTGCTCGACCGGCGGCTGTGGGACGCCGACATCGTCAACTTCCACCCCCTGACCAACACCGCCACCACGGCCCTGACGCAGGCGGCGTTCCGCCGGATTCTGGCCCTTCTGGACCGCGAGCCGATCATCGTCGATTTCGAAGACGCTTGAGTCGCGGCCCGTCAGCGACCATCTGACGGTTGCCGCGTTACCCGATTGAACAGGGATGCTTCATGACCTTCGCCGACCCGACCACCGCCCCCAATGACCTGATCAAGGACGGGACCGACGCCGGCTTCATGGCCGATGTGGTCGAGGCGTCGAAGACCCAGCCGGTCATCGTCGACTTCTGGGCCACCTGGTGCGGGCCGTGCCGTCAGCTGACGCCGGCGATCGAGAAGGCCGTGCGGGCCGCCGGCGGCAAGGTGAAGCTGGTCAAGATCGACGTCGACGCCAACCCCGCCTATGCGGGCCAGCTTCAGGTCCAGTCGATCCCCACGGTCTACGCCTTCGTCGACGGGCGGCCCGTCGACCGGTTCATGGGCGCCGTGCCAGACAGCCAGCTCAGGGCCTTCATCGACAAGCTGACCGGCGGCGCGGGGATCAATCCGGACGTCGAGCAGCTGTTGGGCCTCGGCGAGGAGTCCCTGTCGCTGAACGACCTCGGCGGCGCGGCCCAGGCCTTCGCCCAGGTCCTGACCATCGAGCCCGACAACCAGCCGGCCGTGGCCGGCATGGCGCGGGTCTATATCGCCGACGGCGATCTGGAGCAGGCGCGCCAGACCATCGCCATGGCGCCGGCGGATTCGAAGGACGCGGGCGTCCAGAGCGTGCGGGCGCAGCTGGCGCTGGCGGCCAACGCCCCCGTCGGCGCGGCTGCCGAGCTTGAAGCGGCCGTCGCCGCGAACCCGAACGACCATCAGGCCCGCTATGACCTGTCCCTGGCCCAGGCTTCGTCCGGCGACCTGAAGGGGGCGGTCGACAGCCTGCTGGCCATCGTCGCCGCCGACCGCGAGTGGAACGACCAGGCCGCGCGCAAGCAGCTGCTGACGGTGTTCGAGGCCGCCGGCGGAGCCTCCGAGATCGCCAGAGACGGCCGCCGCCGCCTGTCCTCCATCCTGTTCGCGTAAGGAAGCCGGGATGGCGCAGGGATACATCAGGGCCGCCGACCTGCCGCAGGTGATCCCGGCGTTTCCCCTGTCGGGGGTCATCCTGCTGCCGCGCGGCCAGCTGCCGCTCAACATCTTCGAGCCGCGCTATCTGAACATGGTCGACGACGCCATGGGCGGCGACCGGATCATCGCCATGGTCCAGCCGGCGGGCGGGCCGGCGCAGCTGCCGCCCCTGTCCCCCGTGGGCTGCGCCGGGCGGATCACCAGCTTTTCCGAGACGTCGGACGGGCGCTACCTGATCACCCTGACCGGCGTATGCCGCTTCCGCATCATGACCGAGATGCCGAGCCAGGGCCCATACCGCCAGATCCGCGCCGATTTCGCGCCGTTCGAGGGCGACCTGGCCCCGCCGCCCATCGGCGACACCGCCGAGCGCGGGCCGTTCCTCGACGCACTCAGGGCCTATCTGGAGGCGCGCGGCCTCGACATCGACTGGGACATGGCCGAGAGCGCCCCGACCGAGGCCCTGGTCAACAGCCTGGCCATGGCCCTGCCGTTCGATCCGGCGGAGAAGCAGGCCCTGCTGGAAGCGCCCGACCTGACCGCCCGCACCCGCGCCCTCGACGCCCTGATGCGAATCGACGCGGCCGGGGATGGCGACGACGCGCCGTCGATGCAGTAGGCTTGGGGCTATCGCGCGTTCGCGCTACTTGAGCCCGATATGCGCTCAAGCAGCGAGCGCCCGCGGCGCGAGCGATAGCGCCCTAGGAAAAATGGCATGAGCGATACATTCCACACGCCCAGTTCTGTCGATCCGCGCCTGCTGGAGGTGCTGGTCTGCCCCGTCACGCGGGGCCGCCTGACCTATGACCGCAAGGCCAATGAACTGGTGTCGAAGGGCGCGAAGCTGGCCTATCCCATCCGCGACGGCGTGCCGATCATGCTGCCGGAAGAGGCGCGGACGCTGGACTAGACCGCCTCGCCCTTCAGCAGACGGGGCAGGTCCCCCGTCGCGCCGCCGGCCTCGTGCATGAAGGCCCGCCTCAGGGCCGGGATCCGGTTCACCGCCGCCATGCCGATATCCCGGGCCAGCCGCACGGGCGGCAGATCGTTCGAGAACAGCCGCACGAAGCCGTCGAAGCCGGCGGCCAGCGCCATGTTGTCGAAGCGCCGCCAGCGGGCGTAGCGGTCGAGCACGATCTCCGAGCCGATGTCCTCGCCCAGCCGCGCGGCCTCGATCAGCACCTCGGCCAGGGCCGCGGCGTCCTTCAGCCCCATGTTCAGGCCCTGACCCGCCACGGGGTGGACCCCGTGGGCCGCGTCGCCCAGCACCGCCGTGCGCGGGGCGGTCAGTTTTTCAGCCAGGGACAGGGACAGCGGATAGACGAAACGCGGTCCCACCATCGTGACATCTTCGAGAAAATCCCCGAACCGCCGCATCAGATGGGCTTGGAAAGCTTCGTCCGACGCGGCCCGCAGCGCCTCGGCCCGGCGGGTGGTTTCCGTCCACACCAGACTGGCGCGCTGCTCGGTCAGGGGCAGGATGGCGAAGGGTCCGGCGGGCAGGAAATATTCGTGCGCCACATTGCCGTGGTCGCGGCCCAGCTGGACCGTCGCCACTACGCCGCTCTGGCCATAGCTCCAGCCGACGGTCCCGATCCCGGCCTGTTCGCGCACGGTCGAGCCGCGCCCCTCGGCGCCCGCCACCAGCGCGCCGCTGAGCCGCGCTCCGTCTGAAAGCGTTGCGGTCACGCCCGCCGCGCCCGGTTCGATGGTCTTCAGAGAAACAGGAGCCCGAACCTCGATGCCCGCCGCCCTGACCGCCTCGGCCAGACCCACTCGGATGCGCCGGTTCTCGACCATGTAGCCCAGCGGCTCCCCATCCGTGCGGTCGCCGATCTCGTCGGCGTCAAAACGCAGGAAGGCGGGCGAGGCCGCGCGGCTGGCGGCGCCGGGCCGGCGTCCGTCGGTCACCAGAATCCGGTCCATGCGGCAGGCGTGGGGGCGCAGCGCCGCACCGACGCCCAGTGCGTCCAGCATGCGGAAGGTGGCGAAGGCGATGGCGGTCGAGCGCCCGTCGAACGTCGGCGCCAGCTGGGCGTCGAACGGCTGGGGGTCGATCAGCACGACCTTCAGGCCCCCTTGCGCGGCTACAAGCGCAAACGTCGCCCCCACCAGCCCCGCGCCGGCGATGATGATGTCGTACTGGTCAGTCTGCGCCATGCCCTGCTTGTCGCGCCGCCAGCGCCCGGCGTCCAGTGCGACGGATCGTCGAGGTAAACAGCCCCTTAACCCTGTACGGGCGAAAACAGGCGACTGTCTTTCCCACGGGTCGTTTCATGTCCGCAGCCCTCGCCATCGGCCACCGCGTCTGGACCGGCGCCCGCATCGTCTGGGGCGCGCCGGTGATCGTGCGTTTCCGCGGCGTCTTGCAGGCGCTGGTCGCCTGTCTTCTGCTGGCCGCCCTGATGTCGTGGAACCCGGCGGACCCGAGCCTGAACGCCGCCTCGGACGCCGCCCCGACCAACTGGCTGGGATCGAACGGCGCCCTGTTCGCCGACATTTTCATGCAGTCGCTGGGCCTCGCCGCCTGGCCCTGCGCCCTGCTGGCCGTCGCCTTCGGCCTCGCCGGCGCCATCGGCGACGCGATCCAGCAGCGGCTGAAGCCGACCCCATTGAAGGCGCTGGCGGCCACGGGCGGGGTTCTGGCCCTGTCGGCTGCCCTGTCGGCCCTGGCCGCGCCCGCCGCCTGGCCGCTGGCGACGGGCCTCGGCGGCCTGTGGGGCGACGCCCTGGCCGGATTGGTGGTCTCGGGCGTCAAGGCGCTGGGCCTGCCCGGCGGCGCGATCATCGCCGGCCTGATCTTCCTGCCGCTGGCCCTGTGGGGCGTCGGCTACGCCGTCGGCCTGCGCCTGAACGACATCGGCGAGGGCCTGGCCTGGGCCGGCAGCCGCCGCGCCGCCGCGCCTCGCGCCCCGGCGCCCGCCCCGCGCCCCGCGCCCCGGCCGCGCCCCCGGCCGGAGCCGGAACCCGAGCTTGACGATGAACCGGCCGCCCATGCCCCGCCGTGGGAGGAACCCGCGCCCGCCCGTCCCCGCGCCGCCGCGGCGAATGAGCCCAAGGTCGCCGCGCCCAAGCCCGCGAAGACCAAGCGCGAGGCCGACATCGCCCAGCAGGCCTTCGACTTCGGCGGCTCCAAGAACGGCTTCGAACTGCCGCCCCTCAGCATGCTGGCCAAGCCCGCCGCCCGCGTCGCCTCGGTCGACGAGGAGGCGCTGAAACAGAACGCCAAGATGCTGGAAGGCGTGCTGCAGGAGTTCGGCGTGCGCGGCGTGATCGACCAGATCCGTCCCGGCCCGGTGGTCACCCTGTACGAACTGGTCCCGGCCCCCGGGGTGAAGCACGGCCGCGTCGTGGCCCTGTCGGACGACATCGCCCGCTCCATGAGCGCCCGCGCCTGCCGCATCAGCGTGGTTCAGGGCCGCAACGCCATCGGCATCGAGCTGCCCAACGCCCGGCGCGAGACCGTCTATCTTCGCGACCTGCTGGCCAGCGGGGAATATGACAAGACCACTCACCTGCTGCCGCTGGCGCTGGGCGAAACCATCGGCGGCGAGCCCTATGTCGCCGATCTGGCGCGGATGCCGCACCTGCTGATCGCCGGCACCACCGGTTCGGGCAAGTCGGTGGGGGTCAACGCCATGATCCTGTCGATCCTGTATCGCCACTCGCCCGCCGAGTGCCGCTTCATCATGATCGACCCCAAGATGCTGGAACTGTCGGTCTATGACGGCATCCCGCACCTGCTGAGCCCCGTCGTCACCGATCCCAAGAAGGCCGTCGTCGCCCTGAAATGGACGGTGCGCGAGATGGAGGACCGCTATCGCCGCATGTCCAAGCTCGGCGTGCGCAACATCGCCTCCTACAACGAGCGCGCCCGCGAGGCCCTGGCCAAGGGCGAGCATTTCGAACGCACGGTCCAGACCGGCTTCGACGACCAGGGCCGCCCGGTCTACGAGTCCGAGAAGATCCGCCCCGAACCCATGCCCTATCTGGTCGTGGTCATGGACGAGATGGCCGACCTGATGCTGGTCGCCGGCAAGGACGTGGAGGGCGCGGTCCAGCGTCTGGCCCAGATGGCCCGCGCCGCCGGCATCCACCTGATCATGGCCACCCAGCGCCCGTCGGTCGACGTCATCACCGGCACCATCAAGGCCAACTTCCCGACCCGGATCAGCTTCCAGGTCACCTCCAAGATCGACAGCCGCACCATCCTGGGCGAACAGGGCGGCGAGCAGCTGCTGGGCCAGGGCGACATGCTCTACATGGCCGGCGGCGGCCGCATCACCCGCCTGCACGGGCCGTTCGTGACGGATCAGGAGGTCGAGGAGGTCTGCGCCCACCTGCGCATGCAGGGCGGCCCCGAATACCTCGAGGACATCACCGAGGGACCGGATGATGACGAGGGCGGCGGCGGGGCTGGTTTCGGCGACGACGGCGGATCCGGCGACGACCTCTACGACCGCGCCGTGGCCGTGGTCACCCGCGACCGCAAGGCCTCGACCAGCTACGTCCAGCGCCGCCTGCAGATCGGCTACAACCGCGCCGCCTCCCTGATCGAGCGGATGGAGCAGGAAGGCGTGGTCAGCCCGGCGAACCACGCGGGCAAGAGGGATGTGCTGGCGGGACCTCCGCCGATGTAGGGGCGGCCCTTCTCCCCTTGCGGGAGAAGGTGGCGGCCGAAGGCCGACGGATGAGGGGTCGACGTGACCTGTCCGCTCAACCCTCAAACCCGCCAATCCCTGCCGGCCTGCGCGACCCCTCATCCGACCCGCTGCGCGGCCCACCTTCTCCCGCAAGGGGAGAAGGAAACTGCGGCGGCCCCGGCGCGTTTGATGCGGCTCACCGTGCCGTGAAGCTGAACGGGCCTTCATTCCACCGCCGGAATATGGTCAGGCTCGCGTCATACCCCCGCCGCGCGGCCTCGGCACAACGGCCTCCTCGAAAACCATCCCGAACGGGAGAAGACCTCATGACCCACCTCGACGTTTCGCGCCGCGCCTTCGCCTTCGGCGCCTCGGCGCTGGCCGCCGTGGCCGCCGCACCCGCCTTCGCCCAGGCCGCGCTGTCGACCGAGGACCGCGCCACCCTGACCCAGGCCCAGACCTATCTGCAGGGCCTGGCCTCGGCCCAGGGCAATTTTGTCGAGACCGGACCGGGAGGACAGCGCCGCGAGGGCCGCTTCTGGCTGCAGCGTCCGGGCCGGATGCGGTTTGAATATTCGAACCCGGCGGGCCTGCTGGTCGTGTCGGACGGCCAGAACGTGAAGCGTTACGACCCCCGCCTGAACGTCTTCCGTCAGGTGCCGCTGGCGGCGACGCCGCTGTCGACCTTCCTCGCCCGCACCGTCCGCCTCGACCAGGGCGTGCGCATCGACCGCGTCACCCGCATGCAGTCGGGGGCCTTCGCCATCACGGCGCGCGACGCGTCCAAGCCGAACGAGGGCTCGGTCATCCTGTCCTTCGCCGGTTCGCCCATGCGCCTGTACGAATGGACGATCATCGACGCGCAGGGGTCCCGCACCCGCACCCAGCTGACTACCCTGACGCCGGCGTCGGGCCTCGCCGCCAGCCTGTTCCAGCTGCGCGATCCGACCCAGCGTCCAAGCCGCGACCGCTAGGACACGCCGAAATTGATCCTACGCCCGGTTTGACTTTTTTCGTCATCTGTGGCTCTTGGAACACAGGACGGCCTGGCCGCCCTGCCCGCTACGGAATCATCCCCCTCCCGGCGGCGAAGAGAGAGACAACCTTCAAAACGCCCGGTTCGCGCCGGGCGTTTTTTTGTTTGAGGAGAGCCGTGCTAGCAGCGGGCCCATGCTTCGCATCGCCACCTGGAACATCAACTCCGTCCGCCTGCGCATCGATCAGGTCGCGCGCTTCGTCGACGAGGCGAAGGTCGACGTCCTGCTGTTGCAGGAGATCAAGTGCAACACGGACCAGTTCCCGGAAAACGCCTTTCGCGACATGGGGATGCCGCACCTGAAGGTCGCGGGCCAGAAGGGCTGGCACGGGGTGGCCATCGCGTCCCGCCTGCCGATCGGCGACAGCCCGCACCTGCCCATGTGCCGCGAGGGTCATGCCCGCTGCGTCTCGGCCATGGTCGAGGGGATCGAGATCCAGAATTTCTACATCCCGGCGGGGGGCGACATTCCCGACCGGACGCTGAACCCGAAATTCGACCACAAGCTGGACTTCTACGAGCGTCTGACCGCCGAGATGGGGCGCCGCGATCCGTCGAAACCGCTGCTGCTGGCCGGCGATTTCAACATCGCGCCGGGCGAGAACGACGTCTGGAACCACCGTTACATGTCCAGAGTGGTCAGCCACACGCCCATCGAGGTCGAGACCCTGAGCCGGCTACAGGCCACGGGCGGGTTCGCCGATGTGGTGCGCGACCAGCATCCGGAGCCGCAGAAGCTGGCGTCGTGGTGGAGCTACCGCGCCCAGGATTTCAGGAAGTCCGCGCGCGGCTTGCGGCTCGACCACATCTGGACCGGCCCGGCCCTGACCCCCGCCGTCATCCCCGGGAGCGCGAAGATCCACGACGACGTCCGCGCGTGGGTCCAGCCCAGCGACCACGCCCCGGTGACGGTGGATCTGGCGGTGTGACTACGGCTGCAGCCGGTATCCGCCCGCGTCGGTGACCAGCAGCCGCGCCTGGCCGGGCTCGGGCTCGATCTTCTGGCGCAGGCGGTAGATGTGGGTTTCCAGCGTGTGGGTGGTGACCCCGGCGTTGTAGCCCCAGACCTCCGTCAGCAACTCCTCGCGCGACACGGCCTTGGCCCCGGCGCGGTAGAGATACTTCAGGATGTTGGTCTCCTTTTCCGTCAGGCGGATCTTCTTCGCCTTTTCGTCCACCAGCATCTTGGACGCCGGCCGGAACTCATAGGGGCCGATGCGGAAGACCGCGTCCTCGGACTGCTCATGGCTGCGCAGGTGGGCGCGGATGCGGGCCAGCAGGACGGCGAAGCGGAAGGGCTTGGTGATGTAGTCGTTGGCCCCGGCGTCCAGCCCCATGACCGTGTCGGCGTCCGACGACTGGCCGGTCAGCATGACGATGGGGGTGGTGACGCCCGCGGCGCGCAACGCCTTGCAGGCCTCGCGCCCGTCCATGTCGGGCAGGTCGACGTCCAGCAGGATCAGGTCGGCGCGGCTCTCGCGGCCCAGACGGATGCCGTCGGTGGCCGTCGCGGCCTGGACCGGGCGGAACTCCTCATGCAGGGCCAGCTGTTCGGCCAGCGCCTCGCGCAGGTCGTCGTCGTCGTCGATGATCAGGAGGGTCTTGGGCGTGGGCATGAACTAAGAATGGCGAGGCTTGGCCCCCGCGCCAAGGCTTGGCGCGGCGATTTCCCGGTTAAAGGGGCCTCAGGCGGCGTTTCGTTCCCCGAACAGGGCCGTTCCGACCCGCACATGGGTGGCGCCGAAGCGGATCGCGGTCTCGAAATCGCCGCTCATGCCCATGGACAGGACCTTCAGGCCGTTGCGCGCCGCGATGCGGGCCAGAAGTGCGAAATGCGGCCCCGCCGCCTCATCCGCCGGCGGAATGCACATCAGGCCCTCGACGTTCAGGCCCAGCCCCCGGGCCGTGGCGATCAGGGCCTCGGCGTCTTTCGGCAGGACCCCCGCCTTTTGCGCCTCGGCCCCGGTGTTGACCTGGACCAGCACCCGCGCCGCCTTGCCGGCCTTCTGCGCCGCCTCGGCCAGCGCCCGGGCCAGTTTTTCCCGGTCCAGGGTCTCGATGACGTCGAACAGGGCGACGGCGTCCCCGGCCTTGTTGGTCTGCAACGGCCCGATCAGGCGTAGCTCCAGCGCCGTCAGGTCGCGCCCGGTCCAGCGGCCTTGCGCCTCCTGCACCCGGTTCTCGCCGAACACCCGCTGACCGGCGGCCAGCGCCGCGTCGATGGCTTCGGGCGGCTGGGTCTTGGACACGGCAGTCATCACCACCTCGGCCGGATCGCGCCCGGCCGCGCGGCAGGCGGCGTCGATGCGGGCCTGCACGGCAGTGATGGACTGTTCGACGGAAGCGGGGGATGAGGGGGCCATGGGCCTGTCTTCTGACGCGGAACATCTGTGGCGTGTGACGCTCGCTCTAAACCGGGCGGCGGCGATTGTCAGCCCGCGCGTCGCCGATCTGCCGCCGCTGCTGTTCTTCACCGACCCGGAACGCACGCCCCGTCCATGGGAGACCGCCGCCCGCCTGCCCGCCGGAGCCGGGGTGGTGTTCCGCCACTTCGGCGCGCCCGGCGCCGCAGAAACCGCCGCCCGGCTGAGGGCCGTGACGCGGGATGCGAGTGTGCGCCTGCTGATCGGCCTCGACGACGCCCTGGCCGATATGGTCGGCGCCGACGGCGTGCATCTGCCCGAGCGGGCGCTGAGCCGCGCCGCCGCGCTGAAGGCCGCGCATCCCGACTGGATCATCACCGGCGCGTCCCACGGGGCCGTTGAGAGCATCGAAGCGCTCGACGCCGTGGTCCTGTCGCCCGTGTTCACGGCGGGCGGCGTCTCTTCAGGCAAACCGCAGCTTGGGACAGAAGGCTTCGCCGCCTTCGCGGCCCGGATCCGCCGCCCCGCCTACGCCCTCGGGGGCGTGAACGCGGAAAACGCCGCCAGCCTGATCGGCTGCGGCGCATGCGGAATCGCAGGGGTGGACGGCATCCTCGCGGCCTTCGGGGCCTGAATCAGAAGCGGAAGATCGATTCCAGACGGACGCGCGGCTGGCTGCGGCTCGAATCCTGGGCCGGACGGGCCGGATCGACCGGCGGCTCGCTCAGCCCGGCGGAAGCGCCGACCTGGAGCCGCGGCGTGACGCGGTAGTAGGCGCCGGCCTCGACATCGCCCCACTGGGCGTCGCGGCCCTGGGGCTGGCTGAGGCTGAAATCGATGCCCCAGCGGCCGCTGTCGTTCAGACGCAGGCCCCGGCGTTGCGGCTGGGCCTGATTTCCGGCGGCGCGAGCCGCGGCGGCGTCGGACATGGAGACCTGGGGCGCGCGGGTTGAGCGGGTTTGCGCCGACGCGTCGGCCGCCGCGCCGGCGAGCGCCAGCGATGCAACCAGTCCAGCGATGATGGCGCCGTAACGCATCTTCAGCCCTCAAAGGCGGCGGATGTCTCCGTCGCCCGTTCCAGAATGTCGATTAGACACCCCGGCTTCCTCCGGTCAATCAAACGAAGCTCTGCCGTGGTGGTTCCGCGCGACTCTGTGCTCTGGATGTGGCGCAAGCGTCACGGGAATATGGCGCAACGGCGTTCCCTTCGCGGGCGAGCCGGGCCGATTTGGCCTTGATCGGCGGGTCGGGGTCTGACTTCGCCTTGTCATCGCCCCTTTTCACCGTGTTATAGAGCCTTGCTGCGTCGCCGGACGGTGTTTCGCAGCCGTCGGGGCGCGAGGAAACGCCAGCCCGGCGTTCATTCGCAACGGAGATTGCTTGATGGTCGTGGTTCGAGGCGCTGCGCTCGCCCTGGTCGCTTCGGGACTGCTGCTTTCGGGCTGCAGCGTGCCGATGGGGCCGACGCTCGGCGAGGTTCTGGGCATGGACGGTGACAGCCGCCCCGCCGCCGACGCCCAGACCGGCATCGGCGTGAACGCCTATCTGTGGCGCGCCTCGCTCGACACCCTCAGCTTCATGCCCCTGGCCAACGCCGATCCGTGGGGCGGGGTCATCAACTACGACTGGTACATCAACCCGCAGACGCCGAACGAGCGGTTCAAGGCCACGGTCTTCATCCTCGACACGCGGCTACGGGCCGACGCCCTGAACGTCTCGGTGACCAAGGAAGTCCGCGGCGCCGACGGCCAGTGGACCGGCGCCCCCGTCGCCGCCCAGACCGAGACCGATCTGGAGAACGCGATCCTGACCAAGGCGCGCCAGCTGAACCTGTCGAACGCGGGCTGATCCCCGCGTCTCGCCGACCATGACTTGAAGACCCGTGCCCGCCGCGGGCGCGAGGATTCTTAAGTGGCCCGCTACGACCCGAAGACCGCCGAATCCCGGCAGCAGGCGCGCTGGCAGGCCGCCGACGCCTTCTCCATGCCCACCGCCGGGACGGGCCGCCCCAAATACTATGTGCTGGAGATGTTCCCCTATCCGTCCGGGAACATCCACATGGGCCACGCCCGCAACTATGTGATGGGTGACGTGGTGGCCCGCTACAAGCGCGCCCAGGGCTTCGACGTGCTGCATCCCATGGGCTGGGACGCTTTCGGCATGCCGGCCGAGAACGCGGCCATGGAGCGGGGCGTCCACCCCGGCGACTGGACCCGCGCCAACATCGCCGCCATGCGCGACCAGCTGAAGCTGCTGGGCCTGTCGCTGGACTGGTCACGCGAGTTCGCCACCTGCGACCCCGAATACTACGGCAAGCAGCAGGCCTGGTTCCTGGAGCTGTTCCGGCGCGGGCTGGTCTATCGCAAGGACGGGGTGGTCAACTGGGATCCTGTCGACAACACCGTCCTGGCCAACGAGCAGGTGATCGACGGGCGCGGTTGGCGCAGCGGCGCGGTGGTCGAGAAGCGCAAGCTGAACCAGTGGTTCCTGCGCATCACCGACTACGCCGACGACCTGATCGACGGCCTGGGCGAGCTCGACCGCTGGCCCGACAAGGTGCGGCTGATGCAGGAGAACTGGATCGGCCGGTCGAAGGGTCTGCAGATGACCTGGGCCTGGGCAGGCGCAGCGCCGGCCGGCGGCGAGAACGGGCTCGAGATCTACACCACCCGCCCGGACACCCTGTTCGGCGCATCCTTTATGGGCATTGCGCCCGATCACCCCATTGCGAAAGCGCTGGCGGACGCCGATCCGCACGTGGCCGACTTCGTCAAGGAATGCCGCAAGGGCGGGGCCAGCCAAGCCGAGATCGAACAGGCCGAGAAGATCGGCTGGGACACCGGCCTGAAGGTCGTCCACCCGTTCGACGGCCGCGAGGTTTCGGTCTGGATCGCCAACTTCATCCTGTCGGAATACGGCACGGGCGCCATCTTCGGCTGCCCCGCCCATGACCAGCGCGACCATGAGTTCGCGACCAAATATGGTTTGGAAATCCTGCCGCAGCATGTGCCCGCAGGCATCCACTATGACGCTCAGGCCAAGCTGGCGCTTGAGGTCGCCTATCGCGACGACGGCGTGGACGAGACTTCAATCTACCACGACTTCAAGGTGGCCGCTCTTGAGGTGAAAGCCTCGTCCGCCGAAGAGCAGGATTACGTCGATCCAGGCATGGCTGCGCTCCTTAGAGCGAACTCCCCTGATTTTCCGGTTTTGATCAGCTCCGCGATCGATGAAGTCATCTCCAGAATCGAAGATGCCGGCCAAGGCCAGGGCGCGACCATCTATCGCCTGCGCGACTGGGGCGTCAGCCGCCAGCGCTATTGGGGCTGTCCCATCCCGATCATCCATTGTCCCGCCTGTGGGGCCGTGGAGGTTCCGGCGGACCAGTTGCCCGTCATCCTGCCCGAGGATGTGACTTTCGACGTACCCGGAAACCCGCTGGACCGGCATCCGACGTGGAAACACGTCAAATGTCCCGGCTGCGGGACCGATGCCATGCGCGAGACCGACACCCTCGACACCTTCGTCGACTCCAGCTGGTATTTCGCCCGCTTCACCGACCCGACCGCCGCCGAGCCGATCAACCGCGCCGCCGCCGCCCACTGGCTGCCGGTGGACCAGTATATCGGCGGGGTCGAGCACGCGGTTCTGCACCTGCTCTACGCCCGCTTCATCAGCCGCGCCCTGTCCGACGCCGGGCTGATGGACGTGCAGGAGCCCTTCGCGGGCCTGTTCACCCAGGGGATGGTGGTCCACGAGACCTACCGCCGCGCCGACGGCCAGTGGGTCGAGCCCACCGATGTCGATCTGACCAACGAGGCCGGCAAACGCAGCGCCCGCCAGATCTCGACCGGCGAGGCCCTGGTCATCGGCGACATCGAAAAGATGTCCAAGTCCAAGAAGAACGTGGTCGCCCCACAGGAGATCGTCGAGGCCTACGGCGTCGATGCCGGCCGCCTGTTCGTCCTTTCCGACAGCCCGCCCGAGCGGGACGTGCAATGGACCGCCGGCGGCGTCGAGGGCGCCAGCCGCTTCGTCAACCGCGTCTGGGCCGAGTTCGAGGCCTTTGAGCCGGGAACACCCGGCGACGAAAGCCAAAGCGCCTCTCTGATCCGGGAGACGCACAAGGCCATCAAGGCCGTGACCGAAGGCGTGGAGGGCTTCCGCTTCAACTCGGCCATCGCCAAGCTCTATGCCTTTGTCGCGACCGTGAGACAGCATGACGGCGCCAGCGGCGATGCCCGCAAGCAGGCGCTTTCCGCCCTCGCCCGCCTTGTGGCGCCCTATGTCCCACACCTGGCCGAAGAATGCTGGACCCGGCTCGGCGAGGAGGGCCTGATCCTCGACGCCCCCTGGCCCCAGTGGGACGCGACCCTGGCCGCCGACGACGAGGTGGTCCTGCCGATCCAGATCGGCGGCAAGCGCCGGGGCGAGATCACCATGGCCCGTGGCGCGGACGCAAAGACTGTCGAGGCGGAAGCCCTCGCCAACGCCGCCGTCCAGGCCTACCTTTCGGCCAACAACCTCTCGGTCAGGAAGGTCATCGTGGTCCCGGATCGCATCGTCAATCTGGTGGTCGGCTGATGCCACGGTCGCCCCATATCCTCGCCGTCATCGGGCTGGCGCTGGCCGTCTCCGCCTGCGGCTTCACGCCCATGTACGGCGCGACCGAGGCCGGTTCGAGCCTGACCCGCATCGCCGTCTCCACCCCGGACGACCGCCTCGGCTACCGGCTGCGCGAGCAACTGGAGGACGCCCTGGCCTTCGACCGCACCGCCGCGCCGCAGTACCGCATGGTCGTGGTGGTGGAGCAGAACCGCCGCCCGCTTGGCCGGCGCATCGACGACACCGCCACCCGTTACGAGCTGACGGTCAAGGGCGCCTGGACCCTGACCCCCGTCGCAGGCGGCCAGCCCATGACGGGCGTGGAAACCGTCACCACCACCTATGCGGCGGCCGACCAGCCCTACGCCGCCATCGCCGCCCAGCAGGACGGCGAGGACCGTGCCGCGGCCGAGCTGTCGCGCCTGATCCGGCTCGATCTGTTGCGGAGCCTCGGCGGCCGGTGATTATCACCCCATGATTCTGGCCAAACGCCCGGAGGTCGACCGCTTCCTGAAGTCGCCCGACGCCGGCGTCCGCGCGGCGGTGATCCACGGCAAGGACCGGTCGGGCGTCGCCGAACGCGCCGAGATCCTGTGCAGGGCCGTCACCCCCGACCTGAACGACCCGTTCAACGTCACCCTGCTGACCGACAGCGACATCGACGGCGACGAGGCGAGGCTGGAGGAGGCCCTGACGGCGCTGTCCATGATCGGCGGCCGCCGTCTGGTCCGCGTGCGGCTGGGCGGCGAGAAGGCCTCGATCGACAAGATGCTGGCCGCCGCGCTCAAAGTCCACGCCGACGGCGGCTACAACCCCGACGCCATGCTGGTCATCGAGGCGGGGGCGCTGGGCCGCACGTCCGATCTGCGCAAGGCGGCCGAGGCTTCGTCGGGCGCGGTGGGCATCGCCTGCTACGAGGACGAGGTCGGCGACGTCGCCCGCATGACGCGCGAGGCCCTGGCCGCCGACAAGGTCGGCCTGACCGGCGATGCGCTCGACCGGTTCGTCGCCCGCCTGCCGCGCGAACGCGGCCTGATGCGGCAGGAGATCGAGCGGCTGGCCCTCTACATCGGTCCCGGCTCAGGCCGCACCATTGATGTAGAAGAGCTTGAGGAGCATCTGGGCGTCGAGCCGGACGCCTCGCTCCAGGACGCCGCGCTTCAGGCCTTCGGCGGCCGTCCGACACCCGCACAATCCGGCCTGCGCCGCGCCTTCGCCGAGGGCGAATCCGCTGTCATGGCCGTGAGACAAGCGTCCATGCATCTCGGAAAGTTACGCCGGATCAATGTGCTGCAATCCAGCGGCGCGGGCGCCAAGGAGGCCGCCAAGGCCGCAGGCGTATTCTGGAAACAGGAAGCGGAAATGCTGCGTCAGGCCCGCGCCTGGCGGCTGGAAGCGCTCGACGCTGTGCAGGACAGCGTCAACACCGCCGACGTCGCCTCCAAATCCACCGGGCTGCCGGACCAGCTGATCGCCGAACGGCTGCTGCTCGAAATCGCGGCAAGGGCCAGGCGGCTGGGGCTTTAGCCTTCGCCTGCCGCTTCGCTACTTGAGGCGGGTGTCAGCCCCGCTTCGAGGCCTTGCGGAAGGCGGGCTTGTTGGCCGCCGCGCTCTGCTTCGCCATCGTCTTCTCGGCGTGCTGCGCCGGCTTGAAACCGCCCGAGGACGGCGCGCTAGACGCGCTCTTCTTGGCGGCCAGCGCCTTCTTCATGGCTTCGGCGGTCGGGTTCACGGGCTTGTCGGTCATGCGCCTAGCCTAGCACTCAGGGACGCATCAGGCGACGGCACAGCTCGTCCAGCTGCTCCAGCGAGCCGTAGCGCAGGGTCAGCTCGCCCTTGCCGCCCTTGTCAGCCAGCGACACGGCCATGCCGAGCGCGTCGGTCAGGTCCTGTTCCAGCGCCGCCACATCGGCAGCACCTTCGCCGGAAACCGGCGCCGACGACGCCTTCTTCAGCTTCGTCCCTTCGGAGGCGCGGCGGGCGAGCGCCTCGACCTGACGCACGTTCAGGCCCTCGTTGACGGCCTGTTCGGCCAGGGCGCCGGGGTTGGGCGCCGTGATGAGCGCGCGGGCGTGCCCGGCGCTGAGTTTGCCATGCCGAACGAACCACAGGACCTCTTCCGGCAGCTGCAGCAGGCGCAGGGTGTTGGCCACATGGCTGCGGCTCTTGCCGACCACCCCGGCGACCGCGTCCTGGGTGCGGCCGAAGCGCTCCATCAGCAGGCGGTAGGCGTCGGCCTCCTCCAGCGGATTGAGGTCGGCGCGCTGGACGTTCTCGATGATGGCGACCTCGAAGACGGCCAGATCGTCCATCTCGCGCACGATGATCGGCGCCTCGGTCAGGCGGGCCAACTGGGCCGCGCGCCAGCGGCGTTCGCCGGCGATGATCTGCCAGACGCCGTCCTCGCCGGGCTGGGCCCGAACCAGAATGGGCTGCAGCACCCCCTTGTCGCGGATCGAGGCGGCCAGCTCCTCCAGATCCGCGGGATTGAAGATCTTGCGGGGCTGGTCCGGATTGGGCTTCAGGCTCTCGATCGGGGCCATGCGCACGCCGACGGGCGCGGCCGTCGAGCCGTCCAGGGCGACCTCGGCCGCCTGTTCCCCCAGAAGGGCCGAGAGTCCCCGGCCGAGGCCGCGCTGACGTTCGCTCAAGATACTGATTCCATTCTGCTAATCGTTCCTCAGGCCGCCTGGGGCCGCCGGGTCTTTTCGCGCGCCACCACCTCGCGGGCAAGGCGCAGATAGGCCTGGCTGCCGGCGCATTTCAGGTCGTAGATCAGGGCGGGCTTGCCGAACGACGGCGCCTCGCTGACCCGGACGTTCCGGGGGATGACGGCGTCATAGACCTTGTCGCCGAAGTGGGCGCGGACGTCCGCCGCCACCTGGCCCGACAGGGCGTTGCGCTTGTCGTACATCGTCAGAACCAGACCCTGGATCTCCAGTGACGGATTCAATGATTGACGGACCATCTCGATGGTCTTCATCAACTGGGTCAGCCCCTCCAGGGCGAAGAACTCGCACTGCAACGGCACCAGTACGGCGTCCGCGGCGGCCATGGCGTTCAGCGTCAGCAGGTTCAGGGACGGCGGGCAGTCGATCAGGACATAGTCATACCGGGCATGACCGTCCGCGCCCTGTTTCGCCAGTCCGTCGCGGAGGCGATAGGAGCGCCGGTCGGCCTGGCTGATCTCGATCTCGACGCCCGACATGTCGTCGTCGGCCGGGATGATCCAGAGACCGGGCACCAGGGTCTGGACCGCCGCCTCATCCACCGAACGCCCGTCCACGATGACGTCGTAGATGGTCACCCGCCGTGTTTCACGTGGAACACCGAGGCCGGTGGAGGCATTGCCCTGGGGGTCCATATCGACGATCAGCACCCGCTCGCCGATCGCGGCCAGGGCCGTGCCGAGGTTGATCGCGGTCGTTGTCTTGCCGACGCCGCCCTTCTGGTTGGACACGGCCAGGACGCGGGTACTACCGGGTAGCGACACGGCGAAGGCTCCGAACGGTTACGATGCGGCCGCGCGGATCGCTGCGCGAGACGGATAGCTCAGCGTCCAGATGCCAGACCTTGCGGGCTTCCAGCAACTCCGCTTCGGCCTTCTCTCCCTTGAGGAACAGGCCTTGTGCACCGGCGCGAAGGCAGGGCTGTGCATAACCCAGCAACCGCTCCATCGGGGCGACGGCGCGGGCGGTGACCACATCCACCTTCAGCGTCTGCTCTTCGGCGCGACCGTTGATCACCGTGGCGGGCAACGCCAGCTCATCGACGACGGCCTGAAGGAAACGGCAGCGCTTGCCGAGACTGTCGATCAGCCAGACATGCGCGCACGGTCGCCCCTTCAGCAGTATCGCCAGCACCACGCCGGGAAAACCGGCGCCGGCGCCGAGATCCGCCCAGGTCAGGGCGGCCGGCGCCAGATCGAGCAGCTGGGCCGAGTCCCAGGCGTGGCGATTCCAGAAATCGGGGAGGCTGTCCGGCCCGACCAGGTTCATCACCGCATTCGCCTCGGTCAGCCGCTCGAGGAAGACCGTCAGGTCCGCCATGGCCGCGTCGGATGCGCCCGTCAGAGTCTGGAATTCAGTCGGGGTCACGCGGCAGCCGTCTTCGGGGTCTTCTTCACGTGCGATAGCAGGGCGGTTAGGGCGCCGGGCGTCATGCCCTCAATACGACCGGCCTGGCCCAGGGTCCGCGGCTGGATCAGCATCAGTTTCTCCCGCACTTCGTGCGACAGGCCCCCGATGGCCCCATAGTCGATATTGGCCGGGAGAATCAGCGACTCCTCCCGGCACAGCGCCACGGCGTCTGCGCTTTGGCGGTCGAGATAGCCGGCGTAGCCCGCGTCAATCTCGACCTGATTGCGGACGGCCGGGCTCCAGGCGGCGACCACTGGATATGCCTTTTCGAAAGCGGTCAGATCCACGCCCGGATAGGCCAGCAGATCGCGCATGGAGCGGCGCTGGCCGTCCGGATTGACGGCGATGCCCAGGGCCTGCGCTTCCTTCGGCGTGAAGCGGACCTCGCGCGCCAGCCTCGTCGCCTCCGCCAGCTCCACCGCCTTGGCCTCGAAGAGTTTGCGCCGCTCCGGACCCACGAGTCCGCAGTTGATTCCTATGGGCGTCAACCGTTGATCGGCGTTGTCTGCGCGCAGGGTCAGGCGGTATTCGGCCCGGCTGGTGAACATGCGGTAGGGCTCGGTCACACCCCGTGTGACCAGGTCGTCGATCATGACGCCGATATAGGCCTGGTCGCGGCCGAGGATCAGTGGCTCGGACCCGGCGGCGGCGCGGGCGGCGTTCAGGCCCGCGATCAACCCTTGAGCACCCGCTTCCTCGTAGCCCGTGGTGCCGTTGATCTGGCCGGCCAGATACAGGCCCGGGCGCTTCTTGACCTCCAGCGCCGGGGTCAGTTCGCGTGGGTCGACGTAGTCGTATTCGATGGCGTAGCCGAAGCGGAACACCTCCACCGCCTCCAGCCCCGGAATGGTGCGCAGGAAGGCGATCTGGGTCGCGTCGGACACCGAGGTCGAGATGCCGTTCGGATAGACCGTGGGATCATCCAGTCCCTCGGGCTCGAGGAAGATCTGGTGCGAGGTCTTGTCGGCGAAGCGGACCACCTTGTCCTCGATCGAGGGGCAGTAGCGCGGACCCCGCCCGGACAGGTGGCCGCCGTAGACGGCGCTCTCGCCCAGGTTCTCTGCGATGATCCGATGGGTTTCTTCAGTCGTATGGGTGATGCCGCAGGCGATCTGAGGCACATCGATCCGGTCGGTCAGGAAGCTGAAGGGGACCGGCGTCTCGTCCGCAGCCTGCATCTCCAGCTGGTTCCAGGCGATGGTTCGCCCGTCCAGCCGCGCCGGCGTTCCGGTCTTCAGACGTCCCATCTGCAGCCCGGCGCCGTACAGATCGCCGGCCATGCCGGTTGAGGCCGCTTCGCCGAAGCGGCCGGCCTGGATGCGCTCGTCGCCGCGATGGATGACGCCGTTCAGGAAGGTGCCCGTGGTCAGGACGACGGCGGCGGCGCGCAGTTCGACACCGTCGCCCGTGCTGACGCCGACCACGCGCTCTCCGTCGAGCATCAGGCTCTCGGCCGTGCCGGCCATCAGGGTCAGGTTCGGCGTCCGCGCCAGTTCGGCCTGCATGGCCTCGCGGTACAGGCGGCGGTCGATCTGGCTGCGCGGCCCCTGAACCGCCGCGCCCTTGGACCGGTTCAGCAGGCGGAATTGGATGCCGGATATGTCGGCCAGTCGGCCCATGACGCCATCCATGGCGTCGATCTCGCGCACGAGGTGGCCTTTGCCCAGGCCGCCGATGGCCGGGTTGCACGACATCTCGCCGATGGTCCCGAGCTTCTGGGTCAACAACAGGGTGGCCGCGCCGGCGCGCGCGGATGCCGCCGCGGCCTCGCAGCCCGCGTGCCCCCCGCCGATGACGATGACGTCGAAGCTCTTCATGGCCGGGGACATAGGCGATCAGGCGTCAAAACGCCACCGGCCGCCGCGTTTCACGTGAAACAGTACTGCTCCGGCGCTGCCGCTCGCTGCGCGGCAGCTCGCTGCTTGAGCATGCTATTTACCGATGCAGAAGGTGGAGAAGACCTCACCGAGTATGTCCTCGACGCCGATGGCGCCCGTCACCCGCGCCAGGCTGTCCGCCGCGCGCCGCAGATCGTCGCCCGCCATCTCTGGCGCGACGTCGAGCGCCCGCCGCCCGGCCTCCAGGGCGGCCAGGGCTTCAGTCAGCCGCCGACGATGTCTCTCACGCGTGACAGCCGGAAAGTCGGCGCCAGAAAGGTCTCTCGCCAAGCGCGCCGCGATCCACTCATGCAGCTCCGCCAGTCCCTGCCCAGTCTTCGTGCTGATCGAAATCGCCGCCAGCCCTGCGACCGCCTCCGCACGTCCGACGTCAGCCTTTGCGAGCACCACCAGGTCCTCGCCTCTGACATACTGCCCCGCCGCGCTCGCCGCCTCATGGGGCGAGCGGACCCAGAGGCGCAGGTCGGCGTCCCGGGCGCGAGCCTGGGCGCGACGGACGCCCTCGGCCTCGACGGGGTCATCAGAGTCGCGCAGGCCGGCCGTGTCTGACAGGGTCACGGCGTAGCCGCCGATGATCAGGTCGGCGTCCAGCACGTCGCGGGTGGTTCCGGCGATGGGGGTGACGATGGCCGCCTCGCGCTCAACCAGGGCGTTGAACAGGGACGACTTGCCGGCGTTGGTCTCGCCGATCAGGACGATGCGGTAGCCCTCTCGCACCCGCCGCCCCCTGTCAGCATCGGACAGGGCTGCGTTCAGGTCACCGATAAGCCGGTCGAGCACCGGCCCGGCGGTCCTGGCGAGGTTGTCAGGGACCTCTTCATCCGGGAAATCGATCTCGGCCTCGACCAGGGCGAGGGCCGTCAGCAAGTCACGGCGGAATCCGGCGTAGGTCTGGCTAAGGGCGCCGTCGAGTTGGCCCAGGGCCTGCGCCGCCTGCGCCGTCGTTTCGGCGTCGATCAGGTCGGCGACCGCCTCGGCCTGGGCCAGATCCATGCGGCCGTTCTCGAAGGCCCGCCGGGTGAATTCGCCCGGATCAGCGGGACGCAGGCCCAGCGTGGAGAGGGCCTCAGCCACGGTCTCGACCACCGCCCGGCCGCCGTGGAGGTGCAGCTCGGCGCAGTCCTCCCCGGTGTAGGAGTGGGGCGCCGGGAACCGCAGGACCAGCGCCTGGTCGATGGCCGCGCCCTCTTTGGTCAGGGTTCGCAGCGACGCCATGCGCGGCTTCAGGCCGTCGGCGCCGAGCGCGGCCAGGGCTGCGTCCGTCCCCGGACCCGACAGACGCAGGATGGCTATAGCCCCCCGCCCCGGCGGGGTGGCGAGGGCGAAGATGGTGTCGCTCATGAGAAAATCCTCCCCCATCGGGGGAGAGGTACCGCGAAGCGGTGGAGGGGGCTTACGCCAAGCGCCGGTGTCTGGGGCTTGCCCCCTCCACCATGCTGCGCATGGTCCCCCTCCCCCGATGGGGGAGAAGCAAGGCTCACGGTTTCGTGGAACCCACCGCCGTTTCCATCAGGCGGCGGAACTGGTCCTGAGCCTGCACACCGAAGCTGGTCCAGGTCTTCATCAGCTCCTCGGGCTGCATGGCGGACATGTTCTCGTCCATGCGCCGCTTCATCTCGCCGACCAGATGCTCGTTCAGCGGCGCCACGTCGGGCAAGCCCAGGAAGGCGCGCGCCTCGGCCGGGGTGCAGTCGATCTCGATGTTCATCTTCATCGGAAGCTCTCCTTGTCCCTATCGCGTTTCACGTGAAACAGACCGGCCCTCAAGCAGCGAGTGACCGCGTCACGAGCGATAGGGCCAAAATCACGTGTTCATCGACTGGAAGAAGTCCGCATTGTTCTTGGACTGACGCAGCTTGTCGATCAGGAACTCGATCGCGTCCTGAGGACCCATGGGATTGAGGATGCGGCGCAGGACATAGGTCTTGGCCAGCTGGTCCTTCGGCGTGATCAGGTCTTCCTTGCGGGTGCCCGACTTCAGCACGTCGATGGCGGGGAAGATGCGCTTGTCGGCGACCTTGCGGTCCAGCACGATCTCCGAGTTGCCGGTGCCCTTGAACTCTTCGAAGATCACCTCGTCCATGCGGCTGCCGGTGTCGATCAGGGCCGTGGCGATGATGGTCAGGGACCCGCCCTGCTCCACATTGCGTGCCGCGCCAAAGAAGCGCTTGGGCCGCTGCAGGGCGTTGGCGTCGACACCGCCGGTCAGGACCTTTCCCGACGACGGCACCACGGCGTTGTAGGCGCGGCCCAGGCGCGTGATGGAGTCCAGCAGGATCACCACGTCTTTCTTGTGCTCGACCAGGCGCTTGGCTTTTTCGATCACCATCTCGGCGACGGCGACGTGGCGGGTGGCCGGCTCGTCGAAGGTCGAGGCGATGACCTCGCCTTTCACCGTGCGCTGCATGTCGGTGACTTCTTCCGGGCGTTCGTCGATCAGCAGGACGATCAGGAAGACCTCGGGATGGTTGGCCTCAATCGACTTGGCGATGTTCTGCAGCATGACCGTCTTGCCGACCCGCGGCGGGGCGACGATCAGGCAGCGCTGGCCCTTGCCGAGCGGGGCGACGATGTCGATGACCCGGCCCGAACGGTCCTTCAGCGTCGGATCCTGGATCTCCATGTGCAGCCGCTCTTCGGGATAGAGCGGGGTCAGGTTGTCGAACAGGACCTTGGTCTTGACCGTTTCCGGGTCTTCCAGATTGATCGTGTCGGCCTTGAGCAGGGCGAAGTAGCGCTCGCCTTCCCGCGGTCCGCGCACGGCCCCGTGAATGGTGTCGCCCGAGCGCAGGCCGAAGCGGCGAATCTGCGACGGTGACACATAGATATCGTCCGGGCCCGGAAGGTAATTTGCGTCCGGGCTGCGCAGGAAGCCGAACCCGTCGGGGAGGATTTCGAGCACGCCGTCGGCGATGATCTCGACCTCTTCGTCGGCCAGGGCCTTGAGGATGGCGAACAGCAGATCCTGCTTGCGAAGGTTCGAGGCGTTCTCGACCTCGAGGCCTTCGGCGAAAGCCACCAGATCGGCCGGCGTCTTCTCGTTCAGTTCGGCCAGGGTGATGCGGCCGTTGGGGACGATGGGCTCGCCGTCGTCCTCCTCGTCAGCCTCCTGGTCGACCATGGGCAGGTCGGCGGCGGCTGGCTGGCCGTGCAGATCGGGCTCTGCCGCCTCGATGGGGGCCTCGACTTCGGCGCCGGGTTCGATTTCTGGGGTGTCTGTGGTGTCGGTCATGATGTGCAATCAGCGTCATCGCCGCGGGACGAAGCGTCCTGCGAGCGGAAAACCTTGGAAATGTCGGCCCGAAGGCCAGGCAGGGAAGGCGACGTTGGTCCCGCTGGAATCCCGATTGGGTCGATCCGGCCGGCGTCGCTAGGAGAGAGGGACCGTCCGGCGAGGCCAGGATCGGTTCACGGCGAGGAAGACCACGGGCGGCGCGCGCGGTCAAGCGTTGCGCTCAGGCAGCGAGGCTCCGCGAGCCGAGCGTTAGCGCCCTAAAATGTCCACTCCGTCGTCACCGACAGCACCATGATGATGGCCAGCAGGAAGGGAATCTCGTTGGTCATGCGCCAGAACCGGCCCGTGCGGGTCGAGGTCCCGGCGGCGATCTTCTTGCGCTCGCCGGCCAGGAAGCCGTGCCAGGCGGCCAGAAGGACCACGCCGGTCAGCTTGGCGACCATCCATGGCTGGCCGGCGAAGCTCCAGTCCGCGCCTTCCCCGCTGCGCAGCCACAGCAGCCAGCCGCCGAAGACGAAGGCCAGGATCATGGCCGGATTGATGATGATGCGCAGCAGCCGCGTCTGCCATAGACGCAACAGGGTCTGCATCTCGCTGCGAAGCGGCTCGGGCTTGCCGTTCTGCTCTGCGTCGTAGGCGAACAGGCGCGGCAGGAACAGCATCCCGGCCATCCAGGCGATCACCGCCAGGATGTGCAGGCCGCGCGCCAGATCATAGCCGCTCATGCCGCTCTCCGTTCACAGGTCCGCGGACAGGCCTTCCAGTCCGCGCGGCAGCCGGGACCGTGCGGCGCGGCGCCCGTGCGTGCAAGAGCCTCGGTCACCGCATCGGCCAGACCGCCGATGAAGGCCGGCGCCACGCCGACCGCCGGGGCGCGCAGATAGGGCGTGACGCCCAGACCGTGCGCCAGCTCGGCGTATTCGATGTCCAGCTCGACCAGGGTTTCGATGTGCTCGGAGACGAAAGCAACCGGCTGAACCACCACGCCCACGCCATCCCTGGCCGCCGCCTGAATGGCCTCGGGCGTCGAGGGGCCCAGCCATTTCATCGGCCCGACCCGGCTCTGGTAGCAGATCGTCCAGTCGGTCAGGCCGGCCTTGGCGGCTATGGCGGCGCAGGTGCGCTCCACCTGTTCCTGATAGGGGTCGCCCTTCTTCGCGATCAGGCTTTCGGGGATGCCGTGGGCTGAGAACAGCACCCGCACCGGCCGGACCCCGGCCTCGGCCAGCTTGCCGCGCACGGCCTCCGCCTGGGCCTCGATCCAGCCGTCGCCTTCGGGATAGCAGCAGACGGTGCGGCTGACCCCCGGTCCCGCATAGGCGGCTTCCCAGGCCTGGAGCGAGGATTGCGTCGTCGTGGTTGAGAACTGCGGATAGAGGGGCAGAAGCACGATCTGGTCGGGCGCGAAGGCGGCGACCTGCGCAGCGGCTTCTTCCGTCAGTGGATTCCAGTAGCGCATGGCGATGAAGGTCTTGACCGTATCACCCGGCCTGCGCGCAGCCAGCACCGCCTCCAGCGCCGCCGCCTGTTTCCGCGTCTCAGGCAGCAGGGGCGAGCCGCCGCCCATCAGGGCGTAGTTGGCCTGGGCGCTCTTTTCCCGGCGAGAGGAGATCAGCCGCGCCAGCAGGGTCCGGAACGGCTGCGGCAGGCCGATGATCGCCGGGTCGCGGAACAGGTTGAACAGGAACGGCCGCACGCTGGCCTGATCGTCCGGACCCCCGAGGTTGAACAGGACGACGGCTATCTTCACTGGGCGCCGATCCGGCGCAGGACCTGCTCCACATGGGCGATCGGCACGTCAGGCAGGATTCCGTGGCCGAGGTTGAAGATCCACGGACCCTCTCCCCAGGCGGCCATCAGCTGGTCCACCCGCTCGTCCAGCATCGGCCCGCCGGCGCGCAGCAGCAGGGGATCGAGCGCGCCCTGAATCGGCTTGATCTTCTGCACCCGTCGACCGACCTCAAGCGGACAGGCGGTGTCCAGCGCCACGGCCTGCACGTCGAGAGACCCCGCATAGCCCTCGGCCAGCGCCGCCGAGCCGCGCGGGAAGCCGATCAGGGGCGTGGTCACCCCCAACTCGCGCACGCGCCGCACCAGCGCCTGATGGGGTCGCAGCACCAGCCGCTCGAACAGGTCGTCCGGCAGGCCTTCGGCCCAGCTCTCGAAGATCTTCAGCACTTGGGCGCCCGCGTCCGCCTGCATCTTCAGATAATGCGCCGTGGCCTCGACCAGCACGTCCAGGACCGCATCGACCTTCTCCGGCTCGGCATAGGCATAGGTCCGGGCCTGAGCCCGCTCACCCTTGCCGATGCTGCGGGCCTCGCCGTCCAGCATGTAGGTGGCGACGGTCCAGGGCGCGCCGGCGAAACCGATCAGCGCCCGCTCGGGCTCCAGCTCGGCCCGCACGCGGCTCAGGGTCTCGCCCACGGCCTTCAGCGCCTCGCCGGCGCCGGAGGTCAGGTCCCGCATCGCCTCGACCGGCGGCAGGGCGCCGAGCCGCGGCCCCTCGCCAGCCTCGAACCAGACGTCCTGGCCCAGCGCCCGGGGGATCAGAAGAATGTCGGCGAAGACGATGGCAGCGTCGAAGCCGAACCGCCGCATGGGCTGCAGCGTCGCCTCGGCGGCCTTCTCGGGGTTCAGGCAGAAGGAGATGAAGTCGGGCGTCGTCGCCCTCAGCGCCCGGTATTCGGGCAGATAGCGCCCGGCCTGGCGCATGAACCACACGGGGGGCCGGTCGAGCATCTGTCCCTGAAGGACCTGAAGAAGGCGGGGCGTCGTCATTCGTCGGCCATACGGCGCTACGGGTTCAGGCTCAAGCCCGGTCCCCTCTTCCTGTTCAGAATAGAAATTTGAATCTCTGGAGGAAGGCAGAAGGGGGCGGGAGGACGGGGATGAATCGGCGCTTTCGTCCGTAAGCGGCCGGGTTTTGCAGGGGCCGGGACCGCCCCGACGGCCAACTAGAATGCAGCTGTGAGTCCGGTGGATAATCCTTAACAAGACCTTAACGGACGGGCCTCGGGGCTTATGCCGGCGCGGCTCCGCGCTGGGCGCCGTTAAGGGTTCGTTAACCTCATCCACAGCCGGACCAGGTACGACCGCCGGCCTTGGGACAAAGAGCGGATTCGGCGCCTGCGGCGTCCCCGGTGATCCCCGCTCGCGGCCCGCATCGGGCGCGGCTATAGAGTTTGACGAAGAAGACCCGCGGTCCGCCCCCGGCGTCGTCCACAGGAAGTCGGGATTTCGTCCTCATGAGTCTGCGCCGATGAGCCCGACCCGCCTGCAAGGCCCCGGCCGTCTGGCCACCTATTTCCATGTCCATCTGGTCTCGGACTCGACCGGCGAGACCCTGAACGCCATGGCCAAGGCGGTCACGGCCCGATTCGACGGCGTCATCCCCATCGAGCACATCTACGCCCTGGTCCGCTCGTCCAAACAGATGGAGCGGGTGCTGGAAGAGGTCTCCTCGGCCCCCGGCGTGGTGCTGCACACCCTGGTGGACCGCGAGCTGCGGGCGCAGCTGGAGGATGGCTGCCGCAAGCTGAACATGCCGCAGCTGGGGGCGCTGGATCCGCTGGTCGGCGCCCTGTCGCGCTATCTGGGGGCGGCGCTGTCGACGCGGGTCGGGGCCCAGCACGCGCTCGACCACGACTATTTCAACCGCATCGCCGCCCTCGACTACGCCATGGCCCATGACGACGGCCAAGGCACGCATGAGCAGCTGGAGACGGCCGACGTCGTCCTGTGCGGGGTCAGCCGGACGTCCAAGACCCCGACCTGCATCTATCTGGCGCACCGGGGCATTCGTGCGGCGAACGTGCCGCTGGTCCCTGGCCAGGAAGACGGTGAGCGGCTGACGGCGCTGAAGTCGCCGCTGGTCGTGGGCCTGACCGTCTCGCCCGACCGTCTGGTGCAGATCCGCAAGAACCGGCTGGACGGCCTCAACGCCAACCGCGCTTCCAGCTATGTCGACCAGGACGCCGTGCGTGACGAGACGGTCAAGGCGCGCCGGGCCTTCGAGCGCCGCGGCTGGCCCGTGATCGACGTCACCCGGCGCTCGGTGGAAGAGACCGCCGCCGCCATCGTCAATCTGCTCAGCGAGCGCCGCACCCGTCGCATGGGGGCCTCGTGGTGAGGGCGGAATCTGAACGCCTCATACTGGCCTCCAGGAGCGCCGCCCGGCAGGCGATGCTGGAAAACGCCGGCGTGGCCTTCACCGTCCGCGTGGCCGATGTGGACGAGGACGCCCTGAAACGCCCGGGCGTCGATCCGGCGGCGCTGGCGCAGGAGCTGGCGGCGGCCAAGGCGCTGGCCGTATCGCGCGGCGACCCGGAGGCCTGGGTGCTGGGCGGCGACCAGACGCTGAGCTTTGACGGCGGGCTGATCTCCAAGGCGCCGACGCTTTTGGCCGCCCGCGAGCGGCTGTCCGCCATGCGAGGCCGGACGCATCAGCTGCATTCCGGCGCGGCCTTGGCCCGCAACGGCGCGCTGGTCTGGTCCGGCGTCGACAGCGTGACGATGCGGATGCGCGACTTTTCCGACGCTTTCCTCGACGCTTATCTGGAGGCCGAGGGCGAGGCGCTGCTGCACTGCGTCGGCTCCTACCGGCTCGAGGGTCTCGGCGCCCAGCTGTTCGAGGCGGTGGAGGGCGACTATTTCACCGTCCTGGGCCTGCCCCTGTGGCCGGTGCTCCAGGCGCTGCGCTGCGCCGACGTGATCGCGACATGATCCGCGCCGGGACGTTGAGAGGGGGCGTCGCGGGAAACCCGATCGGGCATTCGCTCAGCCCCCTGATCCACCGCGCCTGGATCGCGGCGGCGGGCATCGACGCCGCCTATGATCCCTATGTGCCGCAGGACGAGGCCGCCTTCCTCGCCCTGATCGACATCGGCCGGGCCGGACGCTTGCGCGGCCTGAACGTCACCGCGCCGTACAAGCTCGCGGCGCTGGCCGCCGCCGACAGCATCAGCGATACGGCCCGCCGCGCCGGCTCGGCCAACCTGCTGGTGTTTGAAGAGGGCCGCACACACGCCGACAGCACCGACGGCTTTGGCCTGATGGCCGCGCTGGCTGAACAGGCCCCGGCGCTGGACCTGAAGGGCCGCCCGGCGGTGGTGCTGGGCGCGGGCGGGGCCGGCCGGGCCGCCGCTGCCGCCCTGTCCGACGCGGGCGCGGACGTCCGCATCGTCAACCGCACCCATGACAGGGCAGAGGCCCTCGCCGCCGAGCTGGGCGTCACGGCCGCGAACGCCGAGGCGGCGTTGGACGGCGCGGTGCTGGTGGTAAATGCGCTGAGCGCGGCGCCCGACATCGATCTCAGCCGTCTCCCGGCCGACGCCGTGCTGATGGACATGACCTACCGTCCGCTGGAGACCGCCTTCCTTGCGGCCTGCCGGGCGCGAGGCCTGACCGGCGTGGACGGCCTCGCCATGCTGATCGGACAGGCCCGGCCGTCCTTTCAAGCCCTGTTCGGCGTCGCGCCGCCCGCCGTGGATGTGCGCAGTCTGGCGCTGGAGGCTATCCGATGATCGTCCTCGGCCTGACCGGCTCCATCGGCATGGGCAAGTCCACGACCACGGCCCTGTTCGCCGAGGCAGGCGCCCTGACCTGGAACGCCGATGACGCGGTCCACGCCCTCTACGCGCCGGGCGGGGCGGCGGTCGAACCGGTGGGCGAGGCCTTCCCCGGCGTGGTCGTGGATGGGGCGGTGGACCGTGACCGGCTGGCGGCGGCGCTGGGCCGGGACGAAGCGGCCTTCAAGCGGCTGGAAGCTATCGTCCATCCGCTGGTGGCCGCCCGCCGCCGCGACGATCTGCTGGCCGCCGGGGCCGCCGGCGTGAAGCTGGCCGTGCTCGACATCCCCCTGCTGTTCGAGACCGGCGGCGACCGGGCCGTGGACGCGGTGGTGGTGGTCACCGCCGATCCGCAGGTTCAGGCCGCGCGCGTTCTGGCCCGCCCCGGCATGACCCGGGAAAGGCTCGAGGCCATTCTGGCCCGCCAGACGCCCGACGCCGAAAAGCGCGCCCGCGCCGACTTCATCGTTGATACAGGCCGGGGTCTGGAGGCGGCGCGCGATCAGGTTCGTGAAATCGTGGGGACGGTTCTGGCTCCGGGCTGGTCGCCTCTTCCGAAAGCCGGCGAACCTCCCCAATAAGGGGGCATGGCCCGCGAAATCGTCCTCGACACCGAAACCACCGGCTTCGACCCGAAGACGGGCGACCGGTTGATCGAGGTCGGCTGCATCGAGATCGAGGACCTGCTGCCCACGGGCCGGACCTTCCACCGGCTGGTCAATCCGGAACGGCTGATCCCGCCCGGCGCCATTGCCGTGCATGGGATCACCGACGACAAGGTCAGGGACGCGCCGCGCTTCCACGAGATCGTCGTCGACCTGATGGAATTCATCGGCGACGCCCCGGTCATCGCCCACAACGCCGCCTTCGACCGGGCCTTCATCAACCACGAATGCGGCCGCTGCGATCATCCGGTCATCGAGGAGATCCGCTGGATCGACACGCTGCAGCTGGCCCAGAAGCGGTTTCCGGGCATGGCCAACTCGCTCGACGCCCTGTGCAAGCGCTTCAAGATCTCGCTGGTCGAGCGCACCCTGCACGGCGCCCTGATCGACGCCCGCCTGCTGGCCGAAGTCTATCTGGAGCTCAAGGGCGGCAAGGAGCGGCGGCTCGACCTCGCCTCGACCCGCACCAGCCTGGCGGTCGCCGCCTTCGCCGCCGCCGGCCATGCGCCGCGCCCGCATCCGCTCCAGTCCCGCGCCACCGAGGCTGAAACCGCGGCCCACGCGGCCTTCCTCGCGGCCAACCTCAAGGACCGGTCGCTGTGGGAAGCCTATGGATTGGCCGGATAGATCACCGAAACGGAGCCGGCGCTCAAGCAGCGAGGCTCCGCGAGCCGAGCGTTAGCGCCCCGGAATCAGGCCTGACCCGTCTGGCCCGGCCCACGGGCGATCTCGCCCTGACGCTGGGCGTAGATGCCGGCGAAGTCGATCGGGTCCATCATGAAGGGCGGGTAGAAGCCGCCGTCCGCCGTGGCGCTGGCGATGATCTGGCGCGCGAACGGGAACAGGTAACGCGGGCATTCGACCAGCAGCATCGGCTCGATGTCCTTCTCGGCCACGCCCGACAACTGGAACAGGCCGCCGTACAGCAGCTCGACATTGAACACGACGCCGGCGTCGCTGGACGCCTTGACCGACAGCTTCAGCTCGACCTCGAACAGGCCGTCCGGGCGGCCCTGGGCGTTCATCTCGACGCCCAGGTCGATGTTCGGCTTGCCCTCGACGCGCAGGCTTTCCGGGGCCTTAGGGTTTTCGAACGACAGGTCGCGGACGTATTGCGCCAGGATGCGGAAGCCCGGAGCGGGCGGCGCGCCGTCCAGTGCGGTCGGGCCAGTGGCGGTCGGGGCGGCGGCGTTGGTGTCGGTCATGAGAGCGGTTCGGCCGTAAGATAAGGATGAGCGCCCGGCGTCCGATGCCCGGCGGCGAAGGCGCGGCGACTAGCACGGCGGCCCCGATGCGGCAATGTGGCCTCCCCTCGCGGGAGAGCGGGCGAGCGCGCCGCCTTGCGCGTCCCTATATCTGACCGTAATCAGCGCCCAAGCGTTCTCAGGACACCCCGTGCCCAATTATCAGGTCATCATCTTCGCCGTCATCGCCGCCGTCGTGCTGTGGCAGCTCTACAATGTGCTGGGCAAGAAGGTCGGCCGCCAGCCCGAGGACGACGCCAGGAAGCCGATCCCGGCGGGCGAACTCGTGTCCGCGCCCGAACCGCAGAAGGCCTCGGCGCCGATCGACGCCATGACCCTGGCCGCCATCTCTGGACTGAAGGCGCGGGATCCCGGCTTCGACCCGGCCCGCTTCCTCGACGGCGCGCGCCAGGCCTATGAGACCATTGTGCGCGGCTATGCCGCCGGCGACCGCGAGGCGCTGAAGCCCCTGCTGACCCCCGCCGTCCTGGCCTCGTTCGAGGCCGGCATGGCGGCGCGCGAGACCCGCGGCGAGAGCGAACAGGTCGAGTTCGTCCATCCGCCCCGCGCTGACCTCGAGGTCGCCAACGCCGAGGGCGACCGCGCCACCGCCCGTGTGCGGTTCCTGTCCGAGCTGCGCAGCCGCGTCACGCCGGCCGCCGGGGGCGAGGAGCGGATCGAGGAGCGCCGCACGGCCGAGGACTGGACCTTCCAGCGCACCCTGGGCGCCGCCGACCCGAACTGGGTCCTGGCCCGCGTCGAGCCCGCCACCGCGTGATTTCGGTTCGCCGGGCCCTTCACGGCGCGGCGGCCCTGCTGCTCACGGCCGTGCTGGCCGCGTGCGCCACGACTCCGGCCGCTCCGCCTGCGGGCGAGCCGGCTCCGCCCGTCACTGCGCCGCCGGTCGAGACGCCGCCAGCCGCCCTCGCCGGTCCGCAGGCCCTGCCCGGCTGGGATCAGGAACATCATCTCGAGGCGTTCGACGCTTATGTCGCCGGTTGCGGCGCGGCCCGCGACCCGGCGGGCATGGTGGTCTGCGCCCGGGCCAGGGCTCTGGCGGCCACGCGCCCCTCGCCTTCTGACGCGCGGACCTTCTTCGAGGCGAACTTCACCGTGGTCCAGGCCACGACCGTTGACGGCGGCCCGGGCCTCCTGACTTCCTATTTCGCGCCGGAATACGCCGCCCGCCATGCGCAGGACGCGGAGTTTGACGCCCCCGTCCTGGCGCCGCCCGCCGATCTGGTGCGGGGCCAGCCCTATGCGGAGCGGTCGGTCATTGAGGCCCGGGCGCCTATCGCACCATTGGCCTGGATGCGGGCTGAAGACCTGTTCTTCATGCAGATCCAGGGCTCCGGCTACCTGACCTTCGAGGACGGGACGAAGGCCCGCGCGGCCTATGCCGCCGACAACGGCCAGCGGTTCCGGGGCATCGCCACGCCCATGGCCGACCGGGGCCTGTTGCCGCCCAACGGAACCTCCGGCGACGCCATCCGCGCCTGGCTCGCGGCGCATCGGGGGGCCGAGGCGCGGGCGGTGATGGCGCTCAATCCCCGCTACATCTTCTTCCGGATGGACCCGGACGACGGCGGTCATCCGGCGGGGGCGGCGGGCGTGCCCCTGCCGCCGCGACGCGCCATCGCCGTCGATCCGGCCAGCTGGACCTACGGCGACCTCGTCTGGCTGGAAGCCGACGCCGGAAACCTGACCGGCGCCCGCGCGGGCTATCGCGGCCTCGTCATGGCGCTGGACACCGGCTCCGCCATCCGAGGCCCCGTCCGCGCCGACCTCTACATGGGCCGCGGCGAGACGGCGGGCGCCGAGGCCGGATCGGTGCGGCACCCGCTCAGGATGTGGCGGCTGATTCCGAGGGGGTGACCTTACAACCCTGCGGGGTCGGGCCCGATGAAAACGCCGAAGGCCATCGGCGCGGCCCCCGTCGCGATCTCCGCCAGGACGGTCCCGTCCTTCGTCGCCAGCACCTGGATGACGTCGCCCGTATTGCTGGCGACCCACAATTCCTCGCCGTTCGCCGTGACGGCGACGCCGACAGGCGCGGGGACCGTGGGAAAGGTGTCCGCCAGTGTCAGGGTTTCCATGTCGATGACCGAAACCGTGGCGGACTTGTTGTTGGTCACATAGGCGCGGTCCCCCGCAGGGGAGAAGGCCAGGTGAATGGGATACTCGCCGACAGGAAGGGTGGCGACGGCAAGGCCGGACCCAGCATCCACCACCGAGATCGAGTGCGACTGGTTGTTCCCGGCCAGCACCCAGCGGCCATCGGGCGACACGGCGATGGCTATCGGTCCAGAGCCCACAGTCGTCGTCCGACGGGCGGATGTGTCGAGCTCAATGCGTGTGACCAGGTCTTCGGCCGTTTCGGCGACAAAGACGGCTGATCCGTCATGCGCCGTCGCCACGCCCTGCGACCCGAGGGCTGTCTGCCAGTCCCCATCGGCGGCGTAGTCCGTCAGGCTGAAACGGCTGAGGAATGGCGAACCCACATTGGTTACGAAAAGCCTCGAGCCATCCGGAGACAGGGCCAGACCCTTGGGTTTGTCGCCCACAGGCAGGACCGTGATGACGCTCAAGGCGACGGTGTCGATGACCGACACCGTGTCTGCCAGAAAGTTCGTGATGAAGACGCGCGAGCCGTCGGGGGATATGGCGACGCCTCTGGGACCGTCTCCGACCTGAATCGTGCCGAGAACCCGGCGCGTGGACACATCAACGACAGTTACGGTGTCGTCATTGTAGTTGGTGACATAGGCCCGTTCCGCCCACGCCGGGCCCGAGGCCAACAGCGCCAGGGCCGCCGCCGCCGCCGACCATCTGAAACGGAAGCCGGGGATGAAGGTCACCGCCGCCGCAGCCCGCCCAGAACACCGCGCAGCAGTTCGCGGGTGATCGTGGAGCCCGCTGTCCTCAGCACCGACTTGGTCAGGGCCTCCATCGGGGTCTGGCGGGTGGAGGCGCGGGGTTTTGGGGCCGCGCGTTCACGGGGCTGGGCGCGCTCCACCTCCCGGGTCCGCACCTGTTCTGCCTTCGCTTCAGCCGCGTCGGCGTCCGCCCGGGCCTCTGCCGCATCCGCCACCCCGCGCCGGGCGGCCAGAACCTCCTCGGCCGACTCGCGGTCGATCATGGTCTCGTAGAGGCCGCGCACGGGGCTTGCCGCCATCACCTGAGCCCGTTCGGCGTCGGTGGCGGGGCCGAGGCGGCTGTCGGGCGGGCGGATGGCGGTGCGGGCGACGACGTTGGGCGCGCCCTTTTCGTCGAGCGTCGAGACCAGCGCCTCGCCGACCCCCAGCCCCTGGATCGCCCCGGCGGTGTCGAAGGCGGGGTTGGGACGGAAGCTGTCCGACGCCGCGCGCAGGCCGCGCTGCTCGGCGGGGGTGTAGGCGCGCAGCGCGTGCTGGATGCGGTTGCCCAGCTGGCCCAGGACGCTGTCGGGGATGTCGGCCGGGTTCTGGGTGACGAAGTAGACGCCGACGCCCTTGGAGCGGATCAGGCGGACCACCTGCTCGACCTTCTCGCGCAAGGCGTCCGGCGTGTCGTTGAACAGCAGGTGGGCCTCGTCGAAGAAGAAGACCAGCCGCGGCTTCTCCGGATCGCCGACCTCGGGCAGCTGCTCGAACAGCTCGGACAGCAGCCACAGCAGGAAGGCCGCATACAGGCGCGGGCTGGCCATCAGCTTGTCCGCCGCCAGCACATTGACCTGGCCCCGGCCGTCGAGGCCGGTGCGCATCATGTCCTCGAGCCGCAGGGCCGGCTCGCCGAAGAAGGCTTTACCCCCCTGCTGCTCCAGCTGCAGGATGGAGCGCTGGATGGCGGCGATGGAGGTCGGCGCGACATTGCCCACCTCGCGCCCGATGCGCTCGGCGTTCTCGCCCAGATAGGTCAGCATGGAGCGCAGGTCGTCGAGGTCGAGCAGCAGCAGGCCCTCCGCGTCGGCGACGTGGAACAGCACCGCCAGCACTCCCTCCTGCACCTCGTTGAGGTTCAGCATCCGCGCCAGCAGCACGGGACCGATCTCGCTGACGGTGGTGCGGATCGGGTGGCCCTTGATGCCGTACAGGTCCCAGAAGACGACGGGCGCGGCCTTGGGCGTGATCGTCAGGCCCATCGAGGCGGCGCGGGCCAGCAGTTTCTCGTTTGGCGAACCGGGCATGCAGATGCCCGACAGATCGCCCTTCACGTCGGCGCAGAACACCGGCACCCCCGCGTCCGAAAACCCCTGGGCCATGATCTGCAAGGTCACGGTCTTGCCGGTGCCTGTGGCCCCCGCCACGACGCCGTGGCGGTTGGCGCGGCTGAGCAGCAGATGCTCGGGTTTGTCAGATTGGCCGAGGAACAGATCGGTCATGCGGGCGCTCCATTGATCCTCTGCTTATCGCGTCGTCGCGCCCCGCTCCAGTTCGACGATTGACGCCGCATCCGGGGGGTCGGACAAACAGCCCATGAAAAATCCGCTCGTGACCCCCAACCCCGTCGTCGCGCGCAACGCCGTGGTGCTGATCGCGGTGGTGGCGACCGCCGCCGCCCTGGTCTGGCTGGCGGACATCCTGACGCCCCTGGCCCTGGCCATCTTCCTGATGATCGTCATCGACGGGGTGAAGCGGGCCATCGAGGACCGGACATCCTTGCCGCGCCACTGGGCGGGGACGGCCTCATTGCTGGTGGTGATCCTGCTGTTCGCGGCCTCGATCGCCATCATCGTCTACGGGGCCGCCGGCTTCTTCAAACAGGCGTCGGGCTTCTCGACCGGCATCGGTCCGCGCATCGACCAGATCATCGCCGACGGAGCGGGACTGGTGGGCGTGACCTCGCCGCCGACCTTCCACGAGCTGATCGAGGGGGTGAACATCCAGAGCTATCTGGGCGGAGCGGCGCTGCAGGCCCAGGGCGTCCTGTCTGGGGCCTTCTTCGTTCTGGTCTATCTGGCCTTCCTGCTGGCCTCGCAGGGCGGCTTCCGGCGCAAGCTGGTCGCCATGTTCCCCAACCGGGATCAGCGCGACGAGGCGCTGGCGGTGTTCCAGCGCGTCCGCGGGGGGGTGGAAGGCTATATCTGGGTCCAGTCGGTGACCGGCGGGCTGATCAGTCTCATCGCCTGGGTGCTGATGAAGGCCGTGGGGCTTCAGAACGCGGAGTTCTGGGCCTTCGTCATCTTCATCGTTGGCTTCATCCCGGTGCTGGGCGGCGCGGTCGCGGGACTGGCCCCGGCCCTGTTCGCCCTGGTGCAGTTCCCGACCTACTGGCAGGCGGCGGTCTTGTTCTTCGGGCTGCAGGCGGTGCTTTTCGTCATGGGCAACGCGGTCCAGCCCCGGATGCAGGGCGACAACCAGAACATCGATCCGGTCGCCGTGCTGCTGTCGCTGGCCCTGTTCGGCAAGATGTGGGGGGTGGTCGGCATGTTCCTGTCCACGCCTCTGGCGGTCATGGCCATGGCCATCCTGGCCGAGTTCCGGGGGAGCCGCTGGATGGCCATCCTGCTGTCCGGCGACGGCGAGCCCTATGCCGACGAGGAGTCCGCCGCCCGCGACAACCCGCCGCGCCCCGCCCGCCCGCGCAAGACGCCCCCGGCCCCTTGAAAGGCTGATCGCCCCGACCCATCTGATCCTCAGACGCCGCGACGACCCCTCCCCTCCCTGTCGCGGCGCCCCGAGACCGGCCCCTCTCCCCCCCCTCCTGGAGCCGGTCCGAATAGAGGCCGCCGGGCGAAAGTCCGGCGGCCTTGTCGTTTCCGCCGCCCGGAAGCGCCTGATGTCGAAAAGCCACACCATCATCGGCGACCGCCGCCCGGCATGATCGCCCGGGAACGGCCCAGCCCGCCTCACGTTCTCGCCCTCGTCGGAGGGGACAGGTTTTCGCGCTCACGGGCGCTCACGAGGATAGTTTGATGATCAAGACCCTTTCCGCCACAACCCTGGCCCTGCTGCTCGCCGGCGCCGCCGCGCCGGCCCTGGCCCAGGACTGGAGCGGCCCCTACGGCGGCGTCTTCGGCGGCCACCTCGAATCCGACGACAACGCCAACGAGCAACTGGTGTTCGACCGTGACTTCGACGGCGAATTCGATGACGCCGTGGTGCTCAGCGGCACGGGCGCCAACGCCTTCAGCCCCGGCTCGTGCGACGGAACGGCCTCCAGCCCGAATCCCGGCGTCTGCGATCGCGATCCGGGCGGCGTCGAGGGCGGCATGCGTCTCGGCTGGGACTGGCAGTTCGGAAACTGGGTCGTCGGCGCGGTGGGCGAGCTCTCGGCGGTCAAGGCCGAGGACAGCGTCAGCTCATTCAGCACCACTCCGGCCGCCTACACCTTCACCCGCCAACTGGAGCACACCGCAGCGCTGCGCGCCCGTGTCGGCTACGCCATGGGGCCGGCCCTCGGCTACGTCTCGGCGGGGCCCGCCTACGGCAAGGTCAACAACCGCTTCTTCACCACCAACACCGCCAACAGCTTCACCGAGCGGTCGAACGAGGATGACGCGGACGGCTTCCAGGCCGGTGCGGGCGTCGAATGGCGCCTGGCCCCCAGCCTGACCCTCGTCGGCGAGTACATGTATACGGCGCTGGACACCGGTGAATATGTGGTCCGCGCCGGCAACAACGGCACGACCCCGGCGACCAATCCCTTCATCCTGGCGCCGAATACGGGCGGCACGGACATCACGCGCAACGGCGACCAGTTCCGCATGCACGCTTTCCGCATCGGCATGAACGTCCAGTTCTGAGGCTTTTCGCCTTTCAGGACCTCTGATCGACGATCAGCAAGGGCCGGATCCCGCCCAGGGGTCCGGCCCTTCATCTTAAGCGCTGCTGAAAATACAAAAGCACTCACACTTTTGCCGAATGCGCGCTAGTCATCAGCGCTTGCGACAGCGGCCCAGCGCCGCGCCTGAAGAGACCCTGCCCATGTCCGGCGCCCCTACCGTGTCCCCCCAGACCCCTTCGCTGGAGGCGCTCGGAAACGGCTTCGCCCGCGCCCTGGGCAAGGATGCCGTAGCGGCCTGCGAACAGGCGTTCGTCGCCCAGGCGCATGAAGACTACGCCGCCGACGAAACGCCCGAGATCGACGGTGAAGATCTGGCCGCCGTTCTCGCCGCCGCCTGGCGCGTGGCTGAGGCCCGGCCCACCGGTGAGCCCGCCCGCATCGTCACCGGCCCGTTGCTGGGCATGGGCGGCCGCGTCACGCCTTACGACCTGATCGTCATCGTCCAGGACGACGCCCCCTTCCTGGTGGACAGCGTCATGGGCCAGATGGCCGAGGCGGGCGTCACCGTGCGCGCCATGTTCCACCCGGTGATGCAGCAGACCGGCTCCGCCGTGCGCGAGTCGGTCATCATGGTGGTGGCCGATCCCCTGCCCCAGGAGCGGCGCGACGAGCTCAGCCGCGCCCTGACCTCGACCCTGGCCGACGTCCACGCCGCCGTGGCGGACCACGGCGCCATGCAGGCCCTGATGGCCCGCTCCATCGCCCATCTGGAAGCCGCGCCCCGGGGCGTCGACGCGGCGGTCATCGCCGAGAACATCGCCTTCCTGCAGTGGATGAAAGCCGAGCACTTCGTCTTCCTGGGGTCGCGCGATTACGACTATCCGCGCACCGCCGACGGCGCCTATGAGGCCGAGGCGCCGCTGGCCCAGTCCGGCGACGGCCTGGGCGTGCTGCGCGATCCCAAGCGCACCGTCCTGCGCCGCGCCAACGAGCCGGCGGTCCTGACCAAACAGATGAAGCGCCAGCTGGATCTCAGCGAGCCGGTCACCGTCGCCAAGGCCAACGTCCGCTCCAACATCCACCGCCGGGCCTATATGGACTACGTCGGGGTCAAGCGTTTCGGCGCAGACGGCCGACCCTCGGGCGAGACCCGCTTCGTCGGCCTGTTCACGGCCGAGGCTTATGACCGGGCCGCCGGCGAGGTGCCGCTGGTCCGCCGCAAGGTCGCGGGCGCGCTGGCCCGCGCCGGCAAGGCCGAGGGCAGCCACAGCTACAAGCGGCTGAAAAACATCCTCGAGAACTACCCCCGTGACGAGCTGTTCCAGATTACCGAGGACGAGCTGCTGCCGATCGCCCTGGGGGTGCTGCACCTCTACGACCGCCCGCGCATCCGCCTGTTCACGCGCCAGGATCCGTTCGACCGCTTCGTTTCGGTGCTGGCCTTCATCCCGCGCGAGCGTTTCGAAGCCTCTGTGCGCGAGAAGATCGGCAAGATCCTCGCCAGGGCCTGGGGCGGGCGCCTGTCGGCCTGGTATCCGCAGCTGTCGGACCAGCCGCTGGTCCGCGTCCATTACATCATCGGTGTCGAGCCCGGGAAGCACCTGATCCCCGACGCCGCCGCGCTGGAAGCCGAGGTGGCCGAGGCAGGCCGCGGCTGGACCGACCGGTTCGAGAGCGCCCTGCGCGCCGCCGACATCGACGACGTTCAGGTCGGCCCGATGAGCGCCCGCTGGGCCGAGGCTTTCGCGGTGGGGTACCGCGAGCGCTATTCGGCGACGGAGGCCGTCGAGGACCTGCAGCAGATCGATCGGCTGAACGCCACCGGTCTGGTCGGCGAGGGCGAGCCGGTGGCCGTGCGCGCCTTCCGCAACCCCGGCGACGCCCCGACCCAGTTCCGCTTCAAGCTCTATCGCCGGGGCGAGGCGGTGCCGCTGTCGGACGTGTTGCCGATCCTGGCCGACATGGGCCTGAAGACGCTCGAGGAATGGGGCCACGCCATCCATCCGACCGGCGACGAGGGCGAGGTCCACGTCCACGAGTTCCTACTCGACGACCCGCGCGGGGCCGACCTGTCGTTCGCCGACGTGAAGGGCCCGTTCGAGGCCGCTGTGTCCGCCGTCTGGACCGGACACACTGAAAGCGACGGCTTCAACCGTCTGGTCATCGAACTGGGCATCGACTGGCGCGACGCGGCGCTGATCCGCACCCTGGCCCGCTATCGCCAGCAGACCGGTCTCGACCCCAGCCAGGCAACCCAGGAAGAGGCGCTGCGCGAATACCCAGAGGCCGCCCGCGCCCTGCTGGCGCTGTTCGCCGCCAAGTTCGATCCCGCCGGCGCCGACGGCCGCGAGAAGACCGTCGCCGGTCTGGTCAAGCAAATCGACATCCTGCTTCAGGGCGTGAAGAGCCTGGACCACGACCGGGCCCTGCGCCGCATCGGCAAGCTGATCGAGGCGATCAAGCGCACCAATTTCTACCAGCGCGTCGACGGCCGGCCGAAGCCGCACATCTCCATCAAGATCGCTTCGCGCGAACTTGAGGACCTGCCCCTGCCCAAACCCTTCCGCGAGATTTTCGTCTGGGCGCCGCACATCGAGGGCGTACACCTGCGCTTCGGTCCCGTGGCGCGCGGCGGGCTGCGCTGGTCAGACCGTAGAGACGACTTCCGCACCGAGGTGCTGGGGTTGGTCAAGGCGCAGCAGGTCAAGAACGCCGTCATCGTGCCCGTCGGCTCGAAGGGCGGCTTCTTCCCCAAACACCTCCAGAACGTCATCCGCGCCGGCGGCGACCGCGACGCCCAGCAGGCCGAGGCCATCCGCGCCTACAAGACCTTCCTGTCCGGCCTGCTCGACATCACCGACAACATCGGCGCCGGCGGCAAGATCGTTCACCCGGCCGACGTGGTCATGTGGGAGGGCGACGATCCCTATCTGGTCGTGGCCGCCGACAAGGGCACCGCGACCTTCTCCGACATCGCCAACGGCGTCTCGGCCTCCTACGGCTTCTGGCTGGATGACGCCTTCGCCTCGGGCGGGTCGGTCGGCTACGACCACAAGGTCATGGGCATCACCGCCCGCGGCGCCTGGGAGGCGGTAAAGCGCCACTTCCGCGAGATGGGCAAGGACATCCAGACAGAGCCCTTCACCGTCGTCGGCGTCGGCGACATGTCGGGCGACGTGTTCGGCAACGGCATGCTGCTGTCGAAGGCCATCAAGCTGATTGCCGCCTTCGACCACCGCGACATCTTCATCGACCCGAACCCGGACCCCGCCGTCTCGTGGGCCGAGCGTGACCGGATGTTCAAGCTGCCGCGCTCAAGCTGGGCCGACTACGACAAGACCAAGATATCGGCCGGCGGGGGCGTGTTCTCGCGCGCAGCCAAATCGATCGAACTGTCGCCGGAAATCCGCACAGCGTTGGATATCGCCGACGAGACGCTCGATCCCGCCGGCCTGATGAAGGCCATCCTGAAGGCGCCGGCCGAGCTGCTCTATCTCGGCGGCATCGGCACCTATGTGAAGGCGCCGACCGAGACCGACCAGCAGGTGGGCGACAAGGGCACCGACGCCATCCGCATCGACGCCGGCGACCTCCGCGTGAAGGTGGTGGGCGAGGGGGCGAACCTGGGCCTGACCCAGGCGGGCCGTATCGCCTTCGCCCGGAACGGCGGCCGCATCAACACCGACGCCATCGACAACTCGGCCGGGGTCGACAGCTCCGACCACGAGGTCAACATCAAGATCCTGACCGGCGGCGCCATCGCCTCAGGCGCGCTGAAGGCCGAGGACCGGAACGCGCTGCTGGCCTCAATGACCGAGGAGGTGGGCCTGAAGGTGCTGGTGCACAACTACGACCAGACCCTGGCCCTGACGCTGGAGCAGGCGGAAGGGGCGGGCGCGCTGGAGACCCAGAAGCAGTTCATGAAGGCGCTGGTCGCCAAGGGCAAGCTCGACCGCAAGGTCGAGGGCCTGCCCGACGACGCCAGACTGGCCGAGTTGAAGGCCGCCGGCCTGGGCCTGACCCGGCCCGAACTGGCCGTGCTGATGGCCTATTCCAAGCTGGAGCTGTTCGACGAGATCGTGGCGTCCAAGGCGCCCGACGACCCCTTCTTCGCCGAGACCATGGTCCGCTACTTCCCCGGCCCGCTGGCGAAGTTCGAGGCCGAGATGAAGGGCCACCGACTGCGGCGCGAGATCATCTCGACGATCATGGCCAACGAGATCGTCAACATGACGGGGCCGACCTTCCCGGACCGCGCGCGGCTTGGGGCGGAATGCGACACGGGCGCGCTGGTCGTCGCCTTCGAGGCGGCGCGGCGCATCTTCCGCCTCGACGAGGCCTGGGACGCGGTGTCGGCGCTGGACCTGAAGATTTCGGCCGAGGCCCAGACGGCGCTCTATAATGAGATCGCCACCGTGCTGCGCCGCCAGACCCTTTGGCTGGCTCGCCGCGCGGCCAAGGGCGGCTCGGTCGGCCAGCTGATCGCGGCATACCGCCCCGTCGCCGACGCCCTGCGTCAGGCCGGCGGCGACGTCTTGTCCCGCTTCGAACAGGCCGGACTGGAGGCGCGAATCGAACGTTTCACGGCGCTCGGCGCCACGCCCGAAATGGCCCGGACGGTCGCCATGCTGCGCCCGCTGGTCGCCACCGCCGACGTCGGCGATCTGGCCTCGGAAGCGGGCTGGCCGGCTCCCGAGATGGCCCGCCTGTATCACCAGGTCGGAGCCGCCTTCGACTTCGACCGGCTGCGCTCGGCGGCGGGGCGCGTGCCATCCGCCGATCACTTCGACCGGCTGGCCGTGCGCCGACTGATCCAGGACTTCATGCAGGAGCAGGTGCAGCTGACCCGCGCGGTGGCGAAAGTCTCCGACGTCTCGGTGGGCCGCAGCGAGGCCACGGCCGAGGCCGCGGTCGACACATGGATCGGCTCGCGCCAATCGACCGTCGAGGGGGTCCGCAATTCGGTGGATGAGATCGAGCAATCGGGCGCCGGCTGGACCTTCGCCAAGCTGACCATCGCCAATGGAGCGATCCGAGAGGTCGCCGGATCGGCGGGGTAGACCCATGCCCCGCAAGTTCCTCGTGGTCGTGGATGACAGCCCGGAGTTCGAGGCGGCCTTGCGCTACGCCTCGCGCCGGGCGCGGTCCACGGGCGGCCGGGTGGCGCTGCTGCGGGTCATTCCCGGCGGCGCCGAGGACGCCCACTGGTCAGGGGTGCGCGATGACATCGAGCGGGAGCTGCGGGAAGAGGCTGAGGCCCTGCTGAACCGCTTCGGCGCTGAAGCCGCCGAACGCTCCGGCGCCCAGCCCGTCTTCCTGATCGAGAGCGGCGATCCCCAGGCCGCGATCCGCAAGGTCGTGGGCGAGGACTCCGAGATCAAGATTCTTGTCCTGGCCTCCGGCGCCGGCCCGCGCGGACCGGGTCCACTGGTGGCGGCGGTGGTCAAGCAAGGCGGCTTCGGCGGGCGTAAGCTGCCGGTCACCATCGTGCCCGGCGAGCTGACGGAAGCGGATATTGAAGACCTCGCCTGACGCTGTCTGCGGCGACGCTGCTCTTGATTGAGCGGCTGGGCGGGCGCATCTCCTGCTCATGTTCATCCAGACCGAACCCACCCCCAATCCGAACGTCCTGAAATTCCTTCCCGGCCGAGACGTGGCGCCGGCGGGATCGGTGGAGTTCCGCAGCCCGGACGAGGCGGTCGCCTCGCCGCTCGCCGACGCCCTGTTCAGCCTCTATGGCGTCGGAGGCGTCTTCTTCGGCGACGAATACGTCTCGGTGACACGCAAGGACGACGGCCCGGACTGGTCCGTGCTGAAGGCGCCGATCCTGGCCGCCATCATGGATCACTTCGTCTCGGGCCAGCCTCTGGTGAACGGACAGGTCGCGGCCTCCGACGGCCACGCTGAAAGCGACAGCGAGGTCGTCGCCGAGATCAAGCAACTGCTCGACACCCGCGTCCGCCCGGCGGTGGCCCAGGACGGCGGCGACATCCTGTTCGACGCCTTCGATGAGGAGACGGGCGTCCTCAAGCTGCGCATGCGCGGCGCCTGCGCCGGCTGCCCGTCCTCCTCGGCGACCCTCAAGGCCGGGGTCGAGCAGATGATGAAACACTATGTGCCGGAAGTGACCTCGGTCGAGCAGGTGATCTGACTTCCTTGCGCTAACGCTCGCGCCGCGGGCGCTCGCTGCTTGAGTGCGCTCCGGGCGCCCTACACTTCCGTTTCCTTTCGGCGTTTCATCAGGCATTCTCCCGCCATGCCGCGTTTCGAGACCGATCCCCATGCGCTGGCGCTCGGCGAAGCGCTGGCGGCCCTGCGCCGCGAGAAGGGGCTGAGTCAGGCCGAGGCCGGCCAGCGCATCGGCATGACCAGTCAGGGCTGGGGACTCTATGAGTCCGGCCGCCGCCCCGGCCTGTTCCGGCCCGACGTCCAGCGCCGCCTGCTGGCCGCGGTGGACGCGACGCCCGAGGATCTGGCCCTGCGCATGACGGATCCGGCGCCCGAGGCCGCGCCCGCCGTCACCGGCGTGCAGTCCCGGGGCCGGGGCTACGAAGCGCCGCCCGCCGGGCCGAGCAAACGCCTTTCCCTGTCCAACGACGACCTGGCCCCCTGGGCCGCCTCCGGCGTGGTGCTGGAGTACGAGCCCGGCCGCTGGCCGCGCCGCGATCAGGGCTGCGTCATCGAAATGGCCGACGGCCGGGTTCTGATCCGTCTTTACGACCGTGCCGACGCCGATGAGATCGTGGTGCGCGGCGCTTCGGGCGTGGAGCAGCGCATCCGCCGCGCCGACACCCGCGCCGTCTCGGCCGTCACCGCCCGGTTGGAGCGGTGATGAAACAAAACAGTTGCTATTTTCGGTTGCACATGAAACGATCCTGTCGTTGCAAGACAGGAGCGCCTCATGCCGCCCGCATCCCGCAAGCCGGACCCGGTCGACGCCTTCGTCGGCGCCCGCATCGCTCTGCGGCGTGCGGCCATGGGCCTGTCTCAGACGGCGCTGGCGCAACGGCTGGGGGTCAGTTTCCAGCAGGTGCAGAAATACGAGACCGGGGCCAACCGAATCTCGGCCTCGCGGCTGCACCGGCTGGCGGTGGTCCTGGCCACCTCGCCGGCGGTCTTCTTCCCGGCCGGCGAGACGGACGAGACCGCGGGGGATCCGGCCGACAGCTGGATGACCGGCCTGGTCTTCCTGACCGGCACGCCGGAGGGCCGGACGGTCGCCACCAGCTTTCCCCTGATCGCCGACCGCGAGGTGCGGCGCAGCGTGGCCCGCATCGTCGAGGCGCTGGCGGCGACCTGACCGCAGGCGCCCGATGAGGGGGCTGGTCATTGATACGGCGCTCGGCCTCTGCACTGTCGCGGCCTTCGAGGACGGGCGCCTGCTGGCCGTGCGGTCGGAAGCCATGACGCGCGGGCACCAGGAACGGCTGGGCGGTTTCCTGCGCGATGTGGCCGAGCGGGCGGGGGGCTTCGCCATGGCGAACCGCATCGGCGTCACCGTCGGCCCCGGCTCCTTCACCGGCCTGCGCGTCGGTCTCGCCTTCGCCCAGGGGCTGGGCGCGGCGCTCGACCGGCCGGTGGTGGGAATTTCAGCGCTGGATGCGCTCGCGGCCTCCGCCCCTTCCACACCCCTGACCGCCGCCCTGATCGACGCCCGCCGGGGCCAAGTCTATGCCCGCTTCTGGCGTGACGGCGTCCCGACCGGTGAACCCGAGGCCCTGACCCTCGAGGATGCCGCGGCCCGCATCGCCGCCCTCGGCGCCGGCGTCCAGCTGGTCGGCACGGGCGCGCCCCTGCTGGCGGACCGCTTCCCCGACAGCGCCGTCCTGCCGCTCGAGGGTCCGTTGCCCGAGGCGCTGGCCGCCCTGACCGCCGCCGCCGACCCGACGAGTCATCCGCCACGCCCCCTCTATCTGCGCGCGCCCGACGCCACGCCGCCGACGCGTCTGCCGGGCCAGCCCCGTCCGGATCGGACATGACCGAGCCCGAAGGTCTCGCTGAAATTCATGCCCAGGCCTTCGACGCGCCGTGGGACGCCGCCGCTTTCCGCGCCCTGCTGGATCAGCCCGGCGTCATCGCCCGGGCCGAGCCTGACGGCTTCATCCTGATCCGGGTCGTGGCCGACGAGGCGGAGATCCTGACCCTCGCCGTCCACCCCGCCGCCCGCCGCAAGGGGATCGCCGCGCGACTGACCGCTGACGCAGCCGCGGCCGCCCGATCTCTCGGGGCCTTGCGCCTGTTCCTCGAGGTGGCCGAGGACAACGCCCCGGCCCGCGCCCTCTACGCCGCCCTCGGCTTCCAGCCCGCCGGCCGCCGGCGCGGCTACTACGCCCGCAAGGACGGCCCCGCCGCCGACGCCCTGATATTGGCTCTCAACTTCAAGGCGACGCTTCCCTAGGGCCGCGACGCCCCCTATCCTGCGTGCCCATGGACCGGATCGAGAAACTCTGCGCCGACCGCGGCATGCGCATGACCGAACAGCGGCGCGTCATTGCGCGCGTGCTGTCCGCCGCCGAGGATCACCCGGACGTGGAGGAGCTGTACCGCCGCGCCTCCGGCATCGATCCGCACATCTCCATCGCCACCGTCTATCGCACCGTGCGTCTCTTCGAAGAGGCGGGCGTGGTCGAGAAGCATGACTTCGGCGACGGGCGCAGCCGCTATGAAGAGGCAGGCGACGACCACCACGACCACCTGATCGACGCCCGCACCGGCGAGGTGATCGAGTTCTTCGACGCCGAGATCGAAAAGCTGAAGACCGAGATCGCCGAACGGCTCGGCTTCAAGCTGATCGGGCACAAGCTGGAGCTCTACGGCACGCCCATCGAGGGCGCCGAGCCGTCCAAGCGCGAAGGTCTGATCTTCAAGCGCAACGCTCACAGCGAAGACGCCTGACCGCTTGCAAAGTGGCGTCACGCCCCCGGGCGCTCTAAATAGCGTCCCCATGAGCGAAACCCTCCCGCCGCAGGCTGGACAGGCGCCCAAGCGCCTGTTCATCAAGACCTACGGCTGCCAGATGAACGTTTATGACTCCGAGCGCATGGCCGATGTGCTGCGCCCGCTCGGCTATGTCGCGACGGACACCGCAGAAGACGCCGACTTCGTCATCCTGAACACCTGCCACATCCGCGAGAAGGCGGCCGAGAAGGTCTATTCCGAGCTCGGCAAGATGCGCGAGCTGAAGGAGGCGAAGGCGGCTTCCGGGAACGGCGCCATGACCATCGCCGTCGCCGGCTGCGTGGCGCAGGCGGAAGGGCAGGAGATCATGAAGCGCCAGCCGGCGGTCGATCTGGTCGTCGGCCCCCAGGCGTACCACCAGCTGCCGGAGCTTCTGACCCGCACTGCCCGGGCGCGGGGCGAGCGCATAGGCGCCGACTTCGCGCCGGATGAGAAGTTCGACGCCCTGCCGGCCGAGCGCGGGGTCGAGGGCTTCACCGCCTTCCTGACCGTGCAGGAGGGCTGCGACAAGTTCTGCACCTTCTGCGTCGTGCCCTATACGCGCGGCTCCGAGTGGTCGCGACCGGTGGCGGCCATCCTGGCGGAGGCGCGCGAGCTGGCGGCCAAGGGCGTGCGCGAGGTCACCTTGCTGGGCCAGAACGTCAACGCCTATGACGGCGAGGGGCTCCACGGGAAGCCGTCGTCGCTGGCGCGGCTGGCATACGCCCTGGCCGACATTCCCGGGTTGGACCGCATCCGCTATACGACCAGCCACCCCAATGACATGTCGGACGATCTGATCGCGGCGCACCGCGACCTCGATGTCCTGATGCCGTGGCTGCATCTGCCGGTGCAGTCGGGCTCGGACCGCATCCTGCGGCTGATGAACCGCAAGCACGGGCGGCAGAAATACTTCGACCTGATTGAGCGCATCCGTAAGGCGCGGCCCGACATGGCCCTGTCCGGCGATTTCATCGTCGGCTTCCCGGGCGAAACCGACCGGGACTTCGAGGACACCATGGATCTGGTCCGGCGCGTGACCTACGCCTCGGCCTTCTCCTTCATGTATTCGCCGCGCCCCGGCACCCCCGCAGCGGCCATGGCCGGCCAGGTTCCCGAAACCGTGTCGCGCGAGCGGCTGCAGGCGCTGCAGTCCTTGCTGTTCGAACAGCAGACGGCCTTCAACGAGAGCCGCGCGGGCATGACCATCCCGGTGCTGTTCGAGCGGCCGGGCAAGTTCGGCGGCCAGGTTACGGGCCGCTCGCCCTGGCTGCAGCCGGTCTATGTCGATGGTGTCGCGGATCAACTGATCGGCCGGATCGTTCCGGTGACGATCGAAAGCGGCGGGCTGAAGTCTCTGTCAGGCCGCCTGTTGCAAACACCCGTCGCTCAAGTAGCGAGGCTCCGCGAGCCGAGCGTTAGCGACCCAATGAAAGTTGCTTGATGGCGCGTGAAAGTGAGTTTCTGGCCCTGAGCGACAAGGAGCTGCGGGCCGTCGTCGGGCCGCACAGCCGCCACGTCGCCCTGATCGAAGACGCCTACAAGGTGCTGATCGAGGCGCCGGGCGGGGGCGTGTCGATCAACGGCGGCGCCCGCGACCGGGCCAATGCGAAACAGGTGATCGCGGCCCTGGCTGACCGCGCGGCCAAGGGCGCCGAGGTGGTCGAGGCCGATGTGCGCGCGGCGCTGGGCGCCGTTCGCGGCACCGGCAAGGGCGTTTCGGCGGACCCCATGGCCCTGCCCATCGGCAAGCGCGGCGCCATCGTGCCCAAGACCAACGCCCAGGCGCGCTATCTCGAGACCCTGGCCAATTGCGAGCTTTCGTTCGGCGTCGGTCCGGCCGGCACGGGGAAGACCTTCCTCGCCGCCGCCTATGGCGCCTCCCTGCTGCGGCGGGGCCAGGTGGACCGGCTGGTCATCACCCGTCCGGCGGTCGAGGCAGGCGAGAAGCTGGGCTTCCTGCCCGGCGACCTGAACGAGAAGGTCGATCCCTATCTGGCGCCCATCTGGGAGGCCCTGAATGACATCCTCGGCGCCGAGGACGTCCAGCGCCGGCGCGACAAGGGCGAGATCGAGGCCGCCCCCATCGCCTTCATGCGCGGCCGCACGCTCAGCCACGCCTTCATCATCGTCGACGAGGCCCAGAACACCTCGCGGCTGCAGATGAAGATGGTCCTTACCCGTTTGGGGGAAGGCGCGCGCATGGTGGTGACCGGCGACCCGTCGCAGATCGATCTGCTGAACCCCCGCGATTCCGGCCTGCCGCACGCCCTGCGCATTCTCGAGGGGGTGAAGGGCGTCGGCGTGCTGCGCTTCGAGGCCCAGGACGTGGTCCGCCACGCCATGGTCGAGCGCATCGTCCGCGCCTATGACGCCGACGCCGCCCAGGGCCGGCCCGCGCCCGATCTGGAAGACCCTGCATGATCGAGGTCGAGATCGAGGCCGACGACTGGCTGTCGGCCCTTCCGGAAGCCGAGACCGTCGTGGCCCGTGCGGCCGGGGCGGCGCTGGGGACCGTTCAGGGCGACGTCGTCGTGCTTCTGACCGATGACGCGGCGGTTCAGGATCTCAACGCCCGCTTCCGCGACAGGGACAAGCCGACCAACGTCCTGTCCTTCCCTGCGGCCGACATGCCGCTGCCGGGACAGGCTCCGCATCTCGGTGATCTGGTCCTGGCCTTCGGCGTCTGCCGCGACGAAGCCGTGGCGCAGGGCAAGACGCTGGCCGACCACCTCAGCCATCTCGTCGTTCACGGCGTGCTGCACCTTCTGGGCCGCGATCACGAGGACGACGGCGAGGCCGAGGCCATGGAGGCCGAGGAGCGCACGATTCTTGCAGGGATCGGTGTGTCCGACCCCTACAAGGCCGCCCCATGATCCACGAATTTCAGGACCGGATGACCAGCCTGTGGGCCAGTCCCCGCGCGGCGCGCTGGGGCCGGATCGCGCTGGCCCTGCTGGCCGGGGCCGCCGCCGCCTTCGCCCATCCGCCGTTCGGCATTCTGCCCGGCCTTCTGGGCTATCCGCTGCTGATGCTGCTGGCCGAGCGGTCGGGGCGCACCCGCGGGGCCTTCTGGATGGGCTGGCTGGCGGGTTTCGCCTATTTCCTAATCAGCTGCTGGTGGGTGGCCGAGGCCTTCTTCGTCAATCCGGAACAGGCATGGATGGCGCCCTTCGCGGCCAGCCTGCTGCCCGCGGGCCTCGGCCTGTTCTGGGGCGGGGCCACGGCCCTCTATCGTCGTTTCGCGCCCGCCGGAGTCCTGCGCGTGCTGGTCTTCGCTGGTCTGTTCTGCCTCTTGGAATGGCTGCGAGGCCACGTCCTGACCGGCCTGCCGTGGAACCCGGCGGGGGCGAGCTGGGCGGCGGGCTCGGCCGGGTCGCAGTTCGCCTCGCTCGCCGGGGTCTATGGTCTCGGCCTCGTCACGGTCGCCGCCTTCTCGGCTTTGGGGCCGTTGGTCGCGCCGGGCGAGCGCAAGCCGCGCATCGGCATGGCCGTGGCCGGGATGGTCGTCATCCTCGCCCTCAACGTCTTCGGCGCGGTGCGCCTGTCGCAGGCGAAGCTCCAGTTCACCGACACGGTGGTGCGGCTGGTCCAGGCGGATGTGGACCAGGAGTCCAAATGGACGGCCGAGGCCTATCGCGGCATCGTCGACCGCTACGTCAACCTGACGGCCCGCCCGGGCGCGGTCGTTCCTGACGTCATCCTGTGGCCCGAGGGGGCGCTGCCGACCACGGCCAACGCCGCCTTCGCCGATGGGGCCGGGGAGGGGCAGGCCATCTCGCGCGCGCTCCAGCCCGGCCAGGTGCTGCTGGCCGGCTTCAGCCGCGCCGAACCGGACCCGAAAGCCGAGGGCGGCGCCCGTTACCACAACAGCCTGTTCGTGCTGCACGACGAGGGCGGCGACGGCCTGCGTATCGTCGACATCTATGACAAATACCGCCTGGTGCCCTTCGGCGAGTTCCTGCCGCTCGGACCGGTGATGAGCCTGATCGGCCTGCGCAGCCTGGTCCATGTCGGCGCCGACTTCAGCCCGGGGCCTCGTCCTTCTCCCGTCAGGGTTCCCGGCGCGCCCGAGGTCCAGCCCCTGATCTGCTACGAAAGCCTCTATCCCGGCTTCACCCCCGGAGCGCGCGGGCGGCCGCAGTGGATCGCGAATGTCTCCAATGACGCCTGGTTCGGCCGCACCTCGGGCCCCCTGCAGCACTTGAATCTGGCCAGCTACCGCGCCATCGAGACCGGCCTGCCCCTGGCGCGCGCCACGCCCACCGGCGTCTCGGCCATGATCGATCCCTGGGGCCGGATCGTGGGCGACGAACGGCTCGACCCGGGCGAGAGCGGGGTGATCGATGCGCGGCTGCCCAGAGCCGCCGCAATCACCCTCTATGGGCGGTTCGGCGACCTGCTGTTCTGGCTCGGGATTCTGGGCGCGCTGGCGCCGCTGCTCGTGTCCCGGTTGCGCGCCCGCGCAGCCTTGATTTGAGGCATCTTTTCCCTGCGTCAGGTCGTATATTTCCGGAGGCGGAAACGGTCCGTTTTTGGATGACAGACGGGTTCATCGGGCGCAGACAAAGCGTAGCGATAGACCGCTATGGACGGAAAAAGAGATGGCTAGAGGCAAGGGCGAAGACGGGCCGCATCCCGTGGATCGCCATGTGGGCCGCAGGGTCTGTGAGAAGCGCATCAGCCTGGGCTACAACCAGAGCGACCTGGGCCGCGCGCTCGGCCTGACCTTCCAGCAGATCCAGAAATACGAGAAGGGCGCCAACCGCATCTCGGCTTCGAAGCTGTGGGACATCGCCCGCTTCTTCAAGGTCGACATCGGCTACTTCTTCGACGGCCTGGGCGGCGGTCAGCCCGGCATGGCCGACGACGGTGCGCCGGCCTTCGACCATGACTTCCCCGCCACCCGTTACACCATCGAGATCGCCCGCCTGGCGCCGCAGCTTCCCGTGGCCAAGCAGAAGCTGGCGCTTGAGCTGATCCGCAGCCTGTCCGGCTCCGCGAACGCCGAGGACGAGAGCTAGCCCTCGCTGTTGGACCGCGACCGCCGCTGGCCAAACGTCGGCGCCGCCGCCTTCTGCTTGGCCCAATAGGCCGGCCCGTCATCGGGCTTGAACATCGTGCGCGGCACGCCATCCCGCGACACCACCGCGAAGGTGTTGGTCGAGGCCTGGTAATACAGCACGTCGCCGTTCGGACGCGTGGCCCGGTCCGCGTCGCGCGGCGGGTTGGCGACGAAGGCTTGCACCTTCGCCAGATAGTCCTCCGCCGATCGCGCCCCGAAGGCCGCGCCATTGCGTTCGAACAGCCGCTGCGCCTTGGCGTCGACGGTCTCGCGCTTGTTGGCGGTGATGACCGTCTTCGGCGCCTCCGCTGTCGCCTCAATCCCCACCGGGGCCTCGCCCGCGACGAGCGCGACCTCCGCCGTTCCCGCCCGGTCCCGCGTCTCGACCGCCGAGGCGCCGCTGTCGCAGCCGGCCAGAGCCAGCAATCCCGCAACGGCCAGCGCCGTCATTCCCTGAACACGCATCCAACCCTCCAGATAGTCCCGCTATGCGAAATAAAGGCACAGCCGATCTGTTCTTGCAATGTTCTTTTTGCGCATCCCTGTGCAAACCCCTAGATGGAGGCCATGGCGACGCTCTCCGGACGCAAGATCCTGCTGGTCATCGGCGGCGGCATCGCCGCCTACAAGGCGCTGGAGCTCGTGCGGCTGATCGCAAGGGCCGGGGGCGAGACCCGCGCGGTCCTGACCGCCGCCGGGGCCGAGTTCGTGACGCCCCTGTCGCTGGCGGCCCTGACCGGCCATCCCGTGCGCCAGTCCCTGTTCCTGCCCGATGACGAGACGGCCATGGGCCATATCGAGCTGTCGCGCTGGGCCGACCTGGTGGTCGTGGCGCCGGCCACGGCGGGGCTGATCGCCAAGGCCGCCAACGGCCTGGCCGACGATCTGGCCTCAACCACCCTTCTGGCCACCGACAAGCGGGTGCTGCTGGCCCCGGCGATGAACGTGCGCATGTGGCTGCACCCGGCGGTCCAGGCTAACGTGGCGCGGCTCAAGAGCTTCGACGGCTTCCACGGCATGTCCGTGGTCGGCCCCGATGACGGCGAAATGGCCTGCGGCGAGTTCGGTCCCGGCCGCATGGCCGAGCCGGCAGCGATCCTCGAGGCCATCGAGCTCCTGCTGGGTCGAGAAGCCGGGCGGCCGCTGGCGGGCAAACGCGCGGTGGTCACCGCCGGGCCGACCTTCGAGCCCATCGACCCCGTGCGCGGCCTGACCAACCGCTCCAGCGGCAAGCAGGGCTACGCCATCGCCGCCGCCCTGGCCGATCTCGGAGCCTCCGTGACCCTCGTCTCCGGACCCGTGGCGCTCAGAACCCCCGTCGGCGTGACCCGCGTGCCGGTCGAGACCGCGCTGGAGATGCAGGCGGCCGTCCATGCGGCCCAATTTCTTGAGGGTCGGGCGACCGACATCGCAGTGATGAGCGCCGCCGTCGCCGACTGGCGCGTCGACACCGTCGCCGGCGGCAAGATCAAGAAGGCCCCGGGCGGTCCGCCGTCGCTCAGCCTGATCGAGAACCCCGACATCCTCGCCGCCCTGTCCTCGCCGGGACCGCAGCGGCCGAAACTGGTCGTGGGCTTCGCCGCCGAGACCACGGATCTGGAGGCCAACGCCCGGGCCAAGCTGTCGAGGAAGGGCTGTGACTGGATCGTCGGCAACGACGTGTCCGATGACGTCTTCGGCGCGGACGGGAACGCCGTGACCCTGTTCACCCGCGATGGCGCCGACGTCTGGCCGCGCCAGTCGAAGACCGAGGTGGCGAGGAAGCTGGCCGCCCGCATCGCCGATCACTTCAAGGACGCCGAATGACCACCCTGCGCATCCAACGCCTGCCCCATGCCGAGGGGTTGGCCCCGCCCGCCTATGAGACGACTGGGTCGGCAGGCATGGACCTGCGCGCGGCGGTGGCCGAGGACGGCCCGGTGACACTGGCGCCGGGCGCGCGCGCCTTGGTCCCCACCGGCCTGAAGATCGCGCTGGAGCCGGGGTACGAGGCCCAGGTGCGCCCCCGCTCGGGTCTGGCGCTGAAACACGGCCTGACCTGTCTGAACTCGCCCGGCACCATCGACAGCGACTATCGCGGCGAGGTCGGCGTCATCCTGATCAACCACGGCCAGGAGCCGTTCGTCATCCGCCGTGGGGAACGCATCGCCCAGCTTGTGATCGCAAGGCATGAACAGGCCGCCATGCTGGAGGTCGAGACCCTCGACGAAACCGCGCGCGGGGCCGGCGGCTTCGGCTCGACGGGCAGATAAGCGGAGCTTTTTCCGAAAAACGGCGTTAACTCTCTGAACGGCCTAGCTTGGTCGCGAACGGGAGATGTCGCGTGGAAGAGTTCTTCAACCAGATCAGCAATCTGCTTCAGGGCGTCTTCGCGCTCGCCGAGGGCGGATTCGACGGTGTCAATCAGGTGCTCGGCCTGATCATCGCAGGCGTGGCAGGCCTGTTCCTGATGCACGGCTGGAGGCGGCTGTGGGCCATGGCTCTCGGCGCCGCCTTCGTCCATATCCTGATCCAGGCGGTGCGGCCCGTGCTGGACGGCGGCGCCTTCCGCCTGCCTGACCTGCTGACCCTCGGCTTCTGGATGTCGGTCTTCGCCCTGTTCCTCGGCTACGCCATCGTCATCGCGGTCTTCTACTTCATCAAGACCCTGCTGACCGGCGGCCACAAGGCCAGGCACGCGCATTAGGCTGCGCGCTAACGCGCGGCGCTACCGCTCGGCTCGCGGAGCCTCGCTGCTTGAGCGCGTAGCGCTCCGTGCGCTCAAGCAGCGAGCGACCGCGTCGCGAACGTAGCGCGGCGCGTCAGCGCCCAGGCATTCATGCCTGCCTGAACCCGAGCACGTCCTGCATGTCGTAGAGGCCGGGCTTGCGCGTCCGCACCCATGCCGCCGCCGCCACGGCGCCCTTGGCGAACAGGGAGCGGTCGATGGCCGAGTGGCTGAGGCTGATCACCTCGTCGTCCGAGGCGAACAGCACCGTGTGCTCCCCGACGATGCCGCCGGCGCGGATGGACGAGAAGCCGATCTTGCCCGGCTCGCGCTCGCCCGTGACGCCGTCATAGGGTCTGGTGCGCAGTTCGCTGAGGTCCGCGTTCCGGCCCGCGGCCGCCGCCTCGCCCAGCATCAGCGCCGTGCCCGAGGGCGCATCGATCTTGCGCCGATGGTGCGCCTCGGTGATCTCGATGTCCCAGTCGCGCGCGTCGAGGCGCAGGGCCGCGTGCTCGACAAGGCCGATCAGGATGTTGACCCCCAGCGAGAAATTGCCGCTGCGGACGATGGCGATCTTCTCGGACGCCGCGACGATTTCGGCTTCCTGTTCGGGGCTGAACCCCGTCGAGCCGATCACCAGCGCCGGGCCGCCGCGTTCGGCGCACAGCCTGGCCAGAGCCACCGAAGCCTCCGCCGTCGAGAAGTCGATGACCACGTCGCACAGGCCAAGGTCCGGCGTCTCGCCCCAGTCGAACCGGGCGGCGACCACCACGTCCTCCCGGGCGTCCAGCACCTGACTGACGGCGCGGCCCATCCGTCCCCGGGCGCCGGAGATGCCGGCGTGGAACATGGCGGTCAAAGTATCACGCTCATTGGGCGGCCTCTCCTCCGAGGATGTCGGCCCAGAACCGCTTGGCCTTGCCGGTGAAGCTGGAATTGCGCGGGCTCTGCTCGTCGCCGAAAGTGGCGGCCAGCTCGGCCATCAGCTCCTTCTGGCGCGCGGTCAGGTCGGTGGGCGTCTCGACGAACAGCTCGACCACCAGATCGCCGCGCTGGCGGCCGTTCAGGTGCGGCATGCCCTTGCCCTTGATGCGCACGGTCTTGCCGGTCTGGGCCCCCGCCGGCACCGACACCGGCGCCTTGCAATTGCCGTCGCAGGCTTCTGAGATCAGGCACGGCGCCTCGATGTCGCCGCCCAGCGCCGCCGTGGTCATGGGCACGGGCACGGTGACCAGCAGATCCAGATTGTCGCGCTCGAACAGTTCGTGCGGCGTCACCGAAATAAAGACGTACAGGTCCCCGCGCGGCCCGCCCCGCGCGCCCGTGTCGCCTTCGCCCGACAGGCGGATGCGCGAGCCGTCGTCGACGCCGGCCGGCACCTTCAGTTGCAGTTTGCGGGTTTTCCGCACCTGTCCGTGGCCGTGGCAGGTGGTGCAGGGTTCGGCGATCATCTGGCCGTTGCCGCCGCAGCGTGGGCAGGTCCGCTCGACCTGGAAGAAGCCGTTGGCCTGACGGATGCGGCCGGCGCCCTGGCAGGTGGTGCAGGTCTGGGGCTTGGTCCCCTTCTTGGCGCCCGAGCCCTCGCAGGTCTCGCAGGTCAGGGTCGAGGGCACGGCGATCTCGACGTCCGCGCCGCGATAAGCCTGCTCCAGGGTGATCTCCAGGTCGTAGCGCAGGTCCGAGCCACGCCGGGGGCCGCCCTGGCGTCCGCCGCCGCCCCGCCCGCCGAAGACGTCGCCGAACGCGTCGCCGAAGACCTGGCTGAAGATGTCGTTGACGTCGTGGAAGCCGCCGCCCTGGCCGAACGGACTGCCGCCCCCCCCGCCGTTCACGCCCGCATGGCCGAACCGGTCGTATGCCGCACGCTTCTGTTCGTCCGACAGGACGGAATAAGCCTCGGAGATCTCCTTGAACCGCGCCATCGACTCCTCCGAGCCGCTGTTGCGGTCGGGGTGGTGCGCCATCGCCAGCTTGCGATAGGCCGATTTCAGGCCCGCCGCGTCGATGGTCCGTTCGACCTCCAGAATCTCGTAATAGTCACGCGCCATCAGGCGATCGTCCTCTTAACCCCTGCCGCGCTCGTCCGGCCTCTGCGGGTCTCGGGCCGATTGCGGTGTCCGGACAGACATGGGCGTCCGGCTGATTGATGCAAGTTTCATGAAAAAGGCCCCGCCGTCGATGGACAAGCGGGGCCTTCATTGGTTCGCGCGGCTTTATGCGCCCTTCTTGTCGTCGTCGGCGGTGACGTCCTCGAACTCGGCGTCGACCACGCCGTCGTCGGCGGGGGCCTCGGCCGAAGCGCCGTCACCCGATCCGGCCTGCTGGGCGTACATGGCCTCGCCCAGCTTCATCGAGGCCTGGACCAGGGTGTTGGTCTTGGCGCGGATGTCTTCCGCGTCCGTGCTGTCCTTGGCGCCTTTAAGCTCTTCCAGCGCCGTCTCGATGGCCGCCTTCTCGTCCGGGCCGACCTTGTCGCCGTGCTCGGCCATGGCCTTCTCGGTCGAGTGGATCAGGCTGTCGGCGGCGTTCAGCGCCTCGACCAGGTCCTTGCGAGCCTTGTCGGAGGCGGCGTTGGCCTCGGCTTCCTTGACCATCTTGTCGATGTCCGCATCCGACAGGCCGCCGTTGGCCTGGATGCGGATCGACTGCTCCTTGTTGGTCGCCTTGTCCTTGGCGGTGACGTGGACGATGCCGTTGGCGTCGATGTCGAAGGCGACCTCGATCTGGGGCATGCCGCGCGGCGCCGGCGGAATGCCCATCAGGTCGAACTGGCCCAGCACCTTGTTGTCGGCCGCCATGGGCCGCTCGCCCTGGAAGACCCGGATCGTCACGGCTGACTGGTTGTCGTCGGCGGTCGAGAAGGTCTGGCTCTTCTTGGTCGGGATGGTGGTGTTGCGCTCGATCAGCGGGGTGAACACGCCGCCCAGGGTCTCGATGCCCAGCGTCAGCGGGGTCACATCCAGCAGCAGCACGTCCTTGACGTCGCCCTGAAGCACGCCGGCCTGAACCGCGGCGCCCAGCGCCACGACCTCGTCCGGGTTCACGCCCTTGTGCGGCTCCTTGCCGAAGAAGGCCTTCACAGCCTCCTGCACCTTGGGCATGCGGGTCATGCCGCCGACCAGGACAACCTCGTCGATGTCCGAGGCCTTGAGGCCGGCGTCCTTCAGCGCCTTGGCGCAGGGCTCGATGGTGCGCTGGATCAGGTCGTCGACCAAGCTTTCCAGCTTGGCGCGGGTCAGCTTGATGTTCAGGTGCAGCGGGCCCGAGGCGTTCATGGTGATGAAGGGCAGGTTCACCTCGTACGACGGGGTGGACGACAGCTCCTTCTTGGCCTTTTCGGCCTCTTCGCGCAGGCGTTGCAGGGCCAGCTTGTCCTGGCGCAGGTCGACGCCCTGTTCCTTCTTGAACTCGTCGGCCAGATAGTCGGCCAGACGCACGTCGAAGTCCTCGCCGCCCAGGAAGGTGTCGCCGTTGGTCGACTTCACCTCGAAGACGCCGTCGCCGATCTCCAGGATCGAGACGTCGAAGGTGCCGCCGCCGAGATCATAGACGGCGATCTTCTGGCCGTCGTTCTTCTCGAGGCCGTAGGCGAGCGCGGCCGCGGTCGGCTCGTTGATGATGCGCAGGACTTCGAGGCCCGCGATCTTGCCCGCGTCCTTGGTGGCCTGACGCTGGCTGTCGTTGAAATAGGCGGGGACCGTGATGACGGCCTGGGTGACTGTCTCGCCCAGATAGGCCTCGGCGGCCTCCTTCATCTTGGTCAGGGTGAAGGCGGAGATCTGTTGCGGGGAGTAGTCCTTGCCGTTGGCCTTGACCCAGGCGTCGCCGGTCGGACCCTTGACGATCTCGTAGGGCACCATGCCCTTGTCCTTGGCCACCACGGGGTCGGCGAAGTTGCGGCCGATCAGCCGCTTGATCGCGAACAGGGTGTTGGCCGGGTTGGTCACCGCCTGGCGCTTGGCCGGCTGGCCGACCAGAACCTCGCCGCCCTCCTGAATGGCGACGACGGACGGGGTGGTGCGGTTGCCTTCCGCGTTCTCGATGACCTTGGGGCTGCCGCCTTCCATCACTGCGACGCAGGAGTTGGTGGTGCCGAGGTCGATGCCGATGATCTTGGCCATGGTCTTGGTCTTCACTCCATTTCGGCGGGCGATGCGGCGGCCTTTTAAAGCGAAGCGCCGCGCGTGACCGCCCCCGGTCTCTTGGTTGATGCATTCCGGCGAAATCCCCACACGATGCGGGGTTTCTCCGGGGTTGCAGCGGATATGGGAAAGACCACTGCCCCCGCAAGCCCTTATCGCGGATTCAGGCCCGATGAGGAGCCATGTCAGAGGTCGTCAGATGCAATCCGGTTCGACGTCGGTCTATGGTCGGCGGGTCAGAAGGGGGCGTCTGAAGACCCCCGTCGTCAGGATGATGCCCCATGTCTTTCGCCTTCCGCGCCTTGCCCGTCATGGCCTGCGCCGTCCTGATGGCCGCCGCGCCCGCGCTGGCGGACGGGGCTCAGGCGCCGGCGGGCCGCACGGGCCAGTCGGCGGACGGCCAGAACCGGCGGGTGCGCATCCACAACCAGACCGGCTGGGTGCTGACGGGGCTCCAGGTCACCGACGCCCGGCGCGAGGACTGGCGCGCCGCGACGCTGGGCCGCGAGGCTGTGCCCACGGGTGACAGCGTCATGGTCAATGTCGACGATGGCGCCGGCTCCTGCCTCTATGTGATCCGGGCCGAGTTCTCGAACGGCCAGACCCTGGAGCGGACCAACGTCAACGCCTGCCAGATCGCGGATTATTATTTCACGCGGTGAAGCGCGTGGGCCTATCGCTCGCGACGCGGTCACTCGCTGCTTGAGGCCCGGTGATCTGCGGGCCATCTGGTCAGCATGAGCGCTCCTCTCGAAATCCCCACCGGCCTCGACGGCTTCCGCCTGTGGCCCGGAGCGCTGTCGCCGGCGGATCAGGCGGCGCTGCTGGCTGAGGTGCTGGTGGCGGTGGAGACCGCGCCCTTCTACAGGCCCGTCACCCCCGGAGGCCGTCCTTTCTCGGTGGAGATGACCAGCCTCGGGCCGCTGGGCTGGGTCTCGGACCGCGGCGGATATCGCTATCAGGCGACGCATCCGGTCACGGGCAGGCCCTGGCCGCCGATGCCGCCGGTCGTGCTTGAGCTCTGGACCAGCCTCACGGGTCATCCGCAGCCGCCGGACGCCTGTCTGGTCAATCTCTACCGCGACGGCGCGCGCATGGGCCTGCATCAGGATCGCGACGAGGCTGACTTCTCCGCGCCGGTCCTGTCGGTGTCGCTGGGCGATACGGCGGTGTTCCGCATCGGCTTGGGTGAGAGCGGCCCGACCCGCAGCGTGCGGCTGGCCTCCGGCGACGTCTGCGCCCTGATGGGCCCAGCGCGTCTGGCCCGGCACGGGATCGACCGCATCCTGTCGGGGTCGTCGGCCCTGATTCCCGGCGGCGGCCGCATCAACCTGACCCTCCGCCGCGCCCGCTAGACGACCGGCGCCGACGGGGCCAATGTCCCCGCCTTCTGTTCAGGAGTTCCGCCGATGACCCGACTGATCCGTCCCGAAGGCCATCAGGTCGACGACTTCCGTTTCAGCCGCCGCGCGGCCGTCGCGGGAGGTCTGTTCTTCGCCGGCTACGCCCCCGCGGCCCTCGCCGCCCAGGCCAGCCCGGTGACCACGGACGCGGAGGGCCTGACCACGGCCGACGTCAGCTTCCCCGCCCCGGACGGCTTCGACCTGCCCGCCTATGTCGCCCGCCCCGCCGGCGACGGCCCCTTCCCGGTGGTCATCGTGGTGTCCGAAATCTTCGGCGTGCACGAATACATCCGCGACGTCTGCCGGCGCCTGGCCAAGGCCGGGTACGCCGCCATCGCCCCGGCTTTCTTCGTCCGCGTCGCCGATCCCGCCCCGCTGAGCGACAGCGCCGAGATCATGCGCATCGTGGGTCAGGCCGGCTACGAGCAGGTCATGGGCGACGTCTCCGCCGCAATGGACTGGGCCTCGGGCCAGCTGTGGGCCAAGGGCGAGCGCTTCGGGATCACCGGCTTCTGCTGGGGCGGCAAGGTGGTGTGGCAGGCTGCGGCCCGTTTCTCGCGCATCGCCGCCGGGGTCGCCTAGTACGGCCGTCTGGCGCCGCTCGCCACCGCCACGACGGAACAGATCGCCTCAGGCCAGCCCTGGCCGGTCGATCTCGCCGACGACCTCAAGGGCGTGGTCATCGGCAACTACGGCGGTCAGGACCGGGGCATCCCCGTCGCCAGCGTCGAGGCCATGACCGCCGCCCTGGTCAGCGCCGGTCAGACCGAAAGCGGCATCAAGGTCTATCCCGACGCGCCGCACGGCTTCCACGCCGACTACCGCGACAGCTACCGCGCGGCGGATGCGGCCGACGGATGGGCGCGGCTGCTGGCGTTGTTCGAGGCGAAGCTGAAGGCCTAGGCCTTCCCGTCGAACGCTCCGCCCGTGCCCTCGTCCGCCTGCGCATAGGGGTTCGCGCCGCCCGCGGACGCGCCCGCGCCCTTGGCCGCCACCACCACCATGGCCGGGCGCACCGTGCGGCCGAACAGGGAGTATCCGGCCTGCAGGGTCTGGATCACCGTGCCGCCCGGCACGCTGTCGGACGGCTGCTCCATCATCGCCTGATGCAGGTGCGGGTCGAAGGTTTCGCCCGCCCCCGGCGCCACGCGCTTCAGGTTGTTGCTCTCGAACGCGGTGAGCAGCGACTTCTGCGTCAGCTCCAGCCCGGTGATCAGGCCCGCCGCAGCGCTGTCCGCATCCTTCGGCGCAGCCATCAGCGCCCGCTCCAGATTGTCGGCCACGCCCAGCAGGTCGCGGGCGAAGCGCTGGATCGCATAGGCGCGGGCGTCGTTGGACTGGGTCTCGGCCCGGCGTTTGGTGTTCTCGGCCTCGGCCACGGCGCGCAGCGCGCGGTCCTTCCACTGGTCGCGCTCGGCGATCAGGGCGTCGATGTTGCCCAGACCGTCATCGTCAGCAGGATAGGCGTCCAGCCCCGCCTCGGCGTTGGCTTCGGTCTCGGGGTCGAAATCGGTGTCGTTGATGTCGCTCAAGGTTCTTGTCCGTCCAGCATCCGGCCCAGCACCCGGGCGGTATAGTCCACCAACGGGATGACACGGGCGTAGTTCAGTCGCGCGGGTCCGATCACGCCGATGGCGCCCAGAACCCGCTGTCGGCCGCTCATATAGGGCGCCGCGATCACGGCGGAACCCGAAAGTGAGAACAACCGTGTTTCCGCGCCGATGAAGATGCGCACCCCCTGGGCCGCGGATACCCCGTCCAGCAGGCCGATCAGCTGCTCCTTCTGCTCCAGGTCGTCGAACAGGATGCGCACCTTCTCCAGATCCTCGACCGTCTCGGAATCGTGCAGCAGGTTGGCCCGGCCGCGCACGATCAAGGCGCGCTCTCGCTCGGCCCCGCCGGACCAGGCGGCCAGCCCGTCCTCCACCAGCCGTGCGGCGGCGGCGTTCAACTCCAGCCGCGCGGCGTCCAGCTCGGTCCGCATCTCGGTGCGCGCCTCGGCCAGCGGCCGGCCCCGCAGCCGCGCATTGAGGAAGTTCGACGCCTCCTGCAGCGTGGACGGCGTCACCCCCGCCGACAGGGCCATGATCCGGTTCTCCACCGAGCCGTCGTCCCCGACCAGCACCGCCAGCGCCTGATCGTGGCCCAGCGCCACGAACTCCACATGCTTGACCCCCGCGTCCCTGACCGGGCTGGCCACGATCCCCGCGCCGCCCGCCAGCCCTGACAGCAACGACGACGCCGCATCCAGCGCCTCGTCGAAGCCCCGGCCCTTGCCGGCCAGCCGCGCGTCGATCTCGCGCCGCTCCTCCGTGCCGATGTCGCCGATCTCCAAGAGGCCGTCGACGAACAACCTCAGGCCCGCATGGGTCGGTATGCGCCCCGCCGAGGTATGCGGCGACGCCAGCAGCCCCGCCAGGGTCAAATCCTGCATGGTGTTGCGGATCGAGGCCGGCGACAGGGCGATGCCCGTCTGCGACAGGGTCCGCGATCCCACCGGCTCCCCGGTTTGCAGATAGCTCTCGACGATGCGGCGGAAGATGTCGCGCGCCCGCTGGTCCAGCGCGGTCAGGCCGGGCGAAGCGCCGAACGGGGATGTGGAGGGGGCATACAGGCTCACGGTTTCAGGATAAGCACCGCCGCGACCGCTTCCAAGGACCATCGCATGACCGCCGCTCCCCGCCATTCCGGCCGCACCCCCGATCAGCTTCGCGCCGTGACGCTGGAGACCGGCGTCAACCGTTATGCGGAGGGCTCGTGCCTGGTCTCGTTCGGCCATACGAAGGTGCTGGTCACGGCGACGGTCGAGGAGACCGTCCCGGGCTGGATGCGCGGCAAGGGCCAGGGCTGGGTCACCGCCGAATACGGCATGCTGCCCCGCGCCACCCACACCCGCGGCCGGCGCGAGGCGGCGGCGGGCAAGCAGACCGGCCGGACGCAGGAAATCCAGCGCCTGATCGGCCGCAGCCTTCGCGCCGTGGTCGACCTGAAGGCCCTGGGCGAGCGTCAGGTGGTGCTGGACTGCGACGTCATCCAGGCCGACGGCGGCACCCGCACCGCCGCCATCACCGGCGCCTGGGTCGCCATGGCCAGCGCCTTCGACTACCTGCGCGCCGAGGGGGTGATGAAGGCCGACCCCATCCTCGATCAGGTCGCGGCCGTCAGCTGCGGCGTCTGCTCGGATCAGCCGGTGCTCGACCTCGACTATGAGGAGGATTCCTCGGCCGAGGCGGATTCCAACTTCGTCCTGACCGGCTCGGGGACCATCGTCGAGATCCAGGCCACGGGCGAGAAGCGCGGCTTCTCCCGCGCCGAGTTCGAGCGCCTGTTCCAGCTGGCCGAGGGCGGCTGCGCCGACCTGTTCGCGATGCAGCGGATCGCCCTGGGGCGCTGAATGCTTCCTTCTCCCCTCCGGGGGAGAAGGTGGTCGCGCGAGTGACCGGATGAGGGGGATGCCTGATTTGAGGCTGACCTTCGGACGGTGAGCGTGGCTTACGCAGCCCCCTCATCCGTCAGGCTGTCGCCTGCCACCTTCTCCCCCGGAGGGGAGAAGGAAACAGTCAGGCTTCCACCGCATTCCGAAACGAGGCATCGTCGGCGTCTGAACCGCGACCGGAGAGCCTCGCCATGCGCCTGACCCCAGTTTTCGCCGCCCCCCTCTTCGCCCTCGCCGCCCTTCTGGCCGCCTGCACCCCCGCGGCGGAGAATCCCGCGGGCGAACCGGCGACGGCCACGGCGGACCAGGACCCGGTCATGCCCGCCGACGCCCCGCCGCAGGAGGAGGCCATCGCCCCGACCGAGGCGTCCTCGACGTCCTGCGCCCTGGATCAGGGCGCCGACGCCGCCCAGGCCCTGGTCAACCGCTGCATCGCCGTCAGCCCGGCCACCCATCCGCCCTGCAACGTCGCCAACCCGTGCCAGATGATCCAGGACGAGATCGACCGGTCCTGCGGCATGTACCAGCCGGGCGAAACCAGACCCGCCGAGTGCGCCGGCTGAATGCGCACCGGGCCGGAACGGCATTCGCCCCGGCCCGTTCGACTGTCAGCTTAACCGGAGCGTCCCCCATGCGTCCCCTGATCCTCGCCGTCCCCGCCCTTCTGCTGCTGTCGGCCTGCGCCGGAACCGCCGGCCCCGACGGCTCCTATTCCGAGCAGCTGGCCCGGCTGAACGCCGACTGCGTCGCCCGCGGCGGCGTCCTCAGCCCCACCGGCGCCACCACCGGCCGCGTCGAGACCGAAAACGTCTGCCGCATCAACGGCGTCGCCGCCCGCGCCGGGCGGTGATTCTTTGAGTGCGCTAACGCTCGCTGCCTGAGCGCGCGCCGCCTCACCACGACGGCGGCGCCGATCCGATGAGCGGATGGCCGGGCGGATACCAGTCGGGCTCCAGCCCCGGCGGCGGGCGCTCGCCGGCGGCGATCTTCTCCAGGCTGACGCCGGCGTGATCGGCGGGCGTCAGGTCGATGCCTCTTCCGGGCGCGCAGCCCCCGCACAGCCGCCGCCGCGCCTCGTTCACGCAGGTGATCCGCCAGTGCATAAAGTCCAGCCGCCGCTCCAGCTCGGCGCGGATGCGCGCGAGGTTTTCGGGCGAGTCGTCGCGGCCGGTGTCGGCGGCGGCGCAGGAAGCGGATCGGGTCGGGCGGGGCTGGGGCATTCTGAACTCCTTCCTTCTCCCCTCGAGGGAGAAGGTGGCCCGTGAGGGCCGGATGAGGGGGCTGCCGGACACACGCCGACTTTCGGACGATGAGCGAACCGGACGAGCCCCCTCATCCGGTCGCTCCGCGACCACCTTCTCCCCCGGAGGGGAGAAGGGGAGCGCGCACGGGTCTTCGCTCCGCGCCTTGAGGGGCCGAAGGGATGGAAGGGCAGGCGGAGCGCCGGGCGCGGAGCCCGGAGTTCTGTGGTTTTACCGTTTCGGCTTCGCGTCGACGCTCCGCGCGGGCGGTTATCCGGAAGCTTGCGTCGGGTGGCGGTGTTATCGCCTTACCGCAGCGCCCCCGGCGGGCAGGCAGTCCCATGGCGAGACTGTCCTGGAACGGTCCGAGTATCCCCCTCGACCCTGGCCGGACTCCCTCCTCGGGTGTCCACCGGCTGGAGGCTGAAAGCCTCCACCCCGCTCCGTCCGCTCCCATCGCCGATCGGTCGCCGGCCGAGCGAGCCCTCCCTGCGACGGGACGGGTTGAACATAAGGGATGGCGGGACCCGGGCGCGTTCAGCGGCTCGAGAAAAAATGAAGCTTTGGAATTACAGCGGTTTGATTTGCTCGACGCACACAGTTGAAGGGCTGGACGCAGCAGTCCCTACGGTGTTTCCGGTCTAGTCAGCCTCGGGTGGCGGCTCCCAGTTCGGATCGTTCACCGGATACCAGTCGGCCGCCAGATCGCGCCAGTCAGGGTTCGCCTCCTCGATCAGCTTCAGCTTCCAGTCGCGGCCCCATTTCTTGAGCCGCTTCTCGCGCCGGATCGCGTCAGTGACGAGAGCATGTTGCTCGAACCAGACCAGACAGTGGCAGCCATTGTCGCTGGTGAAGCCGTCGAACACGCCATTCTTGTGCTTCCACACCCGCGCGGTCAGGTTGGCCGTCATGCCGACGTAGATCGTTCCGTTCCGTCCGCTGGCATGATGTAGGTGGCGATGAAGGTGCGGTGGGTGGGCATGCGGCAAAGCTAACCCGCCCCCTTCCTTTCGTCATCACGCGTCCCTCTTCCTTTCGTCATCCTCCGGCGAGGCGAAGCCGAGACCGGGGGACCCAGCGGCGCCCGCAGGGCGAAACGCTTCAGACACGCGCGCTCGACAGGGTCACGCTTTCGCGCGCCGCTGGGTCCCCCGGTCTGCGCCGCGAAGACGCGGCTTGCCGGAGGATGACGAAAGAAAGAGATGGGCCGGACCTGCGCGTGGCTCCGGACGGCGCGACCGACGCCGCCAACGCCCTCGCCGCCTTCATCATCGTCCGCGCGCCCTCGCATGAGGCGGCGGCACGAATGTTCGAGGGCCACCCGCACTTCGCGGTGTTTCCGGGCGAGGCGGTGGGGGGATGCCGGTGCTGGCGGTTCCGGGGGTTAGGATGGAACGGCTCATCATCTGCTTCAAATGACGGCGATATGGCGAGTCCATACCCGTCCCGAATCAGGCGACCATGCAGGCGGAGGTTGAGCCTACATGGATAAAGCTCGCGAACGCACACTGTCCTTCCGCCGGGTTGAGTGGCCCGTGCCCTCTGCTGCAACCCTTTCTCAGTTGGTGGCAGCGACTCTTGCGCCCAGAGAAAAGCCGGTTGAGACACAGCTCAGTCGGCCTGATGGCTCGAACTGGCAGGTCCGCAACCGCTCAGGAGACGCCAGCGAGCTTTTGATCCACGTCGTTGCTTATGTTCCCGGAGAACAAGCATCGACCGTGCCGCTTGCTGTAGACGCGACGGACTTGGGACGGGCCTCACCACCGGAGGATCAAGAATTCCTTGAGGGCGATGCAATGATGCTCATAAAGGGCGACGATGTCGTGCTGTGCGTAAGCGCAGTCCAAGAGCGCTCTTTGATTGATTATGTCCGCGCCTTGCTGTCCACGTCCGGGTTTGACGCACAGTCCAAGCAGTTTTCTCTTCAGAAACACGCCAACCGCGACGTGATAAATCAACTCTTGAAAGAGGGGGTGAGGAAGGTTCGGCTCAATGTGACTGCGCCAGAAGTCTCAGCAATACTTCCCTTTGGAGGGTCTTGGGGACGTTTAGGTTCGCTTGCAGAGCGCGCTTTAGAATTAGTGCGGGGACTCGCCGGTTCTGATCGTTCTGATCAAGAGCTGGATCGGTTGGTCGGGCTTAGATCGTATGTCGAGATTCGCGCCGATAACGAGCACTTGGATCAGGGAGCAAAAATCGCTTCCAACGTGTTGGACAATATTGAGGGTGACTACGAGATCGTCACCATGAGAGGCATTCGTATAACTCCGTCGGAAATAGCACTGAAGGAGAAAGTCTCGTTCACCGCTGACGGGAAAACCGTTGTTTATTCTGAGGTCTGGGGAAAAATGAGAGAGTTCTACGGACGGCTTAAATTAGCCGGTCTAAGCTAATGACCCGACGTCGGATTGACGTCGTTCGGCTCTCGTTTTTCACGATAGGCTGCGTTGCGGGCTTGGCTTGCGTGACAATGATCCTTCCTCAATGGGAGGCTGATGCAGAGTTTCTAGCTGGCGCGGTGGGAGTGTTCGCCACACTTTCGGGGTTTGTACTCACCGTACAAACTATCGCTGTTTCCTCTGCGAGCGCCCGAGATGAACCTCGCAGGGCCGAAGTCCTCTTCAGAGTCAAAAGGCTGTATTTCTTCTTCGTTATCAACCTTATCGCTGCGGCTACAGGATTGCTGGCGCTAGGGCTTAGGGAATACGTTGGCTTGGTCCCGCAACTGGCAAATGGGGCGCTGCTGTTCATTGCTCCCTTTGCTCTTGTGACCTCAGTTGAGCTCCCTCGAACCCTTTGGTCGGATCATGTAGCGGGGCGCTAATGCACCCGCGCCATTCCCGATCCCGGATCGGGCGGCGCCCGTCCGGGATGACAAGCGGCCCAGGTCCTAGTGGACCTGGGCTTTGCCGATGGTGAGCCCATCCCCCCCGGCTGACACGGCGATCACGCTCCCGTCCTCGATCTCGCCCGCCAGCAGCTTGCGCGCGATGGGGTCGACCAAATCCTTCTGGATGACGCGCTTCAGGGGGCGGGCGCCGTAGACGGGGTCGTAGCCTCGGTCGGCGAGCCAGGCGAGGGCGGCGTCGTCGATGGAGAGGGTCAGGCGGCGGTCGGCCAGCAGTTTTTCAAACCGGGCCAGCTGGATGCGGACGATGCCGGCCATCTGGTCGCGGCCGAGGCGGCGGAACAGGATGATCTCGTCGATGCGGTTCAGGAACTCGGGCCGGAAATGGCTGCGCACGGCCTCCATGACATAGGGGCGGACGGTCTCGACGTCGTCGCCCTCGCCCTGACCGGCCAGAGCCTCTGACCCCAGGTTGGAGGTCAGGATGATCAGGGTGTTGCGGAAGTCGATGGTGCGGCCCTGGCCGTCGGTCAGGCGGCCGTCGTCGAGCACCTGAAGCAGGGTGTTGAAGACGTCGGGGTGGGCCTTTTCCACCTCGTCGAACAGCACGACCTGATAGGGGCGGCGGCGGACGGCCTCGGTCAGGGCGCCGCCTTCGTCATAGCCGACGTAGCCGGGGGGCGCGCCGATCAGGCGGCTGACCGAATGCTTCTCCTGATACTCGGACATATCCAGGCGGGTGATGGCGCTGTCATCGTCGAACAGGAAGGCGGCCAGGGCCTTGGTCAGCTCGGTCTTGCCCACGCCCGTGGGGCCGAGGAACAGGAAGGAGCCGAGCGGGCGGTTGGGGTCGTTCAGCCCGGCGCGGGCTCTACGGACCGCATCGGCGACGGCGGCCAGGGCCTCGTCCTGACCGACCACGCGGCCGCGCAGAGCGTCTTCCATGCTGAGCAGCTTTTCGCGCTCGCCCTCCAGCATCTTGTCGACCGGGACGCCGGTCCAGCGGGAGACGACGGCGGCGATCTGTTCCGCGTCGACGACTTCCGGCGTCAGGGGGCCGCCCTTGGTGGTCTCGGCGGCTTCGGCCTCGGCCAGTTGCTTCTCGATCTGGGGGATCTGGCCGTAGGCGATCTCGGACGCGCGGCCGAGGTCGCCGGCGCGCTGGGCAGCGGCCAGTTCGGCGCGCAGGCGGTCCAGCGTCTCGCGCAGCTGGGCCCCGGCGCCGACCTTTTCCTTCTCGGCCTTCCAGCGGGCGGTGAGGTCGTCGGACTGGCCCTCGAGGTCGATGATCTCGTCCTCGAGTTTTTCCAGGCGCAGTTGAGAGGCGCTGTCGGTCTCCTTCTTCAGGGCCTCGCGCTCGATCTTCAGCTGGACCAGGCGGCGGTCGATCTCGTCCAGGGCCTCGGGCTTGGAGTCCACGGCCATGCGCACGCGCGAGGCGGCCTCGTCGATCAGGTCGATGGCCTTGTCGGGCAGGAAGCGGTCGGTGATGTAGCGGTTCGACAGGGTGGCGGCGGCGACGATGGCCGAGTCCGAGATGCGCACCCCGTGGTGGACCTCGTACTTCTCCTTCAGGCCGCGCAGGATGGAGACGGTGTCCTCGACCGTCGGCTCCTCCACGAACACCGGCTGGAAGCGGCGGGCGAGGGCGGCGTCCTTCTCCACGTGCTTGCGGTATTCGTCGAGGGTGGTGGCGCCGACGCAGTGCAGCTCGCCGCGCGCGAGGGCGGGCTTCAGCAGATTGGACGCGTCCATGGCGCCGTCGCCCTTTCCGGCGCCGACCAGGGTGTGCATCTCGTCGATGAAGAGGATGATCTGGCCCTCGGCGGCGGTCACCTCGGCCAGCACGGCCTTCAGCCGCTCCTCGAACTCGCCGCGGTATTTGGCGCCGGCGATCAGGGAGCCCATGTCGAGGGCCATCACGACCTTGTCGCGCAGGGATTCGGGCACGTCGCCGTTGACGATGCGCAGGGCCAGGCCCTCGACGATGGCGGTCTTGCCGACGCCGGGCTCGCCGATCAGGACGGGGTTGTTCTTGGTGCGGCGGGCGAGGACCTGGATGGTGCGGCGGATCTCCTCGTCGCGGCCTATGACGGGATCGATCTTGCCGTCGGCGGCGGCGAGGGTCAGGTCGCGGGCGTAGCGTTTCAGGGCGTCATAGGCGTCCTCGGCCCCGGCGCTGTCAGCGGTCTTGCCCTTGCGGATTTCATTGATGGCGGCGTCGAGCTTGTCCGCCGTGGCGCCCGAGGCCGACAGGACCGTCTTGGCCACGCCGCCTTCGCGGGCGAGGGCCGAGAGGATGCGCTCGGTGGTGACGAACTGGTCGCCGGCCTTTTTCGCGGCGGCTTCGGCGGCGGCGAACACGCGCGCGGTGTCGCCGTCGAGATAGAGCTGGCCCGAGCCGCCGGAGACCTGGGCGCGCTTCGACAGCGCCGTCTCGACATCGGTCTCGGCGCGCTTGGCGTCGCCGCCGGCGGCGGTGATCAGGTTGCGGGCCAGACCGTCGCGCTCCTCCAGCAGCACCTTCAGCAGGTGCTCGGGCGCGAACTGCTGGTGGCGGCGGGCGAGCGCCAGCGACTGGGCGGACTGGACCGCCTGTTTGGCGCGGTCGGAATAGAGGTCGAGGTTCAAGGCATATCCCCTTCTGAGGCGGATTCTCGGAAGACGCGCCCTCTGAAGCAAGCAACGCGCCGTCCGTGGGGATCAGGTGGGCGTGCGCGGCAAAAGGCACAAGGGGGGCCGCCGGCGGCGCAACATCCCGTTGTTCGGATAACGCAAATCTGCATATCTGGCCCCGGGGCAAGGGGGGCGGCCATGGCGAAGCGAGCGACGGCGAGAGCGAAGCGGACATCTGCGCCCACCACGTCCGATCCGGTCGAGATCGCCATGGAGGCCGAGGCGCATGACGGCGCGCCCGACAGCCCCGCGCGGGCGGTGCTGGTCAAGCACGGACGGCTGCTGGACATCCAGATCGCCAGCGCCAAGACCAGCCTGTGGCTGAAATTCCTGGGCGGCGGGGTGGCGGTGCTGGCCCTGGTGGTCGCGGCGGTGGTGGTGTGGAGCGCCAGCCAGTACCGGGGCCTTGTCATCGACGCCTTCTCGGTGCCGCCCGAGATGGAGACCGTCGGGCTGAACGGCTCGGCGGTGGCGACGCGGATGCTGGACAAGCTGGGCGCCATGCAGAAGGCGACGATATCGGCGCGGGCGGCCAATACCTACGCCAACGGCTGGGGCGACACGGTTCAGGTGGAGATCCCCCAGACGGGGGTCTCGGTCGGCGAACTGTGGAAATTTCTGCGCGAGTGGCTGGGCGAGGAGGTGCGGATCACCGGCGAGGTGGTGCGCACGCCGACGGGGCTGAGGGTCACCGCGCGGGCGGGCGGCGAGCCGGCCCAGGTGTTCGAGGGCGGGCCGGGCGACCTGGAGGCCCTGCTGGACAAGGCCGCCGAGGCGGTGTTCGCCGACACCCAGCCCTATCGCTACGCCGTCTATCTGAGCCGCAGCGGCGAGACCCAACGCTCGCTGGCCGCCTATGAGGCGTTGACTGAAACCGGCGACGCCTTCGACCGCAAATGGGCCTACGCCGGTTGGAGCCTGGGCCTGCAGAACACGCTCGATTTCGAGGGCGCGATCGAGAAGGCCCAGGCGGCCCTGGCCATCGACCCGCATTTCGGCCTGGCCCAGGCCAATCTGGGCGGGGTGATGGCCCACATCGGCGACGAGGAGTCGTCTTATCGGCAATACGGGCTGGCGGCCCGAGACATGCGGCGTCGGCCCCAGGACTACGCCCCCGGCAAGGCGCGCACGTTCGCCGACGAGATGGAGGGCAGCGCCCGGATGCTCGAGGGGGATTTCGCCGCCGCGGCCGCCGCCTTCGAACGGGTGCGGACAGACCCGTCCGGGACGGGACGGGACGTTGAGGACATTCTGGGGCTCGCCCTCGTCGACGCCCATGAGGTCTCGCGCGGCCTTCGGATCATGCGGGCGGCCGAGGTCCCGCCGGAGTTCGGCCTGACCTCGGCCGATTTCGCCGCCATTGCCAATCCGTGGGTCCGGGAGAACTGGGCCGAGGCGGCCGTGGCGCTGGACCGGATCGAGGTCGCCCTGGCGGCCGAGCCGAGCATGCGGATGTGGATGGCGACCCAGTACCGGCCCGTGCGGATCGTGGCCCTGGCCCGGGTCGGACGACTGGCGGAGGCCGAGGCCCTGGCCGCGGCCCAGCCGGGCGGATGCTATTACTGCCTGCTGGCGCAGGGCGAGGTGGCGGCCATCGCGGGGCGTCGGGCCGAGGCCGACCGCTGGTTCGCCGAAGGCGTGCGGCGCGGGCCGTCGCTGCCTCTCGGCTATCTGCGCTGGGGCGAGGCGAAGCTGGCGCGCGGGGATCGAGCCGGCGCCGTCGCCCTGTTCGAACAGGCGGCGGACAAGGGACCGCGCTGGGCCGATCCGCTGAAATACTGGGGCGACGCGCTGGCGGCCGGCGGCGATCATCGCGGCGCGATCCGCAAATATCAGCAGGCTTCGCAACGGGCGCCGCGCTGGGGCGGGCTGATGCTGGCCTGGGGCCGGTCGCTACAGGCGTTGGGCCGGGCGCATGAGGCGCGCGCCAAATACCTGCAGGCGCGCGGGCTGGACCTGACGGCGACGGAGCGGTCCGAAGTCAATCGGCGGCTGGCGCAGGCGGCGCCCGCCGGGTAGCGTCCGGACCAGTCCATCGGGAGCATGTCATGTCCATCCGCCTGAGCCGCCGCGCGGCGCTGATCTCGACCGCCGGGATGGGAGCCTTGGCGCCCCTGCCGGTCTGGGCCCAGGAGACGAAGCAGGCGGCCAACGATCAGGCGAATGCCCTGGCCGAGGCCGTGGACGCCTATGTCGCGCGCGCCATGGCGGCCTTCCCAGACCAGCCGGCGGTGTCCATCGCCGTGGTCAAGAACGGCGCGCCGATCCTGACCAAGGGATACGGCGTGCGGCGTCTGGGCGAGGCGGCGCGGGTCGACGAGCACACCCTGTTCGCCATCGCGTCCAACACCAAGAACATGACCGCCGCCGCCCTGGCCATGATGGTCGACGAGGGGAAGGTGAAGTGGGACGCGCCGGTGCGCACCTATCTGCCCGACTTCCGCCTGTCGGACCCGATGATCAGTGAACGGATCACCGTGCGCGATCTGGTCAGCCACCGGGCCGGGTTCGGCCTCGGCGCCGGAGACCTGCTGTTCTGGCCCAACTCGGACCGCACCCGCGCCGAGGTGGTGGCGTTGGCGGCCCATGTGCCGATCGAGGACGGGTTCCGGGCGAACTATCACTACTGCAACCTGATGTTCGTGGTGGCGGGGGCGGTGCTGGAGGCGGTCAGCGGCATGAGCTGGGAGGCCTTCATCCAGACCCGCATCCTGGACCGCGTCGGCATGACCGAGACCGTGCCCCTGGCGCGGTTGGCGGACCCGGCGAAGTCAGCGATGCCGCACGGGCGGCTGGGGCCGCCGCTGCGCTATCGGGGGGCGATGCAGCCGATAGCGGACTCGATCGCCGAGGTGTGGAACTGGGATTCCGCTGCGGCCGCCGGGGGCCTGTGCACCAACCCCGTCGACTGGGCCAAATGGATCGGGGTGCGGCTGGCCAGCGGCGCCCTGCCCGACGGCACGCGGCTTTACTCGGAGGCCCAGGCGCGCGAGATGTTCCGGCCCAACATCATCGTCAGCTCGTCGGCGGGACCGACGCCGGACCTGCCCGGCCGATCCATCGCCGCCACCTACGCCATGGGGTGGCAGGTGATGGACTATCGCGGCGAGCGCTTCATCACCCACGGCGGCGGGGCGCCGGGCTATATCTCGGGGACGGTGCTGATCCCCGGGCGCAACGTCGGCTTTTCGTATTTCACCAACGCCGAGGAGAGCTTCCTGCTCAGGGCCCTGCGCAGCGGCATCGCCGACCTGTGCATGGCCGACGGTCGTCAGGGCCCGGACTTCGACTGGATCGGCGACAGCGTGCGCCTGCGCGACGAGGGCAATGTCCGCTCGCTGGCCGCGGCGGTGGAGATCGACGCCAAACAGGCGGCGGGCGCCGCGCCGTCACTGCCGCTGGAGGCCTACGCCGGGACGTGGCGCGATCCCTGGTATGGCGACATCACCATCCACACCCGCACCATCGGACGCGGCCGCCGCGCCACCACCGGCCTGTGGCTGGCCTTCACCCACACCCCCTCCCTGAACGGCCCGCTGGAGCCCTATGACGGCGAGACGATGCGGACGCGGTTCACAGACAGGCGCGAGGAGGACGTCTTCATCACCTTCACGCTGGCCGACGGCGCGCCGAAGACGGCGACGATGAAGGCGGTGAGCCCGGACGCGGACTTCAGCTACGACTACCACGACCTGCGGCTGACGAGGGTCTGATGCGCCGGGTCTGATCCAAAGCAAAGGGGCCGGAGCATTGCTGCCCCGGCCCCTGCCGTTTCATCGCTCTGGCGGTCCTTACCAGATGCGGACCCGGTCTTCCGGGGCGAGGTAGTATTTGCTGCCCGGCTGGACGTTGAACGCCTCGTACCAGGCGTCGACGTTGCGCACCGGGCCGATGACCCGGAACTCGGCGGGCGAGTGCGGGTCGGTGGCGATCTGGTTGCGCAGGGCGTCGTCGCGCATCTTGGACTGCCAGACCTGGGCCCAGCCGTAGAAGAAGCGCTGGTCGCCGGTCGTGCCGTCCAGAATGGGCGCCGGCTGGCCGTTCAGCGACAGGTGATAGGCTTCCAGGCCCACCGCGTTGCCGGCGGCGTCGCCGATGTTCTCGCCCATGGTCAGGCCGCCCTGGACGTGGAAGCCCGGGATCGGTTCGAACTGGTCGTACTGTTCGCCCAGGCGCTTGGTCAGGCCGTCGAAATTGGCGCGGTCCTCGGGGGTCCACCAGCTGCGCAGCACGCCGTCGCCGTCGGACTTGGAGCCCTGGTCGTCGAAGCCGTGGCCGATCTCGTGGCCGATGACGCCGCCGATGCCGCCGTAGTTGACGGCCGGGTCCGCGTCGGGATCGAAGAACGGCGGCTGCAGGATCGCGGCCGGGAAGACGATCTCGTTGTTGGTCGAGTTGTAGTAGGCGTTCACCGTCTGGGGCGTCATGCCCCACTCGGACTTGTCGACCGGCTGGTTCAGACGGTTCAGCTGGTAGTTCCACTGGAAGAGGCCGGCGCGCTCGCCGTTGCCGAACAGGTCGTCCGGGCGGATTTCGAGGGCCGAATAGTCACGCCACTTGTCGGGGTAGCCGATCTTGACGGTGAACTTGTCCAGTTTCTCCAGGGCCGCGGCCTTGGTCGCCTCGCTCATCCAGCTGTAGGTGCGGATGCGGTTGCCGAGCGCGATGCGCAGATTGGCGACCAGCGCCTCCATCTGGGCCTTGGACGCGGCCGGGAAGTATTCGGCCACATACTGGCGGCCGACGGCCTCGCCCAGCATGCCTTCGGCGAAGCTGATGCCGCGCTTGTCGCGGGGACGCTGCATCGGCTGGCCGTTCAGGTCGCGCGAGCGGAACTCCCACTGGGCGTCGGCGAACCGGCGCGACAGGCGCGGGGCGGCGTCGTCGACGGTGTGGAAGGCCTGCCAGGCCTGGATGACCTCCATCGGCGTCTCGGCGTAGATGGCCGCGATCTTCGGCATGGCCGTGTCCTGACGGACGATCAGGCGCGGAACGTCGCCCACGCCGACGGCGGTGTAATAGTCCTGCCACGGGAAGCCGGGGGCCTCCGAAGTCAGCTGGGCGATGGTGTACTCGTTGTAGGTCTCGTCGCGGTTGCGGTTCTGGATCGGGGTCCAGTGGGCCTCGGCGATGCGGGTCTCGAAGGCGACGATGGCCTCGGCCGAAGCGGCGGGGTTCTCCCAGCCGATCATCTCCAGCATGCGGGCGACATAGGCCTGGTACAGGACCTTCTTCTCGGCCCAGCGCTGCTCCAGATAGTAGTCGCGGTTCGGCAGGCCGAGGCCGCCCTGGCCGGTCGAGACGACGTAGCGGGTCGGCGCCTTCTGGTCGGTGGTGATGCCGGTGCCGAAGATCGAACCGCCGATGCGGCCCTGGGTCGCGCCCATGTAGACGGCGGCCTTGTCATGGGTGTCGGCGGCGCGGATGGCGGCCAGGTAGGGCTGGATCGGCTGGGCGTCCAGCGCCTCGATCCGGGCCTCGTCCATATAGGAGCGATAGGCGTCGGCGATCTTCTGCTCGTCCGAGCCGGCGGCCAGGTCGGTGCGGGCCACGAGGCCCTCGATCATCGCCTTGACGCGGTTGTCCGACAGTTCGCGCAGCAGGGCGAACGAGCCGTAGCTGGTGCGGTCCGACGGGATCTGCATGGCGTCCAGCGCCGTGCCGTTGGCGTAGCGCATGAAGCTGTCGCCCGGGTTCACCGAGGTGTCGCGGCCGGCGAGATCGAAGCCCCACGTGCCGTATTTCGGCGCGGTCGTGCCCTGATAGCCGAGGATGGTGGCGCCTTCCTGCGGCGCGCTGAACAGCTCGAAGACCGTGCAGGCCTCGTCGATGCAGGCGTGGTCGTCGGCGTCAGTGAAGAAGACGTCCTGGGCGGAAGCCGCGGCCGGGAACATCAGGGCGCCGATGGCGGCGCCGAGGAGCAGTTTTTTCATGGGTTTCCTCGCATCCGTCGCCGGTCGGGACGGGTCGGAGGCGACCCTACGCCGGGCCGGGCGGGTGTCGCCTTAAAAAAAGTTCATGTGACGGCGCTTCGCCTCGCATTCGCCGTCACGCTTGCGCACACTGGCGGTTCAACAAGGAGTTCGAATGGCGGGCGCGAGCGGCGGCGAATACAAGGATCTGGTGGTCTTCCTGGCTGCGGCCGGGGTGGTGGTGCCGCTGTTCAACCGGCTGAAGATCAGCCCGGTGCTGGGCTTCCTCGCCGCGGGCGTGCTGCTGGGGCCTGACGGGCTGGGCCGCTGGGCCGATCAGATCAGCTGGCTGTCCTGGCTGACCATCACCGACGCCGAACAGATCCACCAGCTGTCCGAGCTGGGCGTCGCCTTCCTGCTGTTCATGATCGGGCTGGAGCTGTCGTGGGAGCGGCTGAAGGCCATGCGGCGGCTGGTGTTCGGGCTCGGCCTGACCCAGGTCGCCCTTTGCACCGTCGTGCTGGCGGGCGGCTTCATGCTGATGGGCCAGTCGCTGGCCTCGGCCGCCGTGCTGGGCATGGGCCTGGCCCTGTCCTCCACCGCCGTCGCCATGCCCGTCATGGCCGAGCGAGGGCGGCTTAAGACCACGGCGGGCCGCAGCACCTTCGCAGTCCTGCTGGCCCAGGATCTGGCGGTCGCGCCGATCCTGATCACCGTCACGGTGCTGGCCAGCATCGCCATGGAGACGCCGACCTCGCCGGCCGGCGAGATCGACCCGGGGGCCCTGGGATCGGCGCTGCTGACGCTGGTGCCCGCCGCCATCGGCCTGGGCCTGCTGGTGCTGCTGGGGCGGCTGGTGCTCAGGCCCATGTTCAAATCGGTGGCCAAGTCGAAGAACCACGAGCTGTTCGTGGCCACCTCGCTGCTGGTGGTGGTCGGCGCGGGGGTGGCGGCCCAGGCCGCGGGCCTGTCCATGAGTCTCGGCGCCCTCGTCGCCGGCGTGCTGCTGGCCGAGACCGAGTTCCGGCGCGAGGTCGAGATATCCATCGAACCGTTCAAGGGCCTGTTGCTGGGCGTCTTCTTCGTCGGCGTCGGCATCGGGCTGGACGTGGACGCCATTTTCGCCAATCCGCTGGGGGTCTTCGGGCTGGCGGCGGCGATCATCGCCGCCAAGGCCGTCGTCATCTTCGGCCTGGCGCGCCTGTGGGGCGTGCCGGTGCGGGCGGCGCTGGAGACGGCGCTGATCCTGGGGCCCGCGGGCGAGTTCGCCTTCGTCATCCTGAACACCGGCATGGTGGCGGGTGTCGCGCCGCCCATGGTGACCCAGAGCATGATCCTGGCGGCCACGATCAGCATGACCGCCATCCCCTTCCTGGCCCACGCGGGCCAGAAGCTGGGCCGCAAGGTCCAGCCGATCACGCCCGACCTGCCGCCCGAGGCCATGGCCGCGCCCAATGCGGCGGGTCAGGTGGTCATCGTCGGTTTCGGTCGCGTGGGCCGGTTGATCGGCGAAATGCTGAAGGTCCACGACCAGTCCTTCATCGCCGTCGATACGGACCCGGCCGCCGTCGCCGCGGGCCGCAAGGACGGTTTCGACGTCTTCTACGGCGACGCCGCGCGCATCGAGATGCTCCAGCATTGCGGCATCGACAGCGCCCGCGCCCTGGTCGTGACCATGGACGCGCCGACCAAGGTGGACGAGGTGGTCCGTGTAGCCCGGGGCCTGAGGCAGGACCTGACCCTGATCGCCCGCGCCCGCGACGACCGCCACGCCGTGCGCCTGTACGAGCTGGGCGTGACCGACGCCGTGCCGGAAACCACCGAGGCGAGCCTGCAACTGGCGGAGAACACCCTGGTCGACATCGGCGTGCCGATGGGGCTGGTCCTGGCCTCGATCCACGAGCGCCGCGACGGCTACCGCAAGGTGTTCCAGGCCGCCATGCCGGAGGGCCGCCGCCCCACGCGGGCGCTGCGGCGCACGCCCCGTCGCGATCCGGCGGCTTGACCGGGGCTTCGGGGCGGGACAAGACGCCGCACCCGGGCCTGTTCCCGTTTCATCAGAACTCCCCATTTTGGTCATGCTTGGGTGATTGAAGCCCACCCTTCGTTCCCGTGTTCGCCCAGGGGATGGCCCTCCCGCCAACACCAGCGTCCATATGTTCGCGGCCGCCGCCGCCCAGTACGAGTTTTCTTCCAGTCCATGCGAGATAACGCCCAGACCACCCCCCAGGCCGCCGACGCGCAAGGGGAGCCCCGCCTGAATCGTCGTCAGGCCGCCAAGATCCGCACCCGCCAGAAGGTGCTGGACGCGGCGCGCGCCCTGTTCGCCGAGCGCGGCTACGAGCCCGCCACCATCCGTGACATCGCCAAGGGCGCCGGCATGTCGACCGGCGCCGTCTTCGCCAATTTCCAGGACAAGGCCGAGCTGTTCGAGGCCGTCCTGTCGGAAGACCTGGCCCGGCTGGCCGAGACGATGAAGGCCGCCGTCGCCGGTGAATCGACCCTGCGCGCCCGTCTGATGGCCGTGCTGAGCGCCGGTTATCACGGCTCGCTGGAGCAGCTGCCGCTGGTTCAGGCCGTGGTCGCCCGCTCGTGGTTCCAGCCCGTCGCCGCAGAAATGCGCACCCGCGCCGCCATCACCCCGCTGCTGGCCGTCGTGGCCGATGCGCTGCAGGCCGGCGTCCGTGAGGGCGAGGTGCGTCAGGACGCCGATGTGCGCCTGCTAAGCGAGCTGATCTACGGCGCCTATCTGTCGAACTACCGCCGCGCCGCCTACGACAACTGGGACATGGCCGCCCTGACCGCCCAGATGGGCAAGCAGATCGACGCCATCCTGGCCGGGCACCTGGCACGGCAATAAGGTTTGGGCCTAACGCTCGCCGCGCGTCGGCTCGCTGCTTGAGGCCATTCCTCTTGGGCCTAACGTTCGCCGCGCGGCGGCTCACTGCTTGAGGCCCGAAGAAAGTTGAAAGGCCGCGGCTCTCGTCGCGGCCTTTTGCTTGTCAGGAGACGCGCTCAAGCAGTGAGCGCCCGCGGCGCGAGCGGTAGCGCCCAAGACGCTTCAGCTTTTCCAGCGCAGCGTTGTCGCTTTGACCGGGTTGGCGAAAGCCCGCCCCTCGGTGCGGCTCTTCGTCCATTCGCGCTTCAGCTGCTGGTACCACTTGGCCTGTTTGTCGGCGTCGTCGATCCAGATCAGGGCGGGGTCGTAGCGCAGCCCCTCGTTCTGCAGGTTCACCATCCCGCCATCCTGCTTCAGGAAGGCGACGACTCCCATCCGCAGGAAGGGCCTGGCGAGGCTGAACACCCAGTGGTCGGACCAGAATATCTGGGTGATCGTGGTCCGCGTGGCTGACCGGGGCGTCAGGCAGGTCAGGGCCAGCACCTGTTTCTCGCCCACCTGGATGTGCTCCCAGCGGTAGCCGGGCAGGCGGAAGGTGATCTCGGTCGCCGGCGCACCGCCGAGGATTTTATAGGCCCGGCTGTTCGAAGACGGCGCGTGGCGCACCATGGCGAAGCCCAGCTCGCGCGGTTCAAAGGCCTTGGCCTTCTCGTGCATCGAATGCTCGGAGCGCCACCACCACTGCTGGTGCACATAGGGGCCGTGGGCGGGGTCCATCAGGCCGACGACCGCGTGGTCGATGTGGGCGTCGAAATCCATCCACTCGACCAGCCTGGCCTCGCCGCCGACGACGCCCGGGAACTGCGGCGGCTCATGGTCAGGTTCGCCGCCGCCGCGCGGATCGGAGCCGATCCAGACGAAGACCATCCCCTGGCTTTCGCGCAGGGGCCAGGACCGCACCCGGATGCGCTCGGGCTCGAAGGCCTGTTCCTCGACCAGCGAGGGGATGGCGGCGCAGACGCCGTCGGGCCTGAAGCGCCAGCCGTGGTAGCAGCACTCGACCGTTTCGCCCTCGCCGTCGCGCTCGACCATGCGCCCCGCCGACAGGGGCGCGGCGCGGTGAGGGCAGATGTCGCGCATGGCGAAGGCCTGGCCGCCTTTCGTTCGCCCGATCAGGACCGGCTCGTCGAGCAGTTCGTGCCGCTTCAGGGAGCCCGGCGCCACATCGCGCGACAGGGCGACGAAATACCAGGTGTCGAGCACGAAGCCCTGGCCGAAGGCGGTCGGCGGGGCCTTGGCTTCAGGTTGGGCCAAAGACTCGGGTGGGGCGGATGGCGCGGAATCGGCGGGGCTCATGGGCGTAATCTAGCGCCGGATGCGCGCGAAGTCTTTCCTGGCTGCATCCGAACGCGCTACCGGTGACGACCAGGGATCAACGGCGGACGAAACGGTCCGCGCCTCATCGGGAATGACGACCATGAAGACCCTTCTTTTGACCGGCGCCTTCGCCGCCCTGGCCCTGATGACCGCGCCCGCCGCGGCCCAGGAGCATGAAAGCCACGAGACCGCCGCCGCCGGCCATCAGGACCATCATGCGGACTTCCAGTCCGGCCGCCTGCACGTGCGGCTGGACGGACCTGTGGGCGCGCCCGACATCATCCTGATCCCAGGCCTGTCGTCCTCGCCGCACGTGTTCGACGCCCTGACCGAGCAGCTCGCCACCCGCTACCGCGTTCATCGCATCCATGTTCAGGGCTTCGCAGGCGCGCCGGCCATGGACAATGCGCAGGGTCCCGTCGCCGCGCCCGTGGCCGAGGAGATCGCCCGCTATATCGCCGAGAAGCATCTGGACCACCCGGCGGTCATCGGCCACTCCATGGGCGGCACCATCGGCTTGATGCTGGCGGCGCGCCATCCCGACAGCGTCGGCAGGCTGATGGTCGTGGACATGGTGCCCTTCATGGGCGCGATGTTCGGCGGCCCGGGCGCGACGGCGGAAAGCGTCGCTCCCGTCGCCGACCAGTTCTACACCGGCATGATGTCGGCGCCGGAGGAGGCCTATCGCGCCCAGGGGGCGGCCACGGTGACCGGCATGATCAACAACGAGGCGGCCCGCGCGGGTCCGCTGGAGGACTCGGCCCGCAGCGACCGCGCGGTTTCGGCGGCGGCCTTCCGGGAGCTGATCGTGACGGACCTGACGCCGGAACTGGCCCGGATCACCGTCCCGACCACCGTGCTGTATGTGAAGTTCAACGACCCGCGCATGACGGCCGAGATCACTGACGGCATCTACCGCGCCTCGTTCGCCAATCTGCCCGCCGCCCGGCTGAAGCGCATCGACGACAGCGCCCACTTCATCATGCTGGACCAGCCGGCTCAGTTCGCCGCCGAGGTGAACGCCTTTTTAGAATAGTCCGATCCATCGTCATGCTTTCGGCGGAAACGCCCTTCACGGTCCCGTGACAGACTTTGGGGCGTTTCCGTAGGCGGCGCGACCGGCTAAGACCCGGTTCGGCTCGATGAGGTTCAGATGGCGGGTTCCGGCTTCAGCTTCGGACGCGGCGGCGGTGGAGGCGGCTCCGGCGGCGGGGCCGCGCGCACGCCGTTGCAGCGCCTGCTCTACTGGAGCGCGGTGGTCGGCGTCTGGGGGATCATCTTCCTGGTGGTCTTCTTCGCCGTGTTCGCGCGCGGCCTGCCCGACACCTCCAGCCTCTATGACGTCGATCGCCAGCCCTCGATCACCTATCTGGACCGCAACGGCGCCCTGATCGCCGTGCGCGGGTCGCAGCACGCGCCGCCCGCGGACCTCGACGCCCTGCCCGACTATGTCCCCGCCGCCTTCGTAGCCATCGAGGACCGGCGCTTCTGGCATCACCCCGGCTTCGATCCCGTCGGCATGCTGCGCGCGATCAGCGCCAACATGCGCGCCGGGCGCGTGGTCCAGGGCGGCTCGACCATCACCCAGCAGCTGGCCAAGAACCTGTTCCTGACGCCCGACCAGAACATGAAGCGCAAGGTCCAGGAGCTGATGCTGGCCGTGTGGCTGGAGATGAAATTCTCCAAGAAGGAGATCCTCGCCCTCTATCTGAACCGGGTCTATTTCGGCGCCGGCGCATACGGCATCGAGGCGGCGTCTCAGCGGTATTTCGACAAGAGCGCGCGGCAGCTGACCGTGGGCGAGGCGGCGCTTCTGGCCGGGCTGCTGAAGGCGCCGTCGCGCTATTCGCCGGTGTCCGAGCGCGAGCGGGCGGCGACCCGCGCCACCGTGGTCCTGAACGAGATGGAGGACGCGGGCGTCATCACCGCCGAGCAGCGCGCCGCCGCGGTGGTCGAGCCTGTGCGGGTTTCGCGCACCCTGGCGACCCAGCACGCGCAGTATTTCGTCGACTGGCTGGACCGCGAGGTCCGCAGCCTGGTGGGTGATCCCACCGAGGATCTGGTCGTCGAGACGACGCTGGACCTGACGCTGCAGACCTCGGCCGAACGGGCCGTGCGCCGCATCATCGACCGCGACGGCTCAAAGGGCGTCGAGCAGGCGGCCCTGGTGGCGCTGGACGGCGACGGCCGGGTGCGGGCCATGATCGGCGGCGCCTCCTACGCCGACAGCCAGTTCAACCGCGCGACCGAGGCGCGGCGTCAGGCGGGCTCGGCCTTCAAGCCCTTCGTCTATCTGGCCGCCGTCGAGGCCGGCTACACGCCGGAGACCCCGGTGGTGGACGAGCCGATCCGCATCGGCAACTGGAGCCCGCGCAACTATTCCGGCGGCAACGTCGGTCAGACGACGCTGGCCAACGCCGTGGCCCAGTCGATCAATACGGTGGCGGCCTCGATCGCCGACCAGATCGGCCGCGACAGCGTGGCCCGCACGGCGCGTCGGCTGGGGATCACCAGCCGCATCGGTCTGGAGCCGGCCATGGCCCTGGGCGCCGTCGAGGTCAGCCCCATCGAGATGGCCCAGGCCTATGACGCCTTCTCGAACGGCGGGCGCAAGGTCACCGCCTACGGCATCACCCGCATCCGCACCCAGCAGGGGCGGGTGATCTATCAGCGCTCGGCGCGGGAAGAGCGGGCGCTGCAGGTCATCAACAATCCGCCGCTCTACTACATGAACCAGATGCTGCGCGGCGTGGTCACCGGCGGCACCGGGCGGTCGGCGGCCATCAGCGGGCGCGATCTGGCGGGCAAGACGGGCACCACCTCGGACTATAAGGACGCCTGGTTCGTCGGCTACACCGGCGGCTTCGTCACCGCCGTCTGGGTCGGCAAGGACGACAACTCGGCCATGCGCGGTGTGACCGGCGGCGGCGCGCCCGCGGCCATCTGGCGCGACTTCATGACCGCGGCCCTGCCCCGGCTGGCGGCGCCCCGCATCCCCGACGGCCCGCCCATGCCCGAAGGCTGGGTCGCCCCCAACCCGATCAGCGACCTGATCACCTCGGTCGGCGACCCGTTCGGCGACGCGCCCCCGGCGGACGAGCCGCAAGAGCCGGCCCAGCCGGCTGATCCGGTGGTTCGCCCCACCGCGCCCCAGCCGCGCCGCGAGGAGCCGGCCCAGCGGCCCGAGCCCGCGCCGCCCCCGGAAAAGCGCGCGGATCCGCTGTTCTTCTAGCCTCCGACGGCGTGCAGCGCGGGGCCGTGCTCGCGCAGCCATTTGCGGAACGGTCGGTGGTCGCCGACCAGCCGCTCGACCACCGACCAGTAGGCCGGGCTGTGGTCCGCATGGACCAGATGCGCGACCTCGTGGGCGGCGAGGTAGTCGATGACGTCCGGCGGGGCCATGACCACGCGCCAGGAGTAGCGGATCGTGCGCCGGTGCGGGCTGCATGAGCCCCAGCGCGACTTCGGGTCGCCGATGGAGACGCGCACAGGCTTCTGGCCCAGGGCTTTCAGATGGACTTCGGTTCGCTCGACCAGCACGTCGCGGGCCGTGCGCTTCAACAGGTTCTCGACCCGGCGGGCGAAGGCCTCGCCCTCGCCGCCCGAGGCGATGAGGGGGCCATCCGCGTCCTCGGTCAGGCGCGCCGCGCCGGCGCCGCCGGTGGAGATCAGCCGGGCGGACTTACCAAAGACGGGCACGGTTCCGCCGGGCGACAGGGCCTCACGCTCGGGCCGGGCGGTCAGGCGCTCAGCGATCCATCCGGCCTTTGTCCGGGCGAAGGCCACGGCCTGGGCCAGCCGGCGCTCGCTGGGCGCGACCAGCACGGCCTCGCCCGCCCGCCCGTCTATGCGGATCGAGATGCGCCGGGCGCGGGGATTGACCGACAGCCGGACCGGCTGGCCGTCAAGCGGCAGCCGCTGGCCGTTCCGATATTGCAATGAGCGCCTCATTGGCCGCGATGAAGTCGCGGACGCGCGGATAGATTTCGTTGTCGAACCGGCGGCCGTTGAAGACGCCGTAGTGGCCGACCTCGGGCTGGACATAGAGCACGCGGCGGTCGTCGGGAATGCCGGTGCACAGCGTATGCGCCGCCTGGGTCTGGCCGACGCCCGAGATGTCGTCCTTTTCGCCCTCGACGGTCATCAGGCCGATGTCGGTGATCTGGGTCAGGTCGACGCGGCGGCCGCGGTGATCGAGCTGTTGCCGGGCCAGCAGGTGGCGCTGGAAGACGATGTCGATGGTCTGAAGATAGAACTCCTCGGTCAGGTCCAGCACCGAGAGGTATTCGTCGTAGAATTCCTCGTGCTTCTCGACCCGGTCGCCGTCGCCCGCGACCAGATGCTCGAAATAGAGACGATGGGCGTCGACGTGCTTGTCCTCGTTCATCGACATGAAGCTGTAGAGCTGGACGAAGCCCGGGTAGACGCGCCGGCCGAAGCCCGGATAGGGCCAGGGCACGGTGTGGATCATGTTCGAACTGAACCAGGCGAAGGGCTTTGCCTCGGCGAGATTATTGGTCACCGTGGGCGACAGGCGCGCGTCGATGGGCGAGCCCATGAAGGTCATCGAGGCCGGGCGGTTCGGATCCTTGTCCTCGGCCATCAGGGCGCAGGCCGCCAGAACCGGCGGACCCGGCTGGCACACGCCGATGACGTGGGCGCGCGGGCCGATGGCCGTCAGCATGGACCGGATGTGGTCTATGTAGTCGTGGAAGTCGAAGCGACCCTCCAGCATCGGCACCTGACGGGCGTTGGTCCAGTCGGTGACATAGACGTCGTGGTCCTGAAGGAAGGTCTCGACCGTCCCGCGCAGCAGGGTGGCGTAGTGGCCCGACAGGGGCGCGGCGATCAGCACCGCCGGGGCCGCCGTCGGCTTGCCGGCCCGTTTGAGGTCGCCGAGATGGCGCGCGAACCGCGTCAGCCTGCACCAGGGCGAGGACCAGACGACCTGCTGGGTCGTGCGCACGGACTTGTCGTTGATGGTCAGCTTTTCCAGGCCCCACTCGGGCTTGCCGTAGCGGCGGGTCAGGCTCTCGAACAGCTCGGCCGAGGCATAGGCCGTGCGGCCGATGGCGGTTTGGGACGCCGGATTGAAGGGCGACTGCCAGAACTGGCGCGCAGCCTGCGCGCCGATCCGGAAGGGAGCCGCCGACAGATAGGCGAGCTCGTGAAGCGAATAGAGCATGAAATCCTGTACGCAGCCCCCGCTGGAATGCGGCAGGGCAACATAGAACGCACCGCACTGCAAAAAGATTATCGCCGTTCACACCGAACGTGATCGGCGGGCGATCACTGCGCCAGCATGCCCCCGTCGATCTTGAACTCGGTCCCGGTGACGAATTTCGACTCGTCCGAGGCGAGATAGAGGACGCAGTACGCCACGTCGTTCGGCTCGCCGATGCGCTTCAAGGGGATGCCGCGGGCGAGGCGCTCGTGCGCCTTGCCCTCGTCGCCGCCGGCCATGGCCACGAAGGGGTCGAGGATCGGGGTCTTGATGAAGACGGGGTGCACGGAGTTGCAGCGCACGTTCCAGTCGCCCTTGGCGGCCTCCAGCGCGATGGTCTTGGTGTACATCCAGACCGCCGCCTTGGTGGCGTTGTAGGCGCCCATGCCCGGCGCGGCGGCGAGGCCGGCGACCGAACTGATGTTCACGATCGAGGCGGCGCCGGAGGCCCGCAGGTGCGGCATGGCGTGTTTGCAGGCGAACATGATCGACTCGACGTTCACCGCCTGGACCCGACGCCAGTTCTCCAGCGTGTCCTGCTCGGACCAGACGAAGTCGCAGCCGATGCCGGCGTTGTTCACCAGGATCGACAGCCCGCCCATGTCGGCCACGGCCCGGTCGAGAACGGAGACCCACTCAGCCTCATCCGTCACGTCGTGGGCATAGGCGAAGGCCGCGCCCGGAACCTCGCCGTTGATGGCGTCGGCCAGGGCCTGCGCCCGCCCGCCGTCGATGTCGGTGACCGCGACCTTCGCCCCCTCGCGGGCCAGCATCCAGGCCATGGCCTCGCCGAGGCCGCCGGCGGCGCCGGTGATGAGGGCTTTCTTGCCCGCGACGCGTCCGGTCATTGTTTCGCTCCCATGGCGGCGGCGGCCTCGTCGATGAAGCGCGCCAGCTGGATGTCCTTGTCCGTGACCCCGCCCGCGTCGTGGGTGGTCAGCAGGATTTCGACCCGGTTGTAGACGTTCGACCATTCCGGATGGTGGTCCATGACCTCGGCCTTGAGCGCCACCCGGGCCATGAAACCGAAGGCCGCGTTGAAGTCGGCGAAGCGCAGAGACCGCGAAATGGCGGGCCGGTCGCCGTCGTCCACGCGCCAGCCGTTCAGGCCGGCGGCGGCTTCCGTTGGGTCAAGGGTCTGCATGGGCGCCTCCGTCGTTCCATCTGCCGTATCGCGCCGGGAACGCCTTTCCAAGCTGTGACGTTATCAAGCGTCACCATTGCTGGAACATCGTCATGGACAATCTCTGGATCGCGTCTCTGCCGCCCGCCGACCGCAAGCGGCTTGAGCCGCATCTGCACGAGCGCGCCTTTGCTCGGGGAGAAATCCTGTACGACGCCGGGGCCGATGTGGATGAGGTCTGGTTTCCCCTGCGTGGCGTGGTCTCGCTGATGACCATTCTGGCGGACGATCACATGGTCGAGACGGCGGCCGTGGGCCGCGAGGGGCTGATCGGCGTCACCTGCGGCCCCATGAACGCCCGCGCCGCCAGCCGGGCCGTATCGCAGATCGAGGGCGCAGCCATGCTGTGCCCCGGGGATGTCTTCGCCGACGCCCTGGACCGAAGCGAGTCCATGCGGCTGGCTCTGTCGAAATTCACAGAAAGCCTGTTCGCCCAGGTGCAGCAGACCGCCGCCTGCAACGCCCAGCACCGGCTGGACGAGCGTCTGGCCCGCTGGCTGCTGACGCTGCAGGACCGGACCGGAACCGACCGCATCGAGCTGACCCAGATGGACATCGCCGGGATGCTGGGCGTGCGCCGCGCCACGGTCAGCGAGGTCGGCTCGCTGCTGGAAAGCCGCAACCTCATCAGCCGGGGCCGCGGCTGGGTCGAGGTGCTGGACCGCAAGGCGCTGGAGAACGCCGCCTGTGGTTGCTACGCCGCCATGCGCGGGGTGATGAAGGATATCGGTGTACCCCGCCTGACCGCCGGCCGCGCCTGAAGGGCCTTTTGGGCGCTAACGCTCGCCGCGCGGCGGCTCGCTGCTTGAGCGCATGTTTCTGGCGCTATCGCTCGACGCGCGGCGTCTCGCTGCTTGAGCGCATGTTTCTGGCGCTACCGTTCGCGACGCGGTCGCTCGCTGCTTGAGCGCGGGTTCTTTGCGATATCGCTCGCCGCGCAGCGGCTTGCTGCTTGAGCGCGGTCCGCGACGAGACGGCCCGGTGACGGCGGGTCCGCGACGGGCTAAACCCCGGAAATGACCGACCGCGCCTCCCAACGCCCGCATTCCTCGGGCGACACCTCGTCCTTCGGCTTCCGCGACGTCGACGCGAAGGAGAAGGTGCGCATGGTGCGCGGCGTGTTCGACAGCGTGGCCTCCAACTACGACCTGATGAACGACCTGATGAGCGCGGGCGTGCACCGGCTGTGGAAGGACGCGGCGGCGGCGAAGCTGAACCCTCGGCCCGGCGAAACCATCCTCGACGTCGCGGGCGGCACCGGCGACATGGCGCGGCGCTATTCGAAGCTGGCCCGGGCGGCGCAGGAGCGGCGCGGCGGTGACGACGCCTCCGTCATCGTGCTGGATTACAACGCCGAGATGATCCTGGCCGGGGTCGAGAAGGGCGGCGAGCCCGAGATGCAGTGGACCGTCGGCGACGCCATGGCCCTGCCCCTGCCCGACGCCTCGGTCGACGCCTATTCCATCAGCTTCGGCATCAGGAACGTCGCCGATATCGCCGTGGCCCTGTCGGAGGCGCGGCGGGTGCTGAAGCCCGGCGGGCGGTTCCTGTGCCTGGAGTTCTCGCGCCCCACCACCGGCGTGATCCGCCGGGCCTATGACGCCTGGTCGTTCAACGCCATCCCCGCCATCGGCCAATGGGTGGCCAAGGACCGCGACAGCTATCAGTACCTGGTCGAAAGCATCCGCCGCTTCCCGGATCAGGCGACGTTCAAGCGCATGATCGAGGCGGCGGGCTTCAGCCGGGTGTCGGTGACCAACCTGTCCGGCGGGGTCGCGGCCATCCATCACGGGTGGGCGATCTGACCAGCCGCCTGTATCCCCACGTCCCGCCCGAGGCGCCGCGGGCGCAGAAGGTGCGCGCGCCGTGGAGCGCGGCCTCCAGGCTGATCGGCTGGGCCTGGGTGCTGGCGCGCCACGATGCGCTGGCGCCGCGCGAGATCACGCCCCTCTTGCCCGCCTGGGCGCGGGCGATCGCCCATTTCCTGCACCTGTTCGCCGGGCCCGAGGGCCGCGCCGGACGGCCGGGCCAGAGGCTGGGCCACGCCTTCGAGCATCTGGGGCCCGTTGCCATCAAGCTGGGGCAGGTGCTGGCCACCCGCGCCGACATCTTCGGCGCCGAGTTCGCCCGCGATCTGGGCCGGCTGAAGGACAAGCTGGCGCCCTTCCCGACCGCCGAGGCCCGCCTGGAGATCGAGCGCTCGCTGGGCGTGCCGGTCGAGGCCCTGTTCGCCGACTTCGGCGAGCCCGTGGCGGCGGCCTCGCTGGCCCAGGCCCACCCGGCCTTCCTCGCCGACGGCCGCAAGGTGGCGGTAAAGGTGCTGCGGCCCGGGATCGAGCGGCGGGTGACCCAGGGGCTGGAGTCCATGCGGCTGGCCGCCGGGCTGGTCGACCGTTTTGTGCCCCGCGCGCGGCGGCTGGAGCCCGAGGCCTTCGTCGAGACCATCGCCAACGCCCTGCAGCTCGAGCTCGACATGCGGCTGGAGGCCGCCGCCGCGTCCGAGATGGGCGACATCATGCGCAAGTCCGCCGGCGACGGCGGCGGCCACATGACGGCCCCGGGTGTCGTCTGGGACGGGGTCGGCAAGCGCGTCCTGACGCTTGAGTGGGCTGAAGGGTTGCCCATGACCGACCCGGCCTGCGCCGAGCAGCCGGGGCTGAACAAGGATGCGCTGGCCGACAACATCGTGCGCGCCTTCCTGACCCAGGCGCTGGATCACGGCGTCTTCCACGCCGACCTGCACGAGGGGAACCTGTTCGCCCGGGCGCCGGCCGAGGTGACGGCTGTCGACTTCGGCATCGTCGGACGGCTGGGCAAGCCCGAGCGGCGCTATCTGGCCGAGATCCTGTGGGGCTTCCTCAGCCGCGACTACGACCGCATCGCCCGGGTGCATTTCGAGGCCGGATACGTGCCGCCCAGCCATTCGGTCGAGGTCTTCGCCCAGGCCCTGCGCGCGGTCGGCGAGCCGGTGGTCGGCAAACAGGCGTCGAAGGTGTCCATGGGCCGGCTGCTGGGCCAGCTGTTCGAGATCACCGCCCTGTTCGACATGCGGCTGCGGCCCGAGCTGATCCTGCTGCAGAAGACCATGGTGTCGGTCGAGGGGGTGGCGCGGCGGCTGAACCCCGACCACGACCTGTGGGCCGCGGCGCGTCCGGTGGTCGAGGCCTGGATCCGGCGCGAGCTGGGCCCCGCCGCCCAGGTGCGCGACATGGCCGAGGATCTGATGGCCACGCTCAAGGCCCTGTCGCATCTGGCGCGCAACCCGCCGGAGGACCGGACGGTCGTGATCGAGACACGGGTCACGCCCTTGTGGCTGAAACTCTGTGTCGGAGCTGCAATACTGGCCTCCGCGGCCGCCCTTGTTCTGTCGCTTTGGCCATCCATCCTGCCCTAGGGCTTGAGGATCAGCGCTATGAAGACCATCCCGATCATGATCGGCGTCGCCGCCCTGTCCATTGCGTCCGGCGCGCTCGCGCAGACGGCGCCCGCCCAGGATCCCCAGAGCAAGGCCGATGTCGCCGCCGCGACCCTGCCCGGGGCCTTCAATGCGCCCGTCGGATCGTCCGCCGTCCCCGCCGCCGTGGTCCCGGACGCCCAGCCGGCCGCCGCCGCCGACGCCCGCACCGAGACCGCCCTGCGCGCCGTAATCGCCTCGGTCCAGGCCGGGCCGCTCGATCCCGCCCTGTTCACCGCCGGCGTCGCCGCCCAGATGCCGCAGCAGGAGCCGCCCCTGCGCGCGCTGCTGGACGGCAAGGGCGAGCTGGTGACCATCGTCCACCGCGGCCAGCGTAACGGCGCGGACATCTACCAGGCCCTGTTCGAGAACGGCGACACCCAGTGGGTCATCGGCCTCGACGAAGCCGGCAAGGTCGCCGTTTTTCTGTTCCGGGAAACGCCGGAACAGCCCGGCGCCTGACGTTCCAATCCTGAACCCGTGAAGGACCCCGATCATGCGCTTCAGCCGTGCGGGACTGATCCCGCTTGCCCTGACCGTCTCCGCCCTCGCCGCCTGCGCCGGAGGGCCGGGCATGGGACCCGGCGGCCCCCGTCCCGGGCCTGAAGAGCCGCTGTTCATCAGCCCGTTCGGCGAACCGTTCATGGGCGAGCCCGGCGCCGCCTGGCCGGTGGCGGAGTGGTTCGCCGGCGCGGACGCGAACGCCGACGGCGCGCTCACCTTCGCCGAGTTCGAGGCCGACGGTCATCGCTGGTTCGTCCATCTCGACAGCAACGAGGACGGCCGCATCGGCTATGCGGAGCTGGCGGCCTATGAACAGGGTCTGGCCGGACTGCGCGGGGCCCAGCGCGGCGGCCCCGGCGGCCCCGGCGGGCAGGGCGGACCCGGAGGCGGCGGACGGCCGCCGCGCATGGGCGTGGCGGACTCCGCGCAGGATCGCGGCCAGGATCGCGGACAGGGCAGCGGCCAGATCACCGCGCCCACCGGCGGCACGCCCCAGGGCCGCGGCGGACGCCAGGGATACGGCCGCATCGCCGAGGCGGGCTTCTTCAACCTGCCGCAGCCGGTGAAGGGCGCGGACGTCAACATCGACCAGCAGGTCACGGGCGAGGAGTGGGGCCAGGCGGTCAGCCGCTGGTTCCTGGCGCTCGACACTGACCGCGACGGCAAGCTGACGCTGGAGACCCTGCCGCACACGCCGCTGCAACAGCGGTCGCACCGCTAATCGCCCAGGTTCGGCTTGCCCCGGCCGCTCTTGATGCCGGACCGCTTGGCCTTGCCCTCCAGACGCCGCTCCTTCGAGGCGCGGGTCGGGCGGGTCGGGACGCGGTAGGTCGGCGCCACCGAAGCCTCATCCACCATGGCCTGCAGCCGGGCCATGGCGTCGGCGCGGTTGCGCTCCTGGGTCCGGAAGCGGACGGCGTTGATCAGGATGATCCCGTCCAGCGTCAGCCGGCTGCCCGCCAGCTTCATCAGTCGCGTCCGCGTCCCTTCGTTCAGCGAGGGCGAGTTGCGTGCGTCGAAACGCATCTGCACCGCCGTGGCCACCTTGTTGACGTTCTGACCGCCGGGCCCGCCGGAGCGGTAGAAGCGGAACTCCAGCTCGTCTTCGGGGATGACGACGGTCATGCGAGCGCCCGCTTCGCCTTGACCACCGCCCTGTCCAGCGCCTGCAGGAAGGCCGAGCGGTCCTTGGGGCCGAACGGCGGCGGGCCGGACGTCGGCACGCCCATGGAGCGCAGGTGCTCGCCCACCATCCGGCCGGCGAGCGCGGAGCCGATGGAATCCGGCGTGAAGGGCTGGCCGTTCGATTTCAGCGCCTGGGCCCCCGCCTTCAGGCAGCGGTCGGCCAGGGGAATGTCGGCGGTGATGACGATGTCGCCGGTCACGGCCCGCTCGGCGATCCAGTCGTCGGCGACGTCTGGGCCGGCGTCCACCACCACCTGCTCGATCCACGGCGCGCGCGGGGTGTTGATCCAGCCGTTGGAGACCACGAACACCTTCAGCCCGTAGCGCTCGGCCACGCGGTACACCTCGTCCTTCACCGGACAGGCGTCGGCGTCGATGAACAGGCGGGGGAGAGTCATAGGCGCCATTCTACCCTTCTCCCCTCGGGGGAGAAGGTGGCTTGCGAAGCAAGACGGATGAGGGGGCTGGTTCCGCCGCTCAGCGTCAACAGGGGGCCTTGATCAGGCATCCCCCTCATCCGGTCGCTCACGCGACCACCTTCTCCCCCGGAGGGGAGAAGGGATCGGTGGAGTTACCTGCTGTAAGCCGGCGGCATCGCGCCTTCGCCGCCGGTGCGGTAGCGGTCGCGCAGCAGCAGCGAGCGGCTGGTCAGGCTCTGTTCCTGGCCGTTGATGAAGAGGACCGTCGCCTGGCTGAGCGGCTCCAGCGGATCGCCGGACCAGACCACCACGTCGGCGGCGGCGCCCGCGCGCAGTTCGCCGAACTGGCCCGCCATGCCGAAGATGCGCGCCGGGTTCACCGTGATGGCGGCGATGGCGGCGTCATAGGGCAGGCCGTGCGACACGGCGTTGCCGGCGTTGTAGCGGGTCTCGCGGGCGCGGTGGATCGAGCCCTCGTTGCCCTTGATGGCGATCAGCACGCCCGCGGCGTTCAGCGCCGCCGCGTTCTGCATCCGCGCCGCCCGGGTCTCGAAGCTGCCGGGCAGGTTGGAGATCGGGTTCAGCAGGACGGGCACGCCCGCCGCCTGGATGTCCGAGGCGACCAGCCAGCCCTCCTCGGCTCCGTCGAGGATGACCCTGACGCCCTCCTCGCGCGCCAGACGCAGCACCTGCTGGATGTCGGCCGCGCGGTGCACGGTGACGATCAGCGGCATGGTCCCGTTGGCGACGGGGATCAGGGCCTCGAGGTCGGCGCGCGACAGCGACAGGTCGCGCAGGCCCGCCCGGTCATAGGCGGCCTTGTTGCGGGCGTAGAGGCGGACCTCGGCCAGGGTCTCGCGGAACTGGGTGAACTCGGCCCCGCGCGCGCCGCCGGACACCCCGGCCCCGGCCTCGCCGAAGGGCGCGACCATGGCCACGCGCGCCTTGACCAGAATGTCGGTCCCGGCCGCCAGATGGATGATCGAGGCCTGGCCCGCGAACAGACCCGGCGACTGATAACCGCTGTCGCCGGCGCCGGCGAAGTCGTCCTCGCCGTCGTCCTGGTGCCGGCCGCCGCCGCCGCCCGGATGGTTCGGCACGACGATGGCGCGGGTGATCCCGCCCAGACGCGCGACCGGCAGGGTGATCGACCACGGGTCGAGGCCGTAGGAGACGTCGAACGAGGCGCTGATCGTATTGGCGCTGTTGGACAGGTCGTCCGAACCGTTGACGGACGACACTTCCGATCCGCCGAGGCCGCTGTCGACCGCGACGAAGCCGGGGGTCACGACCTTGCCCGTGGCGTCGATGATGCGCGCCGTGGCGGGGGGCGGGGTCGCTCCGACCGAGACGATGCGGCCGTCACGGATGACGACGGTCCCGTTCTCGATAACCGAGGTTCCCGTCAGGACGCGCCCGCCGACGATGGCGGTGAGCTCCTGCGCGGCTGCGGGGGCGGACAGCGACAGCGCCGCGGCGGCGCCGATGATGAGGCTCTTGAAGGTCATCAGCGCGCTCCCTGACGGACGCCGGCCGCCGACTGGCCGAAGCCCGGCTGGCCCAGTTCGAAGTCGGACACCGGCTGATAGGCCGGGTTCATGCGGTCAAACGTCAGCGCGCCGTCGATGAACACCTGGTCGGCCCGGGCGTAGATCGAGAAGGGATCGGCGCTCCAGATCACCACGTCGGCGCGTTTGCCGATCTCCAGCGAGCCCGTCTCCTTGTCGATGCCGATGGCGCGGGCGGCGTTCAGGGTGATCCAGCTGATCGCGTGCTCTTCCGAGATATTCATCCCGGCGCGTCGCCCGGCCGACAGGGCGGCGGCGGCCTCCTGATTCAGGCGCTGGGTCAGTTCGGCGTCGTCGGAGTGGATGACGGCGCACGATCCCTCGGGCGCGTCGACCAGGGCGGCGTTCTCCTCCACCCCGTCCAGACTCTCCATCTTGAAACCCCACCAGCCGGTCCACATGGCGGCGCAGATGTGCTCGCGGGCCAGCAGCGGCGCGACCTTGTAGGCCTCGACCGCGTGGTGGAAGGTGGTGATGCGATAGCCGAACTCACGCGACATATCGATCATCAGCGCCATCTCGTCGGCGCGGTAGCAGTGGTTCTGGATCAGGATCGACCCGTCCAGAACCCCGACCAGGGTCTCGAGCTGCAGGTTGCGGGTCGGGGGCGAGCCCTCGCCCGTCTCGCGCCACTTGTCCCATTTGTCCTTGTAGTCGCGGGCGGCGATGAAGGCGGCGCGGTAGCCGGCCATGTTGCCCATGCCCGTCGCGGGCGACGAGTTCCGCCCGCCATAGACGCGCGAGGGGTTCTCGCCGCAGGCCATCTTGAGCAGGTACGGCGCGCCGGGGAATTTCATCCCCTGCATGGTGGTGGACGGGACGTTCCGCACCGTCACGCCGCGGCCGCCGAACAGGTTGGCCGAGCCGGGCAGGATGCCCAGCGTCGTCACGCCGCCGGCGCGGGCGGTGTTGAAGCCCGGATCCTGGGGCCACAGGGAATGCTCGGCCCAGACCTGGGCGGTGTTGGGGTTGGTCGCCTCGTTGCCGTCGCTCATCCCCTGCACGCCGGGCGAGGGATAGACGCCGAGGTGCGAGTGCACGTCGATGACGCCCGGGGTGACATAGCGGCCGAGCGCATCGACCGTGCGGTAGCCCGCCGGGATGGCCGTGTCGGCGCCGCCGACCGCCGTGACGCGGCCGTCGGTGATGACGACCACGCCGTTCTCGATCTTCTGGCCGGCGCCGGTCAGCACCGTCGCGCCGACGATGGCCATGTTCTCGCGCGGCAGGGGCCGGTAGGTCGAGGGATAGGGATCGGGATTGGCCGCATAGTCGAGACCCGTGGGCAGGGCCCGGGCCTGACGCGCCGGCGGCGTGGCCGCGCCGTCATCCTTCGCGTCCGTGGTGGCGCAGGCCGAGAGGGCGAGGCCCCCCAGAGCGCAGGCCAGAACCGCGAGGCTTATGCCCCGCATGCGGTCGTTCCTCATTGTCAGACACCCCTGTCGCCGCAAGCCTGCGGATCATGAACGGGGTCATAGAACCGGCTGGCGACGGTCAGGTCAAAGACGATTTGATTACGCGGCTGTAATGCGGGCGCGGACCTCGGCGTCGTCGAGGCCGGCCACTTCGATCATCTTCAGCCGGGACTGCCCACCCCGCGACAGGGACACGCTGGAACGCGGTGCGCCCAGCGCCCTGGCCAGCAGCCGGACCAGCGCCTCATTGGCCTCGCCCTCGACCGGGCGGGCGCGCACGCGGACCTTCAGGACAGGCCGGCCGTCGGCGTCCACGTCCCAACCGTCGATGCGGTCGTCGGCGGCACCGGGGGTCAGGCGGACGGGTAGGCGGGCCATGGCGTCAGGCGGCCCGCGCCTTGTTCCGCAGCGACAGGCAGTAGCCGAGCGTCACCGCCATCCCGACGAGGACGGCGCCGCAGCCGCCGATCAGGGCGACGTTCATCGGGGCGAAGGCCCAGAGCCCGGCGTAGATCAGCCCGCTGATCACCATGGACCAGCCGCCGACGCGCGAGGCCCGGGCGGCGCAGTGGGTGGGCGCGATAGCCTTGGGCATGCGATTGCCGAACCAGGCGATCATCAGGCCGTTGGCGCCGATAACCAGCCGCGTGACGGTTTCGCCGTCGATGTATCCGAGCTGGCGGGCATAGGTCGCTACAAGCGCCAGGACCAGAATGGAGCCAGCGACGACGAGGGGCGGGATGATGTTCTTGCTCATTTCGCAGGTTCCTTGACGGGCTCCGGCGTCTCCCCGACGCCGAACGAATGGACGAAGCCCAGCAGCGCTTCCTCGAGCACCGAGAGCTTCAGATGGTAGATGACGGACTTGCCGGCCTTTTCGGCGTGGACGAGGTCGGCCTCCTTCAGCACGGTGAAGTGGGCCGACATGGTGGGCTTGGAGACCTCGAACCGGTCGCTGATCTCGCCCGCGCTCATCGGGCCGGCCCGCAGCAATTGCAGCACACGGCGGCGCGTCGGATCGGAAAGGGCCTTGAAGATCGAACTCATATTATGATGATTAGCTAATCATCGAAATGAGTCAAGCGGTTTCGGCGGGGATCGGCTAATCCCGGTCGGGCGCGCCCAGCGGGAAGTAGTGCCGGAACCGCCGGGCCTCATCCACCGCGCGGGCGAAAGACGGCCGTTGCAGCAGCCGCGCGCGGTAGGCCAGCAGATGGCCGTACCGCTCCGGAATCCGACAGGTCCAGTCGGCGTAGAACAGCGAGGGGGCCGCGGCGCAGTCGGCCAGGGTGAAGGTCTCGCCCACCGCCCAGGTGCGGCCCGCCATGCGCTGGTCCAGCCAAGCGTAGCTGGTGTCCAGCATCCGGCGCGCCTCCTCGACGCCGTGGGGGTCGCGGGCGCCCTCCGGCCGCAGGGCGTCGAACACGAACTTGCCCTGAGGCGTCATCACGTAGTTGTCGAAGAAGCGGTCGAGCATCCGCACCTCGACGGCCAGGCCGGCGTCGTCGGGGATCAGGGCCACGGGCCCGCGATGATGGACATGCAGGTGCTCGATGATGATCGAGGCCTCCAGCACCACACGGCCGTTCTCGCGCAGGATCGGGAAACGCTTGATCGGCCACAGCGCCGCGAATTCCTCGCCGACGCCGGGGTCCTCCATCATCCGGTAGCTGAAAGGGACGTCGTTCTCATAGAAGGCGATCAGCGCCTTCTGGCAGTAGGACGAGAAGGGGTGGGCGAACAGTTCGATGGTCATGCGAAGGCCCTCGGCTCGCGGCCCTCGAGCACGGCGACGAGGTTGTCGACATGCCAGCTGGTGCCGTGTTCGCGGCCCTGAACCGCCTCGATGCCGCCGCTGAAGTAGGCGGCCTGCTCCGTGTGCAGCAGCCGCGTCCCGGCGCCCTCGGCCCGAAGCTCGATGGTCTGCAGCGACACCGACAGCATCACCTCGTCATGCAGCAGGTCGTAGACAAGGACGATGCGCTCGTTCTCGACGATGTCGTGGTAGGTGGCCTGAAAATCCGAGACCAGTCCGCTGGGCCAGCGGGCGCGGAAACGCTCCCGGCCCCCGACCCGGAAATCGAGCTCGCGGTTCAGGGTTTCGATGTCCGTCGGCGCCTTGAACCACGCGCTTCTCGCCTCGAGCGTGGCGTAGGCGGCGAAGACCCGGGCGGGCGAGGCTTTCACGATCCGCTCGATGGTGAAGGCGGCGTTTGTGACGGTCATTGGTCGCTCTCCTCAGGGGCGGTCCGGGCCAGCCAGGCCTCAAGCTGATCGTATTGCTGCTCCCAGAAGCGCTTGCGCTCGGCGATCCAGTGCTCGACCCGGTTCATGGCGGCGATCTCCAGGGTGCAGGTGCGCACCCGGCCCGTCTTCTCGCTCTTCACCAGCCCGGCCTCTTCCAGAAGCTTCAGGTGCTGGACCACCGCCGACAGGGTCATGGGCAGGGGCTTGGCCAGTTCGCTGACCGAGGCGGGGCCGAAGCTCAGGCGCTCGACCATCGCCCTGCGCCCGGGATCGGACAGGGCCTGGAAGGCGAGATCGAGGGGTTCGGGTTGATACTGTAGCATTCACTTAAGTATCTGCGCGAGCGGGACGGAGTCAAGCGCAACGAAAAGGGCGCGGGCCTCTCGGCGCCGCGCCCCAATCTCAGTCTTTGTCTCGGTCCATGAAGGCCGGCCTCAGCCCAGGGCCTTCATCAGCTCCGGGACGACGACCTTGTAGTCGCCGACGATGCCGTAGTCGGCGATCTGGAAGATCGGCGCGTCGGCGTCCTTGTTGATGGCGACGATGACCTTGGAGTCCTTCATACCGGCCAGGTGCTGGATGGCGCCCGAGATGCCGATGGCGATGTAGAGGCCCGGGGCGACGACCTTGCCGGTCTGGCCCACCTGATAGTCGTTGGGGGCGTAGCCCGCGTCGACGGCAGCGCGCGAGGCGCCGACGGCGGCGCCCAGCTTGTCGGCCAGGGGATCCATGACGGCGTGGAATTCCTCCGCCGAGCCGAGGGCGCGGCCGCCGGAGACCACGATCTTCGCGGCGCCCAGTTCCGGCCGGTCCGACTTGACCATTTCCTCACTGACGAAGGCGGTCTTGCCCGCGTCCGATCCGGCGACACTCTCGACCGAGGCCGAGCCGCCTTCTTCGGCGGCGGTGAAGGCGGTCGGGCGCACGGTGATCACCTTCTTGCCGTCCGACGACTGCACCGTCTCCAGCGCATTGCCGGCGTAGATCGGGCGCACAAAGGTGTCGGCGCTGACGACCTCGATGATGTCCGAGATCTGGGCGACGTCCAGCCTGGCGGCGACGCGCGGCATGAAGTTCTTGCCGTCGGTGGTGGCCGGCGACAGGATCGCCTCATAGCCGCTCGCGAGAGCAACCACGGTCGCCTCGACCGCCTCGGCCAGCTGGTGGCCCAGCGCGCCGCTTTCGGCCGAGAGGACCTTGCGCACGCCCTTGATCTTCGCGGCCGCATCGGCGGCGGCCTTTGACCCCAGCACCAGCACGTCCACGTCGCCGGACAGGGCGAGGGCCGCCGTCACGGTCTTGTGGGTGGTGTCGCGGACAGCCGAACCGTCGTGGTCGGCGATGACGAGAACGGCCATCTTACAGGGCTCCTGCGGTCTTGAGCTTGGACACCAGTTCGGCGGCGTCGGCCACCTTGATCCCGGCGGAACGGGTCGCGGGCGCGGTCACCTTGACCACCGTCAGGCGCGGCGCGGTATCGACGCCGTAGTCGGCGACCGCCTTCATGGCGATCTCCTTCTTCTTGGCCTTCATGATGTTGGGCAGGCTGGCGTAGCGCGGGGTGTTGAGGCGCAGGTCCACCGACACAACCGCCGGCAGGGTCGCCGCCACGGTCTGCAGGCCGCCGTCGACTTCACGCGTCACGGTCGCCTTGCCGCCGCCGATGACGATCTTGCCGGCGAAAGTCGCCTGGGGCCAGTCGAGCAGGGCCGCCAGCATCTGGCCGACGGCGTTGTTGTCGCCGTCGATCGACTGCTTGCCCAGCAGCACCAGATCCGGCTTTTCCTCGTCGACCACGGCCTTGAGAATCTTGGCGACGGCGAGGGGCTCCAGGTCGGCGTCCGACTGGATCAGGATGCCCCGGTCCGCGCCCATGGCCAGGGCCGTGCGGATGGTTTCCTGGGCCTGGGTCACGCCGATGGACACGACCACGATCTCGCTCGCCGTTCCGGCCGCGTGATGCTCCTTGCCTTCCTTCAGGCGCACGGCCTCCTCGACAGCGATTTCGTCGAAGGGGTTCATGCTCATCTTGACGTTGGCGAGGTCGACGCCGGTCTGGTCCGCCTTGACGCGGGCCTTGACGTTATAGTCGATCACCCGTTTGACCGGGACGAGAACCTTCATTGAGCCTATCCACATTGACGCCGGAATGTTGCCGCAGGCAATGGAACGACGCGTCGGGCCTGTCAACGTAACGCCGGGTCAAGCTATCATGAACACCGCCCTGCACAGCTGGAATTCCAGATGAAACGCTTCCTCTCCATCGGCCGCCTGAGCATCCTGTTCGCGGGGGCGTTCGCCGTGATCCTGGCCGGGCTGTTCGCCTACCAGATCCTTGTGCGCGATCCGGGCAAGCGCTGCGAGGCGGCGGGCAAATGGTACGACTACCAGGGCGGCGAATGCGCCCAGCCGGTGGCCATCGCCGAGATCACCGGCCGTCCGAACGGAAAGAGCCGCGCCGAGGCCTCGCAGGAGAAGTTCCAGGAGCTGGTCCAGATCGAGCACCGGATGGCGGCGGAGAAGGCGGCGCGCGACCTGGACGCCGATCGCCAGCGCGCCGAGCTGGAAAAGAACCAGGGCCGCTAGCGCGTCGCGCCGGGCTTCCACAGCACGTCGCCGGCGCCGTCGGCGTTGGCCCGGCGCGAGGCCACGAACAGGTGGTCCGACAGCCGGTTGAGATAGCGCACGGCCGCCTCATTCACCGCCTCGCCGGCCTCCATCAGCCGGACCGCCTCGCGCTCTGCCCGGCGGCAGACGGTGCGCGACAGATGCAGGTGGGCCGCCAGCGCCGTCCCGCCCGGCAGGACGAAGCTGTCCAGCGGCGCCATGCGTTCGTTCATGCCGTCGATCTCGCTCTCCAGCCGCTGAACTTGCGAGTCCACGATGCGCAGGGCCTCCCATTTCGGGGGCGGCTCCGACGGCGTGGCCAGGTCGGCGCCGAGGTCGAACAGTTCGTTCTGGATGCGGCCCAGCATGGCGTCGAGCGCGTCGTCCTGAGCCGTGTGCAGCCGCGCCAGCCCGAGGGTGGCGTTCAGCTCGTCCACCGCGCCGTAGGCCTCGACCCGGGGATCGCTCTTGGACGCCGGGGCGCCCGAGGCCAGCCGCGTCCGGCCCTTGTCGCCGGTGCGGGTGTAGATGCGGTTTAGGGTGACCACGGCGGGGTCAGGCCCCGTGGGTGGAGCGCCACCACATGGCGACGACCAACAGCAGGACGGCCACGGCCTGCAGCCCCACCCGCAGGCGCATCAGCCTGTTCGACTGCGACCGCGCCGCCTCGCCGGGGGTGAACAGGGCCTTCAGCCCGAAGACCAGGGCGACGGTCACCGCCAGGAGCGCGCCGATGAAGAGGATGTCGAACAGGTTCATGGGCGCAATCTAGCCCCCGGGCGAATGCCGCGCCAGCAGCTAAGCCGTTGGTCACACCTTTGCGGCAGGATGCCCTCACATGGCCGACAGAACCGTCCGCAATCTGGCTCGTCTTCGCCACTCGGCCTCCACGGCCCGGGTGCTGAATCTGCTCAAGGTGGCGGCGGACAACGCGGGCGATCCGGAGTGGGCCGAGCGGCCCATGTTCCACAGTCCGGCGCTGGCCCGCTCTATCATCATCAAGCACCGGCTGCGCAGGAACGAGACCGACCTGATGCCGCGCCGCCGCCAGGTGGTGACCAAGATCGTCATCCCGATCGACGCCGCCGACCTGAAGACCGGCGGCCGCTATTTCTTCGTCGGCGAGCACGGCTTCGACCGCATCGTGCGCGAGAATTTCGGCCTGACAGACAACCACCCGGACCTGAAGACCCTGCGGCTGCTGGACGAGCTGCCGTCGCTGGATCCCTTCCTGCTGCGCGAGCGGCTGCGTCAGGGCGGTATGGATCCGGCGCCCTGCCATTTCGCCATCGGCGAGGCGGATCTGGCGAAGATGACCGGCTTCGTCAGCCGCGAGATCGAGCCGCTTGTGGCGCTGAGCATGGAGGCCTTCGGCGATGTCAGCACGCGCCATTCGGCCCAGCGCCTGACCGGCAAGCTGTTGTCCAACGACCCCGGCGACCGGATGGAGGCCCTGCGCGTCGTCCTGCGCCTCGAGCCCGAGCAGTATCAGGAGGGCGTCTTCTGCTGGAAGGGCTTCCTCTACTACAAGTGGGTGCTGGCCAGCCTGATGAGCGAGGTGGCCGAGGTCGCCGACGCCGTCCTGACCGTCAGGCCTGTCGGCAAGATGGACCAGCCCGCGCGCGACTATCTGGACCGGGGCCGCGACGTGCTGAGGCTTCGCATCTCCCGCGCCTGCGACAATGTCACCAACACCCTGCGCGTCTATGACGACGCCTATGCGGCCCTGACCCAGGCGGGCGCGCCGATGCAGTTCCGCGACTTTCTGCTGCATTCGCCGACGATGTTCACGGCCCTGGGCGACCAGCTGGGCGCCTTACAGCACATCGTGACCTTCTGGCGCTACCGCTTCGCCAGGGGCTCGGCGAGTGTCAATGTCGACGAGCTGATCGACATCTTCATGGACTTCGAATCCGGTCTGCGCGGCCGCGACGACGAGGCCCTCGAGCTGGAAGTGGCGGCTTAAGGCGTCCTTCTCCCCTTGGGGGAGAAGGTGGCAGGCGAAGCCTGACGGATGAGGGGGCTGTGTAACCCACGCTCATCACCAGACAGCCAGCCTTAAGGTCAGGCATCCCCCTCATCCGGTCGCTCGCGCGACCACCTTCTCCCCCGGAGGGGAGAAGGGAGAGCAATGATCAGTACCGGTAATGATCCGGCTTGAACGGGCCCTGGGTCGGGACCGAGATGTAGTCGGCCTGTTCCTTCGACAGGGTCGTCAGCTTCGCGCCCAGCTTGGCCAGGTGCAGCATGGCGACCTTCTCGTCGAGGTGCTTGGGCAGGACGTAGACCTGGTTCTCGTACTTGGCCTTGTTGGTCCACAGCTCGATCTGGGCCAGCGTCTGGTTGGTGAACGACGCCGACATCACGAACGACGGGTGGCCCGTGGCGTTGCCCAGGTTCACGAGGCGGCCTTCCGACAGCAGGATGATCTTCTTGCCGTCCGGGAACTCGATGTGATGGACCTGCGGCTTGATCTCGTCCCACTTGAAGTTCTTCAGGCCCGCGACCTGAATCTCCGAGTCGAAGTGGCCGATGTTGCAGACGATGGCGTTGTTCTTCATCGCCCGCATGTGATCGACGGTCAGGACGTCCTTGTTGCCGGTGGCGGTGACGAAGATGTCGGCCTCGCCGGCCACGTCCTCGACCGTCACGACCTCATAGCCTTCCATCGCCGCCTGCAGGGCGCAGATCGGATCGACCTCGGTGACCTTCACCCGGGCGCCGCCCTGGCGCAGCGAGGCGGCCGAGCCCTTGCCCACGTCGCCGTAGCCGCAGACCACGGCGACCTTGCCCGACAGCATCACGTCGGTGCCGCGGCGGATCGCGTCGACCAGCGATTCACGGCAGCCGTACAGGTTGTCGAACTTGGACTTGGTGACGCTGTCGTTGACGTTGATGGCGGGGAACGGCAGGTCGCCCTTCTTGGCCATTTCGTACAGGCGGTGGACGCCGGTGGTGGTTTCTTCCGACACGCCGCCGATGGCGTCGCGGATGGCCGAATAGAAGCCGGGCTTCTCGGCGATGTAGCGCTTCATGACCTTGAAGAGGGCTTCCTCTTCCTCGTTCTGCGGGTTCGAGATGACCGACAGGTCCTTCTCGGCCTTGGGGCCCAGCACGCACAGCAGGGTGGCGTCGCCGCCGTCGTCGAGGATCAGGTTCGGATAGCCGCCGTCGGCCCATTCGAAGATCTTGTGGGCGTAGTCCCAGTACTCTTCCAGCGTCTCGCCCTTGGTGGCGAACACCGGGGTGCCGTTGGCGGCGATGGCGGCCGCGGCGTGGTCCTGGGTCGAGAAGATGTTGCACGAGGCCCAGCGGACGTCGGCGCCGAGGGCTTCCAGCGTCTGGATCAGCACGGCGGTCTGGATGGTCATGTGCAGGCTGCCGGCGATGCGGGCGCCCTTCAGCGGCTGGGCCGCGCCGAACTCCTCGCGCAGCGCCATCAGGCCCGGCATCTCGGTTTCAGCGATGGCGATCTCCTTGTTGCCGAAGGGAGCAAGCGAGATGTCGCGGACGATGTAGTCGGTCATCGGAAAAGGGTCTTTCGCCGTCTGGGAATGGGTCGGGCGCCGCTATAGCCGTCCCTGCCCGCCGGGGCAACAATCACATAAGGATATCTTTATATGAACGTCGCGCTCGCGCCCCGCCGGCTTCCATGCCAACGTTCGGGGAAGGGGAGGACCCAAGGGATGCAAAAGCCCTGGCTCGCACGGCGCGCGTTGATCGGCGCCGGACTTTCAATGGCCGCCTGGCCGGCGCTGGCGCAGGACGCGGTTCAGGATCCGGCGCCGCAGATCGCCGAGGGCGACCGCTATGACCGCGGCGTGGTCGAGGTGCATCTGAACGACCGGGGGCCCTATCGCTTCGCCGTCGATACGGCGGCCAGCGCCTCGGTCGTGGCCTCCGACCTGATCGAACCGCTCGACCTGCGCCCCGGCGGCGAACTGGACATGCACACAGTCGTGGGGCTGGAGCGGGTGCAGATGGTGCGCGCCCGCACGATCCGCAGCGGCTCGCTGGCCGGGGTCAACACCCGGCTGGCGGTCGGCGACCGGCGCGGCCTGCTGGGCCTCGACGGGCTGATCGGCCTGGACCTGCTGGCGGACCAGCGCCTGACGATGCGGTTCCGGGGCGCCCGGCGCGCCGCCATCACCCGCTCGCGCATGGACAATGACTTCTTTCTCGGCGCGGTGCGGCCGCGTGTGCGCTTCGAGCCGCTGAGATCAGGGTCTAATGTCCGCCTGATGGTCGTGGACGTCATCGTGCGCGGCCAGCACGCCGCCGCAGTCGTCGACACCGGCGCCCAGGTCAGCCTGATCAACCCGGCCCTGGCCCGCGCCGCCGGGGCGCGTCCCCTGCAACTGCGCTCGGCCGATGCAGGCCGCAGCATCCAGTCGCCGACGGGCCGCGCAGCGCCCGCCGAGCCGATGGTCGTGGACGCCGTCCATTTCGACAGTCTGGTGCTGGACCGGCTGGCGGTGCTCAGCGGCGACTTCCACATCTTCCGCCACCTCGGCTTCACAGACGCGCCGGCCATGCTGCTGGGGGTCGATGTGCTGGGCGTGTTCGAAAAGGTCGCCATCGATCTGAAGCGCGGCGAGATGGTGATGGAGCTTTAGGCGGAGACTTGCTCCCCGGCGCAACCCGTCGCATCAAGCGCCCATGACCCAGCGCGACCTCGCCACCCCCCGCCACGACTGGACCCTGACAGAGGTCGAGGCCCTGTTCGCCCGCCCGTTCATGGAGCTGGTGTTCGACGCCGCGACCGTGCACCGCGCCTGGTTCGATCCGTCCGAGGTGCAGAAATCGCAGCTGCTGTCGGTCAAGACGGGCGGCTGTGCCGAGAACTGCGGCTACTGCTCGCAGTCCGCCAGCTTCGACACCGGCCTGAAGGCCGAGAAGCTGATGGACGCCACGGCCGTGATCGCCGAGGCCATGGCCGCGAAAGCGGGCGGCGCCAGCCGCTTCTGCATGGGCGCCGCCTGGCGCGAACTGAAGGACCGCGACACGCCGAAGCTGGCGACCATGATCGCGGGGGTGAAGGCGCTGGGCCTCGAGACCTGCGCCACGCTCGGCATGCTGACCGCCGACCAGGCCCGGCAGCTGAAGGCCGCGGGCCTCGACTACTACAACCACAACCTCGACACGGGGCCGGAGTATTACGCCCAGGTCGTCACCACCCGGACGTATCAGGACCGGCTCGACACCCTCCAGCACGTCCGAGACGCGGGGATGGCCACTTGCTGCGGCGGCATCGTCGGCATGGGCGAACAGCGCCGCGACCGCGCCAGTCTGCTGCACGCCCTCGCCACCTTGCCGGCGCACCCCGACAGCCTGCCGGTCAACGCCCTGGTCCCGGTCACCGGCACGCCGCTGGGCGAGCGCGTCATCCGTGAAGGCGAGATCGACCCGATCGAGTTCGTCCGCACCGTCGCCGTGGCCCGCATCGTCTGCCCGCGCGCCATGGTCCGCCTGTCCGCCGGCCGCGAGACCATGAGCCCGGAGATGCAGGCGCTCTGTTTCCTCGCCGGCGCCAACTCCATCTTCGTCGGCGGCAAGCTGCTGACCACCCCCAACCCCGAACAGGACGAGGACGCGAAGCTGTTCGCCCTGCTGGACCTGCGTCCGCTGGAGCCCGCGCGGGCCGAAGCGGCGGCGTAACGCTCGCTTAAGCAACCGGCGGCATCTTCGCCGCATGGAACGTCGCGCCCTTCTCGGCCTGAAGCCCCTCAAGACCTCCGGCGGCGGCGAGGGGGGCGGCGAGACCTATGTCCGCTTCCCCACGGTGACCGCCAGCGTCACACGCAACGACGGCCGGCGCGGCGTCATGACGGTAGAGACGGGGGTGGATGTCGCCGACGAAGCGCTGCGGACCCGCGCCAGCCAGTCGGCGCCCCGCCTGCGCGCCGCCTACAACACCGTGGTCCAGCGCACGGCCCAGGCCCTGCTGCCCGGCTATGCCCCCAACATCGACCGCCTGGCGCAGGAGCTTCAGGCGGCCACCGACACGACCCTTGGCCGCACCGGCGCCCGCCTGCTGCTCGGCACGGTGATGGTGGTCTGACTTCTCGGGCTACGCTCGGCTAACGGAGCCTTGCTGCTTGAGCCTCAGTCCTGCGTCGGCGACGGCTTCGACGCATCGCCGTAGGTCAGGGCCAGGAAGACGTCCTCCAGATCCGGGTCCTCGGTGGTGATGTCGGCGATCTTCACCCCCGCGGCGCGCACGGCGGCCAGCACCTGTTCGACCGAGGACTTGCCCTTCTTGTAGCTGATGGCGAAGGCGCCGTTGGGCCGCCCCACGACCTCGAACCCCTTTACCGTCGGCAGGCCGTCCAGCGTGCCCTCCGGCGTCACCACGACGTTTCGCGTGTCCAGCCGGCGCAGGAGCTGCGGCGTCGGCTCGCAGGCCACGACCTCGCCCCGGTTGACGATGGCGATGGTGTCGCAGAGCTCCTGCGCCTCCTCCAGATAGTGGGTGGTCAGGAGGATGGTCACGCCCTCGGCGTTGATCTTGCGCACATAGGCCCACAGCTGGCGGCGCAGCTCGACGTCCACGCCCGCCGTCGGCTCGTCGAGGATCAGGATCGGCGGATTGTGCACCAGCGCCTTGGCCACCATCAGCCGCCGCTTCATCCCGCCCGACAGGGCCCGCACATAGGCGTTAGCCTTGTCCGACAGGCCGACGGCGGCCAGCAGTTCGTCCGAGCGCCGCTCGTTCGCGGGCACGCCGTAGAAGCCCGCCTGCACCTCCATCGCCTCGCGGGGGGTGAAGAAGACGTCGGCCACGATCTCCTGCGGCACCACGCCCAGCGCCGCCCGGGCGTCACGCGGCTCCTTGTCGATGTCGCGGCCCCAGATCGAGACATGCCCCTCGGACTTGTTCACCACCCCGGCCAGGATGTTGATCAGGGTCGACTTGCCCGCGCCGTTGGGGCCCAGCAGGCCGAACATCGAGCCGCGCGGGATGACCAGATCGACCCCCTTCAGCGCCTCCTTGGGCGGCGCCTTCCTGGACGCCGCATAGGTCTTCTTCAGCCCCCGCACTTCGATCGCATTGTCGGGCAGGGCGTGGGCGTCGGTCATGGGCGGTCCGTCTCGGTCAGGGCGTGGTCCTAGGTAGGGCGAGGGAGCCGCTTCGCCAAGCCGTGTCAATGACGCTTGACTATCGTGGTTGAAATGTCTAGGACGCTTGTCATATCGACAATGACCCTTGACGGAGATTTCCCATGAGCAAGACCCGGATCATCGGCTGGACCGCCATGGTCTTCTGCGTCCTCGGCTATGGCGGCTTCACCGCGGCCGTGGTCGCCGCGAAGCTTGAATACCTCACCCTGACCCAGGCGGCCCTGATTGGCGGGCCGCTGGCCGTCATCGGCGAGATCGGCCTGTGGGTCGGCGCCGGCTGCCTCGGCCTGACCCTGTTCAAGAAGCGCAAGGCCATGTTCGACCGCATCTTCCGCCGCAAGCCGGCGCCCGCCGAGGTTTGACGCAGGCGGCGGCCGCGCATAGGAACGGGCACGCCTTTTCCCGGACCGCACCCATGCCGCCGCGCCACACCTCGATCCTCGTCCCCCCGCCCGAGCAGATCACCGTCTCGAAGAAGCGGGTCGCCTGCGACGGCGGCGGCGGCGCGCTCGGCCACCCGCTGGTCTATATGGACATGGGCGAGGACGACTTCGTCGAATGCGGCTACTGCGACCGCCGCTTCGTCCTGTCGGCCAAGCCGAAGTCCGAAAGCGACTACCTGGATCCGGCGGCCCGCCCGCCCGAAAGCCACTAGGCTGCGGTTCCTGCACGCCATGGTCCGGGTGACGGACCTTGAGGCCTCGCTCGCCTTCTACAGCCTGCTGGGCCTGCGCGAGGTGCGCCGCAATGACTACGAGGCCGGCCGCTTCACCCTGGTGTTCCTGGCCGCCCCCGCCGATCTGGAGCGCAGCGCCGCCGAGCGGTCGCCGGAGCTTGAGCTGACGTACAATTGGGACCCCGAGCCCTATCCGTCGGGCCGCAACTTCGGCCACCTGGCCTACAAGGTCGATGACATCCACGCGGCGTGCCGGCGGCTGATGGACGGCGGCGTCGTCATCAACCGCCCGCCTCGCGACGGCCGCATGGCCTTCGTCCGTTCGCCCGACGGCGTCTCCATCGAACTGCTCCAGGAAGGCGAGGCCCTGACCCCCGTCGAGCCTTGGGTGTCCATGCCCAACGTCGGAAGCTGGTGAAGCGACGGCGGACGCCGTTGACACCACCGCCCCGCCCCTCGTATGTCGCGCCCTCGCCTGACCCGGTGCAGACCGGGGCAAGGGGGCCGTAGCTCAGTTGGTAGAGCGCGTCGTTCGCAATGACGAGGTCAGGGGTTCGACTCCCCTCGGCTCCACCAGGCGGGTGGAAATTATCACTAGATTACAGTAGATTATAGTGATCATAGGCCGATCACCCTAGCTCCCGCCCTAAGGCGAGATATTTCTGCTCGCGCCTCCCCAGTCGCCAGCATGTCGCATCGACCTGTCGTGAGAGGCACTGCACGGACCTACAGGCCTTCACAAGCGGGCGGCGCAGCCCGCCAAAAGTCCTTTTGTGCCCAAACCTCGCCCGCTTCTGACTCGGAGCGGACCATCAAACCGTCCGCCTACCGCCCGCGCTTAGAATCTAAATTCAGGGCGGCCGCAGATGACTCACGGCAGCGGTCGGCAAGGTTGCCAACTGGCTCTAAGCTCAGCCTCGGTGGCCAAACAATCATTCCGCAACTGGAGGCGTGTGGGTCAGGCGGGGCGGAATAGGCGCGTGATGGTTGGCGCTTGGCCGATCGTGGTCAGCTCAAAGTCGCTGCGGGAAGGCCGACTGCCGACGCGGGCGCGGACGTGTGTTTCAGCTAGCTCAAAACCCGCTGGATCGAGCCAGCCGGTTCCAGCGTCTTTTCTCACCGGGATCACGGAATAGCGACCGCGCGCACCCGTTGTGCCAGTCAGAGTGACCTGAGCCGAGGGAGTCGCCGCAGCGGCGGCTTGTGGCCGCCGCAATGTGGTTTGCCAGCGAAGGAAATGTTGAGGGTCGATACGATCCTCTGCGGTCGGGTCGTCGATGTCCCTGGCCAGCCAGTCGTCGTACTCCTCGCGTCGTGCCGTCGCGGCGTCGCGGGTGCGAGCAATGCCTTGAGCAAGACAGAAGGCCACGAAGGGATCGTGGGTGCCCCATCGTAGAAGTTCTCGGGCCCAGAACCCGATCCAAGGCAGCCCGGTGATGTCCTTCCACGCCGCCAAGTTCGGCACGGTGAAGGCTTCCTCCGCACCGTCGGCCCAGGCTTGGGCAACGACAGCGCCGATCGCCACGCCGAGTCGAAATTCGAGATTGTCTGCGACGAACCGTTGCCAAGACCTCAGACTCTCTGGCACCGGACCGGCAACGTCTGGCTCGTTCATCCACCATCCGAGGACGTCCGCCCACCGCGCCAGCAGCGCTTCGTCGGTGTCAGTGCGGCGGACGCGAAATCCAAAGCCTCGGTCGGCCGACACGAGGTCGCCAAGGGTCTCGAACAGGTCGATCCTCGCAGTCGGAGTTGCTGTTCCGTAGCCGTCTGCTGCCACCAGCAGTGCTTTCATCTGGCGAGCTACGGCCTCAAACCGGCGGCCAACGGCGGGTGGCATGCCGTATTGGTAAAGTCGGCGCCGCTCTTCTGCATCGGGATAGATATTCTCGACGATGCCGGCTCCGCGGCGGACAAAGGCCTGCTCAAGCCAAGCCTCCTGAGCCGTCGCGACCGCCGTGAACGTTGTGCGCCATAGTGCTATGAGGCGGGCTTCGGTGTTAGGGCGCTCCATGGGCGCGTCGCCGATTCCGACAACCTCTTCGATCGCCGCCAATAGGATGGTGTCCAGCTCGTCGATCGCGTCGGCGAGACGAGCTGCGGCACCATTCGCACCGGTCCCCGCGTCTGCGCTGACGGTGGTTGGGGCAGTGTTTTCCAGCCAGTCGAGAAATGCGTCTGGTGCAACACCGAGAAGGCCGTGTGCTCGCTCCCAGATGCGATTTAGGAGAAGGGCCAAGGGGCTTTCGACATCATCGATTTCCCGTTCTTCAATGAGCAATGAGGTACGCAGGCGCTCGTAGTCGCGGTTCAATTCCGCGCGCTGTCTCTGTTGGGTCCGTCGAGCTTGAGCTCCCGGTGCCGTCGTGGAGATTTGAGTAGGAAGCGCGACAAGGGTCATCCCCTCGACACCCTTCGCCGCGCCCGGTCGTCCAGCTCTTCCGGCTAGGTTTCTGAACTCAGCGGTCGATAACGGGGCAACGACCTGCTGCTCGGCGACCGGGTCCCACGACCGCCTCTTCAATGACGTCAGGAAAATCAGGTCGAAGGGGAGGTTCACGCCTTCGGTCAGTGTGGCAGTGGCTACGGTAATCGGGCAGATTTTGCGGTCGATCATCTCGACCATCAGCCGTCGCAGACGCTGAGGCATCTGTCCGTGGCTGGTGGCGATGCCACGGTCCAACAGAAAGACCTCAAACGAGTCCGCCCCGCAGTAGTCCACGCATGCGTCCCGGGCTTCATCAAGCCGGGCACGAAGGGCCTCATCCTCGGGAGGCGAGTAGCGCATTGCGGCCTGCCAGTCCGCGCGTTCGAGAGCTTCCGCGTACCAGCGCATGGTTTGCTCAGGCTCCTGAGCGACCGAGATCAGGACACGCTGATCTTCGTCTGCAAGATGCAGCGCAGTCCACAGAACGTTGAGGCAATTGAAGCGGTTCAGGCTGTTTCGCCACTGCGCTGGCAGTTGGGGCATCACCTCGATTTGCAGCCGCAGATAGACGGGCTCCTCCTCATCGCGAAGATAGAGGGGTTGCCCATTCATCAGGTCGAGCAAGATAACGTTTTGCCGGTTCGGGGTTGTTTCGAGCACCCCGATAACTTGGCGGGTACTCCGATATCGAACGCCAACAGGTGTGGCGTTCGCCCTGCCCTCGACCCAACGGGCAACCGGCCCGGCGGCGCCGCCAGCGACCGCGGTCAGTGCAATGCGAACCACATCCGGGCGCTGCGTTAGAATTCTTGACACAAGGCTCTCCAAACGGATGGCCCGGTTGCTGTGCTCGGAGAAGCTCAAGCGTGTCGCTTCGTTGGCTTCGGGCACGACCTGGTGGGCTTCATCAATGATGAGCAGCTTCATTCGGGCCGTGAGCAACGGTCCGAGATAGCGCATCAGCGCTTCCGCCTTCTCCACGGTCGCGATCAGGACAACCGGCTGATCACTGGTGAGCCAGTAGTCCGTGATGCCCCAATCAGCGCCGCCATAGAGACCTGTGATCGTGATGTCCCGGCCAAGTTCGGATGCCAGTTTGGTCTCGACTTCGCCCGCGAGCGCACGCGAGGGGACGATGTAGAGCGCCAGCGGTCCAAAGAGACCATCGTGCTCCTTGAGCAGCAGCTCTTTGATCAGGGCCAGGTTAGCGACAAGCGTCTTGCCCGAGCCCGTGGGTGTGCAGAGCGCGAAGGAGCTTTCTGCCAACAAGCGTTGGAGCCCATGCTGTTGCGATGTCCAGAGGATGCCCCGGCCGCGGCTGAACTGGTCGCGGCCATAGGCCAGCAGACGCGCACTCCGCTCGGGGTGCAGCGCTGAAAGCGCGCGCAATGGTTTGTAGATCGTCGCCGCTACGTAGCTGTCTGCGACCGCCCGCATTATCGAGATGACGAGTGATGCATCGTCGCTGAGGGTGCGGACCGCCATCGCGTCCAACGCGTACACCTTGGCCATTGCGGGTTCGAGCCGCTCATCGTCGCCTCGGCGCAAGCAGTCCGCGATCAGCCCAAGGCTTCTGACGAGCTCGACACTGAAAGCCCAGGTGACGGAAGGCCCGTCTTCGTCTTCGCCTTCCTCATCCGCGCGGAGGGAGGTAAGGAGCATGTCGCCTGCACCAGCAGTGGTCAGCTCTGGATAACGACGCCAGAACAGCCCGGCTCGCCGGAGTACGCCGTCGAAATCGGCGCGGAGGAACGCGCTATAGAGGCGAACCCCGGCGTGCCGTGAACGGATTTGTGACAGCAGACCCGCCGCCATCGCAGGCAGGCCGCCAAGTTGGTAGGCGCCGGCTGCCAGAAGTTCGATCGGCACAACGCGGCGTATCTGGTCGTCAGCCCGCGATAGCCATTCGAGTAGTTCGCCAGTCCGGCGATAACAATCTATCGCCCTTTGGGACGCCGCACCCTCGATAGAGTGGAAGATATGGGCAGCCTGCAACAGGCGGCGGGCATCGGCGAGCTGGCGTTCGGAGTCACGTTGCGTCCATTGGATTGTAGGCACTTGCCAAGACGATTGGAGGCAACGGACATAGGTGCGCGCTTGCGCGCGGCTAAGCTGGTTCTCAATCGCTAGTTCCCGTCGGATGAGCTCGGCGGCTTTGAGCCGATCTGCGTCGCGCTCGGGCATCAGGCATCCGTCCAGAGGGTGTTGTAGAGACCATCGATGAGCGCTTCACCCCCTTGGAGTATCACCTCGACGACCTGCAGATCGTGGGGCGCTGTGTACTCCGCCGGGAGCTCCCCCCATGGGATTAGGCAGTCCCGGGCGTTTCGACGGGCGGCGGCGTTGCCGACCAAAAGCACAAGGTTGGTTCGGCCCGGCACTGCGCCTTGGCCAAACACAGCTCGATCGATGGAAACGATAGCGGCTGAATGTCCCTCCGGATCGCGGTCCTCAAGCAAGCGTTGGAGTTGACGAAGCCCGTGCGGCACCGGGCTGTCGCGATTTAACTCGAACCAGATGCCCCGGCCGTCATGGCTGAGTTCTCGTGTTACCGGATCTCTGACTTTGTCGCCGTGTAGGAGGTCCGCCACGACGGCCGGTCGCAGGATCGCCCGCCATTTGGCTTCACCTACGATGACCCGGACGACTGCCCCCGCGTCGTCTAGCGCGACACCAATAAAGTCCGATCCGTGCCGGCCGTAGACCTCACGCTTTTGGGTCGGATCGTACCTCAGCCTCCAAAGGTATTTCTCAACGTCGTCGTGCTGACGAAATAGGAAAATCGGCACCCGCCACTCATGGCCGCCGACAAACTCTTCCTTGTAGGCCTCAGTCACTAAGCCGGCGACCACTTCTCCGAAAAGGCCGCGCCGGGTCTTGGAGGGAAGGCAATTTGGATAGCTAACCGATGGCGGGTCTGCCGCCGCATCGGGATGCAGTGAGATGCCGATCTGCCCGTGAAAATATTCACGGGCATCCAGATGCGCAGACTCGAAGTAGGGCCGCAGGGAGTCGATCAGGTCATCGTCGATATCAGCCTTCTGTTCGAGAAGCAGGTGGCCATAGTTCCCCCTGACGGTTCCATTGGGTTCAAGCCAATCCTTTAGTTCCGGCACCGGTGGTGGGTGGGTGTGCATCTGCCAAGCTTAGTCGAAATGGCGTCGCTTGCCACCAGCGGTTGCTTTGATGTCCACCGCTAGCCCGACCGCAGGCAAAGGGGCGATCCTTGAGGGATGTTTGCGTGCGCTTGCACGCCGCTGGCGCGTCATCACGGATGTCCGCTTCTCGGCCAGAACCCAGGGTCCGCTCCTGGCGAGAACCGGTCGAGTGCTCATCAGACCCGGCCTGACGCCAGCACGATCTTGAGTGACGGATCGGTCTCGGTCATTTCGACAATCCGATTGTAGGTGTCGAGCAATTGGCCGACCGCTTGAGCGCGAGCGGGCGGGCTGTCGCCGCCGCGATCGAGCGCGCCGGTGGCGAGCCACTGATGGGCGTCGAACACGTCGATGCGATCGCCGATGCCAGCGTTTTCGGCGAGGCCTGTGGCGAGAGGGACGCCCCGTCCCAGCGTGAGAATGATCGGCCTCTGGCCGCCGGACAAATTGGTCTGGCACTTGCGGATCAAGGCTTCGCCTGGTGCCGTGGAGACGTGGATCGCGAGATCCCCAATAGCGAAGTCCCCGGGACGCGACTGGCCCTCATCCTTGGTGGAGGCGGAGTGATGGGCGATCTCGCCGTGGGTGCCCTCCAGCTTCGCTCCGACAAGATGCTGTAGGACCGTGCCGACTACCATGGTGCCCGGCATCTCACGTTGACGTGCTTCGGCTTGGTCGAACAGGTTCCGGAAGGCCATTCGCAGGCTCGACTGCGGATCGAGCCGCATGACCATCGGCTTGCCGGCGAAAAAGAGCTGAACCCTGGAAATCCAGAAAGCCTCGACTTGGTCAAGATCGAGCGCGCCGCCGCTTTCTGCGTAGAGATCGTTGAGCAGGGCCACGTAGGCGGTCATCTTGCCCATCGACCCCCGGCTAGTGCGACCGCCTTCTTCGGCGAGCACCCGATCAATGCCATGCCGGGCGAGCACCTGCTGGACCTTGCCCTTGCCCAGCCCGAGAACCTGGCCCTCCTTTTCCGTGCGAAGCCGTGTCGGGTCCAGAGGGAGGCCCATGGTCCGCGCGTGATCGGTCACTACCAAGGGCAGGGCAAGGGCACCCTTGGAGCGGATGTTCTGGGCGTCGACGAAAGTCGCCAGCCGGCCGAGCAGATTTTTCGGACTATGCGAAGCCTCTGCCGGATCGCCCTCGGGCTCCGCGGACCCCATTCGGTCAGGCGGCCTGTTCGTAGTGGACCGGACCCGCAAGGACGGGCTCGAATATCTCACGCGCCAAATGGGTGACCACGGGCGCGGCGACGCCGTCTCCGGTCAGATGGTAGGCGTCGTTGTAGCGATGCGGCAGGATGTAGTCGTCCTTGAGGCCCATCAGCCGCGCGGTCTCGCGGGCGGAAATCAGACGCGAGCGAACCCTCGATCCATCGATCACCAAGATGATCTGCCGGCTGGAGCCGCCCGCCGGAGTGCGCAGGCATCCCGCAACGTCGTCGAACCGGACTTCCGCCCGTTGGACCTTCACGCCCTTCTCGTCAAAGCGCGTGCGGCGATAGACTCCGCCGACGACCCGGCGGCCCGCCCTCTTGGCCTCATCGACCTTGGCCTTGTTGACCTTGGACATCATGGCGAGAAGCTTCTTTGTCTCCGCCGGGGTATGCCAGTCGACGCTGTCGGGCGTCTCCTCGATCAGATCCGCGAACACAGCCTTGCGGGCCACCGGCACGGCCAGATTCCACCACACTAGGTTCCCTCTGACTTGGGGAGGCAGACTGTCGACCGCCCGAACGAGACCCTTGGTATGGAAGGGTTCCGACGGAAGAGCTGACGTCAGCCCGGCTGGCAGATCGACATCGTCGCGAACGCCAATGACGAAGAGGCGAGGGCGCGATTGCGGGACGAACAGGTCGGCGTTGATCACCAGCGCGCCATAACGATAGCCAGCCTCGGCGAAGGTCCTGCAGATGGCCTTGAAGTCTTCTCCGCCATGCGAGGTCAGAGAGCCGCAGACATTCTCGACAGCGACCAGCTTCGGGGCGCGGCCGTCGGCGGCTAGCCCCCGCACGACGTCCCAGAAGGGATAGAAGGCACCCGACCGTTCCCCGGCGAGGCCCGCGCCCACGCCGGCCAAGGACAGGTCCTGGCATGGGAAGCTGCCCCAAACGAGGTCCGGTGATCCCGGAAGGTCCGCGCCGTTAAGCTTGCGAATGTCCTCAACTTTCAACTCGCCGGCGTCGCCCCAGTTTGCGCGGTAGGCGTCGCCCTTCTTGGGGTCGAAGTCATTGGCGAACAGGCAATTCCAGGCCTCGCCCAGTCCGGCCCGCGCCATGCCGCCGCCTGCGAAAAATTCGTAGAAGCTACCCAAGTCGACGCTCCCCGGTCTCGCTCACGGTCCGACCTTCGACTGCAAGCTTTTCCTGCACCGCTTCGGTTATCCAAGTGTTACGCGACACATGGCCCGGTCTTGCCAGCCGGGCGGCGTCAATGGCCGCGAACACCTCACCCGAGAGGCGGAGGTTAAGGCGGTCGAGGGTGATCGGCGCGGCGTTAGAACTCATGGCGCCACTTTGGCGCCGCCGTCGGTCCAGGTCCAGTTCCTTTTTTGTTCTTCTTACCCGACGCCTGTGGACCCCCTAGGCTTTCACCCGGGAGGACCCATTGACGCGATGGTTGAAGACGATCGACAGGCGGCAACGGGCGGCGACCCTTCCGGGGGTGCGCTTGACCTGACAGGCTTGGCGGTCCTGTCGGTCGCCGACATAGAAGCTGCGGAGGACGAAGGATTTCTTGAGGGCAATCAGGAATACCTCGACCTGACTTGCCTGGGTGTGGCCGACCTCACTGATTGCATCGCAAGAGAAAACCATCTCCTGCGTCAATTCCACGAGGCGGAGGACACCGGCGCGGCAGAACGGGCCTTCATGGCGAGCCGGAAGGTCCAGGATGATGTTGAGGCGCTGTGGCATCTGGACGTCGGTGTTGCCTCAGCGACGGTCGCCCTGATCGCGTCGGGTGCGCACCCGTTCCTTAGCTGCAACGGCGGCGTCCTCGGTGCACATCACTCAAGGCCCCATCCATTGGTGCGCTTCTATCTGCAGGATCTTGCACCCAACCAGCTTCTCGATTGGGTGACTAGGTCAGGCCTGTCGGTCGCCAATGAAGAAGGAATTCTGATGCTGCACAGCGAGCGGCTTGAGCCATTCTTGATTTTCGCCAAACTTGTCCTGTCCGCGGCTGATCGTTAGGCCGCGCGACGGTCCTCCTGCGGAGGTCTGCTTTCGCGACGAGAGCGGCGTCCATTTCTGGCGCGTCGCCGACAAGCGATTTCCCCGGGCGGCCGCCGGGCTGGGAGTGGCCTTGGGGTCTGCGCTAGGGTGACGCGGCTAGAGCGCCTTCGGATTGCCGCCTCAATGGCAACAGCGGTTGACCGACGGTGGAGCGACGCTCCACCCAGCGCCACTGATGTAGGGCACGTCTGAACCGGCAAACAGAATAGGACGCGCCCTAGGCGGTTTTCGACTGAGGTGGCCCACTTGGGGCCCAGTCACCCACTACCCGCCCTCAGCGCAGCCCTTTGCCGCTTTCCTGAGGCATTTGTCCCTCGACCATCTCTCGCACGAGCGTGCGCGCGTGTGTGTGTGTGTGCGCAGGGCGCGCGAGGCGGCCAGAGTCCGGCAATGACCTACCGGATCATCCCAGCCGCCACTCGGCCGGCAAATTTGCAGCGATGCCAGCCACCAGTTTGAGGACGTCGGCATCCAGTGCGCGCGCAATCGCCATCAGCTCTAAAATGTCCAAACGCCGTTCACGGTTCTCATACTTGCTGACGAACGAGCGAGGCTTGTTCAGCCGGCTGGCGAGTTCACGTTGCGAAATACCCAAGTCCACGCGGGCGGCTACGACCACCGCGATCGCGGCTTCATAAGCCTCTGACGATACCCAGGCACGACGCATTGCGGACTTCCAGACGAAGAAGACCGTTGCTACTGATGTCTGGGATCGCACCCATTTTGGGGTCCACGCGCGAAGTCGGGGGGCTGTCGATGATCACTAATCTTGTTCGAGGGGCCATGGCATTTGGCCTTGCCTGTCTGATTTCCGCCTGTGACACCACATCGGTGGGCCCATACAGGCCGTCCGTCGAAAACATTGTTCGGATGAGGTCGGTGATCGGGCCCCAAGGCCCCGTTACCGTCGGCGCATTCGACCGCGCTCCGAACGTGGATGGCAGCCCCACTTGCAGGGGACTCGGTCCAGTTGATGTGGCTCCCGGAGGCAGTGTCGAGCGATATGTCCATGACGCCTTTCAAACCGAGATCTTCGAAGCCGGTCTTCTGGGTGAAGGCGCGTCCGCCACCGTCATCAACGGCCGGATTGAGGAGTTCTCTTTGAGCACGCTCAACACCGGACGCTGGACCATCGAGCTGAGGTTGTTTTCGCCAGCCAATCCCACTGGCGTCCTTGTGCGCGTCGATTACCAGTTCTCGACCAGTTGGATGGCGGATGCGGCCTGCGCCAATGCGGCAATGGCTTTCGGGCCCGCGGTTAATGCGCTCATCGCTCAGGCTCTGAATGATGAGGCGCTTCCGTTGCTCCTGAGAGGCGCGGCCAGCGGTCCTGCCGCGCCGGCTGATGCACACTGATGAGCGAGTACGCGCCCATCACCCCTATCGAGCCGCTCATTATCGACCGATCTCGGCTGAGTGAACTGGCCGGCTTCATGGCGATGCTTGCGCCAGGGGCGGGAGTGGACGCCTATGAGGAGGTCTTGAGGGGCACCCTCCCCACGATCGCCTGGAAGGAACGATACGCCTCCCGCAAGGAAATCCGGCTAAAGCCGCCCGAGAACCCGGCGTTCCGTCGATGCGCTCGCGTTGTCGCCATGGTCAATGAACTTCACAAAGTCGGGTATCAGAAAATCAGGGCAATCCCGCAGGAGGCCCCAAACGGTTCGCAATGGCGCTGCAACATCACCTACGCGGCCAACGTCGAGCCCGACGGTTTCACGTTGAAGAAATACTATGTCGAGGATGAGGGGCACGTCGCACACTACTCGACAGGCCAAGGCGCTGACTATTTTGGTTGGACCGACGCATCGAGCTTGAGTGCACGAGAGTTGGCGGTCCTGTTTCTGAAACGCTACCCGCTGATCATGGAGCTCGGCCAAGGACGCGACTGGCTTTACGCGGGCTGGTTGACCGATTTCATGGGGTTGATGGAGAACGCCGATGCCCTCGGCCTATTCACCTTCACTGCAGACTACCCGCTCGATCCGGTGCCGATTGACCCCTGGGTACCGCCGCCGCCGCGATAGGCTAACCAGGACGTCCGCATTCCGGCGGCTACCTGGTGTCCGCTATCGACCCAAAGCGGACATTCCAAGCCCGCAGTTCCCGAGCCAGGAAGTGACTCGTTGCTGACTTTCGGCGTGTCCGCTTGCCGGCCGTGAGCCAATGTCCGCTTCTTGCGTGATGCAGCCTCACACTGGTCGTCCAGATGGCTTGTCAGATTTCCAAGCCAAACTCGCCAACACAGGCAGCACGATGAGCGTCAGCAGCGTCGCCGTCGTCAGACCGCCAATCACCACCGTCGCCAGCGGCTTCTGAACCTCGGCTCCGGGGCCGAAGGCGAAGGCCATCGGGACGAATCCCAGCACGGCCACCAAGGCTGTTGTCAGGACGGCGCGCAAACGGCTGATGGCACCTTCGACTGCAGCCAGAGCCACTGGCAGACCATCGTCCAAGCGCTGACGCATCGCCTGCATCAGAACCAGCCCGTTAAGGGTCGCAACCCCCGACACGGCGATGAACCCGACCGCCGCTGAGATCGACAGTGGCATTCCGCGCAAGGCCAAGGCCAAGGCGCCGCCCACCAACGCCAGTGGGACGCCAGCGAACACGAGCGACGCGTCCTTCCACGACCGTAGGGCCAGCAACAGCAACAGACCGATGGTCAGGAATACGATAGGCACGATCAGCGCCAGGCGGGCCGAGGCGCGTTCCAGGTTCTCGAACTGACCGCCCCAGTCCAGCCAGCCTCCGGACGGCGGGGCGACCTTTCCATCGATGGCGGCGCGGGCCTCCTTCACGAACCCGCCCAGATCGCGGCCACGCACGTTGGCCTGCACCACCACGCGTCGTTTGCCGTTCTCGCGGCTGATCTGGTTCGGACCTTCCGAGGTGTCGAACCGGGCGACGGCGGACAGGGGCACGGTCGCGGCTCCGGGCTCTGCCTCCTCGGGCATGACCGGCAACTGGGCCATGATGCCTGGGTCATTGCGCAGTTCGTCGGCTAGCCGCACGACAACGTCGAAGCGGCGGTCCCCTTCAAGCACCTGTCCGGCCTCCCTGCCGGCGAGGCCGATGGCGAGGGCGTCGGCGGCGTCGGAGGCGTGGATGCCCTGGGCAGCCGCCACTGTGCGATCCACGCTCGCGGTGATGGTCGGCTGACCGCTGATCTGCTCGACCCGCACATCGGCCGCGCCGTCGATACCGCGCAGGATGGTGGCGACCTGTTCGGCGGTGCGTGTCATTGCGGCGAAGTCGTCGCCATAGACCTTGACCGCCACGTCGGAGCGGACCCCCGCGATCAGTTCGTTGAACCGCATCTGGATGGGCTGGGTGAACTCATAGGAGTTGCCCAGCAGCTTGCCGAGCGCGGTCTCCATCCGCGCCACCAGCTCGGCCTTGGGCAGGCCGGGGTTCGGCCACTCAGACCGGGGTTTGAGCATCACGAAGGTGTCGGAGATCGACGGCGGCATGGGGTCGGACGCCACCTCGGCCGTGCCCGTGCGGGTGAAGACGAGATCGACCTCGGGCATGGCTTTCAGCGTCGCCTCGACCCGGAACTGCATCTCCTGGCTCTGTTCGAGCGAAGTCGAAGGCACGCGCAATGCCTGGACCAGGATGTCGCCCTCATCCAGCGTCGGCACGAACTCGCGCCCGAGCATGAGGAACGCGATCAGACCTGCTAGCAGGGCGACGCCGGCCCCGGCCAGCACTGCCCGCGGACGCGCGATGGCGGCGGCCAGCAGGGGCGCATAGCGCGCCTTGGCGACGCGGCTCAGGCGGGTCTCCTCATGGTCAGCCTTCGGCTCCCTGACCCACAGGGCGGCCATTGCCGGAACGAAGGTGAAGCTGAGGACGAAGGCGGCCAGCAACGCCAACATGACCGTCGCAGCCATCGGGCCGAACATCTTGCCTTCGACCCCCTCGAACATCAGCAAGGGCGCATAGACCAGCAGGATGATCGCCTGACCGAAGGCCGCAGGACGCGCCATCTCGCGAGCGGAGGACGCGGCGACCGAAAGACGTTCGGGTAAGGTCAGGGGACACGCCGTTTCCTCGCGCTTGAGCGCAAGCCTTCGCAGGGTGTTCTCAATCACCACCACAGCGCCGTCCACGATCAGGCCGAAGTCCAGGGCGCCGAGGCTGAGCAGATTGGCGCTGATGCCGAACCGGTTCATGGCCGAGGCGGCGAACAGGAAGGCCAGCGGGATCACCAAGGCGGTGATGATGGCCGCTCGCACATTGCCGAGCGCCAGGAACAGGACCGCGATGACCAGACCGGCGCCGAGCATCAGATTGTGCTCGACCGTCTTGATGGTGGCGTCGACCAAGGCAGTTCTGTCCAGCGCCGGGCGGATGATCACGCCGGGCGGCAGGCTGGGCGCGATCTCCTTCAAGCGCAGGCCGACGCGGTGAGCCACCGCGCGGGAGTTCTCGCCCTGCAGCATCAGGGCCGTGCCGACCACCGTCTCGCGGCCGTTGGCGCTGGCGGAGCCGAGACGCGGGGCGCGGCCGATCTCGACCGTGGCTACGTCTGAGACGCGAATGACCTGACCACCACGATTGAGGATCGGCGTCTGCGCCAGCTCCTGCAGGCTTTTCACCCGAGCATCGGCACGGACGATATACGCCTCGCCCGCGCGATTGACGTAGCCGGCGCCGGCGATGCGGTTGGCGTGCTCCAGCGCCTCGACCAGTTGCACTAGGCCTACGCCATAGGCGGCCAGCCGCGCCGGGTCGGGATGGATGGCGTACTCCTTCACGTAGCCGCCGAGCACGTCGATGCCGGCGACACCCTCGACGGTCTTGAGCTGGGGCGCGACGATCCAGTCCTGAACCGTGCGCAGGTAAGTGGCCTTTTCCTGGTCGGTGACCAGCCGTTCGCCCTCGGGGGTGACATAGGGGACGTTGGTGCGCGCGGCGGAGCCCGTGAGCTCCAGAGTCCAGATGTAGACCTCGCCCAGCCCGGTCACGACCGGACCCATAGACGGAGCCAAGCCCTCCGGCAGATCTTCGCGCGCGGACTGGATGCGTTCGTTGACCAGGTTGCGGGCGAAATAGATGTCGGTGCTGTCGGTGAAGACGGCAGTGATCTGAGAGAACCCGTGCCGCGAAAGCGACCGGGTCTCTGTCAGGCCGGGCAGGCCCGCTAGCGCGGTCTCCATCGGGAAGGTGACCTGTCGCTCAACCTCTTCCGGGCCAAGGGCTGGCGCGACGGTCGTGATCTGCACCTGGCGGTTGGTGATGTCGGGGACGGCGTCGATGGGCAGGCGCAGCAACTCGCGACCGCCGAGGATGGCGAGCACGGCAGCCAGGCCGACGATCAGCCAGCGGAAACGCACGGAGGCGTCGATCATCCGGTCCAGCATGATCAGTGTCCGTGCTCGGCTTCGCCCTTGGCCAGTTCAGCCTTGAGCAGGAAGGCGCCTGCGCCGGCGATGCGTTCAGTGCCGGTCAGGCCGGAGAGGATCTCTGTACGGCCGTCGGCGGTGCGCCCGGTCACCACCGGACGGGCGCGGAAGCCTTGGCCATCGACGACAAAGACCGACAGAACGCCGTCGACGGTCTGGACCGCCTCGCTGGGCACAACCAGGGCTCCGGTCCCGGTCCCGGCCGACACGCGCGCCGACAGCACAGTTCCGGCAGGCGGGAGAGTCCCGACCGGACGCGCGCGAACGATGACCACACCGCCAGCATTCACGGGCGCGATTGCGGTGACGACGCCCGATAGGGCTTGGCCATCGGCCGTGCGGCCAGTCACGGTGTTGCCGACCGCGACCAGAGCGGCGGCGGCCGGTGGGGCCTCAAACACCAGTTCGACGCGGCTGCTGTCCGCCACGGCGGCAACCTCCTGGTCCTCCTCGTGCAGGACCTGACCCGGCATCGTCGTGAGGCGCGTCACGACGCCCGCGATCGGGCTGCGCACGATGACAAGCCCGTCCGACCCAGGCGCGCCATAGGCGCTTACGCGGGCGCGGGCGGCGCGGACATCGGCCTCGGCGCGGCGGGCCTCCGCTTCGGTAATATCCAGACGCGCTCGCGCGACGTAGCCGCGCTCGAACAGGTCGCGGTCTCGGCGCTCAGCGGCCTGTGCGGCTTCGAGGGCGGCGACGGTGGAATCCACTACTGCGCGGGAAGCAGCGCCCTCAGGGCTCCGCAAGGTGACCAACGGCGAACCCGCGCTGACCCGGCTGCCCGGCCCGACGTGGACCCGCACCACCGCTCCTGGCAACGGAGCATCGACGGTCGCCTCGGCCCCCGGCGCGAACTCGACCCGGCCCGGCAACATCAGCTCGGCGCCGCCGCCACGGGCAACGGTGGTGATGGTCACGCCCGCCTTCGCCGCCGCATCGGGCGCGAGGGCCACGAAGCCTTCCTCGGCCTCCTCAGCGTGGGCTTCCTCCTCGGCGAGAGCCTCAGTGGTTGAAGGGCTTCGCAGCAGTTGGGCGGCGCCAAAGCCGATGCCCAGAGCCGCCACGACGGCCGCGCCGGTCATCAGCCAATGTCTTTCGATGTTCATGTCGGTTCTCGCGCAATCCGCCCGGCGCGAAGCCGCTGCGGATCTGATGTCCAGGGTCATGACCTCTCGACGGCACAGGCCGCAAAGGTCGCGTCACTCAGGATTGGGGCAGCGTGCCGTCAGGCGGCGGATTGCCCGGTCAGGTGCGAGGAGGTCGTTCCAGGCCCGATGGGGCGGCAGGGAGATCGCCAGCCGCATGGGCCCAGGCCTTGACCGGCTCAAAGCCGAGCAAGGCCAGCGGCACCGTATCAAGGGCCGGTATTGCGGCGTGGGCACCGTGACAGCAGCCATGAGAGCATACGAGAGCGCAGTCTCCGCAATCGTCGGAACCAGCGGGAGCCATGTTGACCACCGAAGCGCTTGCGATGACGCTCTGATCGAGAGGCTCACAAGCCTGCGCCGTCGTTGGCACAGCCGCCGCTAGTGTCAGCAGCAAAATGCCGATGAAGCCGAACCGCCGAAGGATGTTGCGGGAGAGGACGAGCATCGGCATTTCTCTAGCATGGGATTCCCAACGCCGTCTCCTCATCAATGCTCTGATGGAACGTCAGCTTTTCGGCAGGGAGAGATTGTCCGGTCCTGGCGCTTGGCGGATCGTCAGGGACCGAAGAGTCAGAGTCCGCTTTCCCGCCCATAGCGGACGCTACGAGTGTCCGCTTTTCGGCATGAAGGGGTGGACTGACCTTGTTGCCCGAAAGCGGACCTTCCTAAGGTCCGCTATGGGGGGGAAGCGGACGTTAAAGTGGGTCGCCCGTTTCCGACTCTTCGGACGGATAGTAGGGGCCGCAGTCAAAATCAGACAGCCGTCGCGCCTCGACGTCGTATTCCGCGATGGCACCAATTCCTTTGGGACTGCTGTCAAAGCGTAACTGCATCTGATCCGCTCGGATCAGAGTCCGGCCCGGCGGGTAGTAACCTGCACCTTGGCCCTTTCGAAAACTTACAAGCACTTTTGAGGTGTCCGAACCCAGCCATCGGCTGCCGAATAAACGAGGGTCTGACCAAGAGTTGCGTCCCCAAGAATACTCACGGGACGGCCAATCCTCGATTGATCCGATACATGGGTCCCGCACCAACAAGCGGTCGATCTCGTCCGCCAAGGCGGAACTCGGTGGCTCTGTGGTCTTCGAACTCAGCAGTAGCAAGCAGGCAACCACGGACCCCAACGCCACGACTGCGAACCCCGCCCGAGATGCTGTCCCCCGTCCCATGACCTCACCATAGGCCGCCCGGCAAGGTCCGCAATGGGTCGTTAGCGGACGGTAGGGGACTTGCGGAAAGCAGCCTGAGCGCAGCCGCCTCCACAAACCGCTGGCCCCGTGTAGGCTCAGCCCATGTGCAACCTCTACACCATGCGCAAAGGCCCTCAGGCGATCCTCGACCTCGCGCGGGCGATGCGGAACGACGCGGGCAACATCGAGCCGCGCGACCTCTATCCCGACTACGCCGCTCCTATCGTGCGCATGGAAGGCGGCGAACGCATCCTGACCACCGCGCGCTGGGGGATGCCGTCATCCCAGAAGGCCCTGATGGAGGCGGCGACAAAGCGCGCTGACAAACTGCGCGCCAAGGGCAAGGACGTCGATTTCAACGAGCTGCTGCGGATGGAGCCCGACGGTGGCACCACCAACGTCCGCAACACCGACAGCCGGCACTGGAAGCCCTATCTGTCGGTTGAGCGCCGGTGCCTCGTGCCCCTCACTGCGTTCAGCGAGCCCAGCCGCGACGCTGAGGGGCGGTACGCGCCGGTTTGGTTTGCGCTGTCAGAAGACCAACCCCTCACGTTCTTCGCCGGCATCTGGACGCCGGACTGGACGTGCGTGCGCAAGATGAAGACCGGGGTCGAAACCTGCGACCTGTTCGCCTTCCTGACCACCGAGCCGAACGCGGAGGTCAGGGTGGTCCACCCCAAGGCAATGCCCGTGATCCTGACAACCGCCGAAGAGCGCGAGGTTTGGATGTCGGCGCCGTGGGAAGAGGCGCGAGGTTTGCAACGACCGCTACCAGATCGGTCCCTGACGAGAGTGCTCCCACAGCGAGAGTAAGCGTATCGGCGCATAGCAGCGCCCGTAGCGGGACTAGGCCAACAGGTGCCAGCCGCGTCGCTGCCGAGGGGGAATGGTTGGCGGATTGCCGAAATAGCTCGCGCGCCCGCGAGCGTGTCCGCCGATTGATAGGGATGTGCCGGAGCGCTTCCCCACCACAACACCCGCATACTCCTGATACTCTCTTGTATAGGCAACGGCTGCAGGGAGGGCACCTTTCAGAATGTAGGCCAAGGCCGCCCGCAAGTTGACCTGGTAGTATGCGGGCGATGACGAGTAGGCGTCGTACGATCGAGCCACTGGAAGCGTGCGAACTGCCCGCTTTGCTCGTTTTGCACCGGCCAGGCGGAGCCACTGCCGATTCATTCGCGTGAAGGCGCGGCTGAGCGCGCAAGGCACATGAATCAGCAAGTGCACGTGGTCTCCGCCGACCGCCTCCCGAGTCCAAACGTAGACAAGATCAACACCTCGATCCCGCAGCCAATCGCCCGCGCGCTTGATGTAGCGACCCAGCGCATCCAAGGGGTCGCCGACACACCCAGTGGTCCAGTTCACGGTGACGAACCTATTGAGGGGGCGGTCGATCAGAACCGCAAAATGCGCGGCGTCCCATACGTTTTGGCATTGTCGAAGCGAAAGCCCTTGTGTCGCTCGAAAAGCGCTGTTTCGACGACCTCCGCGCCCCGGTCTCCGGGGAACGACGTCGGGTTTAGGTTCAGCACCTATATAAGGTGCGGTATCGCCCGGGCGGCGACTAGGGCTTGCTTGCTGGCCCTGCTCTTCTCCATATACCGTCTGCATCTGGCCACTCGTCGGGGATAATTTCGGGTGGTTCGGCGCCGTCAGTGACAATCGGCTACGTGCTGAAATGAAATCGGCTGCTGTCGGACAGTGGACGAGGGCGGCGACGCCGCCCTCCATGACCAGTTTCAGCGGCTAACCGCCCGCCTCAGCGGCCGCGTCCAGGAAGGCCTGCAGGTCGTCGCGCTTGAACATGCGGCGACCGCCCACTTTGAACGACTTGAGCATGCCCGCATCCTTGAGCTGATACAGGCGGGTGCGGCAGAGGCCCGTGAAGGTGCAGGCATCCCGCACGGTGAGGGCGTGGGGCTGGATGGGCTGAATGGTCATTTGTGTACTCCCCGACGCCACCGGACACCAATCTGTCCAGTCACAGGCATCGAGCAGTCTCAAAGCCCTCTGGCGGTGGTCAGGTGGAGCCTTCGTGACCAGCTTTCTCGATCGTCTTCCTGATGGAAGTGATCGACGCCTTTTCTTTCAGGTTCCGTTTGATGGATTCAGCGACGGCAAGTTTCGTCAGGTGAGGCTTGTCTGACCAAATGCGTTCCGCCTCGGCCTGCCAAGCCAAGTTCCTAGCTTTGAGGGCTGGCTTTTTCGCTAGCGCCCGACCCCTGCCACCTCTTCGGCCGGCATCCACTTGTGCGCGGCCCGAGATGATGTCAGGCCCATCAAGAAATTCCGTCTGTAGGGCATGTAGGTTCGCAGCCAAATCGAGCACGTCGCGGACCAGTTCGAGAACGTGTCGGCCTTTCTGCCCCCGCTGCTGCATGACCCGCCAACGCACCGAACCGCTCAGGGCCAGAACGCGCAAGGCAAACCCGGAGGGCGTGTCGATGCTGCTATCCGCAGCAGAGATTTCTGCGTCTCCATGCTCAAGTTGGAGCGATAGGTCTGGTGGGCTCTGCATCACAGAGCTGGCCAGGTTGGTCATCTCGTCAATGCGGCTGAGGATGGCTTCTCCCAACCCCGGCACGGTTTTTTCGAGCGCCTTCCTTTCAGACGCCAACTGAAACGACAGAGGCGTTTCGCTGACGGCGGAGGGTTGTGAAAACGCGGACGCGCGAAAGGAACCGAGTCGCTTGCGCCGCGACCGACCCTTTGCACCTTCCGTCTTATTCCCTGCCACCCAAGGCCTCCGCGTCAAGCCGCCAGATCAAGAGACTGAGGCGAGCTTGCCGGCTCGGTGAAACAGTGGTCGGCCCACGCCTGCATCAGCTCCCGGCGCTTTTCCAGTGCATCGCCGCGGCGATAAGCCCGCTGAACTTCGCTCCCCACTTTGTGCGCCAACGCCGCTTCCGTCACGTCCCACGCGAAGTCCGTTGTCTCGCCCGCCCAGTCCCTGAAAGTCGACCGGAAGCCATGGACCGTCACACCAGCGACGTCCATCCGCTTGAGGAGCATGTTCATCGCCATGTTCGAGAGCGTGCTGCCGCTGCCCGTCACTTCCTCAAAGACATAGACCGCCTGGGGGCTAGCCATTGTCCGTAGGTCTTCCAGAAGCGCCTTGGCCTGCCGCGACAGCGGCACGCGGTGAGGCGACCCTGTCTTCATGCGCGTGGCCGGAACGGTCCACACTGAGGTATCGAGGTCGATTTCCGACCACTTGGCACCGATCGCCTCCGACGTGCGGGTAGCCGTCAACACCGTGAACTCCAACGCGCGAGCAGCCAACGCAGGACGCTGGCGTACCTTGGACATGAACGCATAGACGTCCTTGAACCCGAGCGCGGGATGATGGCCCCGCGTGAGGCGTTGGCGCTTGGGCAGCAGGAGGGCGAGGTGATTTGCCCAACGCGCCGGGTTGTCGCCCGTCCGCAACCCTTGAGCCTTCGCAGCGTCGAGAATCCGTTCGATACGCTGTCTTGTCCGCGAAGCCGTTTCGGGTTTCACAGACCATATCGGTTGGAGCACTGCCATGACGTGCTCGGTCTCGATGTCCGCCAAAGCAATGGGGTGGAGAGATGCGGCATCTACGTTGATGCTGCGGTTCCATTGATAGATGTGCTTCGTGTTGCGCCACTGAGGCGTCAGCGTTGCCACCAGCTTGGGGGCATACTCACCGAAGGTGATGCGCTTCGCCTGTTCGGTCTTCTTCTGCTGTATCGGATTAATATTCTTCGCGACCAGCCGCCGGCATGCCTCGGCCGCTTCTCTGGCGTCGGCCAGCGTCACCGAAGTCAGACCCCCCAGGCCCTTCTGGCGGCGCTTGCCTTCGAATTGGAAGATGAATGTCCAGCGCTTGCGTCCGCTCTTCGCGTCGACTTCGAGGTACAATCCGCCGCCATCGGCGTGGAGGCCGGACCGCATCTCTGTTGCCACACGTCTGGGGCTGAGCAGGTTGATCGTTTTTGCCATCAGCATATCAGCCCTAGAGCTGCTCCTTGCACCTTAGAGATCACCCCAAAGCTGGGTGCGGATTGGACCGGATGACCTCACACACCACCGGCGTCTGTGTCTGAGAATATGTCAATAGATCAAAGTGTTAGTTTACACCTTGGGACACTGTGGGACCAAAGTTTAGTGGTCCTCGGCTCCACCATCCTGCTTCGCGCTGGCGCGCTTCGCGGGACGGGCGCTCCCCGTTCATGATGTCCTGTCACTCGGGTGGTTGCTGGACCGGACGGATCAAGGACACATCGTAGCCCAACTCCCCGACCCGGCGCATGATCGCCTCACGTGTCTGAATCGAGGGCTGCGCCTCGCGGCTCAGAATCCAGAGATAGCGCCCGGACGGTTCGCCCACGACGGACCAAGAATAGTCCTCGGCGTGGTCCAGCACCCAATAGTCGCCGACGTAGAAGGGGCCGAAGAAGGACACTTTCAGCTTCGCGTTGCCGCTGCCCTCGACGACCTTCGCCCGGCCGTCGACCGTTCGCGCTTCGCCCGCCACCCCGCCCTGACGGCAGGTGTTGAGGACCCCGACCAGGCCGTCGTCACGCACGGTGTAGCGCGCCGTCACGCCTTCGCATCCGCGCTCGAACCCGTTCTCGTAGCGCCCGATCTCGAACCACAGGCCGGCGTAGCGATTGAGGTCCACCGCCTTGGCCGGCTGGGGGACCGCGGCGTTCCCGACCGGCCCCCGCTGCAGGGTGGCGCAGGCGCCGAGCGCGATGACGGCGCCGGCCAGCAGGCTCAGCGGAAGGATGCGTTTCATGGACATGAGGCTCAAACGGCCACGCTTGGCCCCGGTTCCGGCGGACCTACTGATCCTCGTCGAACTTCCGTTCCACCAGCTCCGCCAGGGCCGAGACCGCCTCTTCCGCGTCCGCGCCTTCGCCTTCGATCAGCACGTCACACCCGTTGCCGGCGCCCAGCATAAGCAGGCCCATGATCGAGCGGGCGTCGACGGTGCTTCCGTCGCGGGTGACGCGGACCTCGGCCTCGAAGCTGGAGGCCAGCTTGACGAACTTGGCCGACGCGCGGGCGTGGAGGCCGCGCTGGTTGCAGATGCCGACGGTGGCGGTGGCGGTCTGGCTCACTTGTCCCCCGACAGCACCCAGCTGGCGACCGAGATGTATTTGCGCCCGGCGTCCTGGGCGTGGGCGACGCAGGCCTCCAGCGGCTCGCGGCCGCGCACGCTGGCCAGCTTGATCAGCATGGGCAGGTTCAGCCCGGCGATGACCTCGGCATGGGTCTGCTCCATCACCGAGATGGCCAGGTTCGACGGTGTGCCGCCGAACATGTCGGTCAGCAGGATGACGCCGTCGCCGTCGTTCACGGCCTCGGCGGCGTCGACGATGTCGCGCCGGCGGCGCTCCATGTCGTCCTCGGGTCCGATGCAGATCGCGGCCACGCCCCTTTGCGGGCCGACCACGTGCTCCATCGCCGCGAGAAATTCCGAGGCCAGTCCCCCGTGGGTGACGATCACCAGCCCGATCATGAAGGCTTCACCAAGAACACGCCCCCGCGTCCGGCCGATCCGGAAAACGGCCGCAAGCCGCGGCAGATACTCCAATCCGTCACAGTGTTAAAGGCGGGAGACCGCGGCTGCGACCAATTCGACCGCCGAGGCGTGACGCGGGTCGAGGCTCAGCTTCGGCGCATCCATCCCCGCGATCCGCGCCACCGCCGGTTCCGGCAGCCGCTCGACCGTCCCCTCGACGCACTCGACCACCAGTCCGATGCGCGCCGTCAGGCGCGTGCGCATCGCCACGATGCCCAGCCCCCGCGCCTCGATCAGGCCCGCGATCCGCTCCGGCGCCGTGGCCCACAGGGCCCCGCCCGAGGCCCAGACGTGGCTGTAGTCGTCGCTGACCAGCCGCCAGCCGCGGCCGATCAGCTTCAGCGCCAGATCGCTCTTGCCCGCGCCGGACGCGCCCGTAATCAGAACCCCGCGCCAGCCGGCCGGCGTCCACCGCGCCACCGCGTCGGCGTGCAGGGTTTCCGGTATCACGCCCGCCGTCCGGGCAGGGCCACCTCAAAGCGCGCGCCGGTGACCTTGCCGGTCACGTCGCGGCGGTTCTCGGCCCAGACGCGACCGCCGTGGGCCTCGACGATCTGGCGCACGATCGACAGGCCGAGGCCGGAGTTGCCGCCGAACGCCGCCCCCTTGGGCCGCGAGGTGTAGAAGCGCTCGAACACCGTCTCGAGATTCTCGGGCGGCACGCCGGGTCCGTCGTCCTCGACCCGCACGCGCACCGGCTGATCCGGATCGCCGTCCTCGCGCCACAGGCTGACCCGCACCTGCCCGCCCGGCGGGCTGAACGAGCGGGCGTTGTCGATCAGGTTGCGGAACACCTGCCCCAGCGGCCCGTCGCGGCCCAGCACCCGCTGCGGCTCGTTTCCGACGTCGACGGTGACCGTGGCCTCGCCCGGCTTCAGCGTTCCCTCATAGACGCTGACGATGTCGGTCAGCAGCACCGACAGGTCTACCGGCCGCGGCCGGTCGCGCGACAGCTCCGCATCAAGCCGGGACGCGTTGGAGATGTCGGTGATCAGCCGGTCTAGGCGCCGCACGTCCTGTTGCAGCAGGGCGGTCAGCCGGTCCCGCTGGGCCTTGTCCTTGACCAGATCCAGCGTCTCCAGCGCCGAGCGGATCGAGGTCAGGGGGTTTTTGATCTCGTGGCTGACGTCGGCGGCGAAGCGCTCGATGGCGTCCATGCGGTCCGACAGGGTCTCGGTCATGCTTTCCAGCGACCGCGCCAGATCGCCGATCTCGTCCTTGCGGCCCTCGAGGTCGGGCAGGCTGATGGCCCGCGCCTTCTGCAGCCGCACCTGATCCGCCGCCGCCGACAGCCGCATCACCGGCCGGGCGATGAACAGCTGCAGCAGCAGGGACGACAGCAGCGACACCACCAGCGCCACCACCGCGAACGGCGCCAGCGCCAGCCGCTGCTTGGCCAGGATGGCGTCCACGTCGGCGGCCTCCAGGGTCAGCACCCCCAGCACCATCTGCACGTGGCGCACGGGGATGGACACAGACACCACCCGGTCGCCGCTTTCCGACAGCCGCACCCCGGCCTGGGGCTGGCCCTTCAGCGCCAGATTGACCTCCTCGGCCAGTTCGGTGCGGGCCTTCTCCTGCCGCGCCTCGTCGCGCTCGATCCCCGTCGCCGGCTTCTCGGCCACGGGCGTCCCGGCCGGTTTCGCGGCGGGCAGGGGCTCGCCGGTGATGGCCTCGGACACCTCATAGCTGTCGGCGACGATGACGCCGTCGACGTCATAGAGGCGCGCCCGCTGGCCGGCAGGGATGAAGTCGTCGCGCAGCCATTTGGCCGCCTCGATGGGGTTCAGCAGGGGATAGGGCTCGCCCTGGGTCGCGCCCAGGTCGCCCAGCACGTTGGACAGAAGCTCGGCCTGCACCGCCAGCGATTCCTGGCGCGCCTCCACCAGACCGCGCCGCCATTCGTTCAGGGCCAGCGCCCCGATGAACAGGATCAGCAGGCTCAGCAGGTTCAGCGCCAGGATCAGGCCGCCCAGCCGCGAGCCGCCGAAGCGGCCCAGCCGCCTCAGCAGGTCGCCGTCCAGCCAGCCCAGCCAGCGGCCGGCGGGGTCAGCTTTCGCGGTATCTGTATCCGACGCCATACAATGTCTCGATGGCGTCGAACTCGGGATCGACGACGCGGAACTTCTTGCGCATCCGCTTGACGTGGCTGTCGATGGTGCGGTCGTCGACATAGACCTGGTCGTCGTAGGCGGCGTCCATCAGGTTGTCGCGGCTCTTCACGAAGCCGGGCCGCT